>DAHUYE010000058.1 GCA_027315345.1 Actinomycetota bacterium
CAGGGATCCGATGGCCTGGCACCTCGTTCGCAAGCCAGGCCGCGAGGCGGTCGGCAGACGGTTCATGAGCCAGGCCATCGGAAGCCGTGACGGTAGGAAGGTGGACCTACCGAGATGGTGGATACTCAATCAGACGGTTCCGGCGTGGATCAGAGGCTGCGCGGGCAGCTCCTATCGCCCGCGGTTTCGCTCAGGTGGTTATGACTGCCGATCCCCCGCCTCAGGACGCGTGGATCGGCAAGACCCTGAGCGGTGTGGGTAGGTGCTCGGACAGGAGCTCAAGGTCCTCCTGGTCAGCCGTGCGAACGCTCAACCCGGTCCGCACCGCTGTGATGGCGAGGTGACCATCGACCACATCGGCCGTCCCGGCCCTGCCTAGCAGCGCCCCAACGGCATGTGCCTCCTCGCCAAGGAACGGCTGAACGTCACACCCTCGTAGGAAGCGCCGGAGCTGGGCCTGTTGGGGCCGTCGGCTGACTTGAGCGACGACGGGAGCGGTCGTGACGGGCACCAGACCAAGCTCCAGGCGGGCCCGGTGGTCCGCCCAGACGGCACGGTCACTGCGGTCGGCGGCAATGAGGACACCGGCGTCGTAGACCACGCTCATGCCGAGCGGGCCCGGGTCAGGCCGGCGACCTCCTGGGTCACCCGGCGCTGAGCCGCCTCCCGCTCGGCGTCAGTGAGCGACCCATGCTCTTGCTCCCACTCGGTCACCGCCCTGAGTCCGTCTCGGACCAGAAGGGCCCGTCGGGCTGCTGCGGTCATCCAGGCAGAGACGCTGACCCCTTCGTCGGCCGCGGCGGCCACGACCTGTTCGTGCACGGCGGCGTCGACAGTGATCGCCATCTTGGGCGAGGGCTTGCCACGAGGCATGAGTTAACTCTACTACTGGGGTAGTAGAGTTTCAAGGTCCACTCGCTCAGTGGCTGCGGTTCGCGACCCAGTCGGCGAGCAGCGCTCCGGCCGACCGCTATCGCCAGCCTGCTCGATCCATAAGCACCTTTCGCCCGGAGTCGGCGTGAGGCGACATCGAAGACCAGCGGCCGCCCCGAGCGACGGTTTAATCGCTGGTGAAGTCCCCCGCACACCGCTCGATAATGCCGGCGCTAACGCTCCGGATGATATTGCTGCGGTTCAGGGCTACTTTGCGGTCGCTGTCAGTCGGTCACGCCGGTCGATGATCCGCCGACGACGCGAGGAGACAAGGAGCCGTGGCGTGCCCACGTCGATGACCGCGTAACCCTGGTCCGGCTTGACACCGATGGCTTGCATCATCTTCTTGGCACGCGGCGTGACCTTGGCCTGGTAGACCCCGAAGTGGGCCATCACGTCCTTCACGCGCAGGCCGGTCCCAGAGGTGAACAGCTCGTTCGCCTTGCCCACGACCCAGCAGACACCGGCTGCCAGCGCCTCGGAACTGATCGTCCCGCGGAAAAGATCAGGATCTCCTCCTGCAGCCCCGGCCAGGAGGCGGCGGCAGACTGTGCGGTACTCCGTGTCGAGGAACGTGTCACAGAAGCTGTCGCATTGGGAAAGGACCTGGTCGACGGCGGGACGGATATCTTCACGGATGCCGTCCCAGGAGAACGCCTCGTCCTCGAGCGGTTCGTCAGCCAGCCTGGCCAGCACATCGGAGCCGCCGACGGCATCGGCCAACAGGGCCAGGGAGAACGTTCGGTTGGCGGCCAGTATGGCTTCGATGTCTGGGGCGGCTTCGTCCTCATCGTCGACCCAGCCTCCGTGGAGGTCCAGGAACCCAGCCGCGGCCATCAGCGCTGCCGGTCCCTGCAGCCGGGGGGAACGGATCGTCTGTTGGTATTCGGGCTCGAAGCGATCGACTGCGGCCAGGGTCTCCGCGGTCAGCCCTGGTCGGATGCCGGTCTCGGCGTGTGAGAAGCGGATGAAGGCCCGGAGCAGGTCGGGGGCGGCCGAGAGTAACTCGGATTCGGCGATGATCTTGCGGGGGATCCAGTCCAGCAGCAGGATCTCGACGGCGGTCGGACTCCACCGCAGCGGGTCCCCAGGCCCGTAGTCGGTGGCGAACCAGAGGACCGATTCAAGAAGGTCGCGGCTGGCAGCGCGCTTCAGGGGCGCCCCGAAGGGCGACGCGAAGAACCGTCGCGCCAGGCTCCGTCGGGCCGCCTCGTCCCAATCCGGTCGCTGGTAGCTGGTCCCGCCCTCGGGCAGGAGCCGCATGATCCACTCGAAGAGCGGCCGGCACGCCGGCCAGGTCTCGGTCTCGAACCGGGGCACGGTGATGGCGCCGGTCTCGACTGCCTCGGCCAGCCGGGCCCGGGCGGCGGCGGGCTCGATGCTGGCCCACCTGAAGTCGGGGTCCGTGGCCGCGGAGCGCATGTGCTGGACCAGTCCGGCCACCGGGCCGTCCACCACGAAGCCGTCCTTGGCAACGGTCCCGAGGTTGTGGTCGATGTACATGACTGCCGTCAGCTGCTGTCCCCCGGCCAGCTCCAATCCGACCATGACGTTCTCCCCGTCACCGAGGACGTGCGTCATCTCGGCCGTGTCGATCACGGTGGCTTCGCCGAGGCGATCGAGCCAGGGCGGCAGAGGGTGGTGGCGGTCCGCCAGGGCTCGGCGGGCCTGGGCGCGGATCCTTTCCTCGTCGGCCAGCTCGGCCAGGCAGGCCAGGAGGGCGGTCGTCTCGACCCGGTCCACCTCGGCGAAGGTGCCCGTCAGCACCTCCAGTGAGGGCAGGTCAGGACCTGCGCCCCGAGCCCGGGCGAAAGGATCGACGTTGCGCTCGTCGCAGACCACGATGAGGCCGCTGGCCTGGGCCAATAGGTCCAGGGGCTCACCCGTCGCCAGCTGACTGCGGACCTCGTCTAGCAGGTGAGGTTCGGCCTGGGGGTCCTGCCAGCCGCCCGGCAGCCCGAGCCGGTACGAGCCCGGCCGCGTCCCTCTCGGCGTGACGCGCCCGCCCCTCCGGTGCCTCCGCCCTCCTGACACGCCGGTGACTGTATAGGCATCCACCCGAACGGTCGCGGATCCCGAGCCCCCGATTCCTAATGCAGTCCTCGCCCGGCCAGCGACCACAAAGAGTGATCCGCCTACTGACCACAAGGAGTGACGGTATAGCGGTTTTCCGACATGGGCTTTTCAAGTGTCAGGCCGCGACAGGCCGCGGGAGGCCGCGAAACCGCGGCCTGAGACGGTCAATGGCAGACCGTCATGGACAGGGTAAAAGTCCAGGTCAACGGCCATTTCTGGCCCATTTCAGCGTAAGCCAAAAGCCCCTGAAACAATATCCCGCCTATCGGCCGACTCACCGTCAACAACCATCCCGCTCATGACTGACCTTCTCCGATCCCGCCAAGGTCGATAGCGGTTGGCTGGGCTAACGACGGTAGCTAGAATAGCGAACAGCGTTAGCCAGGAGGAACTAGATGTCCACAGAAGGGCCGCCAAGCCACTACCGCAGGCCGGGGTGGTTCACGAAGCACGTGTTCAACAACGCCGTGGCCGGGGCCACCCGGCTTGGCGTGAGCGTCTGGGGCAGCCGGGTGCTCGAAGTGAGGGGTCGCAAGACGGGGGAGTCTCGACAGACCCCGGTCAACCTGCTCAGTCTGGGGGAGGGCACGTACCTGGTGGCGCCCCGGGGGGAGGCTCAGTGGGTTCGCAACGTGCGCGCTGCCGGCGGCCGGCTTGACCTCGTGCTGGGCCGGAAGAAGACGCACTATGTGGCTACCGAGTTGACCAACGAGGAGAAGGGCCCAGTTTTGCGCGCCTACCTCAAGCGCTGGAAGGCCGAGGTCGGTGTGTTTTTCGATGGGGTCGGTCCGAAGTCCACCGACGAGGAGATCGCCGCTATCGCCGCCAGGCACCCGGTGTTCTCGATCTCCGAGCTGTGACGGTAACCCCTGAGCTCACCGCTCGCTCGAGCCGGGCGGCCGACATTGTCACCGCGGCGCGGCGCATCCTGGAGGACGAAGGCGTCGACGCACTCACCATGCGACGGCTGGCGGCCGATGTAGGCATCCAAGCCCCGTCGCTCTACAAGCACTTTCCGACCAAGCGGGCCGTCGAAGCGGCACTCATCGAACAGGGAATGCTGGAGCTGGGCAAGGCCCTCCACGCCGCAGTGGACAGTCGAGGTGGTGGCGTACGGCGTCTCCTCGAGGCTTACCGCCAAGCGGCTCTGACCCGTCCTGCCCTTTACCGTCTCGCCACCGCCGGGCCCCTCCCCCGTCAGGAGCTTCCCCCTGGCCTCGAGGAGTGGGCAGGCCAGCCTTTCTATCTAGCTACCGGGGACCCCTGGAGAGCACAGGCTCTGTTCTCCCTGGCTCACGGAATGGTGATACTCGAGCTCGACGACCGCTTTCCTGACCGAAGCGATCTTGGCCGGACCTGGAAGGCTGGGGCCGCTGCCTTCAATCGGTAGGCGGGCTGGACAAGTCTTGGCCGAGGATCGGGGTTCGACCGCCGGGCCATCGTCCTGGCCAAGCCCCGTAAGGGATCGCCTAATCCACCCCGGCCAGATGACGCGTCCGCGGGATCGTCCGAGCGCCCCGGCTACGGAACCAGCACGACCTTTCCGTGCGGAGCCCCCGACAGGCTGAGTTCTGCGGCGGAACGCCACTCAGTCAAGGGGAATGTCCTTGCCACTGGGATGGTGAGCTGGCCGGCGGCCGCCAGCCTGGCGTAGTCGACCAGGCAGTCGGAGCTCGGGAGGCGACCGGCAGCTATCAGCTCATCAATGTTCACCCGCGCACCCTCCCGGCGAGCCTCGTCGTGATTGCTGACGGTCACGACCCGGGCCGGGTCTCCGGCGATCTCGATGAGCGCGGTAATGACCCCCGCGTTCGGGCGCGACGTGTCGAGCACCTGGTCGATCGGCCCTTGGGCCAGTGACCGGATCCGCTCGACCATGCCGGACCCGTACGGCGTGACTGTTGCCCCAAACCCCTCGAGGTCGCCCGCGAACGTCGGCCCGGCGGTGGCGATAACACGGATGCCACGCCGGAGAGCTATCTGCGCCGCCGCGTAGCCGACCATTCCTCCCGCCCCGTGGATCAGCACCGTCTCCCCCGGCTTGATGTTCATCAGGTCGAGGGTCCAGTGCGCCGTCTGCAGCACCATCGGCAGGACGGCGGCATGAACGGCATCCAGTCCAGGCGGAACGGCCAACCACAGGTTCAGGATGGCGAAGTCGGCCGCCCCTGCACTGGGCTGGGCGGCAAATTCGGAGGAGCCGAACACCAGGTCCCCAACCGCCACGTCCGTGACGCCGGCGCCGATGGCGTCGACCCTGCCGGAGACATCGACACCGATACCGCGCGGCAGGGCGCCGGGCATGAAGCCCCGACAGAGCTCCCAGTCGGCCGGGTTGAGGCCGGTGGCGGCCACGGCCACCCGGATTCTGCCCTCACCCGGGTCGGGGACCTCCGTCTGGTCCTCTTCCAGAACATCCAGCGGCTCACCGAATTGGTGGAACCGGATCGCTCGTGACTCGACTGCGCTCATGACCAGATTCCTTCTCAACACCCGTGATGACTCGTCATCTCAGCGGGCGACACTACGGCTAGTCCCGCCGCGACCGGTGGCGTACCCCGGGTTCGCCTGTCAGCCGCCTCACCGTCGGTGACCGCCCGGACCGGACGTCGGCCCAGCGCAGCGACCGCCTCGAGGAGGCCTGCCAGGTGATCCTCGGCCTTTTCACTCAGGACACCACCAACTTCCAGGGCCGCTACTACCACCTCACTGACGCCCGCAACGAGCCCAAGCCGGTCCAGCGGCCCCACCCGCCTATCTGTATCGGCGGCAGCGGGGAGAAGAGGACCTTACGCACCGCGGCCCGGTACGCCCAGCACTGGAACTTTCTGGGAGGCAGGCCGGAGGACTTCGCCCGGAAGCGCGACATCCTGCATCAGCACTGCGCCGACCTCGGTCGTGATCCGAAGGAAATCCTGCTGTCGAGCCACGTCATCTTCACCGGGGATCCCCAGGCCAGCGCCGAGGAAGCGGCCGCACTAGGCGAGGTGGGGGTCGAACTGGCCATCGTCTACCTCCGGCCGCCGCTGGACCCGGCCGTGCTCGAGCCCCTGGCCAACGCTCTGTTGAAGATCTAGAGCACGCCACGTGCCGACCGGCCGGGCCAAGGGGCGCTCGGTACCCTGGCCTGAGGTATCCAGGCCAGGGAAAGGTCGACATTGCCAACCACCGGGGGAGAGTTGGTCACCGAGACACTCGACTATGACGGCGGTCGGTCGGTCACGGTCTACATACCGTCCGAGTCTCCGGAGGCAGTGGTCTTCTGCGGTGACGGCCAGCTGATCCCGCCCTGGGGAGGAGATCTGCCGGCCGGGGCTCCGCCCACCATGATCATCGGCGCCCACCGGTTGGGGACGTCGTCACCGATCCGGCGCGCCTACTTCGTGGCGGGGACGCGGGAGCCCTTCTTCCTGGCCAACGCCGCCCGCTGGGCCACCGCCCTGCGGGACGTCGGATCCGACGTCGTCATGACCGGGCGGGGCGGGACTCACGGTGACCCGTTCTGGCGGGAGGAACTTCCCCTCATGGTGTCCTGGGCATTCGGGGACTGATCGTGGGCGGCCTCTATCCCCCCATCGAGCCCTACGCCCAGGGGCACCTGGAGACCGGGGACTCCAACTCCATCTACTGGGAGGAATGCGGTAGCCCCGACGGCCTCCCCGTGGTCGTTCTCCACGGCGGTCCCGGTTCCGGCTGCACGGCGGGCACGCGCCGGTTCTTCGACCCGAAGCGGTACCGCATCGTGCTCCTGGACCAGCGCAATTGCGGACGCAGCCGGCCCCACGCCGCGGGCCTGGAGGTGGACCTCACCCACAACACCACCGCTGAGCTGGTGGCGGATATGGAGGCGCTGCGGACCGATCGGGGCATCGAGGCCTGGATGATCTTCGGCCACTCCTGGGGCCCGGTGCTGGGTCTGGCCTACACCGAGCTTCATCCCGACCGGGTCCGGGCCGCCGTGCTGGTGGGTCCCGGCACCGGTCGGCGTTCGGAAATCGATTGGATGTACCGGGGGGGACTGGCCCGGCTCTACCCAGCCGAGTGGGCCCGATTTGTGAGTGGGCTGGAAGTGCAGGAGCGGGAGGACCCGGTGGCGGCCTACCACCGCCGGATGGAGGATCCGGACCTGGCCGTTCGCCTCCGGGCCGCCGATGTCTGGACGGACTGGGACCTGGCCATATCGTCCCTGAACCCGGTGGCCCGGTGGCCGGGTCGCTTTGCCGATCCGTCCTTGAGGTTGGCCCGGGCCCGCATCTGCGCCAACTACTTCGCCCACGATCTGTGGCTCGATGACGGTCAGCTGATCCGGGCGGCGCCAGGCTTCGCAGGGATACCGGCCGTGATAATCAGCGGCCGGCTGGACCTGGGCAGCCCGTTGGGGAACGCCTGGGAGCTCGCTCAGGCCTGGCCGGGAGCCGAGCTGACGGTGGTGGGAACGGCCGGCCACTCCACCTCGGACCCCGGGATGGACGAGGCCATCGTGGCCGCTACCGATCGGCTGGGCTGACGGCGCCAGGGGCGGCCCGGAAAGCCCAGTTGGCCCCGATGGCCACCAGCACAACGCCCACCGCCCAGGCCAGCTCCGTGGTCCCCAGGCCGAGGTACTTGAGGCCGGAGGCCAGGATGACCACGGTGATGGCGGGGCGGAGGTAACGATCATTGACCCGCGACGACAGCAGCGAGCCCACCAGAACGGCCGGAACACTGCCGACGATGACGGAGGTGGTGAGAGGCAGATCCACCTGTCCGAACACCAATGCCCCCAGGGCGGCCGAGGCCGTCAGCGGTATGGCCTGGGCCAGGTCGGTTCCCACCAGCTGATTGGCGGCCAGGGCCGGATAGCTGAACATCAGCAGCACGATCATCAGCGACCCGGCTCCCACCGAGGTCATTCCGACCACCAGGCCGCCGACGGCACCGATGGCGAGGGTGGACAGGGGACGGAGGCTGACCTGCGACACGACTCCCAGGCGCCGGTTACCACTACGGCGGTCCAGGAAGTAGCGGGCGATCATGGCGGCCGCCCCGGCCAGCAGGGCCACCCCGAGGGCGAGCTCTATCCGATGGGTGGCCGCCTTGGCGCGACCCAGGGTGTGCAGGAGGTACGCCCCGGCGAAGGCGGCCGGGACCGACCCGGCCGACAGCCAGCCGACCAGGCGGAGATTCACCGTGCCCCGCTGGAAGTGGACGGCCGCCCCGACCGGTCGCATCGCCACCGCCGCCACCAGGTCCGAGGAGATAGCCGCCGACGGCTTCACCGAGAACAACAGGATGAGCATCGGGGTCATGAGGGCCCCCCCGCCGGCGCCGGTGAGGCCGACCAACAAGCCCACGATGGCACTACCGAGGACGATCGATCCGTTCATCGGGTACTCGGCCTCCAGCCCTGTGACCACGCCGGTACACAATCCCGACTGAATTAATCGAGTTTATTGCCTTCGTGAGCTTGGTCAAGTCGGATATCGGGTCAGAGCGGCTTGATCATGCAGCCCCGGGGCCATCGCCACAGGCCCCGTCGGGTCTCATCGGCCACTATCGCCCGGAGGCCACGGCCGACCTCGGCCTCGGCCATGTTCCGGTATCCCAGCCGTTGGTAGTACGGCCCGTTCCAGGCCAGATCGCTAAAGGTGGTGAGGGTGACCGCCTCCAAGCCCTGGGCTCGAGCCCACTCCTCCACCTGGGCGCAGAGCGCCCGGCCGAGACCCCGCCGCCCATGGGACGGGGCCACCGACAGCTGGGCCAAGTGGCCATGGCCGTCGACGGTGTCGGCCAGGGCGTAGCCGACCGCCTGGTCATCACTCCGGGCCACCCAGAGGCGGCCGGCGGTCCGGTACGACTCCAGTTCCTCGATGGCCGGCGGTTCCTCATCGGCCACGGCCTGCATCCCGACTTCGGCAAAGAGCAGGCCCGCCTCCCGTTCGATCCTCTGCAGCTCGGGCAGATCGGCGGGCAGTCCCGGACCTATCCGAAATCCGGCCGGCACCACCTCAGCCGGCTGGAATCGCCTCGGCGTGGCTGAGCCGGCTGCGGGCGGCGTCAGCCACCTGGCCGGGATGGGTCGAGAGCACGAACCGGTTCGACTTGATCCCCTCCACCACCGCCTCGGCCACGGTCGGCGGGTCCACGTCCCCCTGGGTGGTCCCGGTCTTGAGGAGCTGCTGGACGCCTGACACCAGCGGGGAGCTGGGGACCACCGGTTCGGCGCCGAGGCGACTGGGCCAGTTGCGCTCCGAGGACATGATCCCGGAGTTGACCATCCCGGGACACAGCACGCTCACTCCCACGCCGGTGCCGCTCAACTCCAACTCGGCCCGGAGCGACTCGCTGATGCCCAGCACGGCGTGTTTGGAAGCGGCGTAGGGCGACATGGCCGGCGGACCGGACCAGCCGGCCAGGGAAGCGGTGTTGACGACATGGCCCTCCCCCTGCGCTACCAGGGCCGGGATGAAGCTGCGGATGCCGTGGATGACCCCCCAGAGGTTGACCTCCAGGACCCAGCGCCACTCCTCCAGTGGCATCTCCCACGCCAGCCCGAAGTGACCCCCGACGCCGGCGTTGTTGCATACGACGTGCACGGCGCCGAAACGGGCCCGGGCCGCCTCGGCCAGAGCGTCCACCGAAGCCGGGTCGGTCACGTCCGTGACGACCGGCAGGACCTCGGCGCCGGCTCGGCCGGCGGACAGCTTGGTTGCGGCGGCGGCTAGGGCGGTCTCCTCGACATCGGCCACCACGACCGACATACCCTCGGCCAGGAAGCTGGCCGCCATCGCCATTCCCAGTCCCCCGGCGCCGCCGGTCACCACGGCCACCTTGCCCGCCAGCTGATCCATGATCCCTCCCGTCCCGATCCATCCTCATCGGAGCGCACCCGGGCGGGGCGCGCAAACCCGGGCCGCGCCTCCTCCCCCGCCGGGCCGCCGGCCACGGAGCCGGCCGGCCCTGGCATGCTCCTGGGGTGGCCACCAGCGACCCGGCCCCGGTCGGTCTGTACGAGGGCCTCCTGACCACCCGGGCCATCCGCCGCTACCGGCCCGAGCCGGTGACGAATGAGGCTCTGCGCGACATTCTCTTCGCCGCCTCGCGGGCCCCGAGTGGATCCAATCGCCAGCCCTTCCGTTTCCTGGTTCTCACCGACGGACCCAACGCCCAGCGGGCCAAGGCCCTGATCGGGTCGGCGGCACGGCGCATCTGGTCGGCCAAGGCGGCCGGGGACGGCTACGACCGCGGCAGCGGGGCGGCGCCGGGCTCACCCAAGGCC
The DNA here is from genome assembly GCA_027315345.1 of Actinomycetota bacterium. Taxonomy (GTDB): domain Bacteria; phylum Actinomycetota; class Acidimicrobiia; order Acidimicrobiales; family JAJPHE01; genus DAHUYE01. The sequence goes on from DAHUYE010000058.1 coordinate 10,268, forward strand.
CGGATGGCCGCCACCATGGACCGCTACGTGGCCGACTTCGAAGCGGTCCCGGTCCTCATCCTGCCCTGCCTGGTCCGCTACCGACCTCCCACCCCGACCGAGGGGGCCTCGGTGTATCCGGCCGTCCAGAATCTCCTGCTGGCCGCCCGGGCCCTCGGTTACGGCGGGGTCATCACCCACTTCCACGCCCCGGTGGAGGCCGAGTTGCGCCCCCTCCTCGGGATACCGGATGACATCGTGCTGGCCGCCACCGTCACCCTGGGGGTCCCGGAGGGACAGCACGGACCGGTGCGGCGCCGGCCCCTGTCGGAGCTGGTCTATTCCGAGACCTGGGGCGAAGCCCCGGCCTGGGCCATCGATCCGCCCGGGACCAGGCACACATCGGCGGGGCCCCCCAAATCAGGGCCGCCTTCGGCCGGTTGAGCGAGCCGCTCCGGCCGGTCAGACCAGCTGGTTGCGAATGGTCCCGATTCCCTCGATGGTGCTCTCCAGGACCTGACCGGGGGCCAGGAACAGGGGCGGCTTGCGTCCCATCCCCACTCCGGCCGGCGTGCCGGTGAAGATGATGTCGCCCGGCCACAGAGTCACCACCGCCGAGAGTTTGGCGATGAGCTCCCGCACCCCGAAGACCATGCCCGAGGTGCGCCCGTCCTGGCGGACCTCCCCGTCCACCGAGCAGGTCAGTCGGAGGTCGTCCGGATCGTCCAGCTCATCGGCGGTGACCAGCCAGGGTCCGGTGGGGGCGAAACCGGGAAAGGACTTGCCCAGGGAGAAGTGGGTACCGGCGGCCCGCTGCACGACCCGTTCGGACAGGTCCTGACCCACGGTCAGGCCCGCCACCACCGCCCAGGCATCCTCCTCGCTGATGCCCCGGCCGCCCCGCCCGATGACCACCACCAGCTCCACCTCCCAGTCGACGTTGTCACTGGGCAGGGTGACGGCGGCGAAGGGCCCGGCCAGCGAGCTCTGGAACTTGGTGAACACGGCCGGCTCGGGAGGCAATTGGGAGCCGGTCTCCTCCACGTGGTCCCGGTAGTTCAGACCGATGGCGAAAACCTGCCTGGGGTGGGGCGACGGGGGCCCCAGCCGGTCGGCGGGCAGCGGATCCGGCAGGGGCTGGGCGGTGCCGATATCCCATTGGGTGGAGGACAGTTCGGCCCAACGCTCGTAGGCCGAGGTCAGGTCGGGCCCGAAGCGGCCCTTCGAGCCCCGCTCCACGTCGATCATCCCCGCCCCGGTGATGATGGTCGCTCTTCCGTCCAGGTTGGCCAGTCGCACCCGGTCACCATACGGTCCCGAGCCACTACCGTCGCCCTCCACACCATCCGGGACCATCGGGGGATCCTTTGAGCATCCGCGGCAAGGCCTACGTGGCCGGCATCTTCGAGCATCCGGGCCGAGAGCTGCCCGACAAGACCACCGCCCAGATACACGCCGAATCGGCGGCCGGGGCGCTGGCCGACGCCGGGCTGAGCTTCTCCGACGTCGACGGCTACTTCTGCGCCGGTGACGCCCCCGGGTTCGGGCCGCTGTCCATGGCCGACTACATGGGCCTGTCGTGCTCCTATGTCGACAGCACGGAGATGGGCGGCTCGACCTATGTGGCCCACGTCGGCCACGCCGCCTCGGCCATCGGCATGGGCAAGTGCAAGGTCGCCCTCATCACCCTGGGGGGCAAGCCCCGCACCGGGGGGCAGGGGCCTGGCGGGGCGGGCCGCATCGGCACCGCCCCCGAGTCCAATTTCGAAGGGCAGTGGGGCATCCCGGGGGCGGTGGGCGGCTACGCCCTGGCCGCCTCTCGGCATATGTACGAGTTCGGGACCACCAGCGAACAGCTGGCCGAGATCAAGGTGGCGGCCAGCATCCACGCCCAGTACAACCCCAATGCCTTCCTGCGCAAAGTGGTGAGCGTCGAGGAGGTCCTCGACTCCCCCATGGTCTCCAGCCCCCTGCGGCGGATGGACTGCTGCGTGGTCACCGACGGGGGCGGAGCCCTGGTGGTGGTGGCCCCCGAGGTGGCCGCTCAACTGCCCGGGACCAAGGTGAAGGTCCTCGGCCACGGGGAGGCGCCCAAGCACACCAGCAACGGGCGCATCGACCTGACCCACAGCGGAGCGGTGTGGTCGGGGCCGCGCGCCTTCAGCGAGGCGGGCGTGGGCCACGCCGACATCGACTACGCATCCATCTACGACTCCTTCACCATTACCGTGCTCATGACCCTGGAGGATCTCGGGTTCTGTGAGAAGGGCAAGGGGGGCGAGTTCGTCTCGGACGGAGCCCTGGTCTCCCCGGGAGGCAAACTTCCCTTCAATACCGACGGCGGTGGCCTGTGCAACAACCACCCCACCAACCGAGGGGGGATAACCAAGGTCATCGAGGCGGTACGACAGCTCCGGGGCGAGGCCCATCCGCAGGTGCAGGTCCCCGACTGCCAGATCGCCCTGGCCCACGGCACCGGCGGATCGCTGGGAACGCGCATGGGAAGTGCCACCCTCATCCTCGGACAGGAGGACTCATGAGCACCACCGCCGAAACCGGTCCGCTGCCGGCCCCCGAGCCGGATCCGAACACCGAGGACGCCCCCTTCTGGGCCGGAACGGCCGAAGGACGCCTCATGCTGCCCCGATGCACCCGGTGCGCCACGGTGATCTGGTACCCGCGCCAGTTCTGCTCGGAGTGCTCTGGGCAGGATGTCGAGTGGTTCGAGGCCAGCGGCCGGGGGACCATCTACGCCCGCACGGTCGTCCACCGAGCCCAGGGGCCCTGGCGGCCGGCCGCTCCCTACGTGATCGCCTACGTCGAGCTGGAGGAGGGCCCCCGGGTCCTGACCAACATCATCGAGGTGGACCCCGACACGGTCCAGGTGGGCCAGGAGGTCAGAGCCGTATTCGTGGCAGCAGGCCCCCACAAGATCGTGCGCTTCACCCCTGAGGCCGGCGCCTGATTCGCCAACCCCTTCGACCGAGTCGGGCACCCACACACAGGATCATCACAGCGACTCGTCATCTGACCGTCAGACTCACTATCTACGGTGGAACACGTACCGCATAATCGTTTACCTATCCGCCGGCGTACCCGTTCTATGGAGCAGGAGTACGGCACAGAGCCGCGTCGGCGCCGGTGATCGCTCGGCAGGCCTAACTCGCGATGTCAACCTCGGCTCGATTGAAAATTGTGGGCTGGATGATCGCGCTTCTCTTTGTCTCGCTGTTCGTGCGCCTCTGGACCTTGCAAGTAGTCTCGGCGCGGGTCTACCAGGTGGCCGCTCAGGCAAACAGCCAACGGATCATCCATACCCCAGCAGCCCGCGGCCTCATTCTTGATCGAAATGGCACCGTCCTGGCCGGGGACAAGGCCGTCGTAACGGTGGTCATGGCCCGGGACGAAGAGGCCACCCACCCGGGGGTTGTGGCCAACCTGGCCTCCATTTTGGGAGAAACCCAGGCCCAGGTCAGAGGGGCCTTGACCGACCCTCGTTACTCTCCCTACCAACCTATTCCCGTAGCTATCGGAGTCCCGATCCAGGTGGTCGTGTACCTGTCAGAACATGCCAGCGAGTTCCCCGGCGTGTCGATCGACGAGCTCTCAGAGCGGACCTATCCCGCCGGTCCCTTGGCAGCGCAGACTCTCGGCTACACGGGTCCAATCACGGCAGCGGAACTCACCAGCATGCGTTCGGCTGGCTACACGCAGAATTCTGTCGTTGGCCAAACCGGCCTGGAAGCAAGCTACCAGCAGTGGCTACGCGGAAAGGACGGGCTGGAAAGCCTAGAGGTCGACGCATCCGGAGCGACCGTCCGTGCACGCCAGACCCGCCATCCAGCACCAGGAGATGACCTGGTGACCACACTGGACGCCGGTCTCCAGTCCGTGGTCGAGTCGAGCCTGGCCCAGCACATCCACGCCCTTGACGGCACTCTGGACCCGACCACGGGACGGATGCTGAACCCCGCCAGTGGGGCCGCCATCGTGATGAACCCCAACGACGGCTCGGTGCTGGCTATGGCCTCGTTTCCGAGCTACAACCCGTCCCTGTGGAACGGCGGTATGACCCAAGCAAACTACACGGCCTTGACCTCGCCCTCGGCCCACAATCCACTGTTCAACCGAGCTATCGACGGCCTCTACACACCCGGTTCCACCTTCAAGCTGGCTACCGCCACTGCTGCTCTGAATACCGGGCTCATAACTCCAAATACGGTCATCGACGACACCGGCACCTTCACCATTCCCAACTGCCATGGTGGATGCAGCTTCCACAACGCCGGCCACGAGGTGCTCGGGCCTCTGAGCATCTCGAAGGCGATCGCTGCCTCCGATGATGTTTTCTTCTACAACCTGGGCTACGACTTTTACACCAACCAGAGCCGCTACGGACCGACACCCATCCAGGATACGGCGGCGGCATACGGACTTGGTCAAGTCACCGGTGTGCCCATTCCGGGTGAGGCGGTGGGAAGGATTGACAGTCCGGCTGTACGCACCTATTTGCACTCCCATTATCCCCAGGCTTTTCCCAATTCCGCTTGGTACGCGGGTGACAATGTGGAGATGGCCTTTGGCCAGGGTGGCACGGTCGTGACGCCAATCGAGTTGGCTCAAGCCTATTCAACCTTCGCCAACGGCGGGATCCGTTATCAGCCTCGCCTGGTTGCCGGAATCGTGAGTCCCTCCGGCCGGTTGGTCCGGAGTTTCCCGCCGAAGGCACTGGGCCACGTGGCACTACCCGCGACCACGCGGGACCCAATGCTGACCGGGTTCGAGGATGCGGTGTCTCAACCCTACGGGACCGCCTATTCAGCCTTCGTGGGCTTTCCGCTGGCCCAGTTCCCGGTAGCCGGGAAGACCGGCACCGCCAGCCAGACCGGCCAGTATCCGACGGCCCTCTTCGTGGGCATGGCGCCGGCCGGCGCTCCTCGGTTCGTGGTGGTGGTCGTGGTGGACCAAGCCGGGTACGGCGCCAGCGGTGCTGCCCCGGTGGCTCGGAGCATCTTGTCGTACCTCATGGTCCACCCTCCCCCGCCCGTACGTATGGCGCCTTCCTCGAAATGACGGGCCTGGCGTGGTCACACCCCTGCTCGGGTTGTCCCGGGGGGTCCGGGTGGAGACGGAGCCGGGGCGGCGAAATGGAAAATACGCCCGAGCGCGTTAACCGTCCGTAAGGTCGGCGTGCGCACACTGGTCCCGTGCGATCATCCACGTTCGACGCCCCGTTCAGGAGGGGTGCCCCACTCCGAGAGGCGAAGCGACCAGGGACCCCGGCCCGCCCCGCCCTCTCGAGGCGCTGGACGCCCAACCTCGCCGTCAGCTTGGCCGGTCTCGGCCTCGGGGCGACCATTGGGTCGGTCTTAACCAATGAAACCCGTACGCAACTGACCCAGGCCGGCGGTCCGGCCAGCTTCATAGGAAGCCTGACTGGGATGGTCGGCTCCTATCTCGCGCTCCTGATGGTGCTGCTGATCAGCCGGATCCCCCTGGTGGAGAGAGTGATGGGCCAGGACGGCCTGCTCCGCTGGCACCGGCGCCTGGCCCCCTGGCCGATCGGACTGTTGGCGGCCCATGCTGTCTTCATCACCGTCGGCTACGCACAGGCGGCCCACAGCGGACTGCTCCACGAGGTCGGCACCCTTCTCGGCTCCTACCCGGGAATCATCACCGCCTCCGTCGGCCTGGCTCTGATGCTGGTGATCGGTCTCGTCTCCCTGCGCGCCATACGGACCCGGCTACGCCGCGAGACGTGGTGGATCATTCATCTGTATATGTACGTGGCTCTGTCCATCTCCTTCGCTCACGTCATCGCGCTGGGCCCGTCCTTCGTCGGCCATCCGCTGGCCCGGCTGATGTGGTCGGTCCTCTGGGCCGCTACCGCCGGCGTGGTCATCACCTATCGCTTCGGCCTACCCATACTTCGCAGCCTCCGCCACCGCCTCACCGTGGTCGAGGTCCGCCGCGAGGCGCCGGGCGTCGTCTCCATAATATGTCGGGGACAAAAACTTGAGCGCTTGCGGGTCAAGGGGGGCCAGTTCTTCGAATGGCGTTTTCTCACCCCTGGCCTTTGGTGGCAAGCACACCCCTACTCGCTGTCGCGGCTTCCACAGCCGCGGACACTACGCCTGACGGTCAAGGACGTGGGAGACCACTCTCGAGCCCTGGCCGATCTTCGCCCGGGGACAAAAGTCGCCTTCGAGGGGCCTTACGGAGCGTTCACCCGCGAGGCGTGCACCCAACGCAAGGTGGCCTTGATAGCCGGCGGGATCGGGGTCACTGCTCTGCGCTGTCTCCTCGAAGACTTGCCCCGCAGTTCCGATCCCGTCGTCGTGCTCCGTGCGTCTACGGAGGAGGATCTCGTCCTTAACGCCGAGGTGGCGGAGCTGGTCAAGAACCGTCGCGGTCGGCTACACGAGGTGGTGGGGCGGCGGCACGAGGCGGCCTTGGACGGCCGGACCCTCTTCCAACTCATTCCCGACCTGTTTCGGCGGGACGTTTTTGTCTGCGGGCCAGAGGGATTCGTTGCCGACCTGTCCGACATCCTGGGGACGAGCGGAATGCCGTCTGACCAAGTCCATTACGAAGCCTACGCCCTGTGATCGCGCCCACCCTACGATCCCGTTTCTGGAGAAAACATGCCTAGACCCAAGCCGGTCAAGCCTGCACTCGCCCTCGGAAGCACCGCCCTGGGGTTGGCCGTTGTGCTGGGACTTCATCCCCACGGGTCCGCGGCGGTCCTCGCCGGCCGATCCATCAGTTCGCACAGCGTTCCACAGAAGACCACCACCACCACAACCCCCACCACCAGCAGCACCTCACAACCTCCGGCCGCAGCGGGGCAGTCCGGCCCGACCACATCGGCGCCTAGTGGCCCGCGCAGCGCCACGGGCAAGTTGGAGCAGTACGGATACGGGGACCTGGCGGTCCGGGTGACGGTGGACGGCAACCGCATCACCAAAGTCGTCGTTGCCAAGCTGCAGGTGGCAGAACCCACCTCGGGCCAGTACGCCGCCCAGGCGGATCCGATGCTCTGCAGCCAGGCGGTCTCGATGCAAACCTGGCAGATCGACGGGGTTTCCGGGGCGACCTACACCAGCGAGGCCTTCGCCTATTCACTCCAATCGGCTCTCAACCAACTTCACTTCGCGTGAGCCATCGGGGAGCCAGCCACCCGTCACTGCAGGTAACTGAACTCTATGCCGTTGGATCTTCCCGCTTCGGTGGTCACCGTTACCGCCACCGTGCGCGGCGATCCTGGCAGCCGGGGGGGGACCGAAGCCCGACAGGTGGACTGGCTGAAACAGACGGTTGACGCGGGCCGAACCCCGAAGTAGGCCACGATCTGCCCGGTCGGGCTGAAGAACCCTCTTCCCGACAGGATCACGCTCTGGCCCGCCGACCCAGAGGACGGCCCAAGTCCGGAGAGTACGGGGCCGGAGGTGCTCCTCGAGCCAACACCAGCAGCCCGAACCGATGTGCTGCGCGGGGGTTTGGCATTGGACGCTGTCCCAGCGGCACTCGAGTGAAATGACGAGGCCAGGCGGGGATCAAAGGTGGCAAGGACGAGGGCCCCGAACGCCATGACCGCCGCAGCTCCGGTCACGGCGCACGCCAGCTTGAGGCTCCTCAACCATCGGTCCGGCTTCGGCCCACGGTGATCGCCCGGGATGGATCGAGTGGAGGAGTCAACCCGGGGGTAACTGGCAGTCCGGTCGTCGGAGAATCTTCCATCGTGCCGATGAGCGTCAGCGACCGGCTGCGCGTGCGCAGGCCTTGGACGGTTCACCGGTGACCGCTCCCAGTGCGACATTCGAGACCTCCAGGGCCGGAAGACCGGACAGAAGGGGTGGCCCTTCCCAGTTTGTCACCGGAGGCAGTCAAATCAACTCGCCGCCCTAGCAGGAGGGCTCAGCGGACCCGGGTCCAGAAGCCCCGGGCGGCGGACACCACCACATCGGTGCAGACATTGAGAGGAACGGCGGTGCTGTCCAGAACGAGGTGGTACATGGACAGATCCCGCCAATCCCGGCCGTAAAGCCGACGAAGGTACGTCTCCCTCACCGAGTCGGTGTCCGCCCGCCGGCGTTGCGCCGTGGCTTGATCTATCCCGCCGATCGACATGGCCTGCCTGACCCGGTTCTCCTCCGGGCCGTCCAGGCGCACGTGGAAGGCCGACTTCACCACCACCGTCGAACCCCAACCGAGGATGACGCCGTCTCCGGAGGCGAACGCCTCCACCCTGGCCTGAGCCTGGCGCCGGACTTCCTCGTCCCGGCTGCCGGGTACCAGGGCCCCGACCCCGGCCGTCCCGTCGGGACCGGCCGCGAAACTGGAGAGGAGCCGGGTCAGGAAGCCCTCGGTCCGTTCCTCCTCGGTGGCGGACTCGGCGTCGGGGCGCACGGCCGCCGATCGGGCGGCCGGGACGGCCCGGTCGAGAAACGGAAAGCCGAGAGCGGCGGCCACGGCCGGGGCCACGACGCTGCCGCCGGAGCCGTAGGCGGCGGAAAAGGTGACCAGTCGGGCCATGTCCCGCCCAGGCTAACCACCCGGCCGTTGCGACCGCGCCCGGGGCGACCACCGGATGGCGCGGGGCGACGCCGTCACCGACCGGTTCTCCCTTGGCATCGACCCCGCAGAGCTTCTGCCAGGCCGACGGGATGCACCCGGCCCTGAGCGCCCCCGCGTCGATGAGAGCACCCAGCAGAGGGCGCAGGGCCCGGTGGCGCAGGTCGACCCGCTGGGGGGAGCGGTTGGCCTTGCGCCAGGTCTCCCAGCCGGGAAGGCCGACGGTTTCGTAGACGCCGGGATGGACCAGCAGCTCGAACATCCCGCCCACCATGAGAGGCGCCACCCGGCGGACCATGAACCGCTCGAAGCGGCTGGCCCGCTCCCACAGCTCGGGCAGGATGAGGCGGGCGAAGGCCAGGTGACGGGCCTCCTCCTGACGGTGGTACCTGTTCACCTCCCGCACGAACGGGTCGGTGTCGGGGTGTTCGCTGGCCAGCTTCTGCATGAGGTCGGGGATCTCCTCACCGGTGAGCACCAGGACACAGAAGAAAGCCGGCATCCCCATCAGGAAGGGCAGGACCAGACTCTGGATGCGATTCAGGAGGGGCTTGTTGAGCGGGTTCTTCGCTTGGGGCGCCAGCTGGGTCAGCAGGCGGACGAAGAGCCGGGAGTGCCGGGTCTCCTCGCCCAGCTCGTGGAGGATGTAGGTGACCCTGGGGTCGGTGAGGTCGGCCTTTCTCACGATCTCCATGGAGAAGCCGGCGGTCAGGATGGACTCGAAGCGGATTCCCTCCGAGGTGATGGAGGCGACTTCCTCCCGGGAGAGACGGATCAGCTGCTCCGGGGTCAGGTCGAGGTCAAGCCCGGCGATGCTGAGCAATTCGGTGGGTAGGACCTGACCGGGACCGACGCCGCCGGGAACGGCCTCATCGGGCTCGACCACCCGCTTGAGGGAGACGGAGGAAAGGCGCTCGATGCGTTCGTCCAGAGTAGTTGCCATGGACGCTATTCTAACGAATTGAAAGTTACAGTCAACCTATAACTTCATTGATTCCGTGTGACTGAGGTCACCGGCCGTGGAAAACGGGAGGCCGCTTCTCCACAAAGGCCCGGGACGCCTCACGGTGATCCTCGGTGTAGGAGCAGCGGATGTGGTGGGTGACCTCGAGGTCCATGCTGTCGCCCAACTCGGCCAGGGAGGCCCGGTTGATGTTCTCCTTCATGTAGCGGTAGGCCACGGTCGGCCCGGCAGCCAGGCGCCGGGCCAGCTCCCGGGATCGGGTCTCCAGCTCATCGGGCGCCACCACCCAGTTGACCAGGCCCAGGCGGGCCGCCTCCTCGGCGCCGACCCGCTCGGAGAGGAAGTAGAGCTCCTTGGTCTTGGCCTCTCCCACCAGCCGGCTCATGAACCAGGTCCCGCCGTAGTCCCCGGAAAACCCGACGTTGGCGAAGGCGGTGGTCAGAAAAGCGGTGCTGGCCGCCATGCGCAGATCACAGGCCAGGGCCAGGGCCAGGCCGGCTCCCGCCGCCGGGCCGGGCAGGGCCGCCAGGGTGGGCTTGGGCATCTCGTAGAGCTTCCCGCTGGTACGGCGCTGGTCGAGGCGCTGGGCGTGGACGGCCTGGTCGTAGCCGGCCAGCACTCCGGGAGCGGCGCCGCTCCCGCCGCTTCCACTCGCATTCTGGCCGTCCCCGGCCGCCTGGGCCGCGAAGCCCTTGACGTCGCCACCGGCCGAGAAGGCGCCGCCGGCGCCGGTCAGGAGCAGGGCCCCGACCGCCGAGTCCGTTTCGACCCGGGACAGCACTTCGGCGAGGGCCCGCAGCATGGCGCCGGAGAAGGCATTGCGCCGGTCCGGGCGGTTGAGGGTGAGCACGGCCACCCCCTCGTCCACCTCGGCCAGGAGGTCCTCGGTCCCAGTATCGATGGCTGCGGGCATGTGTCCCCCTCCGGGCCGGCCGTATGCCGGTCCCACCCCCCATAGTGGCCTGCGGGCATAGCCTGGTGCCGGAGGTCCATGTACTTGGGGCAGTCGACAGAGGCGGCAGGGGCAGGGCGGACGGTCAGGGCAGGAAGCCCGGGCCGGTGGGCCGTATGGAGCCGGCCGGCCCTGCGGTCCTGGCTCAAGCGCGTCGTGGCCGTGGTGCTGCTGGGGGTTGCCGGCTACGAGACCTACCTTCGCCGGACCGAGGTCAGCCAGGCCCTCGACATGTACGACCGGCTCCGGCTCTCCTATCTCGCCCTGGCCATCGTGCTCGAAGCCGGCTCGATGGTCGTCTTCGCCCGGCTCCAGCGTTGGCTGCTCCAGGCCGGGGGGGTGCAGATCGGCCTGGGCGAGATGGTGGAAATCACCCTGGCCGGAAACGCCCTCGGCACCTCGCTGCCCGGAGGGGCGGCCTGGGCGGCCACCTGGGCCTTCGGGCAGCTGCGCCGGCGGGGGGCGGACCGGGTCCTGGCCGGCTGGGTCATCCTGGTGGCCGGCGCCCTGGCCAGCTTCGCCCTGTTCGTGCTGGTGGCGGTCGGGGCCTGGGTGGCCGGAAACCAGGGCCCGGTGGCCCATCTACGTTGGCTGGCCGCCGCCCTGGCCGCCATCCCGGTGGTGGTTGGAGCGGGATTCCTCGGTGCCGGACGCTCCGGAGCCGTCCGGCGCTCCATCGCCTCGATCTGGGCCTGGGCCCGGGACCACCTGCCTGGCGCTGCCCCGGCCGGGCGGGTGGTGGGCAACGTCCATCAGTCCCTGCAGACGGTCAAGCCGGGTCCCGTGGGCTGGCTCGAGGTCTTCGGGCTGGCCCTGGCCAACTGGGTCGATGACGCCGCCTGCCTGGTCGCCTGCACCCTCGCCCTTCACGTCCACGTCCCGTGGCGGGGCCTGCTGGTCATCTATGCCCTGACCCAGATATCCGCCAGCCTGCCCATCACTCCCGGCGGCCTCGGAGTGGTCGAAGGCAGCATGGCCGCCCTGCTGGTGGCCTACGGGACCCCTGGAAGCCAGGCCCTGGCGGTCGTGCTGCTCTACCGGATCGTGAGTTTCTGGGGGCTGGTACCGATCGGCTGGGGCACCTGGTTCTGGTTGGAGGCCGGACAGCGCTTCGGCCGGCGCCACACCCATCCTTGGGCCGAGCACAGCCACGGCTACCAGGTCGGCGCCATCCCCGCCCTGGGTCCCGAGCGCCTGATGCGACCGGCCCCGTGCCCCGGCTGTGAGGCCGACGAGGACGAACCAAAGACGCTGGAGACCCCGACCCGGCGGCGGCTGACCCGGCCCCTGACCAGGACCGGAACGGGACCTTGATCGACTTTCGCACCCCTCTAATTATTCGATAGCCTAACGATGTGAGTTCCAAAGCATCACTCGGGCCCCGCGGCCGCGAATAAATATTCTCAGCGATGCCGGCCACCGAGATCGAGCCCCAGGACCAACCCAGCGCCTCCGACCCGTTGCGGGACACCCTGCTGGATGCCGCCGCCCGGGTTTTCGCCCGCCAGGGCTACGACGGGACGCGAATCCAGGACATCGTCCAGGAGGCCGGGCTGTCCACCGGGGCCGTCTACGGCAGGTTCCGCTCCAAGAACGAACTGCTGAGGGAAGCGGTCATCACCCGCTCCGTCCCCCAGATGCGATTCAGCGCCACTGGCGTGACCAAGGTGGCGGACCTCATCGCCCGTATGGCCGCCATCCACCGGCCCGAGTTGAGCGACGGGGAGGCACTGCTGCTCGAGACCTACGTGACCTCCCGGCGCGAACCAGAGGTGGCTGCCGCCCTGGCCGAAGCCGAGAGCCGCTGGCGCGACGCCGTCCAGGGCCTGGTGGAAGCGGCCCAGGCCGACGGCACGGTGGCCGAGGATGTGGACCTCGACGCCGTTCTGTTCCTGGTCCGGGTCATGCGCCTGGGCCTGCTCCTGCACCGCGGCTCGGGCCTGGCCCGGCCCGAACAGGCGGCTTGGGAAAGCCTGCTCGAGCGGGTGGTCCACAGCTTCGGGGCTCCACCGGAGAGCTGAGAAACGCCGGCGGGCCCGCCGGAGCCGGCTGGTTGAAGATCGACACAAGACAGACCAATCAACGAGGGGGAAGAAACTTGCGCAGTCTCAGAGGAGCATCGGCCTTGGTCGGGGTGGCCGACGACGCCTCACCGACCGGAGAGCTCGAGCTGAGCGGCCGGGCCCTGGAGGCCAGGATGATCTCCGAGGCCCTGGAGGACGCCGGGCTGACCCTGGCCGACGTCGACGGGGTCTGTCATGCCGGGTCCTCGATGGGCCTGGCCGAATTCCTCGGCATCCATCCGCGCTTCACCGACTCCACCAATACCGGTGGGTCCTCCTATGAGGTCCACGTCGAGCACGCCGCCGCCGCCATCGCCGCCGGATTGTGTGACGTCGTAATCGGCGTCTACGCCTCGACCCCCCGCAGCGACCGCAAGCGGGGCGGCGGGTTCAGGGGCGGACCGGGGATGATGATGGGCCCGAATCCGATGGCGGAATGGGAGATGCCCTACGGGCTGCGCATGCCCATGGGCCCCTACGCCATGGCGGCCACCCGCCACATGTCCCAGTACGGGACCACCTCCGAACAGCTGGCCCAGATCGCGGTCAGCACCCGCCAGTGGGCCACTATGAACCCCAAGGCCCGCCACCAGGACCCCTTGACCATCGAGGAGGTGTTGGCCTCTCCGATGCAGACCAGCCCGCTGCACCTGCTCGATTGCTGCCTGGTAACCGATGGCGCCGGCGCCTTCGTCATGACCAGCGCCGAGCGGGCCAGGGACCTGGCCCGGCCCCCTATCTACGTCCTCGGGGCCGGGACCTGTCACGACCACTCCATGATCAGCGAGATGCCCGATCTCACCGTGACTCCGGGAGCCATCTCCGGCGCCAACGCCTTCGCCATGGCCGGGGTGAAGCCCGGGGACGTTGACCTGCTTATGGGCTACGACAGCTTCACCATCACGGCCCTGCTCCACCTCGAGGACCTCGGCTTCTGCGCCAAGGGAGAGGGCGGGCCCTTCGTGGAGGACGGTAAGACGGCGCCGGGTGGGTCCCTGCCCATGAACACCAACGGCGGAGGCCTGTCCTACACCCACCCCGGGATGTACGGGATGTTCCTGCTGGTGGAGGCCGTCCGCCAGCTCCGGGGCGAGTGCGGGGTCAGACAGGTTGATGGAGCCGAGGTGGCTGTGGCTCACGGCTCCGGAATGGTGCTGTCGTGCATGTCGACCATCGTGATGGGAACGGAGGCCACCCTATGAGTCAGACCCCAGCCCAATCCAGTGAGGAGAAGCCCAAGCCCCGGCGCTTCGAGCCGCCGGTCAGCCCGGCCACCCAGGCCTTCTGGGACGCCACCCGGGAGCAGAAGTTCCTCCTTCAGTGGTGTACCGACTGCCGGAAGGCCATCTTCTTCCCCCGGGAGGTATGTCCCTCGTGCCTGGGCAGCTCCCTGGAGTGGAAGGAGTCGGCCGGACGGGGACGGGTCTACACCTACACCGTCGAGTACCGGCCCCAGAACCCCAACCTGGCCGGGCCGTACACGGTGGCCCTCATCGATCTGGAGGAGGGCGTCCGGATGATGTCCAACGTCGTGGATTGCGACCCTGATCGGGTCAGCGTTGGAATGGATGTCGGCATCGCCTGGGAGGCGCTGTCGGACGGGCGCCACCTGCCCATGTTCGCTCCCACCGGCTCAACCACAGGAGGAGACCAATGAGCCTCGAACTCGACCTCGGCCCAGCCGCCCGGGCCTTCCGCGATGAGTTGCGCCAATGGCTGGAAGCCAACCGTCCCGAGTCGATGGTCGGCATCGACGCCGAGCGGGCCTCCTTCGGGAACGTCCCCGGTCTGGAGGACTGGACCCGCAAGCTGTACGAGGCCGGCTACATGTGCGTGTCCTGGCCCAAGGAGTACGGCGGGCGCGGGTTGAGCGGGGTTGAAGTGGCGGTCATGAACGAGGAGTTCGCCCGGGCCGGAGTCCCGCGGGTCACCCGCGGCATGGGCGAGTGGCTGGTCGGTCCGTCCATCATCGTGTGGGGCACCGATGAACAGAAGGCCCACTTCCTGCCCCGCATCATCGACGGGACCGACCGCTACTGCCAGGGATTCTCCGAGCCCGACGCCGGCTCGGACCTGGCCGGGCTCAAGACCCGGGGCGTGGTGGACGGAGAGGAGGTGGTCATCAGCGGGCAGAAGGTGTGGACCTCCGGGGCCCAGGCCGCCAACATGATGTTCTGCCTGTGCCGCACGGACCCGGATGCGCCCAAGCACAAGGGCATCTCCTACGTCCTGACCCCGATGTTCCGGGAGGACGGGTCCTCCAACGGCTTCGAGTTGCGGCCCATCAAGCAGATGACGGGCCAGGCCCATTTCACCGAGACGTTCATCACCGAGGCCCGGGCCCCGGTGTTCAATGTCATCGGCGGACTCCATAACGGATGGCGGGTGACCATGACCACCCTCGGCAACGAGCGGGGCGGTAACGCCACCACCCAGCACGTCCAGTACACCAGGCAGTTCTGGGATGCGGTGGAGCTGACCCGCAAGTACGGCCGGGAGGGCGACCCGCGGGTCCGCCAGCAGCTGGCCTGGGCCTTCACCCACTGCGAAATCATGCGCTTCCAGGGGCTCAAGGTGCTCTCCGAGGTGGTGGCCAAGAAGGAGCCGGGGCCGGCCGCCTCCATCAACAAGATGTTCTGGTCGGAATACGCCCAGCGCTTCGCCGAGATCGTCATGAACATCCGCGGCGCCGACTCCATGATCACGTCCGACGCCGGCCCGTCCGAAACGGAAGGGTCCGGTTACCAGCCCGACCCCTGGCAGAGCGCCTTCCTGTCCACCCGGTCGGTGACCATCTGGGGCGGCACGGCCCAGGTCCAGCGAAACATCGTCGGGGAACGGGTGCTCGGCCTGCCCAAAGAGCCGGACATGGAGGCCCAGCGCCGCGGGGTAGGAGCGGACGCCGACACCAGGGAAAAAGCATGAGCCCGACCGCCGGTTCCGACCCGTCCGCAGAGGAGATCGAGCGCCGCACCCAGCTGGCGTCCACCGGGATGCTGCTGTCGTGGTACGCCGAGCACCAGCCCGGCCGCCCGGCCATCATCGCCCCCACCGGGGACCGCAACTTCCGGGAGCTCAACGCCCGCGCCAATCAGCTGGTCCGGGCCCTGCGCCAGCGGGGCCTCACCGCCGGGGACGCCGTCGCCCTCATCTGCGCGAATCGAGCCGAGTTCGCGGAGGTGGTGGCTGCTTGTCAGCGGGCCGGGTTCCGCCTGACCCCGATCAACTGGCATCTGACCGGGGACGAGGCCGCCTACATAGCCGCCGACTGCGAGGCCCGGGCCATGATCGCCTCCGCCGACCTGTCGGCGGTGGCCCTGGGGGCAGCGGCCGGAGCGCCCGAGTGCCGGGTGAAGCTGGCCGTGGGCGGTGCCATCGACGGCTTCGAGGACTACGACTCCGCCCTGGGCGAACAGTCCGACATCGACATCGATGACCCGGTGGCCGGGAGCAGCATGCTCTACACATCCGGTACCACCGGAAGGCCCAAGGGCGTCCACCGCCCCCAGGCGGCCGCCGCCGCCGGAGCCGGAGCGGGGGTCAATCTGGGCGGGTACCAGACCGACAGCGATGACCTTCATCTCTGCACCGGCCCGCTCTACCACGCCGCTCCCCTGGCCTTCTCCCTGGCCGGCCCTCTGGCCTTCGGCGTCGGGGTGGTCCTGATGGAGCGCTGGGATGCCGAGGAGGCGCTCCGCCTCATCGACCAGTACCGCATCACCCACACCCACATGGTGCCGACCATGTTCCACCGGCTGCTCTCCCTGCCCGAGGATGTCCGCCACAAGTACGACATCAGCAGCCTGCGCTACGTCATCCACGGCGCCGCCCCCTGCCCGGTGGCGGTCAAGCAGGGCCTGATCGAGTGGCTCGGTCCCATCGTGTGGGAGTACTACGCCGCCACGGAAGGAACGGGCAGCTTCGTGGACTCGGCCACCTGGCTGGCCCATCCGGGCACGGTCGGGAAACCCTTCGGGGAGGGCCAGGTCATGATCGGGGACGACGCCGGCAGCGCCCTGCCCACCGGGGAGGTCGGGCTGGTCTATCTGAAGGCCCCGCCCACCGGCCGGTTCGAGTACTACAAGGACAGCGAGAAGACCTCCAGCACCTACCGGGGGGACGGCAGCTACTTCACCCTCGGGGACGTCGGCTACCTCGACGCCGAGGGCTACCTCTACCTGACCGACCGCTCGGCCAACCTGATCATCTCGGGCGGGGTCAACATCTACCCGGCCGAGGTCGACGCCGTTCTGCTGGAACATCCCGCCGTCGGAGACGCCGCCACCATCGGCATCCCTGACCCGGAGTGGGGCGAGCAGGTCAAGGCGGTGGTCGAGCTCCAGAACGGGGTGAACCCGACGCCCGAGCTGGCCGCCGAGCTCATCGAACACTGCCGGGCCCATCTGGCCCGCTACAAGTGCCCGAAATCGGTGGACTTCGTGGATGAGCTCCCGAGACAGGACAACGGCAAGATCTACAAACGCCTGCTGCGCGACCTTTACCGCAGCGCCGCCGGGGGCCAATAGTCGGCGGTGACCCAAGCTGCAGCCGGACATGAAGTCAACGACATGAAGTCAACCAAACAAGCGACTAGTTCAAGGAGGAACAGTGTCAGGGATCTGTGAAGGCAGAGTTGTCATAGTCACCGGGGCCGGGCGAGGCATCGGGCGTGGTCACGCCATCGAGTTCGCCCGTCAGGGAGCCAAGGTGGTCGTCAACGACCTGGGCGCCGAGGTGGACGGGACCGGTAGTTCCACCGGGCCCGCCGGTGAGGTGGTCGAGGAGATCCGCGGTATGGGTGGAGAGGCCGTCGCCAATGGCGATGACGTCTCGGACTGGGAGGGCGCCCAGCGCCTCATCAACACCGCCGTGGAGACCTTCGGCGGCCTGGACGTGCTGGTCAACAACGCC
>DAHUYE010000071.1 GCA_027315345.1 Actinomycetota bacterium
ATGAAGGACATGGGCATCCTGGCCGCCGGGAACCTGATGAACGCCTCGGCCGGGATCGGCCAGCAGCTTCAGAAGCAGATTGGCCAGACCGGCATCCCCGTCTACAACGTGGCCAACGCCTGTGCAACCGGGGCCACCGCCCTGCGCACCGCCGTCATGGCCGTCAAGGCCGGGGAGTGCGACTTCGGCCTGGCCGTGGGGGTGGAGAAGCTGGCCGGGGCCGGCCTGCTGGGCGCCGGAGGGGGCTCGCACTCCTCAGGCACCCACTACGAGCCGTCCGGTCGCTACGGGGCGGTGGCCACCACGGACGGGCGCATCGGGACCACCACCATGCCGGGCACCTTCGCCCAGATCGGCATGGAGTACGGCCACAAGTACGGGGGGACCAGCTTCGAGCTGTTCGCCAAGATCAGCGAGAAGAACCACGCCCACTCGACGCTCAACCCGCTGGCCGCCTACACCAAGAAGATGTCGCTGGAACAGATCATGGGCGACGTGATGATCGCCTACCCGAACACCCGGCCCATGTGCTCGGCCAACTGCGACGGCGCCGCCGCCGCCGTGGTCGTGAGCGACTCCAAGCTCAAGACCCTGTCCCTGGAGCAGCGCAAGCGGGCGGTCAGAATCGCCGCCTCGGTGCTGACCTCCGACCCCTGGCAGGAGGCCTGCCAGATCCTCCCGGACGTCAACACCCTGACCCGGAATGCGGCCAACCAGGCTTACGAGCAGGCCGGCATCGGCCCGGAGGACCTGGACCTGGTCGAGCTTCACGACTGCTTCGCCACCGCCGAGCTCGTCCACTACGACAACCTCATGCTCTGCGAGGAGGGCGGCGCCGTGGACTTCTTCAACAGCGGGGCTCCCTGGCGGGACGGTAAGACGCCGGTCAACGTGTCCGGGGGCCTGGAGTCCAAGGGCCATCCCATAGCTGCCACCGGCATCGCCAACATCTGGGAGGTCTGCCACCACCTGCGCGGTGAGGCGGGCGACCGCCAGATCCAGGGCGCCAAGGTGGGCCTGGCCCACGTCATCGGCCTGGGCAGCGCCTGCGGCGTCCACATCCTGGAGAAGTCCGCCGCCTGAGTTGATTGTCCGGCCTCCGGCCGGACGGTGCCGGCGGGGCCCCACCCCCGCCGGCCTGGCGTAGCGCCCGCTTCGCGACGCACGGTTACCCGGCCTCCGGCCGGACGGTGCCGGCGGGCCATTTCCTCATAGCCCGGCGTGACCATGCCTTCCGGCGCTCCGCGCCATTTACGCCCGATTTGGTCAAGGCCGGTCTCCTGAGCCCCGAGGACAGATCCGCGGAGCTTCACGGGCTCCGCCGGCGGAGTCCCTGGAGGGTCAGTGCGCGGCAGGTTCGGCAAGGCGATGGCCGGAGCGGTCATCGGGTTCGGAAGTCTGGTGGTGTTGGCGGCTCCCTCTCTGGCCGCCGGCATCCTGCCTCCCTCCAACCCCTCCGCCAACATCCCGGCCCCGGCCTCCTTCGACTCGACCGGACCCTGCATCGAGATCACCGGTGGTTACTCCTGCCCCCAGGCCCCCTGCTTCCAGGGCGTCATCCCCAACCTCCAGCAGGCCTTCGCCACCCTGCAGGAGAACAGCGCCTGCGTCTCGGCCGCCCTGTCCGCCATCGACTCGGCCCGGGCGGCGGAAGGGCTTGGGCCCATGGAGCTCCCCTCCAACTGGTCGAGCCTGACCGTCCCCGAGCAGGTCTTCGTGGCCACCAACCTCGAGCGGGTCGACCGGGGCGTGCCGGCCCTGGTCGGCATGGTGGCGTCGGTGAACTCCGATGCCCAGGCCGGCGCCAACGCCGGTGCGGATCCGGCCCTGGGCCAGTCCTACGGGTCCATGGCCTCCTCCGCCAGCGGCGCCATCTGGGCCGGCGGGGAGCTCAACCCGCTCCTGGCCGACTACGACTGGATGTACTCCGACGGCTACAGCGGTGGCCCGGGCGGCAACATCGACTGCACCAGCCCGTCCGCCCCGGGATGCTGGGGCCACCGGGACATCATGCTGGGCGCCTACACCGGGACCACCTGCTCGACCTGCGTAATGGGCGCCGGCTTCGCCACCTCCGCCGCCGACGGCTACCACCTTTCCTACACCGGCGTGATCGTCAAGCCCCGCACCCCGGTCACCAGCTTCGTCTTCACCTGGGCCCAGGAGCAGGCCCTCCTCCCCGGTGCGAACTCGGCGGTCGTATCCCCGGCTCCGGCCGCGGCCGGTGGTGCCTCAGGCTCGGCCGGCGGGACCTCCGACGGCGGGGCGGTCCGGGTAGCCGGCAGCCTGGGGGCCCCGGCCGGCATGGTGGGCATCCAGTCCTCCTCCGATGGCGGCGGCTACTGGATCACCGACTCCTCCGGCTCCGTCCACTCCTTCGGTGACGCCGCCAGCGCCACCGGCGCCCAGCCCGGCACCGTGGGCGCCGCTGCCACCCCGGACGGCAAGGGCTGGTGGCTGGCCTCGGCCGACGGCGCCGTGACCGACCTGGGCGATGCCCCCTCCCTCGGCAGCGCCGCCGGAACCACCGTGGCCCATCCCATCGTCGGCATAGCCGCCACCCCTGACGGCGGCGGCTACTGGCTGGTCGCCTCCGACGGCGGGATCTTCAGCTTCGGTGACGCCTCCTTCTACGGCTCCACCGGGGCCGAGCGCCTCAACCGTCCCATCGTGGGCATGGCCGCCACTCCGGACGGGCACGGCTACTGGCTGGTGGCCTCCGACGGCGGCATCTTCGCCTTCGGGGATGCGACCTTCGCCGGCTCCACCGGCGCCGAGCGCCTCAGCAGCCCCATAGTCGGCATGAGCGCCACTCCGGACGGGCACGGCTACCGGCTGGTGGCCTCCGACGGCGGCATCTTCGCCTACGGGGACGCCGCCTTCTACGGCTCCACCGGGGCTGAACACCTCAACAGCCCCATAGTCGGCATCGCCGCCACCCCGGATGGCGGCGGATACTGGCTCCTCGGGGCCGACGGCGGGGTCTTCAGCTTCGGGGACGCCGCCTTCCACGGCTCCGCCGTCTAGGTCCGACGGGGCGCACGCCGGGCCGGAGCGGCGCCGTTGTCCGGCCCGGTTGGGCCCCCGGTGATGGCCGGCGCCGTGGTGGGCGGACCTGCCGCGGCGGTCATGGCCGACTGGGCGCCGGCGGTGAGCCCGGCCACCAGGTTGGTGAGCTCCAGGGGCAGCACGAACTTGGTCGAGTCCGAGGCGCCGAGCTCCTTGAGGGCGTCGAGGTACTGGAGGGTCATGGTCTTACCGTCGATGCCCTGGGCCACCTCGAAGACCTTGGACAGAGCCAGGGCGAACCCCTCGGCCCGGAGGATGGCGGCCTGACGGTCGCCCTCGGCGGAGAGGATGGCCGACTGTTTATCCCCCTCGGCCACCGTGATCGAAGCCTGCTTCTGGCCGTCGGCCTCGGTCACAACGGCCCGCCGGGTCCGCTCGGCCGACATCTGGCGGGTCATGGCCTCCTGGACCATGGGCGGGGGATTGATCTCCCTGACCTCCACGTTGGTGACCTTGACGCCCCAGCGCTCGGTCACCTCGTCCAGTTTCACCCGGAGCAGGCCGTTCATGTCCTCCCGCTTGGACAGGACGTCGTCCAGGGTCATGTCCCCGACCACCGACCGCAACGTCGTAGCGGCGATGTTGAGCGCCGCTCCCTTGAAGTCGTTCACCTCCAGGACCGACATGAGCGAATCGAACACCTTGAAGAAGATGATGAAATCGATGCTGATGGAGGCGTTGTCCCTGGTGATGGCGGTCTGATGGGGTATCTCCAGGTACTGCTCCCGCAGGTCCACCCAGGAGACCCGGTCGGTGATGGGGTTGATGAGGATGAGCCCCGGCCCTTTGGTCCCACTGGTGCGACCCAGACGGAACACCACCAGGCGCTGGTACTCCCGCACCACCTTGAGACCGGCGAAGCCCAGGATCAGCAGCCCCAGCACCACCAGGCCGCCGATGGCGGCCAGCACTTCAGTCATCGCTCCACCTCGTTCATCTCGGATTCACTGATATCGGCCCAGACCCGCAGCCTGACCCCGTCGGCGGACACCACCCGGACCTCGGCGCCAGCCGGGACGGTCCCGCTGACCGACTCCGCCGTCCAGGACTCGCCCTTCACCTGCACGACTCCCACCGGGGTCAGGGCGGTCACGGCCCGGCCCGGCACACCCGGGGCGGGCATGGGGTCCTCGGGGGGCGGGAGGTGGCGGACCCGCAGGGCGGGTACGGCCAGGGCGATGGAGACGGCGCTGACCCCGGCGGCTAGGCCGGCCAGCCACCAGGCCACCCCCGAACCGCCCCCCACCCCGAGGGCCATGACGAACCAGGCGATGGCGGCGGCCCAGGCCAGCCCGGCGCCGACCAGGCTGTGGGGCCCGGCGTGGACTCCGCTGGCCGACGCCGAGACCACCAGCACCACCAGTACCGCCCCGACCAGCCACACCATGCGCACCGCCCCCTTCGGGGACTAAAGACATCGGCCCCTCCGGGGCCAGTCCTGGGACCGAGTGTACGCACGCTCCGCCGCGGCGCGGAGTCCGTCCCGGAAGGGCAGACTGTCGAGCAACGGATGCCGATGCCAACGACCGGCTGACCCACGCCCCGACAGAACCAGGCCCGAGACAGGCCCGACACAACCAGGCCCGACACAACCAGGGAGGACTCCATGGGACTTTTCTCCAGAGCTCAGGACATCATGAAGGCCAAGGCCAACAAGGCCATCAGCGCCGCCGAGAAGCCCGATGAGATGCTCGATCTCTCCTACGAGAAGATGCTCGAGCAGATCACCAAGGTCCGCCGGGCCCTGGTGGACATAGCCGCGGCCCGGAAGCGGATCGAGCTCCAGGAAGACCAGCTCCAGCACTCCGTCGAACACCTGACCGACCAGGCTCGCGCCGCCGTGGCCGCCAACCGGGAGGACCTGGCCCGGGAGGCCCTCAGCCGCAAGACCGCCGCCCAGAACCAGATCGATGCCATGGAACCCCAGCACCAGCAGATCCTGGACGAGGAGCGCAAGCTGGGCGAGACCCTCAAGACCCTCCAGGCCCGGGTCAACCAGTTCCGGACCCAGAAGGAGACCATGAAGGCGCAGTACTCGGCGGCCACGGCCGTCAGTTCGGTCAACGAGAGCGTGGCGGGGATCTCCAAGTCCTTCGGTGACTCGGGCCAGGCTCTGCAGCGGGCCCAGGACAAGATCGCCTCCCTCCAGGCCCGCTCCGGCGCCCTGGATGAGTTGCTGGAATCCGGAGTCCTGGAAGACGTCGGCGGGGGCACCGATGACATCCAGAAGGAACTGGATCAGATCGCCTCCACCAGTTCGGTGGACAGCGAGCTGGCCGCTCTCAAGGCCGAGGTCGGCCCGGCCGGGTCCCTCGGCTCGGGGGACATGGCCCCGGCCGGCGCCCTGGGCGCCGGCGAGGCCGAGGACGCCGAAGTCACCACCACCACCGAAGATGGCGGTGCGGCGGACAAGTGAGCGAGCTGGAGCCCATTTCGCCGGAGTTGTCTCCCGAGTTGTCGGACCGGTCGCCCGGACTGTCCCCCGACCTCGGCCCGGGTTTCGACCTGGACGTGGCGGCGGCGTCATTGCGGGCGGACTCGACCGATGTCCGCATCCTCCTCAAGCTCCTGGTCGCCCAGCTCAGCGACGCCCTGGGCGAACGGCTGATGGTGGAACGCAAAGGCGGCCTGCTCAAGAAGTCCGATGAGATCCGCGCCGTGCGGATGACCATGGGCGATGAGACCTTCGAGGCCCGGGTGGAGGGGACGTCCCTGGCCTGCACCATCGGCAAGTCATCGGGCGGCATCCGCATCCGCTCCGAGAAGGTCGACGCCCAGGAATGGCTCAAGCGCACACTGGCCGCCCTGCAGGCTGAAGCCGCTCACAGTTCCACGGCGCGTCAGGCGCTGGAAAGCATCGTCATAGGAGGCACGCCATGACCGCCCAACCGCCCGAACTCCCCAAGGACGCCGCCCACCGGCTCCAGGAACTGGAGGGCGGGCTGTTCACCAGCGACCTGTCCGTCAACGAGTTCCTCCTCATCAAGGAGGTCGGCTTCCACCCGCTCGGCTTCGTGATGGGGTCGTCGATCTACCACACCGGCCTGCAGACCCGGCGCTGGGGGCAGTCCCAGGAACTGACCAAGCTGTCCGAGGCCATGTACAACGCCCGGGAGCTGGCCATGAACCGTATGGAAGCCGAAGCCGATGAGTTGGGCGCCGACGGCGTGGTCGGTGTCCGCCTCGACGTCAACTATTACGAGTGGGGCAGCGACGCGGCCGAGTTCATCGCCATGGGCACCGCCGTCAAGGCCGAGAACGGCCAGTCCTACCGCAACAAGGCAGGCAAGCCATTCACCAGCGACCTGTCCGGACAGGACTTCTGGACGATCATGCAGACCGGCCACGTGCCCCAGGGCCTGGTCCTGGGCAACTGCGTGTACCACATCGCCCATCGGGGGCTGGCCCAGACGCTGGGGTCGGTCGGCCAGAACGTCGAGCTGCCCAACTTCACCCAGGCCCTCTACGACGCCCGGGAACTGGCCATGACCCGGATGCAGGATGAGGCCCAGGAGCTCGGGGCCAGCGGCATCGTCGGCGTCCGGCTGGAGGAGAAGTCCCACCAGTGGGGCAGCCACACCATCGAGTTCCTGGCCCTGGGCACGGCGGTGGTGAAGACGACCGAGAACGTCACCCTGCCTCGCCCGACGCCCATCATCTCCCTCGACAACTGATGAGTGACATGACCGGGCCCGGGGGTGACCCCGAGGCCGTCGTCAAGGAGGCCGGCGGGCGGCTGACGTCGGGGACATTCACGTCGGGACTGACCGTGCCGGACTTCGCCGCCTGCCTGCAGATGGGGCTGCGCCCGGTCGGCTTCGTGCAGGGCTTCTGTGTCATGCAGTGGTCCTTCTATGGGGCCGGGTCCCCGTATATGAGGGGGACTTCGCCGTACTCGGGGGGAGGGCGGGGGCAGTACTACGAGACCTGGAACTGCCCGCACGGTTTCGTGTCGGCCGAGCACCGCTCCTGGGGCCAGAACTACGAGCAGACCTGGATCGAGTCGGCCTGGAGCCAGGGCTTCGGCGCCGCCTACACCCGGATGATCGAAGAGGCCCAGGAGGCCGGCGCCCACGGCATCATCGGCGTGGTCGACACCACCCGGCATCTGGGTGACCTGGGCGTGACCGAGTTCCACATCACCGGCACGGCCGTGGTGGTCGAGGGGGTCGAGCCTCCGCCGGGCATCTGGACGACGTACCTGGCCGGCCAGCGGCTGGCCAAGCTGGTCGAGGCGGGCTGGATGCCGGTTTCGGTGGCGGCCGCCATGATCTCGGTGCGGGTCTGGGCCTACTGCATGACCGAATACCTGCTGTCCGGCCGGGGTGTCATGGGCGGGGGCATGGGCGGCTTCGGCCTCGGCGGCATCCTGAGCGGCGGGGGTGGCTTCGGTGGTGGCGGCGGCGGCGGTGGCGGCGGTTATCCGGGGACCTTCGGGGGTGGCATCGCCGGAGGGCGCGGGGGTGGCGGGTTCGGCGGTGGCTTCGCGGGTGGGGGACTCGGTGGCGGGGCCGGCGGCAACTACGGCTACACGCCGGGGGACGAGGTGGCCCAGCTCTCCAGCGCCCACACCGCCGCCCGCCGGCTGGCCCGGGACAGGGTCAAGGCCCAGCTGGGCAACGACGATCTGCACGGGGTCCTGATGTCGGTGCACGAGCGCGAGATCGGCGAAGGCGACCAGGACATCAGCTGCGTCGTCAAGGGCACCCGGGTCCGCCGTTTCAAGGACTTCGACCCGCTGCCGGCGCCGGTCCCGACCGTGAGGCTGGGATGAGCGCGGGGGCGGGCGGCGGCGCTGGAGCGGCGCGCGGCGGGGCTGGAGCGGCGGGCGGCGGGAGCGGTGGGGGTCTGGGTCGCCCGGACGCCTTCGACATGGCGGCCGAGATGCGCCAGGCCGTCGGAGCTCTGACCGGGAAGTCCCGGAGCTCCCGGCAGGAACAGGCGTCGACCTCGGACCTCAGCATCGATGAGGCCCTCCTTCTGCACTCCGTCGGGTGGGAGGCGCTGGAGCTGGTCTGCGGCGTGTCCATGGTGTCGATCCCCATGGGCGTGTGGAACTGGGGTTCCGGTGAGATCACCTGGGCCGTGCAGGGTGAAACGACAGCCATGGCCAACGCCGCCGCCCGACTGGCCGAGGAGTGCGCCAAGGTGGGCGGCCATGGCGTGGTCGGGGTCGAAGTCGAGGTCTCGCTCCACAGCCACCACGTCGAGATCTCTCTGGTGGGTACGGCTGTGCGGCCTATCGCCGGCGGGCGCCGGAGCGGTCCGCCCTTCGTATCCGACCTGACCGGAAAGGACTTCGCCCTCCTGGATCAGGCCGGCTGGGAGCCCCTGGGCATCGCCTTCGGGACCAGCTTCGTCTACGCCCCGCGCCGATCGGCCGGGACCGCCCTGCGTCAGTCGACCCAGAACGTGGAGCTGACCAACTTCACCGAGGCGCTCTACGCCGCCCGGGAGTCGGCCATGGAGCGCATGCAGAGTTCCGCCATCGTCCTCGGCGCATCCGGCGTAGTGGCCGTGCAGGTCCGGGAGGGACCGGTCCGCTTTGCCGGGCATGCCATCGGATTCACGGCTTGGGGGACGGCCGTCAAGGTCGGCCCCGGCGGCCACCGCCACATCCAACCCCGGGTAGTCCTGTCCATGGACGACACCGCCATCGCCTTCCAGGCCGACTCACTCCGAGGCTGACCCCGGCCGGCGT
This sequence comes from Actinomycetota bacterium, assembly GCA_027315345.1. Classification (GTDB taxonomy): domain Bacteria; phylum Actinomycetota; class Acidimicrobiia; order Acidimicrobiales; family JAJPHE01; genus DAHUYE01. The sequence goes on from DAHUYE010000071.1 coordinate 8,771, forward strand.
GGGCGCAGAGATTGGCCGTCTCCTCCGCCCGTCCCCCTCCGCTACCTCCCGCCCGGCCTGCCCGTCCCCGAGATTTCTTCCCGTTTCTGGGCGTAATTGGCACCACCCTGTCACACCACTCCGATATACTGCGAACATACGTTCCCTCCTGGGATGGAGGGCCGATCTCCTGGGGAGGTGGGGGATGAACG
>DAHUYE010000093.1 GCA_027315345.1 Actinomycetota bacterium
CCAGTTCCCTCCTTTGATGAACTGGACCACGCCGACCTTCCAGCCCCGGGCCCAGGCCCGGCCCATAACGCCGAAGGCGGCTGACGACTTGCCCTTTCCGTGACCGGTGTTGACCAGGACTATCGACTCGGCGCGGGCCACAGATCGACAGTACCGGTAGGCAGCGGGCCTGGGGTCAGGCGGCCCGGCCCGACTACCAGTACCTGCCGGCCTCCCGGTCAGCTCCGGAACGGCTCGGTCCCGGTCCCGGTCCCGTCGATGCCGTCATACCGCCTCCCCTCCGCCCGGCCCCAACCACGGGGCTCGGCCCGAGTCCAGCAGACTCTGGAGGTCCTGGCGGTCCTTGTAGGTGTCCATCGACTGCCAGAAACCCTGGTGGCGGAAGGCGTAGAGCCGGCCGTCGCGGGCCAGGGCAGGCAGCACCTCGGTCTCCAGGTCCCCGCTGGAGTCCTCCACGGCCGCCCGCTCGAACACGAAGAAGCCGGCGTTGATCCAGTGATCGGTGAGGACCGGGTTCTCCAGGAACTCGGTCACCCGGCCGTCGGTTCCGGCCGCCAGGGTTCCGTACTGGCTGGGTAGCGGGACGGTGGTGACGGTGGCGGCCGCCCCGCGTTCCTGGTGGAAGCGGATGAGTTCGCTCAGGTCCACGTCACCCAGCCCGTCGGCGTAGCTGGCCAGGAAGCGCTCCCCGCCGCAGCGGGGAGCCACGGCCCGCAGCCGGTCGCCCTTATCGGCGTCGAGGCCGGTGTCGAAGACCTCCACCCGGCGGCCGGGCGGGGAGACCGAGTAGCGCTCGGCCAGCAGGTCGTAGCGGTAACCACCGGCCAGGAGGAACCGGGTGTGGCCCTGGCGAGCGTAGATGTCCATCACGTGTTCGACCACCGGGCGGCCCCCCACCTCCAGGAGAGGCTTGGGGATCTCGGCCGTGTCCGGATAGGCGCGTACGCCCCGGCCCCCGCACAACAGCACCACGTCCAGGCCGGGCTCGGACCTCCCGGTCACGCCCGCCCCGGGCGCAGCAGGGGGTTACCGGCCTCCCACTCGGCGCGGTACCACTCCACCGTCTTGGCCAGCCCCTCGCTCAGATCATGGGCCGGCGCCCAGCCCAGTCGTTCCCGGGCCCGGCGGTTGTCACAGAACATGGACCAGATCTCGGTGGGCCGGTGGGACAAAGCGCCGAATCGAGCCTCGATGGGGTTGCCCATCAACTCCAACACCAGGCGGGTGAGGTCCCGGATGGAAACCTCCTGCCCGCAGCCGAGGTTGATGACGCTGCCCTCATTGCCCGGCGGCGCGGCCAGGGCGGCCACGAAGCCGGCGGCTAGGTCCTCGACGTAGTTGAACTCCCGGGTCTGGCGGCCATCGGTCATCAACAGTTCGCCCCGGCGCAGGGCGGTCAGGATGATCTCGGGGATGACCCGGTCCGGGGTCTGCCAGGGACCGTAGGCGTTGAAGGGACGGAGGCAGACGATGGGCCAGCCGTAGGCCTGGTGGAACATGAGGGCGTAACGCTCCCCGGCGTATTTGGAAACCGAATAGGGCGAGACCGGGTTGACCGGACCGTCCTCCCGGAAGGGGGAGGGGGTGTCCCCGTAGATCTCACTGGTGCCGGTGTACAGGAAGCGCCGGTAGCGCCCGCCCAGGGCCTGGAGCAGGTTGACCGTGCCCTGGATGTTGGTGGTGATGTTCTCGTCCACTCGCCGGAAGGACTTGCCCACGTGGGTGAAGGCGGCCAGGTGGGCCACCAGTTCCGGCTCCACCGTCCGGGCCATGGCCTCCATGGCCGAACGATCGGTGATGTTGGCCTCCACCAGGCGCAGGTCGGAGCTGACGTCGGCCAGGCGGGGCGGCATCACCGAGGAGACCGAGGATGACATGGCGTAGACGTCGGCGCCGGCGGCCAGCAGGGCCCGGACCACGTGCGAACCGATGAATCCGCCCGCCCCGGTGACCAGCACCCGCCGCCCGCTGAGCCCTGCTTCGGTTGCCATCGCCATGGGCCTGCTCAGGCCCCGAAGGATCCGTGCCGGCCGGCGCCGGCGCTGAAGCGGGTCGCCCCGGCCGGACCGGCCGGCGGATTCGGGTCGCTCAAACCGGGTCCGCCTCCGGGCGGATCGAGCGCAGGCCGGCCCAGGCCAGCTCGGCCAGCCGGTTGGCCATGGTCTCGATGCCCCCGGGGTCGACCAGTTGGGGGTCGATGAGGGCCCGGCGGCCGGTGGCCTCGGCCATGCCGACCAGAGCCAGGGCCAGCTGGCGGCGCTGCCGGGTGCCGATGCCGGCCTCGATGAGCGGGGCGATGGTCTCGGCCATGGCCACCTCCAGGTGGTCCACCGCCGCCGTCAGCTCCCGGTCGTGTCGGGACCCGCCCACGAAGAGCAACTGGAAGGCGGACCGATGCTCGACCACGAAGCGGAAGTAGGCCGTGAAGCCGGCCCGGACCTGCTGATGGGGCCCATCGGCGGCGGCCACGGCCTTCTCCACCTCCTCCAGCAGCAGGTGGCTCACCTCCTCCAGCAACTCGGCGTAAAGGGCCCGCTTGGAGCGAAAGTGCTGGTACAGCACCGGTTTGGTGACCCCGGCCGCCTCGGCCAGATCCGACATGGATGTGCCGTCGAATCCCTTCTCGGCAAAATGCCCGACCGACACGTCGAGCAGCTGCCGGCGCCGTTCGGCCGCCGGGAGGCGGGAGCTCGGTGCCGTGGCCATGGCTCTCACGGTAACAACGGGGCGGGGCCGGGCAGGAGCCGGGCCGATCGGCGGCGAACTCATCGGACGTGACCGCGCCGCCCAAAAACAAGCCGGCCAAGCAGACCCGGCGGCCTCCTGAGCCCATTCGTCCGGGCGGCGCGGTCATGTCCAATCTGTCCCTACTGGCCGTCCAGGCCGCCCGGCGCCGGGCCGAGCGCCCCCGCTGACTCAGCCGGTCCGGCGTTCTTCCAGCTCGTCCAGGAGGCCGGCCAGGATGGTGGGCAGATCGTCCAGGCCGAGCCGATCGGCGGCCACGGCCCGGTTGTGCTCGAGTAGGGCGGCGTCGGGGTCTTCCACGAAGGCGGCCAGCTCGCCCACCCCCCGGAACCATCTGAAGCCCAGCGCCATCAACTCCTCGGCCACCGGGTAGGGCCCGACCAGGACGGGGCGGCGGTGGATGGACGCCTCCACGGCCGGGTTACCGAATCCCTCCCAGGAGGACGGCAGCACCACGGCGTCGGCGGCGGCGTAGGCCCCGGCCATGTCCACCGGGGCGGGCCGGTGGATCACCGGCACCGTGGCGGCGTCGAAGAGGCGATCGAGCTCGGGCTGGTAGCCCTCCTCGGCCGGCCCGGTCAGCCAGAAGGTGGCCCCCATGGCCTCGGCGGCGGCCAGCCCGCCGGCCACGTTCTTGCGGGGTATGGCCCGGGTGGGCTGAAGGATCAGGCGGGCGCCCGGGTCGAGGTCCAGGGCCCGGCGGGTGGCGGCGCCGTCCCCCGGGGCCGGGTCGGTCCGGAAACGGTTGTGCACGGTGACGGCCCGAATCCCCCGGGACTGCAGCTGGACCCGGCTCAGGTCATTTACGGTGACGTGGGCCCAGCCCGGATCGTCGGCCACCCTGTCCCCCAGGCCGGGGCGCTGCCAGGCCAGGTCATGGTGGTGGAGGAGTCCGGGCCGGCCCCGCATGGCCGCCGCCACCGCCTCGGAGGCAGCCGGGTGGAGGGGCAGGGAGCAGATGTTCTCGGCCACCACCAGGTCGGCGCCGGCCAGGGCCGCCTGCAGCGCCGCCGCTTCGGGCACTCCCCGGTCCCAGGCCCCCAGGTTGGCCACCAGCACGTCGGCAATCCCGGCCCCGGCCACCGTGGTCACCTCCAGGCCCAGTTGCTCCAGGGCCCGGCGCCACTTTTCGGCCTCGACTGAAACCCCGTCCAACCCACCCAGGCGGTAGGAGACCATTGCCACCCGGCGGAAGCCCACTGGCGCCGAAGGTAGCGTCGCCGGCCGTGGCCGAGGTCCTGTACCAGTCCAGGGGTGGCACGGCCACCCTCACCATCAACCGTCCCGAGCGACGCAACTCCATGACCCAGGCGGTGGTCGAGGAACTGCGGGCGGCGCTGGCCCGGGCCCGGGACGACGCCGGGGTGCGGGTGGTGGTGCTGACCGGCGCCGGGGAAAAAGCCTTCTGTTCCGGGGTGGATTTGAGCGGGGGAGCCGACGGCGGCTTCCTGGGCGACCACGCCGGGCGGGGTGAGCTGCCCGCCCTTTTCACCGACCTGTGGTCCCTGGGCAAGCCCACCATCGCCCGGGTGCGGGGTTTCGCCCTGGCCGGCGGCTTCGGCCTGGCCCTGGCCTGTGACTTCGTCATCGCCTCGGATGACTCCCAGTTCGGCGCCCCGGAGGTGAACGTCGGGCTGTGGCCCTACGTGATAACCGTTCCGCTGGTCCGCTCCATGCCTCCCAAGCGGGCCCTGGAGTTGATGATGACCGGCCGGCGGGTCGACGCCGCCGAGGCCCTGTCCATCGGCTTCCTCAACCGGGTGGTGCCGGCCGAGGACCTGGACGGGGCCGTGTCCGAGCTGGCCGCCCGGCTGGCGGCGGCGTCGCCGATCGTGATGAAGATGGGCCGGGACAGCTTCTACTCGGTCATGGACCTGCCCGCCGATGCCGCCCTGCGCCATCTGCACGCCCAGCTCAGCCTGACCACTCTGACCGAGGATGCCCGGGAGGGCATGGCCGCTTTCAACGAAAAGCGCCGGCCGGTCTGGAAGGGCCGCTAACCGGCCGGTCTGGAAGGGGCGCTAGCCGCCGAGGGAAGGCCGGGCCGCCAGGATGCGCATGGCCTCGTCCAGCGCCTCCCGCTCCCGCCGGTCGTAGGTCACCTGGCGCAGCTTGGCCAGGCGCCGGTGCCACTCCCCGGCGTGGATGGGGTCGAAGACGGCCCCCAGGCGATCCATGTCGGCGTCCAGCAGGCGGAGTTGCAGCTCCACCTCGGTGTAGCGGCAGACCACCACCGGGAGCCGCTCCGCCTTGGCCGGGGGGTAATTGGTCCCGGCCACCAGCTCGTGGGGTTCGAGCTTGAACAGGCCGGCCAGCAGGGCCACGGTCCGCTCCCCGGGTACGGTCAGGCCGGCCTCCAGATGGGACACCGAGACCCGGGAGATGGCCAGGCGGGAGGCCAGGTCGGCCTGGGTCCAGCCCGACCCGGTGCGCAGGCGGGCGATCCGCCGCCCGAGATTTTCCGGCATTGCCAAGTGGCTTAGCAGACAAGCGGGCCGAACGCGCCTACAACTGGGTGATGCCCAAGCGCGCCCTCATCACCGGAATCACTGGACAGGACGGCTCCTATCTGGCCGAACTCCTGCTGGAACAGGGCTACGAGGTCATTGGGATGCTGCGGCGTTCCAGCACCCTGAACTTCGAGCGGATCGCCCACATCCAGGACGATCTCAACCTGGTGTCCGGTGATCTGCTGGACGAGGTCTCCATGATCAACATCCTTCGCGAGCACCGGCCCAACGAGGTCTACAACCTGGCCGCCCAGTCCTTCGTGCAGACGTCCTGGAACCAGGCTGTGCTGACCGGGGAGACCACCGCCCTCGGAGTGACCAGGGTCCTCGACGCCATCCGCATCGTCGATCCGGAGATCCGCTTCTACCAGGCCAGCTCCTCGGAGATGTTCGGCAAGGTTCTGGAGGTACCGCAGAAGGAGTCCACGCCGTTCTATCCCCGCAGCCCCTACGGGGTGGCCAAGGTCTACGGCCACTGGATCACCGTCAACTACCGGGAGAGCTACGGCCTGCACGCCAGTTCCGGCATCCTGTTCAACCACGAGTCCCCCCGCCGGGGCCTGGAGTTCTCCACCCGTAAGATCACCCACGGGGTGGCCCGCATCAAGCACGGCCTGGACAAGACCCTGGCCATGGGCAACCTGGATGCGCAGCGGGACTGGGGCTACGCCTTCGACTACGTGCGGGCCATGTGGCTGATGCTGCAGCAGGAGACCCCCGGGGACTACGTGGTGGCCACCGGCCAGACCCACTCGGTGCGGGAGTTCTGTGAGCTGGCCTTCGCCCACGCCGGCCTCGACTACCAGGAACACGTGGTCTTCGACGAGCGGTTCATGCGCCCGGCCGAGGTAGACCTCCTGGTGGGTGACCCGTCCCGGGCCCGCCAGGTCCTGGGCTGGAAGCCCGACGTCGACTTCCCCGGGCTGGTCAGGATGATGGTGGACGCCGACCTGGAGGTGGTGGCCCGCCAGGGCCGCTGATCCGGTGGCCGATCCGATCGATCTCGACTGGAGGGACACCGCCACCGGCCTGCCCGTGGCGGTGGTGAGCATCCGCCGGCCGGCCCGGCGCAACGCCCTCGACACCGACGCCTGCGTGGCCCTGGCCGCAGCTCTGGAACAGGCCGGCGCCCGCCCGGCCCGGGCCGTGGTGCTGACCGGCTCGGAGGGCAGCTTCTGTGCCGGGGCCGACCTGGGCACGGTCCGGGATGCCGGCTTCGGCCCGGCCCTGCGATCGGTGCTGGACGCCCTGGTCGACCTGCCCATCGTCTGCATAGCTGCCGTGGACGGGCCCGCCCTCGGCGCCGGGGTCCAGCTGGCCGTGTCCTGTGACCTGCGGGTGGCCACTCCGGCGGCCCGCTTCGGGGTGCCGGCCGGCCGCCTGGGACTCATGGTCGATCACTGGACGGTGCGGCGGGTGTCGCTCCTGGCCGGCCAGGGCGTGGCCCGGGCCATGCTCCTGGGAGGAGTGCAGATGGACGGGGACCAGGCCGTGGCGGCCGGCTTCGCCCAGCGGGCCGGGGACCTTGATGCCGCCCTGGCCTGGGCCGGGGAGATAGCCGAACTGGCCCCTTTGACCTTGGCCGGTCACAAGCTGGCCCTCAACCGGGTGGAGATGGGAGCGGACGACGCCCGGGTGGAGGAGGCCCGGCGGCGGGCCTGGTCCTCGTCGGATCTGGAAGAGGGGATCACCGCCTTCCGGGAGCGCCGCCCGCCCCGTTTCCAGGGGGCCTGAGGCGGCGCCCGCCACCCCGCCTGCCTAGACCCTGCCTAGACGCTGGCCGGCAGGATGCGGACCAGGTTCTCGAAGAAGAAGTACAGCACCACCAGGAAGACCGGGGTGCCACCCATCCAGGCCCACCACCGCAGCCGGCGGGATGCCGCCCACGAGGCCAGCCAGACCGCTATCCCCAACACCGCGAACAACACGATCTCCGGTATGGCCCCGCTCTGGCCGGACGTGAGGTTGGTGGGGGAGGAGGTCAGCTGGGTCCGGGTGGACGAGGCCGGGGTGACCGGGGCGGGAGTGGCGGCGCCGACCAGACGGGCCGAGACGATGAGACGGGTCGAGGCGCTGAAGCGGGGGTTACAGGTGGTCAGGGTAAGGCGGTTGTCCTTGGTCGGGGCCACCACGGCCACGTCGGAGGGGGACACGACCTGGCTGCCGGTGACGTCGTAGGTGTAGGTCGTCCCGCTCAACATGGTGATGTGGATGGGGTCCCCGGGCTTGAGGGCGTCCAGGTTGTAGAACGGCGCCCCGTAAGTGGTGCGGTGGCCGGCTATGGCCACGTTGCCGGGCTGGCCGGGCAGGGGAGTTCCGGTGTAGTGGCCGGGGCCCTTCTGCAGATCGGACTCGCCCGTCCCTTCGACCAGGTACTTCTCCAGCCCGATCTTGGGGATCTGGATGATGCCGATGGCGTAGCCGGGCAATACCGGGCTGTAGGCGGCTGGGCCGGCCGTCTTGGCCGCCTGGGCCCGGGCGTGGAACTGCTGGGCCAGAGCCGCCTGGCTGTGGGATTCGGACACGCCCGTGCCCCACAACAGGTAGGCGACGAAGAGCCCGAGCAGGGTCCCCGCCGCCAGGAAGATCCGCCCGACCACCGCCAGTGTCGTCCGCAGCACAGCTCCGAAGGTACCCCGGGCGCTTGGATCAGCCCGACCAGGCCCCCGTAGCATTGGCCGACGCCCATGGCCGAAGCCGTCCTCCTCCGTAACGTCGTGGCCCTGGCCGGCCGGTTCCCGGTCCTGGCCGGCGCCGATCTGACCGTGGCCCCGGGCCAGGTGGTCCTGCTCCGCGGCGCCAACGGAGCCGGTAAGACCAGCCTCCTGCGCCTGTGCGCCGGGCTTCTCCCGGTGGCCTCGGGCCAGGCCCTGGTTCTCGGGGAGGACCTGAGCCTGGACAGCCGCGGCGTCCGGCGCCGGGTGGGGATGCTGGGTCACGCCACCCAGCTGTATGACGATCTGTCCGTCCGGGACAACGTGCGCTTCAGCGTCCGGGCCGGCGGGGGCAGCGCTCGGGACGCCGACGCCGCCCTGGAGATGGTCGGGCTGACCGGACGGCTGGCCGACACCCCGGCGTCCCGGTTGTCGGCCGGCCAGCGCCGCCGGGCCGCCCTCGCCTCGCTGGTGGGCCGCCGCCCGGAACTGTGGCTGCTGGACGAGCCCTACGCCGGTCTCGACGCCGACGCCCGGGGCCTCCTCGATGGCCTGGTCACCTCGGCCGTGGCCGGCGGGGCCAGCGTGATCATCGCCTCGCACGAGGCCGGCCAGGTCGAGGCCCTGGCCCAGCGCACCGTGACCGTGGCCGGCGGCCGCACCACGGAGGCCGTCCTTGTTCCGTGACGCCGTCCTGGTGGCGGGCAAGGACCTCAAGGTCGAGTACCGGTCCCGGGTGGGGGCCCAGCAGGTCCTCCCCTTCGCCCTGGTGGTCCTGGTCATCTTCGCCTTCACCCTCGACGCCAATCACGATCTGCTCCAGACGGCGGCGGCCGGTTTGTACTGGGTGGCCGTATTGTTCGCCGGGGTGCTCACCGTGCAGCGCAGCTTCGCCCTGGAGGCGGCCGACGGGCTCCGGGACGGCCTGCGGCTCTCCGGCCTCGACCCGGCCGGAATCTTCCTGGGCAAGGCGGCGGCGGTGGCCGGACAGCTGGCCGTGCTGGAGCTCTTCCTGGCCGGGGGCATAGCCGTCCTCTACTCGGCCAGCCTCCACGGCATCGTGCTCTTGGTCCTCAGCGCCGTGCTGGCCACGGTCGGACTGGCCGCGGCCGGGACCGTGTACGGGATCGTGGCCGCCGGCCTGGGGGTACGCGAGACCCTGCTCCCGCTGCTTCTCCTCCCCGTCGTCGCCCCTGTCCTGCTGGCCGCCAGCAAGGTGTGGGAGATCACCCTGCAGTCCGGTCCGGGGGCGTGGGGATGGATGCGCATACTGGTGATCTTCGCCGTGGTGTACCTGGCTGCGGGTGTACTGGCCTTTGGGCCCCTGCTGGAGGAATCGTGAGGCGTCTGCTCGGAATCGGATCTGTCGTGGGCCTCACCCTTACGGCCATCCTCGGGCTGTTCGTGACGCCTCCGGACCGGGTGATGGGGACCCTGGTCCGCCTTCTCTACGTCCATCCCTCCGTGGCCTGGGTGGCCTATCTGGCCTTCGGGGTCACCGCCCTGGCCTGCATCTGCTACCTCTGGCCCCGGACCCGGGCCCCGTTCTGGGACCGCCTGGCCGTGTCCTCGGCCGAGATAGGGGTGGTGTTCTGCGCCCTGACCCTGGCCACCGGTTCCATCTGGGGCCGGCCGACCTGGGGCGTCTGGTGGGCCTGGGACGCCCGGCTGACCACCACCGCCCTACTGCTCGCCCTGTTCATCGGTTATCTGGCTCTGCGCCGGGTGACGGTCGATCCCGGGGCCCGGGCCCGCCGGTCGGCGGTGGCCGGCCTGGTGGCCTTCGCCGATGTGCCCATCGTCCACATGTCGGTGGTGTGGTGGAACACTTTGCACCAGCCGGCCACCGTCCTGCGTCCCAGCCTGGCCTCGCCCACCGTCAGCGGCTCGATGGCGTGGACCCTCCTGCTGTCCTTCGTCTCTTTCACCCTCCTCTACGGATGGCTGCTGATGCACCGCTATCAGAACTCGGTGCTCGAGTCCCGCCTGGAGGAGGAGGGGATGGAGATCGCCCTGGCCGAGAGATGGGCCGAGGCAGTGCCGTCCGGGGTGGGGCGATGAGCTATGTGGCCGCCGGCTATGCCGTCACGTTCGTGACCCTGGGCAGCTACGCCCTCTGGGTGTTGCGCCGCCGCCGCAGCCTCGACCGGCTGCTCCACACCGACGCCAGCCCGGGCCCGGATCGGTGACCTCGACCCTGTTGGCGCCGCCGGGGCGTCCGCCCACCCCGCCTCTCTCCGAGCGCCGCCGACGGTCCCGCCGCCGGGCCTGGGCTCTCATCGGCGTGGTGGTGGTCGCCCTCGGTTTCCTTCTGTTCAAGGGACTGGAGGGAGCGACCACCTTCTTCTACACCGCCGACCAGGCCGTGCACATGAAGGCCAAGTTGGGCACCACCCGCTTCAACATCGAGGGCACGGTCGTGGCCGGCAGCGTCCACCGGGTGGGGAGCGCGGTCGACTTCAGCATCTCCAACCGCGGAGTCACCGTCCCGGTGTCGAACATCGGGTATCCGCCTCAACTCTTCCGGCCCGGCATCCCGGTGGTGCTGGAGGGGGCGTTCAGCGGTAACACCTTCGACAGCGACCTCATCATGGTCAAGCACAGCGCCGACTACGTGGCCGCCCATCCTCAGCGGGTGAAGAGCTACGTGGGCAAGAACGGCACCAGCGGCAGCAGTCGCTCGACGGGCGGCGGCGCTGGGTCGACCGGCGGGAGCGGCGGTTGAACGGCCTCTTCGGCCACGCCGGGGTCATCCTGGCCTTCTGCGCTTCACTCATCGGCGCCGGCTCCATCATCTTCGGCCTGGTGACCGGCCGGTCGGACCCGGTCCGCCACGGGCGGCGCTACGCCTGGCTGGTCGGGCTGGGAGCGGTGGTGGCGGTGGCGGCCATGGAGCATGCCTTCATCGGTCACGACTTCAGCATCGCCTACGTGGCCCAGAACGACAGCCATGAGACCCCGCTTCTGTATCGCATCACCGGCATGTGGTCGGCCCTGGCCGGCTCCATCCTGTTGTGGGCGGCGGTGCTGAGCGCCTATCTGGTGGCCACGGCCGTGCGCTTCCGGTCCCGATGGGCGGACCCGGTGGTGGGCTGGGCCCTGGCCACCATTTTCACCGTGTCGGCGTTCTTCTACGGCCTGATGCTCATGCCCGCCGATCCCTTCCGGGCCACGGTGGGACCGATACCCCTGGACGGAGCCGGTCCCAACCCGCTGCTGCAGGACAACGCCCTGGTGGCCTTCCACCCCACGCTGCTCTACGTCGGATACGTGGGCTTCACCGTCCCCTTCGCCTTCGCGGTCGGGATGCTCGTGACCGGGCGGGTGGAGGAGTCCTGGCTGGTCGAGACCCGGCGCTGGACCCTGCTGGCGTGGGGATGTCTGGCCGGGGGACTGTTCCTCGGGGCGTGGTGGTCCTATCAGGTCCTGGGCTGGGGCGGCTTCTGGGCCTGGGACCCGGTGGAGAACGCCGCCTTCATTCCGTGGTTGTGCGCCACCGCCTACCTGCATTCGGTGGCGGTGCAGGAACGCCGGGGCATGCTCAAGGTCTGGAACCTGTCCCTGCTGGTAGCCACCTTCAGCCTGACCATCCTGGGCACCTTCCTGACCCGCTCCGGGGTGTTGGAGTCGGTCCACTCCTTCACCGAGTCCAACATCGGCCCGATCATCCTCGGGTTCTTCGGGCTGGTCGTGGCCGTCGGTGTCGGCCTCATCGGCTGGAGGGGGGACCGGCTCCGGGCCCCTGGAAGCATCGACTCACCGGTGTCGCGGGAGGGGGCCTTTCTCCTCAACAACTTCCTGCTGGGCCTGTTCGCCTTCATCGTCCTGCTCGGGACCGTTTTTCCGCTGCTGGAGCAGGCCGTCAACGGGTCGGTGGTGGCGGTGGGGGCGCCCTACTTCGACCGCATGGGACTGCCCATCGTCCTGTGCCTCCTCTTCCTCATGGGGGTGGGGGCGGTGCTGCCGTGGCGCAAGACCAACGCCGCCCAGATGCGCTCCCGCCTGCTGTGGCCCGCGTGGCTGGCCGGCCTGACCCTGCTGGGCTGCGCCCTGGCCGGGCTGCGGGGGATTGGGGAACTGGCCACCTTCACCCTGGCCGCCTTCGCCGCCGGCTCGGCCCTGCGCCAGCTGTACCTCAACCTGCGCACCCGGGGTTGGCTGGGACTGACCGGCCGGTCCAGCGGGGGCATGGTCGTGCACATCGGCGTGGCCGTGGTGGCGGTGGCCTTTGCCGGGGCCGTCGGTTACGGCCAGCGGGGTGAGGTCCGCCTGGCCGTGGGCCAGTCCACCCGCTTCGACGGGCGCACCGTCACCTACCTCGGCTCCCGGAACCTGAGCTATCCCAACCGCACCGCCATCGAAGGCCTCATCCGAGTGGATGGCGGACGGGTGGTCGGCCCGCAGATCAGCCAGTACAGCACCCTGTCCGAAGGAGTGGGAACGCCGGCCGTTGTCTCCGGCCCCCACGAGGATCTGTACCTCACCATCGACGTCGGCCCCAGCCGGGTGGGCGCGCCGGCCGTGATCGGAGTGGTGGTGCAGCCTCTGGTCATGTGGCTGTGGGTCGGTGGGGGGATCGTGGTGGGGGGGACCGCCCTGGCCATCCTCCCCGAGCGCCGCCGCCGCCGGTCGACCCCCGAACCGGATCCGCTCAGAACCGTGAGGGACCCCCGACCGCCGGACGGCACCGACGCCGAGTTGGTCGGGGTCGCTTCCGCCGAGCGGTGAGGGGCCGCCGCGTCCTGGTGGGGGCGCTGGTGGCCGGGGCCCTGCTGATCGCCTTCGTGGTGGTCCTGGCCACCCGCCCCCCGGCCGCCGTCAACCAGGTCGACAGCCCCCTGCTGGGCCGTCCGGCGCCGGCCGTGGCCGGACCCGGGTTGGGCGGCGGCGCCGTCAGCCTGGCTTCGATGCGGGGCCACTTCGTGCTGGTCAACTTCTTCGCCAGCTGGTGCGGGCCCTGTCATGTCGAAGCGCCCGACCTGGTCGCCCTGTCCCGCCGCATCGACCTCTTGGGTGTCACCTATGACGATTCCTCTGCCTCGGCGGCCGCCTTCCTGGCTTCGACGGGCGGCCACTGGCCGGCCGTGGCCGATCCGGACGGGGCCATCGCCCTCAGCTTCGGGGTCAGGGGCCCGCCCGAGTCCTACCTGGTCAGCCCGGACGGCACGGTGGTGGCCAAGGTGCTGGGGCCGGTGACCGCAGCCGAGATCTCCTATCTCAACGGGGTCATGGCCCGCACCCTCAGGGCCGGGCAGTGAAGGCGCTGCGGGCCTGGGGGCCGTGGCTGCTCCTGGCCCTGGTGGTGGCGGTAGGGGCGGGGTTGGCCGGTACCCACCGCTCCTCTCCGGCGTCGCTGAGCCAGCGCACCGCCGCCATCGCCTCCGAGGTCCGCTGTCCGTCCTGTGAGGACCTCACCGCTGCCGAGTCCAACTCCCTGGCGGCGCTGGCCGTCCGTTCCCTCATCCGCGCCGACCTGGCCCGCGGCCGGTCCAAGGCCCAGATCGAGTCCTATCTGGTCGGCCTGTACGGACCCGACATCATCCTCCGGCCCTCCACCCACGGCCTGAGCGGACTGGTCTGGCTGGTGCCGGCGGCCCTCGGTGTCCTGGGTCTGGGCGGGGCCCTGCTGGCCCTGCGGCGGTGGCGGGTGGCGCCCATCTCCCCCGATGAGGTCGACCGGGCCCTGGTGGAGAAGGCCCTGGAGCACGGCTCGTGACCGTCGAGCCCGGGCCGGTCGAAAGCGCCGTCGCCCCCGGTTCCTCCCTCCCCGACCCGGCCGAGCGCGCCGAGCTGGAGGCGGAGCGGGACTTCCTGCTCCGCTCCCTTCGGGATCTGCGGGCCGAGCGGGAGGCGGGCGAGATCGAAGAGGCCGACTTCATCGCTCTCAGCGAGAGCTACACGGCCCGGGCCGGGCGGGCGTTGCGCCGGCTCCAGGAGCTCGACCAGGCCGGGGTCGGTTCGGTGGGAGACGCCGCCGCGCCCGTTCTCGAATCCGCCGATGCCATCGCCCGGCCGCCCGCGACCGGGACCGTCCCGGAGGGGGTCGGGACCGCTCCCGACGCTGACCCGGCCCGCACCGGGCGCCCGGGGCGACGCCGGCGGCTGGCGGGGCGCCGGGGCCTGGTGGTGGCGGCCGGGCTGGGGCTCCTCGGGATCGGCGCCGGGCTGCTGGTCTACGGCTCGACCGGCTCGCGGTCGGTGGGCCAGACGGTCTCGGGCAGTGTGCCGTTGTCTCCGGCCCAGGAGCTGTCGGCGGCCCAGCAGGCCATGGCCGGCGGCAACGACCTCACCGCTTTGGAGCTGTTCCAGGCTGTCCTGCGGGTCGAGCCCAACCAGCCCGAAGCCCTGGCCTACTCGGGCTGGCTCCTCCGGGAGGCCGGGGACGAACAGTCCAACCCGAAGCTGGTGACCCAGGGGATCCTGGCCGAGGAGGCAGCCGTGCAGGCCGACCCGCAGTACCCCGATGCCCGCTACTTCCTCGGCGTGATGCTGCTGGACGAGGCCCATGATCCGGCCGGGGCCGTGACCGAGTTCCAGGCCTACCTGGCCCTGCACCCGCCGGCCCGGGACGCCAAGGCGGTCGAGCCGGTGCTGGCCCGGGCCCGGGCCGAATTGGCGGCCGGGCCGTGAGGCTCAGGCCTCCCGGCCCAGCCGGCGCAGGCGCAGCACCACTTCGGGCAGGGCGTCCTCCAGGGCGGTGATGTCCTCGGCGGTGGTGGACCAGCCCACCGACACCCGCACCGAGCGGTCGGCGGCCACGCCCATGGCGGCCAGGACGGCCGACGGCTCGAGCACCTCGGAGGAGCAGGCCGAGCCGGAATGGACGGCCACCCCGGCCTGATCCAGGCCGATGACCACCGCTTCGGCCTCGACCCCCCGCACGCCCATGCAGAAGATGTGGGCCACCCGCCGGTCCGGGTCCCCGTAACGGTCGACTTCCGGCAGGGACCGGCTCAGCACCGCCACCCGCTCCGTCTGCTCCCGGGCCCGGGCCACCTCTTCCTCCAGCACCCCGTCCCGGCCGAGGTGGGCGGCGGCGGCGCCGAAACCGGCCAGGGCAGCCGAATTCTCCAGCCCGGCCCGACGGGCCCGCTCCTGGCTGCCGCCGACCAGGAACGGCTCGAGGCGCAGGCCCCGTCGCACCAGGAGGGCGCCGGCCCCGGCCGGCCCGCCGAGCTTGTGGGAGCTGACCGAGACCAGGTCGGCCCCCAGCTCGCCCACCGCCTGGAGGTGGTGGCCGAAGGCGGCGGCGGCGTCGACGTGCACCAGTGCGCCCAGGCCGTGGGCAACCTCGGCCACCTCCGCCACCGGCTGGAGGGTCCCGACCTCGTGGTTGGCCCACTGGCAGTGGACCAGGGCTACGGCGCCGTATTCATCCACGGCCCGCCGGCCGGCCGATTGCACGGCATCGGTGCTGATACGCCCCCGGCTGTCCACCTCCACCTCCACCACCGGGGTCAGGCGGGCCGAGGCCTCCCGGACGGCGGAGTGCTCGACCCCGGCGCAGAGGATGGCCCCGGGCCGGCCCCGGGTCACCCCCCAGACGGCGGCGTTGATGGCCTCGGTGGCGCCGCTGGTGAAGATGACCTGGCCCGGGCCCACTCCGGCCAGGTCCGCCACCGAGTGGCGGGCGTCCTCCAGGGCGGCCCGGACCACCCGGGCCTCCTGGTATACCCGGGACGGATCTCCGGCCGGGCCATCGAGGGCTTCGAGCATGGCCAGGCGGGCCCCGGGCCGCAGGGGGCTGGTGGAGGCGTGGTCGAGGTAGTGCCGGCTCATGGGTGGCGCCGGCCCCGAGCGGAGCGGGTGTCGCTCAGATGACCGTGACGCAGGCGGTGGCGCCCTGCGCCCGGCTGGACTGGGTGGTCGGCGCCGTGTCCCCGTACAGGCCGGCCAGCATCCCCCGAACCATGCCCCGGTCCACGGCGCAGATGACCGGGTTCTGAACGGCCGTGTCCCCGAAGGGGCACAGGTCCGAGACGATGGCGATGGAGCCGGCCCGGGGCTCGGCCCGGGCCGAGAAGCCGTGGGCGGTCAGAGCGTCGGCCACGGCGTGAAGGGCCGAGCGCAGCGACCGCTGTCCGTCCCCCGGGGCCATGTGGGCGGCCAGAACCCGTCCGTACTCTTCGCCCACCTCCTCGGCCATGGACTCGGCCTCCTCGGCCGGCACCAGGGCCAGGGCCCGGCCCAGCAGGCGGATCATCAGGTCCTCGCTGCGGACCTGGAGCTCCAGGCCGGTCTGGCGGGAGGCGGCCCGGTAGCGCTTGGAGGGACGGCCGGCCCCGCCCGCCCCGGGGCGGTCCAGGCACACGTCGACGTAACCCCCGGCGGCCAGCTTGTCCAGGTGGTGGCGGGCCACGTTGGGATGCAGTTCGAAGCGATCGGCCACCTCGCTGGCCGTCACCCCGTCGGCTGAGCGGGTGTGGAGATAGATGTCCCGCCGGGTCGGGTCCCCGAAGGCGGAGGTGACCGCCGCCACCGCGGCGGTGAACTCCTCGTCGCTCAGGGGCTCGGCCACCCGGGTATTCTACCTATGCCCGTAGGGGAAATCCCCGAGGACGAAATGGGATGGGAACCCCTTGAGCAGTCCACACCAGCCCGCCGGCCCCGCCGGGAGGGTCAACCAGTTCATGACGCCGGGCACCAGGACCCGGGTACTCGGCATCTCCTCCGGTAAGGGGGGAGTGGGCAAGTCCTCGGTGACGGTCAATCTGGCCATCAGCCTGACCGCCCGCGGCCACCGGGTCGGGATCCTCGACGCCGACGTCTACGGCTACTCCATTCCCCGCATGCTGGGCCTGACCGAGGCCCCCGAGGTCGAGTCGGAGCAGATCATCCCGCCCGAGGCCTACGGGGTCAGCGTGGTCTCCATCGGCTTCTTCGTGGGCGAGGACCAGCCGGTGATGTGGCGGGGACCGATGCTGCACAAGGCCCTGGAGCAGTTCCTGGTCGACGTGGCCTGGGGCGAGCCGGACTACCTGCTGGTCGACATGCCCCCGGGCACCGGGGATGTCGCCCTGTCCATGGCCCAGTTCCTGCCCCGCTGTGAGTTCTTCGTGGTCACCACCCCCCAGGCCGCCGCCCAGCGGGTGGCCCAGAAGACCGCCTTCATGGCCCGGAAGCTCAAGCTGCCGTTGCGGGGAGTCATCGAGAACATGTCCTGGTTCACCGGGGATGACGCCAAGCGCTACGAGTTGTTCGGTTCCGGCGGCGGGCAGTCCCTGGCCGATGATCTGAGCGTCCCGCTGCTGGGCCAGATCCCCCTGGTGCCCGCCGTCCGAGCCGGGGGGGACTCCGGAGTCCCGGTCACGGTCTCGGATCCGGAGGGGGAGGCGGCGGCCGCCTTCGGCGCCGTGGCCGAACGCATCGAGGCGATGGGCCCGGCCCGCATCTACCGCTCGGAGCTCAAGGTCAACTGATCCGGCGCCGCTCCGGTGTGAACCCGGGCGGCGGCCGGCCGGCAGGAAGCCGCCGCCGGGACGCCGCCATCCCGCCCGGGCCCCGGCGACGTACCGTTGAAGTGATGCGACCTGGCACCCCAGTCGGACGGCGGGTGTTCCTGGGCATGGCCGGCCTGGGCGCGGTCGGGATCCTGACCGGGGCCAAGGTGCAGTCCGCTCTGGGCCGGGTCCTTCAGCCGGTGACGTCCGCCTCCGGGGGCCTGTCGGCGCTCATCCCCGGCTCGGACACCTTCCGCATCTACACCGTCACCGACGGCTTCCCCAGCGTGACCGCTGACGCCTACCGGCTCAAGGTGGGCGGGATGGTGAACCGGCCTCTCGACCTCACCCTCGATGACCTCAAGGCCATGCCCAGCACGACCCTGGTCCGTGACTTCCAATGCGTCACCGGCTGGAGGGTGCCCAATGTGCGCTGGCAGGGGGTGCTCCTCTCCCATCTGCTCGACGCCGCCGGGGTGGCTCCGGGGGCGACGGCGTTGGCGTTCGACTCCTTCGACGGCACCTACACCGCGAGCCTGACCCTGTCCCAGGCCCGCCGTCCCGACGTCATGGTGGCCTACGGCTTCGAGGGGGGACCGGTCTCGACCCCCCACGGGGGTCCGGTCCGTCTCTACGTGGCCCCCATGTACGGGTACAAGTCGGCCAAGTGGCTGGGGGCCATCAACCTGGTCAGCGGGGTGGAGCCCGGCTACTGGGAGCAGCAGGGCTACGACGTGGATGCCTGGATCGGCGCATCGAACGGCCGGCATGACGCCCCCGTCAGCTGAGCCCACCGGGGATCTCCAGCGCTTCGATCGGGTCGAACGGGCGCTTCACTGGGTGAATGCCGGGCTGTTCGGCGTGGTCATGCTCACCGCCATACCTCTCTATATCGGCTCTCTGGCCGGCATTTTCGGCCGTCGCCACCTGCTGGTGGAGATCCACGTGTGGGCCGGCGTCGCCCTGCCCGTTCCTCTGCTGCTGGCCCTGGCCGGACCGTGGGGACACAACCTGCGCGACGACCTGTCCCGCTTCAACCGCTGGACCAAGGACGACTTCGACTGGTTGTTCTCATCGGCTCGTCGACTTCAGGCCCGGGTGGGCAAGTTCAACGCCGGCCAGAAGCTGAACGCGGCGTTCATCGGTGGCGCCATCGTCGTCATGCTGGTCACCGGCTCCGTCATGAAGTGGTTCTCCCCCTTCCCCAACTCGTGGCGCACCGGAGCGACCTTCGTCCATGACCTTCTGGCCACCGCCATCTTCGTGGTGGTGGTCGGTCACATCGCCTTCGCCCTGACCCATGTCGATTCGCTGCGCTCCAGCATCACCGGCCGGGTGAGCCGCTCCTGGGCCCGCCGTCACGCTCCGGCCTGGCTGGAGGAGATGGAGCGGGCCGAGGTCCTGTCCTCTCAGCGGGGGGTGTCGACCCCCCTGGGCAGCTTGGCCGGGTCCCAGTCCAGGAGCGCCACCGCCGACCTGAAGGCGAACCGGTCGGTCATCCCTCCCACGTAGGTCACCGCCCGGTGCATGGCCTCCGGGCTGCCGGCCGTCACCTCGTCGCCACCGTGACCACGGTCCTCGGGTTCGGAGCGGCCGCCGGCGGCGCCGGCCGGCTCGGCCAGCAGGTGGGGACGGTCCGCGTAGTGCTCGACCAGAGCTCTCAACACGTCGATGACGGCGGCGGCCTGGGCCTGGGAGGCGGGGCGCAGGTAGATGTGCTCGTAGTCGAAGGCCCGCAGGGCGGCCAGGGCCCCGGCCATGGGTTCGGACATTCCGACCACTCCGGTGCGGGTGATGGTCTCCACCAGGTCGGTTATGAAGGCCCGGAGCTGGCGGGACCGGGTCCGCCCGGCCCGCTCCGCCACCACGGCCGGGAGCATGTCCACGGTCACGATGCCGGCCTGCTGGGCGTCCTCCAGGTCGTGGGCGGTGTAGGCGCAGCGGTCGGCCCACGACACCACTTCGGCCTCGGGGGTGGAGGGGGCGGGCCGGGACCAGCTGTGGTTCCGGATCCCGTCGAGCACCTGGGCGGTGAGGTTGAGCGGGACCAGGACGGCGTCGGCCCCCCACACGGCGTGGTCGAAGCCACCCTCCACGTAGGGTCCCAGGGCGTCCTCGCTGGCGTGGCCCCCCGGACCGTGGCCGCAGTCGTGGCCGAGGGCGATGGCCTCGGTCAGGGCCTGGTTGAGCCCGGTGGCCCGGGCCACCGCCCCGGCCACCTGGGCCACCTCCAGGGCGTGGGTCAGGCGGGTGCGCTGATGGTCATCGGGGAACACGAAAACCTGGGTCTTACCGGCCAGGCGCCGGAAGGCGGTCGAATGCAGTATCCGGTCCCGGTCCCGCTCGAAGCAGGTACGCAGCGGATCGGGCTCCTCGGGACGGGCCCGGTCCCCGGCCCCTTCGGCCCGGGTCGCCCCGTCGGCCAGGAGGGCCGCTTCGGACTCCTCCCTGGCCTGGCGGCCGATGGGCCAGCCCGCTCCCCCCGGTCCGCCCGGGGGCGGGCCCAGACGGGCTCCCTCCGGGCCCGGGGAGTCGGAGTGGGCCAGGCGGATCCCCCCGGTCGGGCCGGGCCGGTCAGACCCCCCGGCGGGGCCGGCGGCGTGGCCGGCCATGGTCGACGCCCAGGTGCGAGCCCGAGCGGAGGGGGAGAAGCTCACACCGACAGTCTGGCGTGCGGGTGTGTCAGGCGGACGTACCATGCAGGCTTCCCTCGGAAGGAGCAGCTGTGGTCGTTGTTCGCGTCGGTGTCACCCAGGCGCCTCGGGAGATCGAGGTCGAGTTGAGCGACGACACCGATCGGGCCGCCCTCTCCAAGTCGATCGACCAGGCCCTGGGCAAGCCGGACGGAGTCCTCTGGCTGGAGGACCGCCGCGGTCGCAAGGTCGGGCTGCCCTCGGCCAAGGTGGCCTACATCGAGATCGGCGCCCCGGGGGAGGACCGACGGGTCGGATTCGGCGCCCCCTGAGGCCCGCTCCCACCCTCAGTCAGGACCGACGCCTCCGGTGACCGATTTGCTCGAGCGCCGGCTGATCTTTGTCAGCGGTAAGGGTGGGGTGGGCAAGACCACGGTGGCGGCCGCCCTGGGCCTGCTCGCCTCCCAGCACGGTAAGCGGACCCTGGTCTGCGAGGTCGACCCCAAAGGCGACCTGGCCACCTCCTACGAGTGCTCGCCCACCGGCTTCACCCCCCGGGAGGTCCAGCCCGGGCTGTGGGCGATGTCGATGAACACCGAGGAATCCCTGCGGGAGTACCTCAAGCTCAACCTGCGCATCCCGGTGGCGGGCCGCATCGGCCCGCTGGCCAAGGCCTTCGATTTCGTGGCCACGGCCGCCCCCGGGGTCAAGGAGATACTGACGGTGGGCAAGCTGTGCTGGGAGGTGAGAGAGGGCCACTACGACCTGGTGGTGGCCGACGCCAGCGCCACCGGCCACATCGTGGGCCAGCTGTCGGCGCCCCAGGGCATCAACGAACTGGTCCAGGTCGGCCTGGTCCGCCAGCAGACCGGCTGGATGCTCGACATCCTCTCGGATCCGGCCCTCACCGGGCTGTGCATAGTGGCCACCCCGGAGGAGATGCCGGTCTCGGAGACCATCGACCTGGCCGCCCGGGTGGCCAAGGAGACAACCGTCGACCTGGCGTCCATCATCGTCAACCGGGTGCTGCCCGAGTTGTTCACCACCACTGAAGAGGAGATCTTCGACCGGCTGTGCGAACCGGCGGTGGCCGACCGGCTGGAGGAGATGGCCGGAGGTTCCCCCGGACCGATCCTGGCCGCCGCCCGGCTGGCCGTGACCATGCGCCGGACCCGCACCGGACATCTCGAACGGCTGCGGGCCGGCATCGATCCGTCCGTGCCGCTGCTGTATCTGCCCTACCTCTTCGCCCGGGCCCATGGGCTGCGGGCGATCCGCCAGGTGGCCGAGGCCCTGGGCGCGGAGCTGGGTCTGTGAGCCCCCACCCCGCCCCGGTCGCCTCCGCCAGCCTGGACCAGCTGCTGGCGGCCAAGGAGATCGTCATCTGCTGCGGTTCCGGCGGGGTGGGCAAGACGACCACGGCCGCCGCCGCCGCCGCCATGGCCGCCGTCAAGCACGGGGGCAAGGTGCTGGTGGTCACCGTGGATCCGGCCCGCCGCCTGGCCGACGCCCTGGGTCTGTCCGGGATCGGGAACACCGAGAGCCAGGTCCCGGCCTCCGCCTTCGCCGAGGCCGGGGTCAAGCCCCGGGGCCAGCTGTGGGCGGCCATGCTCGATACCAAGCAGTCCTGGGACGACCTGGTCCGGGCCCACGGTCCGGATCAGTCCACCATCGATCAGATCCTGGCCAACCCGCTGTACCAGAACATCTCCGGCCGCTTCGTCCAGAGCCACGACTACATCGCCATGGAGCGGCTGTACGAACTCCATTCCGAGGGCAGCTACGACCTGATCGTGGTGGACACCCCGCCGACCCGCAACGCCATCGACTTCCTGGAGGCGCCCCAGCGCATGGGGGACTTCTTCTCCAGCCGGCTGTTGCGCTGGCTGATCGCCCCCTACCGTTCCCGGCTGGTCAACTTCGCCTCCAAGCCCTTCTACCAGGTGGCCGACCGCATCCTGGGCACCCAGTTCCTCCAGGACATCGCCGAGTTCTTCATACTCTTCCAGAGCATGTACGACGGCTTCGTGGAGCGGGCCCGCAGCGTGTCCCGGCTGCTTCAGGACCGCCGCACCACCTTCATGGTGGTGAGCACGCTGGAGGCTTCCCCGCTGACCGAGGCCGAGTTCTTCATCGAGGCCCTGACCGAGCGAAAGCTCCATCTGGGGGCGGTCATCCTCAACCGGGTCCTGCCTGACTATCTGCTGGACGAGGGCGCCTCGGTGGTGGCCGGCACCATGGAGAAGTCCGCCGGTGATCTGGCCGTCCAGCTGGGCGCCAAGGTCGGGCCGCCCGAGCAGCTGGAGCGGGTCCTGGCCGAGATCTCCTCGTCCTTCCTCAACTTCCAGGTGGTGGCCCAGCGGGAGGCCGAACAGCGGGCCGAGCTTTCCGCCCGCCCCGATGTGGTGGCCACCATTCCCTTCTTCGACACCGACATCACCGATCTGTCCGGCCTGCTCCGCCTGGCTGAGCACATCTGGTCCTGATGGCCACTGCCCGGCGCCGGTTCCGGCCCTGAGGCGTCCGAGGCGGTGAGACCATGATCGACTACCACGTCCACCTCTGGCCCCACGGGGACCCAGACGCCACCCCCACCGTGGAGGAGTTGGCCGGCTACTGCGAGGCCGCCGCCGCCGAGGGAGTGGCCGAGATCGCCCTGACCGAGCACCTCTACCGCTTCCGCGCGGCCCGAGAGGCGGTGGGCGACTTCTGGGCCGAGGAAGGGGCCGACCCGGCCCTGGCCGCCGTAATCGGGCCGTACTGGGACGACCACTGCCGAGCCGATCTGGACATTTATGTGGCCGTGGTGGAAGAGGCCAAGGCGGCCGGCCTGCCCATCCGGCTGGGCCTGGAGGTGGACCATTACCCGGGCCGGATGGATGCCGTGGGGCGGCTCCTGGACGGGTACCCCTTCGACGTGCTCCTCGGATCGGTGCACTGGCTGGACATCTGGATGCTCGACTACGTCGAAGACCCGACCTCCATGGCCGAGTGGGGCCGGCGGGGAGTGGATGCGGCCTGGGGGGCCTACACCGAGGCCCTGGAGGATCTGGCCGGCACCGGGGTCTGCGATGTGCTCGCCCATCCCGATCTGGCCAAGGTGGCCGGCCACCGCCCCGACCCCGGGCTGCGGCTGGATCTCGAGGCCCGGATGGCCGAGGCCGCCGCCGCCAACGGGATGGCTGCCGAAGTGTCCTCGGCCGGGTGGCGCAAGCCGGCCCAGGAGGCCTATCCGTCGCCGACCCTGCTGGATCTCTTCCACGCCGCCGGCGTCCCCGTCACCACCGCCTCGGACAGCCACGGCCCCGGCCGGGTCGCGCACCGCAGTGCCGATCTGCGCCGGTTGGTGGAGCGGGCCGGCTATGACTCGCTGGCCGGCTTCGACCGGCGCCGCCGGCGGAAGGTGACCCTGTGATGGCCGACGCCACCCTGCCGGCCTGGATGTCCCCTGATGAATCGGACCACGTCAGGGCCCTGATGGCCAGCTGGGGGATGCTGGCCGACCTTTGCTTCGCCGATCTCCTGCTGCTGGTGCCGGACGATGCGGGTAACCCGGTCGACTTCCACGCCGTGGGCCAGGTGCGGCCCAGCACCAACCCGACCCTGTACCGGGAGGACATGGTCGGTCGGGTCATCCCCGGCGCCGAACGGCCCGTGTTCAAACGGTCCTGGGCCCTGGGCCAGATCGTGGAGGAGGAAGTCAGCCACGCCACCGGTGAGCGGGTCCGGCTCCAGTGCATCCCGGTGCGGGGCCGGGACCGCCTCCTGGCCGTGATGACCCGGGAGTCGGCCCCGACCGTGGGGCGCCGGCAGGGCGAGTTGGAGCGGGTCTACGTGGAGACCTTCGACCGCTTCGCCCGCATGATCGTCAACGGGGAGTTCCCGTTCCACTTCGAGGAGGAGGTCTCCCTGTCCGGGGAGTCCCCCCGGGTCGGTGACGGCGTGCTCGTGGTCGACGATAAGGGGCGCGTCGTCTACGCCAGTCCCAACGCCGTCAGCGCCCTGCACCGGCTGGGAGTGACCTCCAACTTCGAAGGGGCCCGGCTGGAGGAGTTGGGGGTGGAGGCCACGTCGGTGGCGCGGGCTCTGGAAGCGGCCCTGCCCGTCACCGAGGAGGTCGAACGCCGTCCCGATCTCTCCCTCCTGGTCCAGACCATCCCTCTCCTCGAGAACGGCCGGCCGACCGGGGCCATGGTGCTGGTGCGCGATGTCACCGACCTGCGCCGCCGTGACCGCCTGCTGGTGTCCAAGGACGCCACCATCCGGGAGGTCCACCACCGGGTCAAGAACAACCTCCAGACCATCTCGTCCCTGCTGCGACTCCAGGGCCGCCGGCTCGGGCCGGGGGGAGGCCGCACCGCCCTGGAGGAGGCCGAGCGCCGGATCCGTTCCATCGCCCTGGTCCATGAGATTCTCTCCCGGGACCCGGGGGATCAGGTCGCCTTCGGGGAGATCCTGCGCTCCCTCGTGCACATGGCCGAAGAGGCGGCCACCTCCTTCGACCGCCCGGTGCGGGTGCAGATCAAAGGGGATGCCGGGGAGGTGCCGGCCGAGGTGGCCACCCCCCTGGCCGTGGTCATGGCCGAGCTGCTCCAGAACGCCGTGGAGCACGCCTTCACCGGGGAGGGTCCCTGGCAGGAACGGGACCGCCGCCAAGTCGGTGTCGACTTCGACAACGACGGGACCGAACTGCGCATCCGGGTGTGGGACAACGGTGTCGGCCTGCCCGAGGGCTTCGATGTCTCCCGCACCGTCAGCCTCGGGCTGTCCCTGGTGCGGGATCTAGTCATCGGCCAGCTTCAGGGTCAGATCATGATGGGCAGCGAGGGCGGGACCCGGGTGGCCCTGGTCTTCCCCCTACCCGCCCCTACAGATCTGGGCTGAGCTCATGGCTCTTCGCCTGACGGCTCATGGCGGTGCCGACGGGGACCCCGGCCCCAGTCGGCTCGTTGGCGGGCTACCCGTCTCCCTAGGAGGCGGCGCGCTGGCGGGCCAGCCAGGACTTGCGCATCTTGCGGCGCTCCTCCTCGCTGGTGCCGCCCCAGACCCCGCACTCCTGATGGGTGGCCAGGGCGAACTCGAGGCAGGGCTCCTTGGCCGGGCAGGTCTGGCAGACCAGCTTGGCCGCCTCGATCTGGTCGATGGCCGTACCGGTGGTGCCGACCGGGAAGAACAGGTCGGGGTCGGTGTCGCGGCACGACGCCAGTCCCCGCCAGCTCTCGATGTCCCAGTCGATGGTGCGGCTCCAGGTGAGGGCCACGGGTTTGCCTCCTCGGCTGTCCAGGCTGAGGGCCTAGTGAATTTGTTCACATGCATCCCGCCCGACTACGACGAGCCCAGGGCGTGAAGTGCTGGGATCATAAGATGAAGGCCTTGGAAAAGCAAGGCTTTGATGGGGCAAACTTTTCTGGCCCGACACTTCTCGGCCACCGGGGCATGGGCGTGGGCCCGGAGGAGAACACCCTGGCCGGGCTGATGGAAGCCATCCGGGCCGGGGCCGACGGGATCGAGTGCGATGTGCGCCGGACCGCCGACGGCGCCCTGGTCCTGCATCACGATCCGGTCATCGAGGGGGCCGGGCCGGTGGTGGGGTTGACGGTGGCCCAACTCCCGGGCCGGGTGCCGCGGCTGGAGGCGGTCCTCGACGCCCTGGTGGGCTCGCACCTCAACCTGGAGATCAAGAACCTGCCCACCGAGCCGGGTTACGACCCCGAGGAGCTCACGGCCAGGCAGGTGGCGGCCCTGTTGAGGGAACGGGCGGGCCAGGACTCGGTGATCATCTCCTCGTTCACCGCCGCCGCTCTTGACGCAGTGCTCTCAGTGGACCCCGCTCGGGCCACCGGGTTCCTGACCACGGCCGGCTACGACCAGGACAAGGCCTTGGCCCGGGCCGTGGAGCGGGGCTGGTCCGCCCTGCACCCCCACCACCGGGCGGTCACGGCCGAGCTGGTGGCCGCCGCCCACTCACAGGGCCTGGCCGTCAACACCTGGACAGTCAACGACCCGGAGGAGGCTCGGCGCCTGGCCGGGATCGGGGTGGACGCCATCATCACCGACGCCGTCGGAGCCATCGGCTCCGCCTTGGGCCGGGCGGGGGCGGGCCCAGGGGCGTCAGCAGACTGAGCACCCCGGGGTGGTGGGCGATGTCGATGTGGTCGGCTTCGCCCAGGTACTCCCCGTCGCACTGGTGGGGGACCGGCCCGGCCCGGCCCTCCACCAGGAAGCCGGCCTGGTCCGGGAGGGTGGTGATGCGGGGATGGCGGGCCACCCGCCGGCCCGAGGCCATGGCCCGGCCGGCCACGTTGAACAGGGAGCGCAGGGCCAGGGTGCGGAATACCACCGCCGACAGGGCATTTCCGGCCAGGTCGGTCCCCGGGGCCAGGTTGAGGGGACGGTTGCCGAAGTAGGTGTAGGGGTTGCTGTTGAGGAAGACGGCCATGTAGGCGTCCTCCACGTCCCCGGCCGAGGCCTTGACCCGGAACCGGGGCGACCTGCGGTCGTAGTGGCGGAACCACGTGCTGAGGGCGGCCAGGAAGAAGACCGGGTGGCTGGCGTAGCGCTTGAGCCCCGAGCGCCTCTCCACCCGGTCGACGATGGCGGCGTCGAAGCCGACGCTGGCGTGGAACAGGAAATAGCGCCCGTTGACCGATCCCAGGCCCACCCGCCGCCGCCAGGCCGCCTGCGGGTCCCGGAGGGTGTCGATGAGCTGCATGGTGGCGTCCACCGGGTCGGGCTTCACGCCCAGGGTCCGGGCCATGACGTTGGTCGAGCCCCCGGGCAGGACGGCCAGGGTGGTGGCCGTGCCCGCCAGGCCGTTGGCGGCCTCGTTGAGGGTGCCGTCCCCGCCCAGCACGGCCACTACCTCTCGGCCGTCGGCGGCGGCCTCGGCGGCCAGCTCGGTGGCGTGGCCGGGGGCGGCGGTCTGGAGCACCTCCAGGTCGTGCTCGGCGGCCAGGCTCTGGGCGATGACCACCCTGACCCGGGGGGTGACCGCCGACGCCGACACGTTGACGATCAGCGACACCCGCACCTAGGCCGTCACTTCTCGGCGGCCACCGCCCGCAACTGGCTGAGCGACCGGGCCAGCAGACGCGAAACGTGCATCTGGCTGATCCCGAGCTGGGTGGCGATCTCGGACTGGGTCAGGCCCTGGAAGAAGCGCAGGAACAGGATCCGCTGCTCGCGCGGGGGCAGCGCCTCCAGCAACGGCGAAAGGGCCGCCCTGTCCTCGGCCGCCGCCATGGTCAGATCGTCCTCCCCCAGCTGGCTGCCCAGGGTGGAGGAGCCCTCATCGTCCGGGCCCGGGGCCGGGGCGTCCAGGGAGGCGAAGCGGTAGGCCTGGCCCGCCTCCATGGCCTCGAGCACCTCCTCCTCCGAGGCCTGCATCTCGGCGGCCAGCTCGGCCACGGTCGGCGAACGGCCCAGTTCCTGGGACAGCTCGGCCACCACCTGGCCCAGGCGCAGGTACAACTCCTGGAGGCGGCGGGGGGCCCGGACGGCCCAGCCCTTATCCCGGAAGTGGCGCTTGAGCTCGCCCACGATGGTGTGGGTGGCGTAGGTGGAGAACTCCACCGGCCGCTCGGGATCGAAGCGGTCCACGGCCTTGACCAGGCCGATGGAGGCCACCTGGATCAGGTCGTCCAGGGGTTCGCCCCGGTTGGCGAAGCGCCGGGCCAGGTACTCGGCCAGGCCCAGATGGGCATTGACCAGGTGGTTCCGCAGGGCGTCGGTGCGGGTCCGGGCGAACTCCTCGAAGTGGGCTCGCAGCTCGTCCCGGCTCTCAGGCTCCGCCATCGGTCCCTTGCGCCGTGGCCGCCTTCTTCCTGAACCACACGACGGGCTGGCCCTCCTCGTCGCGCACGTCGTGCTCGTCGACCAGGGCGGACAGGATCTGGTGGCCGAGGTCCCCGAGACCCACCGGTGGGCCGCCCGGATCGAAATAGCCCCGGCCCTCGACGCAGAGGCCGCCGGGCTCGACCAGGTAGTGCAGGCGAATGACCCCGTCCCGGCCCGAGGGCCCGATCACGGCGTGGCAGAGCTCGTCCACGGCCAGGCGCAGATCCTCGATCTCGTCCCAGCTGAAGCCGAGCCGGCTGGCCAGGCCGGTGGCGGTGACCCGGGCCAGTCTTACGAACTCGGGCCCGGCGGGAAGGCTGAGGGTCACCTCGTCCGTGTCAGGCAAGAGAGTCAAGGTAGTACAGGCCCGCAGTTCGACTGGGCGGTCGATCTTTGATGAGAATGCGCCGCATGAACGTCGTCGTTTGCGTGAAGCAGATCCCCGACCCGGCCCAGCCGGGACAGCTCGATCCAGGCAGCAAGACCCTGAAGCGCGAGGGGAAGCTCATCCTCGATGATTCCGACGCCTACGGCGTCGAGATGGCCCTGCTGCTGGCCGAGAAGGCCGGCGGGGGCGAGGTGACCCTGGTTTCCATGGCTCCCAACGGGGAGACCAGCGGCCTGCGCACGGCCCTGGCCATGGGCGCGGCCAAGGCCATCCTCGTCAGTGACGACTCGCTGGCCGGCACCGACGCCCTGGGTACGGCCAAGGTCCTGGCCGCCGCCATCAAGCGGGCCGAGCCCGACCTGATCGTGGCCGCCACCGAGTCCACCGACGGCTACACCGGCACCCTGCCGGTCCAGGTGGCCGAGATCCTCGGGCTGCCCTCGGTCACCTTCGCCAAGTCGGTCGATGTGGCCGATGGCAAGGTCAAGGTCAACCGCCAGACCGAAGCCGGCTACGACGAGGTTGAATGCCCGCTGCCGGCCCTGATCACGGTGACCGCCGGAGTGGTCGAGCCCCGCTATCCGTCCTTCAAGGGCATCATGGCCGCCCGCTCCAAGCCGGTCGAGCAGCTGACCGTGGCCGATCTCGGCCTGAGCGCCGACCAGGTGGGCGCGGCCGGGGCCCGTCAGGAGGTGGTCGATGTGACCGCCGCCGAGGAGCGCAAGGCCGGGGAAGTCATAACCGATGAGGGCGATGCCCACGAGCGAGTGGTCGCTTTCCTCGACCAGCTCAAGCTGATCTAGGAGATAGGGACAAATGGCAACGGACAAGATTTGGGTTCTCATCGACACCACCGAGGGCAAGCCGTCCTCGGGCGGTCTCGAGTTGTTGACGGCGGCCCGCCA
This sequence comes from Actinomycetota bacterium, assembly GCA_027315345.1. GTDB lineage: Bacteria > Actinomycetota > Acidimicrobiia > Acidimicrobiales > JAJPHE01 > DAHUYE01. The sequence continues at coordinate 29,112 of DAHUYE010000093.1, forward strand.
GTTCGGCTCCGTGGTCGAAGCGGTGGTCTGGGGTGAGTCCTCCGAGGCCGCCGCCGGCCCCGCCGGCGCCCACGGCGCCGCCCGCCTGCTCGTGCTCGGGGACCTGGGCGGGGGGCTGGCCGGCCCCGCCGTCTCTTCGGCTCTGGCCGCCCGCATCAGCGGGGGTGAGGGGCCCGACGTCATCCTGGCCCCTTCCAGCTATGAGTGCCGGGACATCATCGGGCGTCTGTCGGTCAAGATCGACCGGCCCGTGCTGGCCAACATCGTGGGCCTGGCCAAAGAAGGCGACGGGCTGGTCACCGAACACGGGATCTTCGGCGGCACCCAGATCGCCAAGGCCCGCTTCACCGGTGAGGGCCCGGGTCTGTTCATCGTGCGGCCCAAGACCTTCGCCGCCGAGGAGTCGGGCGGGGGACCGGCCGAGGTGGCCCAGCTGAGCGCGGGCGAGGCCGGAGCGACCGCCGGGGCCAAGCTCATCGCCCGCCACGTCGAGGAGCGGGAGGGCCCGAGCCTGGACGAGGCCCCGGTAGTGGTGAGTGGAGGCCGCGGCCTCGGCGCCGCCGAGAACTACGCCATGATCGAGGAGCTGGCCAAGCTGCTCAACGGCGCCGCCGGCGCCTCCCGCGCCATCGTCGACGCCGGCTGGGTGCCCTATTCGCACCAGGTGGGCCAGACGGGCAAGACGGTCAAGCCGACCGTCTACATCGCCTGTGGCATATCCGGCGCCACCCAGCACATGGTCGGCATGAAGGGCGCCAAGAACATCATCGCCATCAACAAGGACGCCGAGGCCCCCATCTTCTCCATCGCCGATCTGGGTGTGGTGGGCGATGTGCACAAGGTCCTGCCCAAGCTGATCGACGCCATCAAGGCGAAGAAGTAGCCGAGCCGGTGGCCGGCCCGGCCCCGTCCGTCCGGCGCCGCCAGCCGGCCGGCTATTGGACCAACTGGGGCGGTAACCAGCGCTGCGCCCCGGAGGAGATCAGCCGTCCCACCACCCTGGGCCAGCTGACGGCGGCGGTGAAGGCGGCCGCCGCCGGGGGCCAGGTGGTCAAGGCGGTGGGCTCGGGCCACAGCTTCACCGACGTGGCCTGCACATCGGGCGTCCAGGTCCGCCTGGACGGCTACGACCGGATCGTCGATATCGACCGGGAGCGCATGCAGGTCACCGTCCAGTCCGGGGTGACCATCGCCGCCCTGTCCGAGGCCCTGGCCGGCGCCGGCCTGGCCATGCCGAACCTGGGTGACATCGGCTACCAGTCCATCTCCGGGGCCATCTCCACCGGCACCCATGGCACCGGGGCCAAGCTGTGCGGCCTGGCCCACCAGGTCTCCGCCCTGGAACTGGTCAGCGGGGACGGATCGGTGGTGTCGGCGTCGGCGGAGGAGGAACCGGAGATTTTCGCCGCCGCCCGGTTGGGGCTGGGGGCGATGGGCATCCTCTCCAGCGTCACCCTGCAGTGCGTTCCCGCCTTCCGCCTGAAGGCGGAGGAGAAGGCCATGCGGGTCGATGACGTCCTGGCCGGTATCGATGAACTGGTGGAAGGCAATGACCACTTCGAGTTCTACTGGGTGCCCCACACCGGCTGGGCCCTGACCAAGTCCAACAACCGCACCGATGAGCCCGTCGGCGGCCGGAGCCGGGCCCGGGAGTGGTACGAGCAGGTCTTTTTGGAGAACGTGGCCTTCGGCGCCGTCTGCCGGGTGGGCCGGATGCGGCCCCACTGGATACCCCGGCTGGCTACCGCCGTTCCCTCCACCGGCACCCGCCGCTACGTGGCCCGCAGTGACAAGGTCTTCACCTCCCCCCGGATGGTGCGCTTCTGCGAGATGGAATACAGCCTGCCCCGGGAGCACCTGGCCACCGCCCTCAACCGGTTGCGCCAGTTCATCGAGGATGCCGGCCTGATGGTCAGCTTCCCGGTGGAGGTGAGGGTGGCCGCTCCCGACGACATCCCGCTGTCCACCTCCTACGGCCGCCAGAGCTGCTACATCGCCATCCACATGTACCGGGGCATGCCGTATGACCAGTACTTCCGGGGCGCCGAGGCCATCTTCGCCGCCTTGGAGGGCCGGCCCCACTGGGGCAAGCTCCACTATCAGACCGCCGCCACTCTCGCCCCCCGCTACCCGAAGTGGGACGAGTTCCAGGCCGCCCGCCGCCGGGTCGATCCCGACGGCCGCTTCGCCAACGCCTACACCGACCGGGTGCTCGGCCCGATCTGATGCCTATGGCGGCGGGCACCCGGGTCCTGCGGACCACGCCCGTCGCTGTGCCCGGGGGCCCAACCCCGGGCGGCGTGCACGGCCTGAGTCGGTGTCCACGTCAGCCGTCAGACCAGTGGCCAGGGGTAGGGCCGGCGGTCGGGATGCGGTGAGGGGAAATAGGGCCGCTCCAGGATGAGCCGGGCCCGGCCCATGAGGGCTTCGATCTCGTAGTCCTCGAGCAGGCCGGCCAGGCCGGGCGGGATGGCGGTGGCCACGTCTTCGATGTAGGCGAGCAGGTATGCGGGCACCTCCTCCCCGGCGAATTCCCAGATGACGGTGCGCAGCTTGGGCTCGTCATGGAAGGACAGGCCGTTGTCGATGCCCCAGATCCGGCACTCCCCGTAGAGGCAGTGGCCGCCCTTGCGGTCGGCGTTGTTGAGGAGCAGATCCAAGGTGGCCATCTCCCGGAGGCGGGCGTGGTGGACAGGGTGCTCCATCAAGGTGAAGTAGTGCTCGGCGAAGTCGGCGTCGATGAAGCGTTGCAACGATCCGCTCCCGAACGGCCCGTCATGGCGCAGGACGGTCTCGGGGACCAGTCCCCAGCCCAGAAGGCGGGACAGCTCGAAGGCGGCCACCTCCCGGCGGAACAGCCCGCCCGGGAAGTCCCACAGCGGTCGTTCACCCCGGCCGGGCTTGTAGATGGCGCCGAGGGTGTCCTCGCCCCGGCTGACGGAGACCAGGAAGGTGCCGTTGGAACTCCAGGGCATCCGCCCCTCCACCTCGATCTCCCCGGTGCTCAGGAGCTCCAGGTACTCGGGAACCGGGGCCAGGGCGGCCGTGCCTTCGGCCACCGTCGGGGTGGGCGCCGCCGGGCCATCAGGCGGCTGGTCGCTCACAGGGCCGGGGGCCGGTGTCCGTTGGTCCGGGGACAGTCGTGCCCGTCCGGATTGAGGGGATAGCCGCACAGTGGGCAGGGGGGCCGCCCGGACTCGACCAGGCGGACGCCGTGGATGGCCAGGGCGGCCACCTGTTCCAGGGACGCCTCCAGGCGGGCGACGGCCCCGGTCTCGTCCTCGGCCACCAGTTCCTCGGCCACGATGATGACCAGGCCGGCGTCTTGGTCGTAGCTGACGCCCAGGGTCCCGACCGCCCAACTCGGCTCGTATGGAGGGATCAGGTCCAACTCGGTGGGCAGGGCGCCGGGATGGCCGGCCGCTTCGATCACCTCGGCCAGGTACTGGGCCAGGGCGGCCACCTGGCCCTTCTCCACCTTGAGGGTGACCAGGTCGGTGCCCCGGCGGGCCTGGAGGAGGAATACCCGCCGGCCGGGCTCACCGACCGTGCCCACCGTGATGCTGTCCAGGGGGCCCAGGTCGAAGGACTCACTCATGAGGGCTTCAGTTCCTGGAGGGCGCCCACCGAGTTGACGGTCAGCACGGCCGGGCCGCCCTCGGAGTACTGGATGGCCGTGATGGAACAGGGGCTGATGACGATGCGCTGGAACAGATCCAGATGGGTGCCGAGGGCATCGGCCACGGCCGCCTTGATGGGATCGGCGTGGGAGACGCAGACCACCCGCCGGCCGGGGTGGGCGGCACACAGCCGGCGCAGGGCGTCGGTCATGCGGGTCTGCATCTCGCTGAAGGACTCACCCTGGGGGAATCGGAACCCGCTGGGCCAGCGCTGGACGGTGTGCCACTCCGGCTTCTTGTACAGCTCCTTGAGGGCGCCCCCGGTCCAATCCCCGAAGTCGCACTCCAGCAGTCCCCGCTCGATGACCACCTTGTGCCCGAACCGCTTGGCGATGGGCGCCGCCGTCTCCCGGGCCCGCTCCAGGGGGCTGGCGTAGATGGCGTCGACGGCGCCCAGGGCGGCCAGCCGCTCGGCGGCCGCCTCGGCCTGGGCCCGGCCGACCTCGGAGAGGTGCAGACCCTTGGCCCGTCCCGGGAGCACCGAGCCGGTAGTGGGGGTCTGGCCGTGGCGCACCAGCAGTATGACGGTGGCCGGAGGAGGCTTGGGGCGGCGGGTAGGCATCTGCAGGCAACCTAACCTCCCTTCGTGGCCGGTCGTGACTCGCTGGCCGCCCTCAACCGGGAGGTGGTGGCCTGCCGGGCCTGTCCCCGGCTGGTGGCCTGGCGGGAACAGGTGGCCCGGGAGAAGCGGGCGGCCTTCGTGGGTCAGAGCTACTGGGGCCGGCCGGTGCCGGGATTCGGGGACCCCGACGCCGGGGTGGTCATAGTCGGGCTGGCTCCGGCCGCCCACGGCGCCAACCGGACCGGACGCATGTTCACCGGGGACCGTTCGGGGGACTGGCTGTTCGCATCGCTGTGGCGCACCGGCTTCGCCAACCAGCCCACCAGCGTGTCGGCCGATGACGGCCTGGTCCTGACCGGCGCCTACATCACCGCCGCCGTCCGCTGCGCCCCACCGGCCAACAAACCCACCCCGGCCGAGCGGGACACCTGCCAGCCCTACCTGGAGCGCGAGCTGGCCCGGCTGGGTTCCCGGCGGGTCATCGTGGCCCTGGGCCACTTCGGCCATGACGCCGTCTGCCGGGTCCTCGGCCTGCGGCCCAAACCCCGTTTCGGCCACGGGGTAGAGCACCGTCTGGCCGGCGGGCAGGTCCTGATCGGCTGCTACCACCCCAGCCAACAGAACACCTTCACCGGGACCCTGACCGAAGAGATGATCGACGCCGTCTTCTCCCGGGCCCGGGAACTCTGCTTGTGACGGCGGGCCCTAGCGGGCTCTAGGAGCCGGAGCTCAGCCGACCGGCGTCGGTTTGGACGGCATCATCCTGGGTTCGGGCACGGCCGTCTCCGGCCAGCGGTTGCGGCTGACCCGGGCCAGGCGGTGCATGAGGGCCACGGCTCCGGGGTCCTCATCGGCCGGGCGGGTCTCGATGACCCCGTCGGCCAGCATCCCGTCCATCACCTCCCGGCCCCGGTCGGTGCGCACCACCGTCAAGGTCCAGTCGTTGAAGGCCCCGATGCCGCCGGTGGAGATGTCGGCGTGCTCGGCGGCAAAGTCGGGACAGGACTTGCAGCCCTCCCGCGTCCAGGCGTGGCACTCCTTGAGGGGGATCTCGTGGTAGTCGCCATTGCGCATCCAGATCTGGAAGACGCCCTTGATATTCATCTTCACCATGTCCTGGCGGGCCAGCCCGTACTTGGCCTCGAACAGCTCGGTGAAGATGGCGTCGTCAAAGGTCTTGGAGCACAACAGCCCGATGGTCAGGGTGAAGCGGCGGGCCACCTTCCCCGCCTTACGGGCCTGCATGGTGGGCGGAGCGGAGGCCATGCAGCTCATGCCCACCATGGCCAACTTTTCGGCGCCGGAGTCGATGGCCTCGGCGTAGGCCAGGGTGTTGGCCGAGTAGGTGTAGCGGCTGCCGGAGGCGGCCAGGATGTCCTCCCGGGTGCGGGCGACTCCGGGCTTGGCCTTCCAGGTCGAACCGTCCCCCTCGAGGTAGGAGACCAGGGCCGCGTCGATGACCTCGTGCTCCAGGGACCACAGCAGGATGGCCGAGACCAACCCGCCGTCCTGGCCCCGCTCGTGGATCTCGGGATCGGTGGCCCTCACCAGGAGGACGTCCTTGGCCACCCCGGCCACCTCTTCCACCTGCCGGGGCCGGCCGAAGAGATAGGTGTCGATCTCGGTCTCCCAGCTGCGGAAGCGGGGACAGGCTCGGGTGCAGAGCGTGCAGCCCTTCTCCCCGTGGGTGCAGTCCTCCCGGCCGCCCAGGTCATCGATGTGCCAGGGCTTATAGCGGCCCCCGGTGTCGTCGTACTCGAGCACGTCGTAGGGGCAGGCGATGACGCAGGCGGCGCAACCGGTGCACAGACCGGAGGTGACCACCTCGCCGAACAGGTGGGCCCAGTGGGGTTTTTCGGGGGGCATCGGCCTCACACTAACTACCGGTAGGGTCGATCGGGTGCCTGAGATGGTGGAGGTGGAGGCCTACCGCCGCCTGGCCGAAGGCGCCCTGGGCCGCCGCATCGCCAGGGTGGACGCCCCCGATGCCTGGTACCTCAAGGGTGGACTGACGGCGGCGGTTCTGGACGCCGCTCTGCCCGGGCTCAAGCTCACGGCGGCCCGGCGCAAGGGCAAGCTCCTGATCCTCGACACCGCCCGGCCCCGCTCGGATGCGGCCGGTCCCAGCCTGGGGCTGCGCTTCGGCATGACCGGCCGGCTGGTGCTCGACGGCGTAGCCGGCGTCGAGGAGCTGATCTACTCGTCCCGCCGGGCCAACCCGGCCTGGGAGCGCTTCGGGCTGGTCTTCACCGACCGGAGCCGCCTGGTCATGTCCGACCCCCGCCGGCTGGGAGGTGTGATCCTCGAACCGGAGGAGGCCCGGCTGGGTCCGGACGCGGCGGCGTTGACCCTGGCCGAGCTTCGCTCGGCCCTGAGCGGCTCCCGGGTGGCCCTCAAGGCCAGGCTGCTCGACCAGTCCCGGGTGGCCGGGATCGGCAATCTGCTGGCCGATGAGATGTTGTGGCGGGCCGGCCTGTCCCCTGAGCGCGAGGCCGGCTCCCTCGATGGGGCCGAGCTGCGCCGGCTGCACCGCCACCTGATCTCCACCCTCGAGCAGCTGTCGGGCCGGGGCGGCTCCCACACCGGGGACCTGATGCCGGCCCGCCGGCCCGGAGCGGCCTGCCCCAAAGACGGTGCGCCCCTCCGGCGGGCCACCATCGGCGGGCGGACTACGTGGTGGTGTCCGGCCCACCAACGCTGAGCGTCGACTGTGTTGTCTGTCCGGCCTCCGGCCGGACGGTGCCGTCGGGGGCCCCGTCCCCGCCGCCCTGGCGGGACTCCTTCTGGTGGCGGAGGAGGAGCCAGGCGACGGTGCCCCAGCCGGCCACGGCCAGGACGATGGCGGTCACCTCGACGGCATCCCAGAGGCGGGGCCGGGCCAACCAGAAGAACTCATCGGTGAACCGGACGATGCCCCACAGGCCGGCCATGGCGGCCAGCACCACCCCGGTGGGCTTCCGGCCGGTGCGTTCCTCGACGTAGCGCAGGATGGCCCAGATGGCCAGGCACTCGGCGGCCTGGAACAGCGGTACCGGTATCTCCCTGACCGTCACACCGTTGGCCATGCAGCCGAACTTGCCGATGGTGCAGGCGTAGCGCATTCCGTACCAGCCGGCGGTGGGGTGGCCACCGCCGTCGATCATCATCTGCGGTCCGAGCAGCCGACCCATGGCCCAGGCCGCCATCAGCACCGGGGCGGCGATGTCCAGGGCGGCCAGGGTGGGCACCTCGGGCAGGTACTTCCGCTTGAACCAGATCCCGGTGGGCACCCCCAGCAGCAGGCCGCCGAAGGAGGACAGCCCCCCGTGCCAGACGGCCAGGATCCCGGCCGGGTCGGTCCGGTAGTAGGAGAAATTGGCCACGACGTGGACGGCCCGGGCTCCGATGATGGAGGCGGCCACCACCCAGAGGAAGGCCCGGTTGAGCCAGTCGGAGGGAATCCCGACGGCGTCGAAGCGCCGCCGCATGTACCAGAGGGAGAACCAGAAGGTGAGCGCCAGGCCGATTCCGTAGGTGTGGACCTGGAGCGGCCCGAGATGAAATACCACGGGGATGGGCCTCAAGGGGCTGAATCCTATTGTTGACCCATGGCCGACCCGTACGTCACCCTCGAGCGCCGGGCCGACGGCGTGGCCGTCGTCCGTCTGGACCGGCCCAAGATGAATGCACTGTCCTCGGAACTGCTGGGCCAACTGGCCGAAGCGGCCGCCCAGCTCATCGAGGATCCGCCCGGGGCGGTGGTGGTCTGGGGAGGGCCCCGGATCTTCGCTGCCGGCGCCGACGTCAACGAGTTCATCGATCCCGACTCGGGCCGGCCCACCTCGGCCCGGGCCCGCCTGGTGGCCGAGCGGTTCCGCACCGCCCTGGACTCGGTGGCGGCCATCCCGGTGCCGACCGTGGCCGCCGTGGACGGCTACGCCCTCGGGGGTGGCTGTGAACTGGCCCTGGCCTGTGACCTTCGGGTCGCCTCCGAGGCGGCCAGATTCGGCCAGCCCGAGATCCTCCTCGGCATCATCCCGGGCGGTGGGGGCACCCAGCGCCTGACCCGCCTGGTCGGCCCGGCCCGGGCCAAGGACCTGATCCTCTCCGGCCGCCAGGTGGCCGCCGACGAGGCCCTCCGTATCGGCCTGGCCGACCGGGTGGTGCCGGCCGGTTCAACCATCGACGAGGCCCTGGCTCTGGCCGCCACCCTGGCCGCCGGGCCCCGCCGGGCCATGGCCCTGGCCAAGGCCGCCATCGACCGGGGCGCCGAGGTGGAGCTGGGGGAGGGGCTGGACCTGGAGGCGGACAACTTCGCCGAGGTGTTCGAGACGCCGGATGCGGCCACGGGCGTCGCCTCTTTCCTGGAGCACGGACCGGGCCGGGCCCGCTTCGCTTCGTCTTGAGCCGGCCCGGGTAGGGCCAGGACCACCGTGCTCAAGCTCCTGCTGGTGGCGTTGTCCGTGGGGATGTCGAACTTCGCCGCCTCGGTGGGGCTGAGCCTGCGGGGCGTGGACGCCGCCCTGCGGCTCCGGGTTGCCCTGCTCTTCGGTCTGTTCGAAGGGGG
>DAHUYE010000096.1 GCA_027315345.1 Actinomycetota bacterium
CGGGACCTGTCTGCACAAGCTCCACCTGCCGAGACCGCGCCGATACTCCGAGGACCCTCGACTACGTGCTGATCGGCGACCCCGGAGGCGTCGGGTGGCTGGTCGACGCGCTCCGAGAAGCCGCCGAAGCTTCCGACATGACCATCGACAACCGGGAGATCAACCGGCGCGGGGTCAAAGCATGGGCCACCACGCCGGCCACCTCCGGGGCGAGCACATCCAGCATCCCGAGGAGGCTGTCTTCTGGATCCTGAACTGGATCGACGCGCTGGGAGCTGAACGGGTCGGCCGATCTCAAGGCGAGCGCGCCGGCACGTAGTAGAAGCCGCGGCCGGCTTTGTGGTTCCGGCCCTGTTCGAGTAATCCGTCCTCGACCATGCTGGTGAGAACGGTGCCGGCCCAAGGTTGGCTTAGGTTTACCAAGTCGGCGACCTCGGTGCTCGACACCCTGCCGCGAGCCGAAGCCCAGGCCAGGATGATCGCCTTGCGCCCTTCGGCAGCGGTGAGGTGTTCGACCCGGTGAGCCAGCCGCCGTCGCGCCGCTGCGGATAGGCGATAAGCGCGAGGCTGATCCGGAGGTACGCCTTTGACCGATTCGATCACTGGGTCAGCTCCTATGTGGGCCCCGGCCAGGCGCTGGATGGCCGCCGTCGTTTCACCGGCGGTGCGTTGCAGGACGGGAGCGGCGGTCTGGAGGTCCACCCAGCCGCTCTGGCAGAGCACCTCGATGAGCAACAGGGCATCAAGGTCGCCGGCCGTCCCGGGCGGAACCAGATCGGAGAGGAAGTCGATTACCTGAGTGTCAGGGTCTCCGCCGACAAGGCTGACCCGGACATAGGGCCCGGCAACGACAGAGATCTCCGGACCGGGCCGGCCGATGGCCAGCATGTCGCCCACCATCCGGTCCACCCCGATGCCTTCACGCTCGGCCAGGCGCAAGGCGGCCATGGCCTCGGCCAGGCTGCGATATCGGGGGACGGCGGGGTGGGTGATGATGTTGGACGGATCGATCCCGCCGATGAAGCCGCCGGGGGAGGTGACGGTGAGGACATCGCCTATGTGTTCGACCGTGGTTGGTTGAGGGGAGAGCCAGTCGCGGTGAACGACCCCGTTCACGATCGCTTCTCGCAACGCCCGGGCCGGGATGACCCGAATTTGTCCGATGGCGAGACCCTTGGGGACGTGTACCACCCTGTTGGCGGCCTGGCTGGCCTGGTCTACCGCCCACACTTGTTCGAGAAGTGGTCCCGTTCCTTCCAGGCGGCCGGTGCTGTCCCCACCAGGATGCTCACGGCGGATGTAGTCGATCCCGACCGCAGGGGTGGCGACGAAGAGAAGCGAGCCTGCGTTGGTGAGCCGCCCGTCGCCGGTGGCGAGATTCAGTCGGTGGACCAGGTCCGTGTCGCTGGCCTCAGCCAGGTCGTCGGCGGCGGGGTCGCCGGCCGCCCTGAGGTATCGCCGGGCCAGTTCGAGCGCCACCGGGTTGGCGTCGGCGAGGGCGTGGCCGGAGGGTTGGGCCGACCAATCGACCCCACTGCGCTGGAGCTTGCCGGTGTGCCAGGTCGTGGGGTCGACCTCGACGCAGTTGTCGTCGACCCGCCAGCGGATCTTGGCCTGATACGGGATGGGCTCGATCGCCTCGTGGGTGGACAGAACCAGGATCCGAGTGCCGTCGAGCTGAGCCACGCTGACGTCGATGGTCAACTTGTGCTCGGTGAGTTCCCAGATGCGGTGCCGGAGCCACCCAGGGTCCAGTTCTGTGCCGATGCGTTGGCCCTGGTCGGCGATCCCGAGGATGATGGCCCCGCCGCCTGGGGTGTTGGCCAGGCAGGTCATCTCCCCGGCCAGATATCGAGCGGCGTCCTCGTTCTCGGCTGAACCGGGCTGAATGGCTCCGCCTTGGCCGCGCCGGCCCGGCTCCTCTTTGACATCGACCTGGGCTTTCTCGATGTCCGCGGGAGTCTCTCCAGCGGCCAGTCGGTCCATCACATCGCGGATCTGGCTCTCGACGGGGTCCGGGCCCAAGAAACTATAAGTCAACAACTTAGATCCCCCTGTAGTTACACTTATCTGTCCAAAAGTATAACTCGATGGCCGAGGGGACCCGGCCGGTTTCACTTTTCCCAGATCAGGAAGGCGGCGCCTGTTTCAACAGCCGATCAACGGTCCCGGGGCTCTCCGACAGAGCATCAGCGAGCCGGCAGGAGGCCAGAGTCTCGACGACCCTCCTGACCCCTGTCTGGTCGCCCGCAATCCACGCCTCGGCGGCGGTATGAGGAGGCGACAATCAGCGGGTCGGGCTTCTTGCCCAGGGTCTCAGCGAAGGCGGCCAGAATGCGCACCACGACGGGCCGCACGGCGTGGGCGGCCAGGTCGAATTGCCAGGTGGGGAACCAGGTCGTGCCCCGGCCGGGAAGGCCGAGGAGCGTGCCCCCCCGCCCGAACCCCGGCCCTGGCTATGCCCACCGGCGCCTGGCCCTGGCCGGGGTCGAGCGGCCAAGTCGGTGGCCGGGCCTCAGGCCCGGGTGGCTCGGGGTGTCCGGGGTAGCTGCGAGCCGGCCGGGGGCTGCTGGCCCCGTGGCAGAGTTGGTTGCTGGGTCCCGGCCTGCCGGTCTGGGGGCCGAACGGGCGATCCATAGCAGATTCCTCGAAACCCATGAATACAATAAGTTTCGTGGAGAAGACTAGGTTCCGGGAGTTGTGGGACGAACTCCTCGCCGAAGGCACAAACGTGGTTGGCATCGATGAGCTCGTCGAGCGCTCAGGGGCCACGAGAGGCGGCACCTGGAACGCTGTTGCTGCCGCCACCAAGAGGCACCTCGTTTTTAGCCCGGTCCGGGGGCTATATGTCCTCGTTCCGCCTCAATATCGCAGGTGGGGCGTCGTGCCCGCCGACTGGTTCATAGGAGACCTGTGCGCCCATCTCGGCCGCAGCTACTACGTCGGATACCTCAGCGCCGCCGCCCACCACGGCGCGTCCCACCAGGCACCCCAGGTCTTCCAGGTCGTGGTTGACCGCAAGATCGGGGCCCGCGAAGTCGAAGGGCTCCGGTTGCGCTTCTACCAAACCAGCCACTTCGCAGACAGAGCCACAACCACAGCCACCGGGCCCAACGGGCCTGTGGTCGTGGCAACGCCGGAAACCTGCGCCCTCGACCTGGCGGAACGCTCCGAGCGAGGCGGCGGACTCGGCAACGTGGCCACGATCCTGAGCGAACTGAAGCTCGACCCTGAAGCACTGGTCATCGCCGCCACCGGGCGCCGCCCCGCCACCATCCGACGCCTCGGGTACCTACTGGAGCTCGTCTCTGCCCCCGGCCCCTGGGAACGCCTCCGTGCCCTGGCGCGCATCGACGCCGGAGCACCGACACTCCTGCACCCGAAGGGCGGCTTCCGCGGGCCGGTCGACGCCCGCTGGAACATCCAGGCCAACACCCCCGTCGAACCCGACGAATGATCCCCCAGGCCGCACTTGCCGCGTGGCGGCGCCGGAGCCCATGGCGCGATGACCGCCAGGTCGAACAGGACCTCCTGCTGTCCCGCCTGGCGATTGAGATCGCCGACCACCCCCGGACGGCCGACCGCCTCGTGTGGCGGGGCGGGACCTGTCTGCACAAGCTCCACCTGCCGAGACCGCGCCGATACTCCGAGGACCCTCGACTACGTGCTGATCGGCGACCCCGGAGGCGTCGGGTGGCTGGTCGACGCCCTCCGCGAAGCCGCCGAAGCTTCCGACATGACCATCGACAACCGGGAGATCAACCGGCGCGGGGTCAAAGCATGGGCCACCACGCCGGCCACCTCCGGGGCGAGCACGATCCGCATCAAGATCGAAGTAAATGCAGCTGAAGCCACTCCTCGCATGGCCCTGGAGCAGCGGCTCCACGAGGTCGACCTCCCACGATGGTGGTCGGGCAGGGCCCAGGTCCTCACATTCCAAGGCCCCGAGCTGGTCGG
>DAHUYE010000100.1 GCA_027315345.1 Actinomycetota bacterium
CCCCCTCCTCTGCGGCTGCGAGGAGCCCGGCTGCCCGGCCTGCGACTAGGCCGGCTGCTCCGCCGCCAGTAGGCGCACCATCCTGGGCCCGACCAGAGCCACCACCCCCAGCTGGAGGCCGCCGGCCACGAAAAAGGGAACCCGGAGGCCGAAGTCGGAGGCCAGCACCCCACCCACTAGTGCCCCGGCAGGTATGGCGCCGTAGATTAGGGAGCGGGTGACATTGGCCACCCGGCCGAGCATCTCTCGGGGAATGAGAATCTGGCGCATGGACTGATTGGCCACGCTGCCGGCGGCCACCGCCGCCTGTTCGATGAACAAGCAAAGCCCGGCCAGCGTGACGGCGGCCGTACTTCCGGCCCCGAGATAGGCGGCGGCGGCCACTAGCCCGCTGATGACCAGCACCGGACCGGTCCCGAAGCGGTCCACTCCCCGACCGGAGACCAGGGAGCCCAGGACCATTCCCGCCGTGGTCGCTCCCATGAGCAGTCCAAAGCCGGCCCGGGACAGGTCAAGGACATGCAACGCCCACAGCACAATCACTCCCACAACCAGTGACTGACAGAAGGCGAGAACGGCCACGTACAGCGAGGCGGCCCGAAGGCCGGCATTCTGGGCGAACCATCTCAAACCACCCCGGATCCCTTCCAGCATCCCCTCCGCTGGGACGGCTTTTTGACTGTCATGCCTAAGCGCGGTGGAGATCAGCAGGAGAGCCGACAGGCCGAAAGTCGCTCCATCGAAGATAAAGGGCAGGGACAGGGCGACGGCGGCCAGCAGCCCTCCCAGGGCCTGTCCGGCCACCTGCTCGGAGCCGGTCTGCATGGCGAAGAGGTATCCGTTCGCTCGGCCCAGCTGGCTGAGGCGGACTATGCCCGTGACCATCCGGCCGGTGGCGGCGAAAAAAGCGCTCTCGAAGGTGCCCAGCCCGACCGCCGCCAGGAATATGGCAGCCAGCGGATGAAAGTGCACCACCACGGCCACGCCTAGTAGTGTTACCACCACCATACGCGAGCTTTCGACGACGGCCATGAAGGGCCGGAGACGGGTCCGGTCGGCGATTGCGCCGGTCACGACCGAGAGCAGCCAGGGGGCGCGCTGGGCCACCATGACCAGGGCCACGATCACCGGGCTCCGATCAAGCGTGGCCGCCAAGAGCGGCAGGGCGACCAGGGCGACCCCGTCACCCAGGCCGGACACAATCGTTGCCGCCGAGACTCCCACCAGCGCCGGGCCCCAGAGACCGTCTTTGCTTCGAGCCAGCCCCGTGTCCTTCCCGGTCGCAGGAAAACCAACGGCCGACGCTCCAGGGCACTCAGGATTTCTCCTAAAGCCCGAGGAGGCGTCGGCCGAAGTTACTTCACCAACAAGAATCCGGCAGGGACCCCCGGCATTGGAGGCCTGGGAGACCATTCCCTACCAAGAACGAAAAGAGTATTGACTCAGCACCACTGTCCACGAAGGAAACGCATCTGAAGATCACCTCCAATTCGGCATTGAGGCCCCGCCGCTAACGGGGCCAAACGTCGGATAACGGAACACTTCGCCCATTCGGCCGCTTTGGCCGAATCCTTAGGACAGCCATGCCTCTTTTGAAGCCGGACCATCCGTTTGCTGCGAACACCAATTATCCATATGGGTACGCGCCAGTCAAAGGGTCTCGGGAAATTCGACCGAAATGATGACGAATGACTACTCGGGTAGCCTAAATCCGGCTATCTACTCGTGACTCAGAGGGCATAGTGAACTTCTCTCCGCGGTCGAGGGTCCCCCGGGATTTGTATATCTGGGCACTGGTAGTCGTCCTCGCTGCGGCGTGCGTGGTGACCTGGGACACTGCCCTCGGCTTTGGTCATCGACCGATGGGTGCCGACCTCGGGATCCCCTGGGAAGCCTTCGTTGCCGCCTTCGTCGCCGCTGACCTGGCGCGGTTCCGGGTCGAGCTCCGAGAGCAGGCTCACGGCCTCGACCTGTTCGAGCTGGCGCTAGTGCCCGCTCTGCTCTTCTGTGCCCCCACCTGGCTGCTGGTGGCCCGGCTGCTGGCCAGCGCCATCTCCTTGGGGGTTGTGAGGCGGGCCCCGCCCATCAAGCTGGCCTTCAACACCGCTCAGTACTGCCTGAGGGTCGGCGTGGCGGTATTGATCGGCCACGCGACCGGTCTCAGCTCTCACTCGCCCGTTAGCGCCAGAGTTTGGCTGGCCATCCTGGCAGCGTGTGCCGGGTCGGAGCTGATCAGCCGACTAGCAGTCGTGACCGTCATCTGGATAGCCGCTGGCAGACCCCAGGCCTCTGAGCTCTTTGAGCTGGCCATCGCCGGGCCGATCCTTATGGTGACGACCACCACCCTGGGCATGGTGTGCGCCACCGTCCTGTGGGCCAATCCGGCCGCCACCTGGATGCTGGCTGTAGTGGCGGGGATTGCGGCCGCCGTCCATCACGTGCACCACAAACTGCGTCAGAGGTACGCCAATCTCCGGATCTTGTCCCGATTCACTAGGGATGTCTCGGAGGTAGGGACCGGGCGGGCCGTCATGGTCACCGTGCTGGAACAAGCTCGCACCATCCTCAACGCCGAGTGGGCCAAGCTGGTCGTAAGGGACGAGGAGGGCGTTTCGGCTACTACATCCACTACTGACGGTGTCACCGAGACCTCGGGATTGGATGACCAGCTTGCCTCGTGGCTGTTGGGGCTCGACACTGCGGTCCGGGTCGATCTGAACAGCAAGCATCCGCAGTCCCGAGTCCCGGGGAAGCTTCAGATATGGCGGACAACAACTCCCGTTGTGTCCCAACCGCCCATCGGCCTCGACCTTGACGATGCCCTGGTGACACCCATCCGTGGCCACGAGGGCCTGCCCGACGCGGTGATCGTCGTCGGCCATCGTCTCGGGGACGGGGTCCGCTTCGACGATGAGGACCTCGAGCTGGCCAGCACCCTGGCCGGGGCCGCCGGCCTGGCCCTCCGGAACGGCCGCCTGGTCGACGCCCTGCGCAGCCAGGCCGAGGCCAACGAGTTCCAGGCTCGCCACGACCCTCTGACCCAGCTGGCCAACCGCTCCATGTTCCTGTCCGAGACGGAGGAGGCCCTGGCCAGCCTGGGCCCCGATTACCTCCTGGCCGTGATGCTGGTGGACCTGGACAACTTCAAGGATGTCAACGACACCTTGGGCCACCAT
>DAHUYE010000001.1 GCA_027315345.1 Actinomycetota bacterium
CCCAGACTCGGCCAGGGCGGTGGCCAGGGCAGTGAGAGGGTCCACGCCGAACTGGTCGGCGGTGCCGATGATGGCGGCCAGGGCCGTGGGAGAGGTCGTCATCCGATGCTCAGCCCGGCGAACATCGAAGCGGGGGTGCTGGCGTCGGGGAGGTAGCCGTACTTGGCCTGGAAGGCATAGGCGCCGACCTGGTAGAGCGGGTTCGAGTTGGGCAGGTCGGGGTTGTAGGGCTGGGCTCCGGTGCTCCCGGGGGCGTAGGCGATGGCCTGGCCACCCCCGCCGTAGGGGACGGTGGAATAGCCGGCCGAGGAGAGGAGCCCCGCCGCGGTCTGGTCCTGGACGAGCTGAGAGGTCTGTAGGGGAGCACTCGTAGAGGGCGCCGGGGAACTCGACGGAGCCGGGGCGGAGGGGGAACTCACCGAGGAGACGGTGGTCGAGCCGGTCGAGGTGGAGCTCGAGGTCGACGTCGGGGTCGAGACGGGGATGGAACCGGCGGAACTGAGCTGGCCGGCGAAGGCGGCGAGTTGGGCCTGGACGGAGTTCTCGAAGCCGGCCAGCTGGCCGGCGTCGACGGCCGAGGTGGTCGAGGCGCCGGTGGTGCCCGAGGTGGCCGGGCCGGAGTTGCGGGAGCGCAGGAAGGCGATCAGGCCGAGGACAGCCACGATGGGCACCCCGTAGGTGAGGAGTTTCTTCTGGCCCGGGGACATGGTCATGACGCCGGAGGGGCGCCGGCGATGACGCCGGGGGGCAGTCCGCCCGGGGGGAGGCGGCCGGGCAGGAAGGGCCAGTCGGTCTGGACCCCGACCACGGCATCGGCCAGGCCCAAGGGGACGCGGCGGGGGAAGCGGGAGGCCTGGGGATTCTCGAAGTCGGCATGGGCGGCGCGGGTGTTGGCGAGCTTGGGGCGCTCCCGCACGGCGTCGGAGATGACCGAGATCTGACGGGAGGCCCGGGCGAGGGCCGACTGGATGAGATCCGGGCCGGCGCCGGCGATGTAGGGGGCCGGGACCCAGGGGGCCCGGATGAGGCTCACGCCGGGCCGCCGGAGACCTGGACCCCGCCGCCGGAGACGTTGCGGCCCTGGAGGGTGCCGAAGATGGCCATGCCCCCCGTAGCGAGGGTGGAGAGCAGCTGGGAGGCGCCCCCGGCCTTCTCCAGGATCAGGTACAGGGCGATCAGGCCCAACATGATGCCGATGACCCCGAGGGCGCCCCGGGGAGAGAACATGCTCACGACTTGCCTCCTATGGTGGCGTGGGGGTCGATCAGCCAGACCAGGGCCGAGCGGGCGCCGTTGACGACGTTGGCCACAGCGCCGGCGTTGGAGAGGACCAGGTAGAGCCCGGCCAGCAGGATGGCGAAGCCGAGCAGCTCCAGCGGGCTCGGGTCGCCCCCGGCCACCGCGCCCACGGAGCCGGAGGTGACCCGGCGCAGGGCGGAGGCGGCCTTGACGGCCGGCCGGCGCCCCGAACTGGCCCGCCGGGGCGAGCTCGGAGAGGACCCCGCGGCCTCCCGGTCGGCCTCGGCCTCATCGGCGCCGGCGGTGTAGGAGTCGTAGAGCTCGTCATTCTCGCCCTCGAAGGGGAAGTCCTCCCCGGCCCGGCCGGCCTCGTAGGCGCGCTGGTGATCGGCGTCCTTGCCCCGCAGGCGGGCCTTGGTCTCCCGGGTGTCCCGGGCGGTGTCCCTGGCGGTGGTGCGGGCCTCCCGGGCGGCGTGGAGCTCGGAGACGGCGCTCATGTACCCGTCGGAGGGGTCGAGGAGTAATAGACCCCGCCGGAGACCCCGGGGCCCGAACTGGCCGGAGGGGCGCCGGTGGCGGGCCCGGTGAGAGGGGGACTGGCCGAACCCTGGGGCCCGGCGGCGGCGTTGGCCGAAGTCGGGGGTTGGCTGGGCGGCTTGGAGGAGCCCGCCGAGGTCGACGAGCTCATCGAGAGGATGCGGCCGACCAGGCCGCCCACGATGGTCTGGCCGAGGACCCAGAGGCCCAGGATGACCATGAGGAGCCCGGAGGCGGAGCCCGAGGGCTTGGCGTCGCTCATGACTGGTTGAGGAACTTGGCCCGTAGCCAGGCGCCCACGGTGCCCTTGGTGACCTGGAGGAAGACCACGATGGCCAGGAAGAGCAGGGCAACGGCGGCGACATTGTCGAACACACCTAGCGCTCTTCCGTTCTCAGTTGGGGCCGGGCCCGCCGCGCGGCGGGACGCTGGCGGGCCTGGCCCGGTGCCCAGTCGGATCCGGCCAGGGCAGGAAGTAGCGCAGGAGCGCGGTGTGCTCGGCGGCCCGTTCCCGGAGCGCATCGACCTTGTCGTCCAGCGCGGTCAGCTGGACCTCGATGCCCCGCTCCCATTCCCGACGGTCCGAGTGGGCCTGATCCTCGTCGCGGCCGCGCCGGTTGAGCGCATAGGCGAGGCTTGCCCCCAAGAGTGTCCCTCCGGGGCCTGCCAGCAGAGCCACGGCCGCCGGAGTAAGTGCCACATTCGGTCGTGAGGCGGTCGCCCATGGCGCCCTTAGGAACCGGGTACCACGACCGAGCCCGACGCCGACGGGGCAGGGGCGGGGGCGACGGCGGGCGTGGCGGCGGTAGCGGCGGCGACTTTCACACTGGCCCGGCTGTGGGAATAGGCGGCGATGACCAGGCCCCCGGCGGCGGCCACGGCGGCCTGGACCGGCCCCGACAGGCTCGCCCCCAGGGAGGCGGGCAGCACCAGGCCGAGGATGGCCGAGACCACCCCGGCCACGGTGGCCCAGAACTCGGTGGTGGCGTAGCCGGGCTTGACGGTCATCGACCCAGGCCGACGGAGAAGTGGACCAGGCCCAGGAACAGGCCGACGAAGACGACCAGGAGCAGGGTCGGATCGTTGGCCAGTCCGCCCCGGCCGGTGGTGCGGGCGGGAGAGGCGACGGGGACCACGGCGGGCCCGCCGGTGGATACCGGCTGGGGGGCCGCACCGCCCCCGTAGACGTCGGCGAGGGTCATGGTCACCGCAAGGGCCTCAGATCAGGCTCTCTTGGACGGTGTGGATCTTGGCCCCGACCCCGGGGACCACGGCGGCGTCGACGGTGACCACGGCCTGCAGCTCGGTGACGCCCTGGTAGAAGAGCACGTCACGCACCGGGTTCTCCCGGATGAGGTCGAAGCAGAGCGTGTCATACGGCAGGGTCTGGCCGTACCACTGGCTATTGACCGAGAGGAGCCGGCTGGCCGGGTTGTACTGCAGGGGCTTCTGGTTGCCCCCGTACTGGAGGCGGATCTGGTCGATGAGGGACGTGGTGGCCGTACCCGGGGCGGCGGAGAGGGGGGTGCCCGGATAGGCACCGTAGGCACGGACGAAGAGGCGCTCCATCTGCCCGGCGGTGCGGATCAGGGCGGCGGGGACGTCCCCGGTGTTGGCGAAGTTGGTATCCAGGCCGACCACGGTGTGCAGGCGGGAGATGTCGGGCAGGATGAGCCGGCCCTGGCCATCCACGGGGATCTCCCAGATCACCGGCTCCATCAAGAAGTTGCCGGTGATGGCCCAGTCGGCGGCGGCGCCGGTGGCGATCAGGTTGGCGGTCTGTTCCTGGGCCAGGGTGGCGGTGATGTTGGTGGAGGCGGACTGGGCGAACAGGCTGGCGCCCAGGGTGGTGTCATCGATGGCGATCGGCACCTCCCAGGTGATGTAGAGCGGGTAGGAGCCCACCGCGATCGAGGTCCCCCCGCCCAGGCCCCCGGGGAAGAAGTCGACATGGTCGACGAAGTAGGGGTAGCGGGCATAGCGCAGCACGTCGAGGTCCAGGCCCGAGACCTGGAAGAGGTCGTTCTGGCCGTTGGCGGCCAGCACGAAGGAGGACAACAGCCCGTAGGGCCAGAGGAAGGACGGGGTCACCGCGGCGGTGGAGATGGTCAGGGTGCCGACGAAGGTGATGACCAGCTTGGAGATCACCCCGACCCGGGGGATGTTCCAAGGCACGAAGTTGCCCGGTCCCGGGGCGGGAAGGGCCTGGGCCTGGTAGGTCTGCTTCTCGGTCATCGAGAAGAAAGCGGCCGGGTCGATGACGTAGGGGACGCTCGGGATCTGGGTGAGCGTCTCGGCTCCGGTACCTACGGGCATGGCTGGTGGGCTCTCTTTCGGATCGACGGGGTCAGACGGCGGCGGCGAGGGTCTGGAGCGGGGTCCAGCCGACCTTGGAGGCGACGAACTTGAAAAGCAGGATGAAGATCACGCTGGCCAGCCCGACGGCCAGCCAGAAACCGATCTCGTGCATCAGCCGACGGCCCCGGCGATGACGTTGAGCCCGGGGACCGAGGGGAAGATCCGCTTGACCGCGAACATCACGGCGAGGACTACGGCGGCGATCAGCAGGATGCTCTTGAGGTCCATGTCGGCGAGGGTGACCCCTGCCACGGAGGCCGGGAAAGGGTGCTCACCGGGTTGTTACCGGGTGTTTTTCTCACTGGAGCTCGTCGAGGAGCTCTCGGACCTTGGAGGCGGTCTCGGGGCGCACGTCGCCCATGAGTTGGGCGGCCAGGACCCCGATGCTGCGCACGGCGTCGGCGATCCCCTCCTTGACGGCCGTCTCGATCTCGGCCGCGGTCTGGGAGATGATCCGGGTGACCTTTCGCCGGATGGAGATCCCGATGGACAGGGCGGCCACGTCCACGGCGCCCAGGAGGATCAGGGCGATGGTGGTCCCACTCATCGAGTCCTCCTCGGCCACTCTTGGTCTACGGCGCCGGCGAGCCGGGCGAAGGACCTGTCCCAGTCATACCCCCAAATCCAGGGCCACCCCGGCCGATTCACTTCGTACCGGCTAACGCAATGCTTCAGTTCTAGGAGCGCTCGCGTGAGATCGGACCGGTCGACGACGACCGGGTCGAAGCGCCGATAGCCGTCGCCGATCTGTTCATAGAGCTCCCTCACTCCGGGTTCTCCCCCCGGGCCTGCGCAAGGCCCCCGTCGGCGTCGGCGGAGAGGAGGAGTACGTCGTCGGCCAGGCCGTTGAGCATCTCGGCCAGGGTTCGGGCCTCGGTGGGGCTGAGGTGGACACGGCCGCCGTTGGCGATGCCCAAATAGATGTTGGGGCCGGCCCGGGTGATGAACAGGTCGGCGGCCTTGCCGATGTCTCGGCCATGGGCCATGGCCCGGCTCTGGACCCGGTTGGGCTTGAAGACCGAGAGGTCTACCCCAGCACCAGCGCGGGGCAGGGGGTGATCCGGCGGGGCCGGGCGATCCGGTTGATCCATAGGAAGCCTTTCTCGGGCAGGGCATCGAGGAGGGAGGAAAGCAAGGCAGCAGGCACGCCGGCGTTCTCGGCCAGGTACTGGCGGTCGGCGGGGTCGGGGGTGTCGAAGACGCCGATGTGGGCGGCGTCGGTCAGGAGGTGGCGGTAGACCTCCCGGGGGCGGGTGTGGCAGGCGAGGTGGCCGCCCATGACCTTGGCGCCCCGGTAGACGAACTGGCGGGCGGCCTTGGGGGCCCCGTTGACCGGGAGGCAGTCCCCGGCCTCATCGGCCCAGACGTGGCAGTTGGCCCACTTCCGGGCGTCGTCGGTGGAGGCGGTGAGGCGGCGCCAGATCTGGGCGTAGAGGGCCTCGTAGGCGTCGAGGTCGAAGGGGTCCTTGGGAACGAAGCGCCACCGGCCGGCCTCGGAGTCGGGCCAGGTGTAGGGATCGGTGATGAGGGCGGCGCCGATGGAGGCGCAGATCTCAGACGCGGTCGGATCCAGGACCACCGTCGGCGGCTTGGCCGACAGGTGCAGCTCCTTGGCCAGGGTCGACTTGCCCGAGAGGGTCTGTCCCGTCAGGAAGACCCGGTGCTCGTAGCGGATCGACCTCAAGGGGCTCTCCGACGTCGATCCATTCTTCCCAGGCCGGCTCCCATCGGGCGACGAAGGTGCGGCCCGGGACGACCTCGGAGCCCGGGCGGACGAGGAGGCGGGGGGCGTCGTCGGAGCGAAGGGCGCCGAAGAAACCGAAGACGCCGGTGAAGAGCTCATCGATGTCGGCGGCAGAGCGGGTGCGGAGTTGCTCATCGAGCCACTCCTCAAGCAAGGGGGTGACGAAGGCCGCCACCGCTTCCACTGCCGGGTTGGCCTCCCCCAGGATCTGGGGCAGGAGGGCCTTGAGGTTGTCCCGGGCCTGACGACACTTCTCCAGCGAGGTTTTCTCGGGCACGGCGCAGCCTCCTACGGTCGGCGAAGTTGCGGCCCAGGAAGCGGGCCATGACGATGGCCACGACGGCCTCGTCGCCGCGGATGACGGCAGCACGGAGAGCCGGGCGGCGGTTGATGATGCGGGTGAGGGGCGGGACGAGCTCGTCGAGCTCGGCGTCGCTGAAGTGCCAGAGCTCGGGCCCGTCGGGGTCCCCGAAGAGCAGGCCGAAGGTTCCTCCCACCAGGGAGCGCACGACGCCGCGGACCATCCACTCGTCCACCATGGGCGGCGCGGCACCTTCGCCCTCCTCTTCCAGGAGGCCGAGCTCCTCATCGAGCTCGGTGCCCAGCTGGCCGAGGATCTCGGATTCGACCCGCTGGTCGGTAGGGGCCGCGATGCCGAGCTCGACGCGCTCAGCCACGCCGGGCCCGGTCATAGATGGCGAGGCCGCCCCGGCGCCCGGCGGCCTGGGCCCGGGTCTTGGAGACCTCGGGCGGGGTCACCGGGGCCTTGGCGGGACGGGCGGGGGGGGCCGGCGCCGGGGCGGCCCGAGGGCGGGTGACCTTGACGGCGGCGGCGGGGGGGTCGACGACCACCCCGGCGACGGCTGTTTCCTGAATTGCCGACTTTGCTGGAACGGGCAACTCCGGGGTTTCGGGCAACTCGGCGGCCGCCGCCGGGGGAACCTCCTGGGCGCCTACCGGGGGGGGCTGGGCCGGCGGGGCCTCGGCGGCGGACATGGCCAGGAAGGACTCCCCGCACTCGTCACAGCGCAGGCGGGTCCGCCCGGAGGCCTTGATCTCCCGCGGGGCCGAGCAGGAAGGGCAGAGGACCGTCCGACGGGGCATCGGGGCCATCCTTGGGCGAGGAGGGCCTGGTCAACAAGGGTCGGTACAGGGTATGTACCGGGTGGGCGCCGGCTGGCCGTGCCTACCGGATGCTGACCGGGTTGTCACCCCCCTTTGGGGACCTCGGTCAGGCAGCGGGCGCAGACGTGGGGGGCGTCATGGTCACAGCCGTCGAGGGCGCGGACCCGGGCCTCCAGGGATCGGCAGGCGGTGGCGGAGATGTTCTCCTCGGCGGGGAGCTCGACGCGGAGGCGGCGGTCGAGCCAGTTGGGAACGAAGATCGTCCGGCGGGCCATCAGGGCGAAGGGGGCCGGCGGTAGAAGAGGGCCCGTTGCCAGAGGATGGTTCCGGCGCCGCTGAGGCGGAGCTCCAGGCGGTCGGGGAGGTAGAGGAGGTCGAGGATCGGGCACACATTGGCCGACCAAGGGGAGTAGAGCTCGACGCGCTGCGGTTGGTTTAGGCCGCGGAAGATCTCGGAGGCCTCGTCGGGCAGCTGGTCCCACCACGATCCCGAGGGACCGGTCCGCTCCAGGAGGGTGATAGCCCGATCGAGGCGGTCGAGGAGGGCGACCTCGACGGTGCGTTCGGAAGGCGGCCGCTCAGCCCTCGTCGGGGGCATCAAGGCTCAGCTGGTCACCGATCGAGGTGTGCTCCAGGGCGAGTTGGAGGGCGATCTCGGAGTCCCCGTCGTCCGCCTGGAGGGCGTAGAGGAGATTGCGCACGGCGGCGGTCTCGTCCTTGGCCGCCTTGCCCCGGACGGTGATGCCCCCGAGCTCGGTGAGGGCGATGTGGGTGTCTCCCACCAGGTTGAGGACCCGGATCGGGATGTGGAGGCTACGGGGCTTTCTGGGTGAGCTCATCGGGCTCAAATGATCCGCCCTGGCGCTCCCGGACGCAACTAGTGACTCAGCGGCGTTCGAGTTTGGCCTGAGAGGCGCTGGAGGGCATCCCTGATGGATTGCCGGTACCGCTCCGGCAAGCCGGCCAGGGCCTCAACGGGGGCCGGATCCGGGGCGATCCGGAGCAGGTCCCAGACCTCGGTGGCGTCGGTGTGGGCCCGGGAGCGGCGCGAGGAGCGGGCCCGGCAGCGGTCCGAGCACGTGGAGGGGTGGGGGCCCCGGCCGGCGTAGGGGA
>DAHUYE010000019.1 GCA_027315345.1 Actinomycetota bacterium
AACCCGTGGGGTGCCGCTCTTCCACGGAGCTCATGATGACGCGCATGGTTGGGGTGTGCGATCGCGGCTGGGTGCCCGCCGCCCGCCGCTACTCGAAATGCCCGCCTCCGGTCATCTCGGACATTGCCTACGAGCCGGCGGTCTGGGACGAACTCCGGGTCGGCGACTGGCCGGCTTATCGGGACACCGCAGGGAGAGGCATCAAGCATCCCGCCCCAGTGGCCCTAAGGGCGAGCCCAGCTGCCCCAGGATCATTTCAACGGCGTCCTCGGTGGCGGCGGTCCCGTCGACGATGATGGCCCCGAGCGCCCGAAGCTGGGCCTGAAAGACTGGTCGCCCATCCCGAATCTGGCGGCGTTCGGGTTCAGTGCGACCGGGAGGGTGGAGCTGGTCATGCGCATCGAGACGTTGCTCCTGGGTAGCCCCATCGATCTCCAGGAGGAAGACGGCGTCAAACAGGTCCATCACCTCCTCGATGTTCAGGGCGATCCCACACACAAAGGCTGGACCAGCCTCCGCCCTCAGTATCTCCTGCATCCGGGACCGGTTCCACACCCAGCGGAAGCTCCGGAGCCAATCTGGGCTCGGGTCGTGGGTTACCTCGTCCAGCGTGATCCGGCGTCCGTCGGGGCCCTCCCAGTAGGACAGCGTACGGTCGTAGTCGGGATCGAGAGAGAAGTAGCCCCGCCGGCGGAGCTCGGCTGCGATGGTCGACTTTCCCGCTCCTGGATTACCCGTCACCAAGTAGGCGGCCATTGCAGCCATCATGGACCGCTGAACTGATCGCTTGCCCTCCGACCGGCGGACTGGGGCTCCCTTGGGACTCGTGAGGCCGATTTTCGGGGACAGTGGGTAGAGGCAGCACCGATCTCGGCCGGTCTCCTGTGGAGGACCTGACTCTGAGGGCTTGACCTTGACGCAACGTCAAGGTGTTGGATACCGACATGGCCGAACCGACGCTGAGGATCGGGGAGTTGGCGGACCTGGCCGGGGTGAGCACCCGCACGGTGCGCCACTACCACCACATCGGCCTGCTGGCTGAGCCGGAACGTCTGGCCAACGGCTATCGCTCCTACGGCCTGGCCCATGTCGTCGCCCTGCTGCGCATCCGCCGACTGGCCGAGCTCGGGCTCAGCCTGGACGAGATCGGCGACGCCCTAGTTGAGGGCGGCGACGCAGATCTCAGAGAGTTGCTGGCCGAGCGTGAGCGGGACCTGGCCGCCCGGGCCGAGACCATCGAGGCCCAGCGGGCCGCCATCGCCGCTCTCCTGGCCCGGGCCGACGACCTGAGAAGGCCGGAGGATGTCGGCCAGGTGATGGCCACGCTCAGAGAAGCCTTCGGTCCCGAGCATCCCAGCTTGAAGCGGGACGAGCTGGTCTTCGAGTTCCTCGATGCCGTGACCGATCCCAAATCGGTCTCGCCGTCGCAGTGGACGGCCCAGGTGCTGGGCGACGCCGCCCTGGCCGGCGCCATGGCTGCCCTGGGCCGCCGGTTCGAGGCTCTGGCCGACCTGGACCCGGAGGACCCAGAGGTGGAGGCCGTGGCCGCCGAGGGGACAGGCCTGATGGCTGGAGTGGATGTCGAGGCGCCCGTGATGGCCGCCGAGGCCGATCCCGGGTTGGCGGAGGGCTTCTTCAAGGCTCTGCAGGCCGACCTGAGCCCGGCCCAGTTGCGCTGCTTGGCCCTGTGGTTCCCCGACTCTCCCCTGGGAGCCGACCTGTGAGCTCAGCTCGATCCGGGTGGAGCCGGTGGCGGGTGGTCGGGGTCCTGGTGGCCGCCGGCCTGGATCTGGTCGTCCTACCCCGCTACCCGATCTGGGCCGGCGGCCTGGATGGGGTGGGGGTGGCCACTGGCATCTGGCGCACCAGGGCGATCCGGCGTGCCTATCGGGCGGCTCGTGCCGGTGGCTTCGGGCGCTGGGATGCGGCCGGCTCCGCTCTGGGCCGGCTCCCAGGCCCGGTCCGTGCCCTCGTCCTCATGGACATCGGCGGTTGGTGGGCCCTCGGGCGTCTGCTGGCGCGGCGGCACCGGCCCGCTCCGGGCCAGCTCGCCCTTTCCTACGGCTTGTCCGAGCGGATCTTCTGTTTGATCTTCGCCCCCCTCTCGGTCATCGAGGTGGTGGTCACCGGGTATTTCGTCCATCACACGCCCATCTGGCTGGACTGGGATCTCGCCGGAATCACCGGCACTTGGTTCCTCATCGGCCTCGGCCTCCAGAACAAGGTCTTTCCGCATGAGCTCAGCCGAGATGTGCTCCGAATCAGGCACGGAGCTCTCATCTGTCTGGACTTGCCGGTGACCTTGATTGAGTCCGTGTCGTGCTCGGCTCTTGGGTTCAAGGAGGAGCGCATTCCTCCCGGATCACTGGCGGTGTCGACCAAGGACGGGACGAACCTCCGCCTGAGGCTGCGAAGCCCCTGGCACCCCGTCCTGCCAGCTGATCCAGCCGTCAGTCGGGTGACGGGGGACGAGGACGGCGTGACCGCGGTTTTTCTCAGCGTCGATGATCCGAAGCGAGCAGCCGACGCGATCCGGGGGGTGCTTGCCGCCCAGGACGTCGGAGCAAGGGACGAAGGGGCCACCGCCCTGTTTGGGCGTCAATAAGGCGCCTCCTCCCGGCGGTCCGGGACGCGGTGTCAACGCGGAATGCTCGTCGTTAAGGGGAGCCACCGGAACGGGGTTCGGAGCCGCCGACGGCGCTCGAGAGCCGGCGATCGGCGCAGGGGCGCGACCGTCGGTCACCACTGCCGCGGGCCGTCCCCATACAAATTCTCGGGTCGACCCATTGCCCACCGGCGAGGATTCCTGAGAGCGAGGTGCCGCCATGCGGGAAACCAGAGGATGGAGAACACCAGTACTCCTGCCAGGATCCCCGCGATCAAGAGCCAGCTCTCCGCCGCCCCGCCCGCGGCCGCGAAACAAAGAGCAGCTCCCAGCTTAAAGCCGAAGCCCGGCTGGCGCCGGATGACCCTCAGGTAGTCCCCGAACGTTGGACGAGCCACCCACTCATCTTCCCAAAGACGAGCCGAAGTGTCCTTTTCGCGGCCGTTCCCGCCGGCAGCCCTGCTCGGAACTGGCGGCCTCCGGCGACCTGGCGCGGTGGCTTCCGAAGGGGTCTGGGCGGCGGGTTCACGGTGAGATGACCCATATCGTTATGGGCTGTGGCAGGCTCAGGCATGCCTTCCTCCGACACCGTCAGCGCCGAGCGCGTCATCGCGGCCCCGGCCCAGGCGATCTTCGACATTTTGGCTGACCCGTCCAAGCACTCCGTAATAGACGGCTCCGGCACCGTGACAGCAACGAGAACCCAGCAGCGGCTGGCACTTGGGGAAGCCTTCGGCATGTCGATGCACAACCGCCTCTCCTATAAGACCAATCCCATCGTCACCGAATTCGAGGAGGGCCGAGTCGTCGCCTGGCGCAACAAAGGCGGCCCGACCTGGCGGTACGAGCTCTTCCCTGCCGAGGGCAGCACCCGCGTCGTCGAGACTTACGACCTGGCCGCCATGCGCGGTGCCGCCTTGATCAAGCTCATTGGCATGGCCAAGCGAACCCAGCAGAACATGGCAAAGACCCTTGAGCGACTTGACCGCCTGGTCGTCTCTGGCGCCGGCTCCTGACCGACGCCCGCACCCGAGGCCACGCTCCGACGCCAACCGGACGTCTGCGGCGAGGATTGTCCCTGCCAGCTCGATGGACCCCACTCGACACTGCTGACCCAGGTCCGGCGGAGGGGGATAGTTCGAGAGCCGCGGCGCACGGGCCTTATGGGGCGTACGTTCGGGGAGACCCCAGGAGCGCCCGAACGCCGAAAGTTCTCGCCCGTGGAGTTGCTCCCCAGCTCGGGGACGGTTGCAAGATGGATGGATATGCGCCCGCCCCCCATTAGGCCCCGTGCGTTGGCCGCGTAGGCTGAACTCAACGTCGGAGTCTTGGAGAGGAGTGCTCGCGACCGGTGGCGGCATTTGATGACAACGGGACACGCCAGGAGCTTCGGCGCTATCGAGGGGTTGCTTGGCTCTGGACGATCGCGGGGCTCGTGGTGCTCGCCGGTGGATTGGCGATTCTCCCGCCCGACACTTCATCGTCCAACCTGCGGGGTCCAGCCGAACTAAAGAGCCTTCGCTAATACAGTGAGGGCTTGGTCACAGAGAGAGACCGGTGTGTTCCAGGAAGTTGAAGCACAGCTGGTAGTCGGTGCCGGCACGTAGCAGACCCTCCTCGGCGACAGCCCGCGCCTCTTCGATGGTCTCCGGACAGAGGTTGGCCAGTTCGCTGCCCTTGACGTTGCCCCAGAGCAACTCCACCGGGTTGAGCTCAGGGGCATATGCCGGCAGCCGTTCCACGACCAGCCAACGACGCTGCTTTCCTATCCACACCTTCATCGCCTTGGAGCGATGCGAAGGTAGACCGTCCCAGATGAGGGTGACCTTCTCTCCTTTGAAGTGGCGGTGGAACTTCTCGAGGAACTCGATGAGCGACTCGGTGTTATAGGCGCGGGGCTGCATGTCGAAGACCAGCGCGGCCTGGGACTTGTCCGGCTTGTAGGCGATGGCGGCCGACATGTTGATCCGAGACCAGGAGAAGTGGTGGCGCAGTACCGGGGTGTGGCCCCGAGGGGCCCAGGTCGCTCTTACCGCAGGGAGGAGCGAGATGCCCGACTCGTCTTGGAAGACGATCCAGGCCCGCCTGCGCCGGGCGCTTTTTTTATGCGCGGCCAGTCGGACTTGATCCACTCGGCGATGGCCACGTCGTCGCGTTCGAGGGCACGCCGTGCGGGGCGTTGGCGGGTCCATCCCAGGCGGTGGCGCAGGATGGTCCAGGTCTGGGTCTGGGAGTAGGCCACGCCGGTGGTCGCCTCAATCACCTGAGCCGCCCGCGACAAGCTCCACAGGTCCGTCTTGAAGCCATTGGCCCGGGGACCTTTCTCAAGGGCCGTGACCACATCGGCCAGCTGGTCGGCGCTCAACCACGGAAGTCGTCCCGCCCGGCCGGCACCGGCCAAGGCTTCGCGTCCTCCATCGGTCCAGGCTCGATACCACTGCGAGACCGACTGAGCTGAAACACCAAGTTCCCGTGCGACATCGGCCTGGCTCTTGCCACGGCCGAACATGTCCGCGGCGCGCATGCGGCGACGTTTCAGCGCGGCGAAGTCGCGTCTCGGACGCGCAGCGCGGGTCTTCTTGGTGGCTCGTGATTTGGGGGAAGTAGCCACACCGACATTATCTCACATCGATGTAATTATCTCAAGGTATTACCGAAGGCTCTTTAGGTGTCGGGCTCGGTGGGGCCGCATTCGTTCTGGGGCTCGCCTCGATGGTCCGGACTCGCCAACTCCGGCGCATCCTTCAGAGGAACGAATGGCGGCATCGACCGTGCCGATACCGGCAACTACGAAATGCCTCCTCGACACGGTTACTAAAAGAGGTTGCACTAATACCTTGACATAACGGTCATAAAGAAAGACCGGTGTGCTCCAGGAATTTGAAGCACAGCTGTGTGTCAACCCCGGCCCGCTCCAGCGCCGTCTCCGCGGCCGCGCGGGCCTCCTCAATGGTCTTG
>DAHUYE010000020.1 GCA_027315345.1 Actinomycetota bacterium
CGGGTCCCCCTGGACGACTGGGCCAAGGCCATCGACCGCCAGCCTGATGACGTCAAGGTGGTCATCGAGGTCGGGAAGTGAGCCAGGGCCACGTCCATGGCTCCGGCTCCACGCATGGCGCCGGCTCCGCCGGCGCGGGTCCGGCCGGGACTGGGGCCGGCCCGGGAGAGCCGGCGGAGTTGGCACCGGGAGTGCTGCAGATCGACACCCTGCTGGGCGGATGGGACCGGGTCACGGCCGGCTACCTGATCCAGGGGCCCAACCCGGTGCTGATCGAGACCGGCAGCCAGAGCTCGGTGCCGGTGCTGCTCGACGCCCTGGGCCGGCTGGGGCTGGGCGCCAACGACCTGGCCGGGGTGGTGGTGACCCACATCCACCTCGATCACGCCGGGGGGGTGGGCAACGTGGCCGAGGCCTTCCCCCGCGCCACGGTCTATGTCCACGAGAAGGGGGCCCGCCATCTGGTCGACCCCTCCCGTCTGGTCGATTCCGCCTCCCGGGTCTACGGCCCCCTGCTCGATTCCCTCTACGGCCGGTTGGATCCCACCCCGGCCGAACGGGTGAAGGTCCTGGCCGACCTGGAGGAGATCGACGTGGGCGGGGGACGGGCGCTGGTGACGGTCGATTCGCCCGGGCACGCCAAGCACCACCTGGCCCTCCACGACTCGTCCAGCGGCATCCTCTTCGTCGGCGATGCCGTGGGGGTGCGCCTGCCTGACGCCGGGGTGTTGCGGCCCTCCACCCCCCCGCCCGACTTCGACCTGGAGACGGCCGTCCACTCCCTGCACCGTTTCGCCGATCGGCGCCCGGTCGGGCTGGCCCTGGCCCACTACGGGCTGGTGCCCGACCACGAGAGCGTTCTGGACCAGGCCGAGGGCATCCTGCGGCAGTGGGCCGAGGTGGCCGAGGCCGCCTTCCGGGCCGGGGAGGACATAGCCGAGGCCCTGGAGAGCCGCTTCGCCGGGGAGCTGGCGGCGGTGGCTCCAGAGCACCGGGAGAAGCTGGAGACCCTCAACGGGGTCCACTCCAACGCGGCCGGATTCCGGCGCTGGTTGGAGACCCGGGACCGCCCCCTGGAAGGATGAGGGCCATGCGGAAGATCTCAGTCCTAGCGCTGGCCGTCCTCAGCGCCTCTCTCCTGGTCGGCTGCAGCCGCCAGCAGCCGGATCTGGTCGGCTCCCAGTCCGACGGCATTCCTCACAACCAGGTCCTCATCAGCCACATGTCCTTCATCCCGAGGGTGCTGACGGTCCAGGCCGGCCAGACGGTCACCTGGGTCTGGGACGACGGGGCCACGCCCCACAACGTCACCTTCACCTCGTCCAACCTGGCCCTGGCCAGTCCCACCCAGGCCACCGGGACCTTCCGGCACACCTTCGACCAGTCCGGGGTCTACATGTACCGCTGCACCATCCACAACAACATGCTCGGGGAGATCATCGTCAAGTAGGTCAGCGTCCGGACCACCCCGCCGGGCGACGTCACCTCGGCCGGGGACATGGGGACGGCCTGCACCTTTTGTTCACGCGATTGTCGTTTGAGTCTGGGCCCGGGTGCGCTTACCCTCGGAGTTGAGCTACGAAGGAGGGGAACGCTTTGAGCTTCAGCCCCAACGAGACAGCTTTTGAACCGGCCCTGCATTCCGGCACCCGGGTCGAGGTCCGCAACCACTTCGACGGCGCCTGGTCAGCCGGCTTCGAAGTCGACTGTCAGCGCCCGGACGGCTATTCGCTGCGCCGGCTGTCGGACCGGGTCGTGCTCCCCCGGGTCTTCACTCCCTGTGACATCCGACTGGACGTCCGCCCGCCGGCCTAGACGTCAACCTGTCGGCGGCCCTCCAGGGCCCGGCCCAGGGTCAGCTCATCGGCGTACTCCAGGTCGCCCCCCACCGGCAGGCCGCTGGCGATGCGGGTCACCTTGACCCCGAGGGGGGTGAGCATGCGGGCCAGGTACATGGCCGTGGCCTCCCCTTCCAGGTTGGGGTTGGTGCAGAGGATGACCTCGGTCACCGATTCGGTCTCGATCCGGGCCAGCAATTCCCGGATGCGCAGCTGCTCGGGCCCGATTCCCTCGATGGGGCTGATGGCGCCCTGAAGCACGTGGTAGAGCCCGGAGTACTCCCCGGTCTTCTCGACGGCCACGATGTCCCGGGGTTCTTCCACCACGCAGACGATGGAGGGATCCCGACGGCCGTCGGAGCACATCGAGCACGTCTCGCCCTCGGCCACGTTGAAGCAGCGCCGGCAGAACGAGATGCGGTCCTTCACCTCCACGATGGACCGGGACAGCCGCAGGGCGTCCTCCTTGGACGCCTTGAGCAGATAGAAGGCGATGCGCTGGGCCGACTTGGGCCCGACTCCGGGGAGGCGCCCGAGCTCATCGATCAGGTCCTGCACCGGCCCGGCGTAGATGCTCAATCCGGTTCCGTCCCGTGGTCCTCGGCGGCCCCGTCGGCGTCACCGTCACCGGCGTCGCCTTCCTCCAGCTCGGTGGTGCCGCCGCCCATGAGGCTCTGAAGCATCTCCTGCAGCGGGCCCATGAGGTCGCCTCCGGCCCCGCCGAGCATCTCCTCGAGGCCGCTCCCGCCCAGAAGGTCGCCCAGCCCGCCGAAGCCGCCGGCCCCACCGAGGAGTCCACCCCCGAGCAGGCCGCCCGCCCCGACACCGGCCCCGCCGAGCAGGCCGCCGGCCTGCCCGTAGGCCAGGGCCCGGGCCTTTTCGGTGGCATCCCGCACCGCCGCCAGGACCAGGTCCTCCAGCATGCCGACGTCCCCGGGATCGACGGCATCGGGGTCGATGTGGACGGCCAGGAACTCCATGGCCCCGTTGACCGTGACCGACACCGCGCCTCCGCCGGCGTGGCCCTCCACCACCTCATCGGCCGACCCCTGGGCCCGGGCCAACTCCTCCTGCATCTCCTGGGCCTGGCGCAACAGCTCCCCGAAGCCGCCGGGGAGGAACTCCTCCTCCTCGTTCACCGCACCTCCTCCGAACCGGGGAAGGCCCGCATCAGGCGCTCCTCCGGGCTCATGGCCTCGACGGGGGGAGCCTCGGTGAGCTCAGTGAGGTCGATGTCCTCCTCGGGCTGGCCCTCCGGGCCGGCCGGAGCCGAAGCCGTCTCGGGTTCGACCACCAGCTTGAGCCGCAGGGGGGTCCCGAAGTGCTTGGCCAGGGCGGCTTCGACGTCGGGGCGGCACTCCTCGCAGAAGCGGCGGTGAGCTTCGTTGGGAACGGCGAAGGTCACCTCACCTCCCTCCACCTCCACGAACCTGCCCGTCCCGTACCGGGCTCGAGGCCGGCCGGGGAGGGAGGCCAGCAACCCGTCGCCCCAGGCCTGAACGATCTCGTCCCGGCCCAGTCCCGGGGCCGCCTCCGGGGCCGACGGGGAGGGCACGGGCGCCGGGGCCGCTGGTGGCCCGGTCCGGGAAGGAGCCGGACCGGCTGCCGCCCGGGGGGAGCCGGTCGAAGCCCGCGGGGGTCCGGCCGGCCGGCCGGCGCCGGGGCGGCTGCGGAGGGCCCCGAGCGCCTCCCGGGCCCCGGCCGAGGGCCCGGCCGGCCGCTCCGGGGATGGAGCGGCGGCGGTGTCGGCCGGGGCCGGCGGGTCAGGGGTGGTGGCCGACGCCCGAGCCGGTGCCGGTATCGGCGGGGCGGCGTCGGCCGGCCCGGTCCCGATGCGCCGCTCCAGCCGGGTGAGGCGGTCGGCCAGGCCTTCGACCGAGGCGTCGGCGTCGGCCCGGGCCAGGCCGACCAGGACCACCTCCAGGGCCACCCGGGGGTCGAGGGCCTCGCGCATGTTGACCAGGGCCAGGCCAACCTTCTCCATGATTCGGACCAGGGCGGCGGTGCCGAGCCGGCCGGCCTGCTGGGCGGCCCGGTCCCGGGCCTCATCGGGGAGGGCCACCAGGTCGGGGGCCAGGGTGGCCAGGAAGCCGTTGCGGAGCTGGGCGATGAGCTCGTTGCCGAGCCGCTGGGGATCCCGGCCCGAGGCGCAGGCCTCGGCCACGGCCTGGAGGACCCCGGGGGCGTCGCCTTCCACCAGGGCCTCGATCAGCTGGTCGACGGCCTCGGCTTCGTCATCGACCACCCCGGCGGCGGCCACCTGGTCCAGGAAGGACAGGGCGTCCCGGGCCGATCCGTGGCCCCGGCGCAGGGCCAGGTCGAGGGCTTCCTGGGGCAGGCCGAGGCCGGCGTCCCGGCTGACGTCGCTGAGCAGGCCGGAGAGGACCTGGCCACCCAGGAGCCGGAACTCGAAGTGCTGGGTCCGGCTCTTGATGGTGTCGAGCACCTTCTGGGGGTCGGTGGTGGCCAGCACGAAGACCACGTGACCGGGGGGCTCCTCCAGGGTCTTGAGCAGGGCGTTGGACGCCGCCGCCGAGAGCATGTGGACCTCATCGATGATGTAGACCTTCCAGCGCCCCGGCGTGCCCAGGGCGGCCCGTGACACCAGCTCCCGCATGGCGTCCACGCCGTTGTTGCTGGCGGCGTCGAGCTCGTGGACATCGAGGGAGGAGCCAGCCGTCACCGCCACGCACGACTCACAGGTTCCGCAGGGCTCCCCGTCTTCGGGCGCCAGGCAGTTGAGGGCCTTGGCCAGGATGCGGGCCGAGGACGTCTTGCCCGTGCCCCGGGGCCCACTGAAGAGGTAGGCGTGGTTGACCGTGCCGCTGCGCACCGAGTTGCGCAGGGCCAGGCTCACGTGGTCCTGGCCCCGGACCTCGGAAAAGCGCTGTGGACGGTAGCGGCGATATAGGGACTGATAGGGCTCCGCCACGACTGCCGAGACTATCGGTGCCCACCCCGGCGCGAAGGGGCCCGTCGTCCGGCGCGGCGGCCAGGCTTACTGCGGCACACAACACCTTCCGCTGAGAGCTGCTGCCTTCCGGCCCTGACTCGGTTCACGGGGCGCCGTTGCGCAGGACCCGGCCGTCGCACGGGGCGACGGGTCCGAAACGCAGAATAGTCTTACCCGCCCTGGAGGGGTGCGAGAGCGGCCGAATCGGCAGCACTGGAAATGCTGTGTGGCGCAAGTCACCGTGGGTTCAAATCCCACCCTCTCCGCCAAGAAAGCCCAGGTCATACCGTCAAAAGGCTACGGCGGTCTGACCTGGCAGGGGCCGAGCACCCAATCTTGGCCCAACGGATTCCACTCCTATTACACTGATAGGAAGTGGTCCAGGCACCAGGTACCAACGTCCGAGCGGGGAAAGGGGAGCGTGTACCGGCGGCCCCTTTCCGGCCGCAGCGCTTCCAGGTGTTCCCCGTCGGCACGGCCAAGCAGACCCGCCGCAACGGGAAGCCCGTGCGTTACTGGACCGTGAGGGGTCGGGCGGACGGGTGGGACTTCCTCAAGCGCTTCACCGAGCCCTACACCGCTGCCCAGGCCAAGGCGTGGGCCGACGACCTACGCGTCGGGTTCACCCGCGGATGGCCCTTCGACCCGGCCGCCAAGCGCTTCCTTGACCCGTCCAGCCTGAGTTCCACGGCGGAGGCCGAAACGGTGTTCGGCTTCACCGAGGTCTTCTGGAACGAGTACTGGCCGACCCATGCCCCGGGAACTCTGGGGTGGGTCGAACGCGCCCTAAACCGTGCCCGAGCGGGGCTCCTCCGCCCGGAGCGCCCGGAAGCATCCCAGACTGACCGGGTGGCGATGGCTGCCTATCTCAAGCGTTGCTCGCTCAAAATAGATCCCCCTCCGCCGGATTTGTGGACGGACAGGGAGCTGGCGGGTGAGGCTTACCTCCGGCGCTGGTCCCTCCCGATGCGGGACGTGAGCTGGGCAGACCTCCAGGACCTGCTTCAAGCCCACCGCACGTACGAGCGGGGCGGGGAAAAGCTGGTCACCACCCAGGTGACCGAGGCCCGCTGGACAGCGCCCTTGAAGCAGATGTGGAGGCTGGCACTTGCCCGCCAAGTCGTCGACTCCAACCCCTTCGTTGGGTTGAAACAACTCGCGCCGCGGCGGAACGCGGACGAGGACCGTCTCCGGGCCGACCCGGACCTGATTTTGGACCTCCATGAGGTACTGGCCATGGCCGGCGCTTGTGCACAGCTGCGCCCTGAGGCCCGTCGCTTCTTCGCCCTCGTCCTCGTATCGGCCTTCTGTGCCCTACGCCCAGCCGAGGCTGCCGGCCTCACCCGGGACTCGGTAGTCGAAGTGAACGGGCAGATGTGGCTGGTGGTTGGTCGTACCCAGCGCCGGGCCGCCAAGAGGTTCCTCCGGCCAGGGGACGACGCCGTCTGGGGCCCCCTCAAGGGAAGGAGCGAGGACGACGTCCGTCGGGTGCCCGTGGTGGGGTGGCTAGCCGACATCGTCAGGATCCACCTGGGCCTCTTCGTCGGCCCGGAGCCGCACGCTTCACTGTTCCCATCGATCCGCGGCGGCCGGCTGGACTACTCGATGTTCGGTCGGGACTACTGGCGGCCGGCGCGGGCGATGCTGTTCCCGGCACCGCCGGCAAAGGGTCCAGCGGTCGGCTCAGTGGGTTGGAGGAGGGCGAAGAAGCGCTCCGAGATCCGGCTACACGACTTACGTCACGTCGGGGCCTCGTACTACCTGCGCTCAGGCGTCGACTTTGTGCAGGCCATGCGATGGACGGGTCATCGCGATCTGAAGACGTTTCTCTCCGTCTATCAGGGCATCTTGCCGAATGACGAGACCTTGGGGGTCGCCCGCGTCGGCGCGCACCTCACGGCTGAGTTGTTTGGTGGTGCGGGTCCGGCAAGGGAGACGCGGGATACGAACCCGTCGCTGCAATGACGGAGGCACCGGCGGCGCGCAATGTACTCTGTCACGCTCCTCTCTTTCCTCGATCGTCGTTACTGACATGCCGCCTCCTGGGAGTGGGTTGGGGAAGTCCATAGAAACGCCACGGCTTCTAGAACCCGGCTTGCAGGTGGCTGCATCCGCGATGGGGGACCGGCGTTGCCCATAACATCGGGATCAGTGGTCACGCTGCATCTCCTCCCAGCCACTGTGCGTGACAGGTACGAGTGCCATGAGTGGCGCAACGGGGCTGCCATCCTGCGCGAAGCTCACCCGGGAGAGTGGCAGGACGTGATCGACATGCTTGACCACTTCACGCTGCGCAAGAGTTGGATCGTCAACCCTGGCGGGAACAAATCGAAGATCGCGAAATGGGTCGATCACTTCCTCACCGCTCGCGGCTGGGTCGAGGAGGGCTTCGAGACCGCGATCCTGGTCGACCAAGATCGCCGGGATTCGCCCACGCACAAGGTGGATTGCTTCAAGAACAGCGTCGGTCTTGAAGTCGAGTGGAACAACAAAGACCCGTTCTACGACCGGGACCTCAACAACTTTCGCTTGCTCTTCGAGCTTCGGGTGGTTGAGGTCGGGATCATGTTCACCCGCTGTGACAACCTTCAAGACATCTTCGATGACCTCGGACGCGGGTCGAGCTACGGCATGTCCACGACCCACATGTCCAAGCTTCTGCCGAAGATCGAGGGCGGCGGGGGCGGCGGCTGCCCGCTACTGGTGTTCGGCATTCCTAAGAGTCTCTACGACCCACATTCATAAGGAAACCCATGTCGCCCAAGCCGAAGCCGTCACAGGTCATCGCCAGAATGGGAGGGAGCGAATCAACACCGGAGGCGACGATGGCCGATCAGCTGAGCTTGATGGTGGGTGGAGAGCCATTCGGCACCGTCTTGGCGGACCCGCCATGGCGATTCATGAACCGCACTGGCAAGGTCGCCCCCGAGCATCGCCGCCTCAGCCGGTACGACACGATGGACTGGAAGGACATCGCTGGATTGCCTGTCGCTGACCTAATGGCGGCACAATCTCATTGCTACCTCTGGGTGCCGAACGCGCTCATAAGCGAGGGGTTGGCGGTCATGGAGGGCTGGGGGTTCACCTACAAGTCCATGATCATCTGGGCGAAGCGGCGCCAGGATGGCGGACCAGACGGGCGCGGCGTCGGCTTCTACTTCCGCAATGTCACAGAGCCAGTGTTGTTCGGGGTCCGTGGCAAGCTTCGCACTCTGGCCCCTGGTCGTCGGCAAGTGAACATGATCGAAACGCGTAAGCGGGAGCACTCTCGCAAACCGGACGAGTTATACCAAATTATAGAAGCGTGCTCGCCCGGCCCATACCTGGAGTTGTTCGCTCGGTACCCGGCTAACGGGTGGTCGGCGTGGGGGAATGAGGCAGACCCAGCGATCACGCCGAGGGGAAGGCAATACCCGACGTATCAGTAGTCGTCCGGCACGAACCCTGGCCGTGTCGATCCCGAAGCCTCGGGACTGGACGTGGTGCCGAGAACGTGCTGGCGGCTTCGTGGGTGGCCGACGCCGCCGGTGTCGATCTGGACGACCCCATCGACGTGGTGCGGATCGGCATCGGCGGCCAGGTGACCGACGTCGCCTTTGTCGAGGTGGAGATCGGGCTCCACCATCCGACGGAGCCAGAGGAGCGGGTCAGCTGGCGGACCGAAGTCGGCTTCGTCCCCGGCTGGCAGGCCGAGTTCCCCGTCGTCCTCGGTCAGGTCGGCTTCGTCAACAGGTTCACCGTGACGTTGAGCAGGAGCGCCGCCATGCTGGCGCCCGAGGCCCCGGAGGTCGTCGACGACCGGTTCGGAACCGGCCGCCCGCCTGACTCAGCGGCCACTGATGGCTGATCCGGCCACGGTGATCCGGCCATCAAAGTGGCACGTCCGTGGCACGAGTCGGCTCTCGACCCTCAAACCTGGATGCGCGCACGTCGCTGACCTGGGCTTTGTCGAACCGGGGAGGGCCGAATCAGACCCAGGTTCTCGGCTTGGGAAGGTGCTGCCGCGCAGTTCGCTGACCAGGCAAAATGTTCGTCTTCCCTGCTCAGAGGCCATTTTGGTTTGACCGTGCGCGCCCGTGCGCGCCCATGTTTTACCGGTGTGAGTGGCACGAAAGTGGCACGAAACTTACCTTGGCTAAGTATCTGGCCCCCGTAATGCCTCACCC
Source organism: Actinomycetota bacterium (assembly GCA_027315345.1). Lineage (GTDB taxonomy): Bacteria > Actinomycetota > Acidimicrobiia > Acidimicrobiales > JAJPHE01 > DAHUYE01. Next base: position 8,958 of record DAHUYE010000020.1, read on the forward strand.
GAGGTCAGCGTTTCGCCAGCCTCACCGGGGCGGTGCTCTGCCCGTCGGTCGTCGCCGGCCTCGCTCCCAGGTTGAGGGGCACCACGGCCACTATCTCGTCGGCCTCGATGCGGTCCAGGCAGACCTGGAGGCGCACCTCGGCCCGGTCGGCTCCACCCAGGACGCGCTCGACCCAGGAGGCGATGACGGTGTCTCGGATCGGGTCAGCGGGATCAGAGGGGTCCAGGTGGGTTCGCCCGAAGCGGCGATGTACGCCCAGGGCATCCTCGATGTCCGAAGCGGCGTAGCGGCCCCGGAGCACGAAGCCGTCGAAGAGGAGGTGACTGCTGAATAAGCAGCGCTCTGCCGGTACCCGGGCAAGCACGGCCACCGCCTCGGGGTTCCCGTTGGCGGCGCCGAATTGGTCAATGGCTCCGGCCACGGCCAACTCCGGTCGCTCGGCGGCCGCCACGGTGGCCAGGTCGGCCCAGGCCCAGATCAGCCGGCCGGCCTGTATCCCCGTCGAGTTCCGGTAGGCGTCCTCCATCAGCCGGTAGGCCCACTCGAAGATGGGACGGCCCCAGGCGGGATCGGCCCGGAGCACCCGGCCGCGGGCCAGGGCGTCGGGATGCTGGATGGTGAGGACCAGCACCGAATCCGGTCCGGGGTCACGGGCGCCAGCCAGTCCCGAGGGGTCGGTGTAGCGGAATCGGAGCAGGCCGGTCTCCTCGATCCCGAGCCGGCCCCCGGTGGTCGCCTCGGCGTATTCGAGTGCTCCCTGGTGGGCGGCCAGGTGGTCGATGAGGTAGTTGCGGACCTCGCCTGGCCAGTCCGCCGCCTCTGGATGTTCCTCATCGAGGCGTGAGGCGGCCGAGAGCAACCCGGCGTCCAGGCCGGTGGCGGCGGTGGCGGCCCGTCGGGCGATGAGCCGGACCGTGGGCTCCTGCAGGTAGGTGACCACGTAGCGGCGGGAGACCCCATGGAGCGTCGCCATCGAGTCGAGCTCGGCGTCGAGGGCGGCGCGTTCATCACAGACAACACCCAGGTTGGCCATCTCCTCGGAGAAGACCTGGCGGGCCCAGGTGATCGTTCCCGGTGACGCGCTTCGTGCCACTGAGGCGAATGCTGGCACAGGGGACCTGGCCGACGAGCCCAGGAAGCAGACCCTCAGCCTGATTGGGGGTCGAGAGCGGACCTCGGCCGTGGGTCGGGTCAGTCCGCCCTGGGCCCAGAGGTTGGGTCTCGGTCGGTCCCGGCACCGGATTCCTGAGCGCACGTTCTGTACTCGGCCGGGGCGAGCAGAACGCCGAATCCCGAACGCCCGCTAAAGCCGATCTTGAGCGTTCTCAGGTCCGGGTTGGCCGAACTGCGCCGGGATACGGGGCGGTCGATATAGCTCGACGCTGGTCCTACCAGCCGACCGGTCTGCTGATCCTCTGCGCAACCGCGTGTACGAAGGAGATCACCTCTCCAGGGGTGAAAGCGCTTGATGAGGATCGGCTCTGGAGGTCGAGCGCTCTCTGGATGATGGTCGACTCGCCCGGGTCGGCCCGGGCCAGGGCCCACTCCGCCGCGGCAATCTTGGAGCCGAGGCCGCCCTCCGCCCAGAACCACCAGGCGCGACAGGCCGTGAGGACACCGCCGGGAAGCGACCAGTGGGGTTGGTAGCTGGCCCACTCTGTGAGCTCGTTGCGGCTGGCGGCCAGCAGCAACTCCTCCGAAACCGGCCCGATGAGCTGTTCCGGCTCGGGCCCGAAGACCGCTATGCCATGCCGGCGCGTGAGTTCGAGCGAGGGAGCCCAGTCGACATCGCCGTAGCCGTGGCTGGAGTGGACCTCAGCGTGAGCGGCGTCTCGGTGCCACCGGATGGCTCCATGCCAGTGAAGCGGAACCGAGGGCGAGCGTGAGTCGGCAACTGTGAACAGTTCCAGGTCGAGGCCACCGGCCGCAGCCGGACCTCCCTGCCTTTCCAGGGCGGCAGCAACGCCTCGGAGGCCGACGCTGTCGATGGGATCGGCTGTGATGACGACGAGGTCGAGGTCGCTCGAGTCCGGATTGAAGGCGCCCACGCAGGCCGAGCCCGATAGGTAGACCGCCGCTATTCCGGCAACCGCTTTGAGGTCGTCGGCCGCTCTGGCGACCCACTCGCTGACCGCCTCGACCCCCATCCGGTCAGATGAGACTCATCTGCGCCCGGTACGCAGTCACGTCGGAGTAGTCAGTCATCCGACTTATCTTGCCCGCTTGCAGCTCCCCGACCATCACATTGCGCAATGAAAACGCACGTCCTGACGGACTGGGTCCCCGGTCCTGAGTCCCGGTCTCGTGGTACTCGACGCAGAACCCATTTTCGCCGACTACGGCGAAGGTCTTTGTGAGTGTGAAGTCCGAAGACCAGTCCGCGTCGTAGCCGGCGAGCAACTCGACAATGGAGTCGCGGCCTCGGATCGTCACCCACGCCTTGCCCGACCAGGAAACGTATTCGGCGTCGTCGGTCAGGAAGCCTCCGACGCCCGCAGCGTCGTGGGCATTGAACGCGGCGATGAGATGATCGATCCATCCTGACACGGGTGGCCCCCTTCCGCCGACGGCGCCGAGGGTACTCCCCGCGGCGCTGCGTTGGCACTCTGGGGCTCCGACCACCCGCTGGTCCCTCCGGTCCCTTCTGGAAGTCACATGGCGGCAGCGTTACGGCACCAGAAGCCCCATTCTTCCCCGATAACCCGCGAGTGCCTGCCCAACCGACGTGCGCCTGACCGACGGATCCTGAGTCTCCGCGATCACCCCAGGACCGTTTGCTAATGCAGCCGCGGTCTACCGACCTGTGGCTGCTGGGACCCTTACTTTGGAGCGAGTCCGCCCGTGGTGCCGGCACCCAGAACGGCGTCGACCAGGCCGTAGGCCTGAGCCTGCGTAGCGGTCAGATAACGCCCGGCCTGCATGTCGGCTTCGATGTGTTCGAGAGGTTGGCCCGTCCGAACAGCCAGGCGGGCCTGGAAGGCAGTCAGCCGAGCCTCTTCGTGGGCGAGCTGTACGGCTATCTCCGAGGCACGGCCTTCGAAGGAACCGGCCGGTTCGCACAGACGGATCCGGGCGTGGGGAGACATGACCCGTTCCCCGGCGACCGCCAGTAGACCGACCAGAGTGCCCGAAATCGTGCCGCTGCATGCAACCCGCACGTCGACTCCCAAGGCGTCGATGGTGTCCATCAGCAACAGGGCGACGTCGAGACTGTCGCAATGGGCGTCGACCCGCAACTGGATGGCCTCGTCCCCCAACGCGTCCAGGCTGAGCAGGCTGGTCACGACATCGCCCGCTCTGGCCTGGTCCACCACGCCACTGAGCATCACCAGGCGACGGGCGAACATGGCCGCCTGCATGTCTTGGCCGAGTCCCTCCCCCTCGCTCATCCTTCCTACCGGGGCCGGTCCAGGCGCCAGTCGATGACCTGACCCACGGCGGCGGCGTAGCGCTCCAGAGTCGACATCCGCACGTCACCCTGGCCGGTCTCCAGGCGGGCCACCGCCGATTGGGAGGTTCCCATCCGGGCCCCCACCTCGGTCTGGGACAACCCGGCCTCGACCCGGCGGGCCACCAGGGCCTCGGTCAGGGCCTGGCGGTGCTTGGCCATCTCGGCAAAGCCGGGAAGGTAGCGATGGTCGCGTCGCTCAGTCACGGTTCAAGGATATCACGTTGGTGATATCTCTTGAAGGCGATACCATCGAGGAGATCAGGCCAGAACGGAGACGACATGACGATGATCCCGACGGTGGTGGACCCAAGCCCGCGAGGGGACCGGGCCTTTGACATCTACTCCCTCCTGCTCCAGGAGCGGATCATCTTCCTGGGCCAAGAGGTCAACGACCAGATCGCCAACCTCCTCATAGCCGAGATCCTCTATCTCGACGCCCAAGACCCGGACAAGGACATCTTCTTGTACATCAACTCCCCCGGAGGCATGGCGTATGCGGGTATGGCCATCTACGACGTCATCCAACACGTCCAGGCCGATGTCTCCACCATCTGTGTCGGGATGGGGATGTCCGCCGCGGCCATGATCCTTGCCGGTGGGGCACCGGGCAAGCGCCTCGTCCTGCCCAGCGCCAAGATCATGATCCACCAGGGCTCGGCGGGGGCCCAGGGGGCGCCCCGGGACATGGAGATCCACCTGCGGGAGGTCCTCTCCCTGACCCGGCGGATGGCCGAGATCATCGCCCATCACTGCCATCAGCCGCTCGAAACGGTGGAGGCCGACATCGATCGGGATTACTTCATGACCGCGGAGGAGGCCGTGGCCTACGGCCTGGTGGACGAGATCATCCTGCCCCGCCGGGGGGTGGCAGCGCCCAGCGCGCTGGTGGTCCCGGGTGAACTGATGGCCTCGTGAGACTCCCGGTCCGCCACCGTGTGCGATGCGAGTCATGTGGCGGCGTGGTCGAGTCACATCACCCCTGGGACACGAGCGGATGTGTTTGTGGCCGCCTGAGCATCGGGGGCGGTCCGCGCCGGCCATGGCTCAGCTGGTCCGCCACCCCGGGTTCGGGGTGGACGGACCTGGGCGGCGCCTACAGCGCCTCGGCGGGCAGCCAGGTGCCGAAGGACAAGGCGACCGAGTCCCAGGTTTACGGCCAGCTGGGAGGCGACCCGGTCGATCAGCACCGGCGACGCCGCTCGCGGGCGGTCATCCCTTCGACCAACCGGAGACTCGGGCTCCACCCAATAATCCACGAAGCAGGAGTACCCGCACTTCCCTTGTTTGGTCACCGCGGTGATCGATCCGGCGTCCCAAGAGTGCGCGCTAGCGACGGCTCGGGGGCCGGGTGACGGCCATCGTGGCGCCCCGATCTACGAAGGCCCAGCCAAAGAGTTCAGTCGAGGGTGACCCCAAGCGGTGAGGACCCCCCTACGGAAGGACGTCCGCGCCAGATCTCACGGCGGCCACCCACCAAGCCAGCTTTGTCTGGGTGAACCGGCGGTGGGCGGGGTCGGGATAGTCCACGGCGGCCGAGGTGAGCGCGGGGATAACAGAGCTGGCTTGGCCGACCAGGGCCAGTTTGAGTGCGCGGCTGTCGCGCCCCAGCCCCCACAGGTCGCCCACGGCGGTCAGTATCTCGTCGACGCTGCAGGTGTACTGCTGGGCGAAGTTGGCCAACCAGGCCGCCTCGACTGCCGGGGGCCCGGTGGTGGCAAGGCCCCAGTCGAGGAGCACGAAGCCGCTGGCGTCCCGAGCAACATTGCCCAGGTGGGCGTCACCATGCAGGAGGCATCGCCCGTACTCCTCCAAGGCGCCTATCACGGGATCGGGGGCGTAGGCGACCTGGCGGACGACGGCGCCCACGTCCTCGGGCACAACCTGGTCGAGGATGTCCCATCCCCGGGCGACCTGTTTGGGCTGGGTGTCAGGATCGTGGAACTGAGCCGCCAAGGTCGTTGGCCACCACAGCCCCCACCTCTCGGCCAGAGTGGCGAGCGCCGCATCCTGCCTGGGTTCGCCGGCCATCAGGTGCATGTCGCGCAGGCCGCTCAGGTACGACCGGATCGTGGCCAGATCAGCTGGTCGTGCCAGGAGGTGATCGGTCAGGTCGCGGCTAATCACGGCCCATCCCGACCCGTAGGGCTCGGCGGCCAGTACCGCATGGGAGACGCCGGCCGGCAGCTGGTCGAGCGTGCCGCCCAGGAAGAGGAGAGCCTCCCGCCCGGCCCCGTTGGTGGACTGGGCGTGCCAGTCCGATTCTGGCGTCAGGTACTTGATGACGACCGGCGGTCCGCCGTCGGGAACCACCTTCTCGATGTAGCTGCCGCTGTATCCTCCGCCGACCAGCACCCGGGAGGTCGCCCGGCTCAGCACGGCCTCCAGCCGAGGGCCAGGCTCACCGGATGGGGGACTGTGCCGGTACGGCCGCGCCGGAAAGATAGTGTGCCGGTCGATCAACCCTTCAGAGTTCAGTATCAGGTAGTGGCGGCGCCTGAGCGCAGTGTCTGATCCTGACGGCAGGAACTCGACGTCGATGTCGGCGCCCAGCAGCCGCCCGTCTTCACCGGCGAAGTCCTGGACCTCCCAGGAAGCTATGGCGGCGGGCGTCCCATGCCAGGAGCCCAGGCTCCTAGCCGCGTCTTGCCGGCCGTGGGCGTGGGTGACCTCCCCCGGGAGATAGGCGACCAGCTCCACGTCGGGGTTGTAAAGACTGTCCACGCCGTCGGCCGAGCCCTCGGCGATGAGCGAGCGAACTGCCAAGGGGCCCGTCCAGGAGCCGCCGCTCCTACTCAAGGAGGTCGCGGTGGTCGAGGGTCCACTGGATGCGGGCCTGGACGACCTCGAGGTAGCCGTTGGCGACATCATCGGCAGTGGGCTGGATACCTCGTCCGGCCAGAGCGACCTCTCGGTCGTAGAACGCCTGTTGTCCATCCAGGACTGAGTTGACGAGCCCCGCGGTGTTCGTCAGGCCGTAGGCGGAGGCGAACTGGGCGATCCGCGCCGGGCGGTCCGGTGGACTGTCGAACCGTCTCCAGCGCAGACACTCCTCGTCGGAGCAGAAAGGCACCGACCACTCAAGCGCGTAGGCAACGTCCCGGATCGGGTCGGCGGGCTCGGCGTAGTCCCAGTCGATGATCCCCACGGGCTGACCATCCTCTTGCCAGACGACATTCCACGGACTCAGGTCGAGATGGCAAATGAGCTCGCCCGGCTCGGGACCGCCCTTGCGGGTCGCCCAGCAGGCGTCGTCGGCAGCCGTCAAGCCGGCGACCGCGTCGTGGTACTCGCGAACCAGTTGAGCGTACCGAGCGAGGCCCGCTGGGTCGGCGACCATCGCCCAGATCGTCGCACCGCGTTCGACTCCTTCGACATAGCCGTCCCCGCCGCATATCCCGTCGATCCAGGAGAGCACTTCCCGTCCGTGCTCGTCGATCCCCAAGAACCGGGGCGAATAGGGGAACCCACGCGCTTCCAGGCCCTCGAGCAGACGATGTACCGCCGGGCTCCATGGAAAGGTGGTTCGCCTCACCGTCTCACCGATCCGGACGACCTCACGACCCCGGTCCGCCTTCAGCCTGACCTCCTGCATTTCGGGCAGGCTACCGGCGGTCCACGCGAATCCCTCGAACAATCCGACAGCCATCCCACCGCTTGAGGGCTCCGGACCGATCCTCACCAGGTCGGATTGATCCCAGCCGATGCAAATCACGACCATCGACCTCGGTACAGAGGGAGAATGACTGCGTGGTCGGCGCCCCCTCCCTCAGCAAGCAGGAGGTTCTGGATTTCCTGAAGGCGCGCTTTGGTCAGGTGGAAGACCTGGAGCAGCTTGGCGGTGGGTTTTGGTCGGCCGCATACGGCTTTCGCAGCGCCGGGCGGGATCTTGTCGCCCGGTTCGGGACCGACCGCTCCTGGTTCGAGGCTGACCGGCTGGCCATGGCCTTCGCCAGCGCCGATCTTCCCGTGCCCGAGATTGTCGAGATCGGTGACGGGCCCGGTGGGGCCTATGCCATCTCGGTGCGTCACTACGGGTCATATCTGGAGACGATCGGCCCCGAGCAGTCCTCCAAAGCGGCACCCATGCTGGCCCGGCTGCTCGAGGCTCTCTTCCGAGTGCCCAAGGAGCCCGGCCTCCTCGTGGGCTGGCACTGGCAGCCCTCCAAGCCTGAGCTGGGCTGGAGTGAGTGGCTCCTCGGGAGCCTCGTCCACAACGCCGACCGCGACCCAGCCCGCTGGCGAGCCAAGCTGGCGGCTGAACCCGAACTGGAGCAGCTCTACCGGGCGGCCGAGTCGCGGATCAAGGACCTGGTACCCGCCTGTCCAGAGCGTCGGGACCTGGTTCACGCGGACCTTCTACATGCCAACGTCCTCGTCAGCGAGGACGTCTCGCAGGTCAACGCTGTCTTCTCCTGGAAGTGCTCCCTGCGGGGTGACTTTCTCTACGACGTCGCCTGGTGCACGTTCTGGGGCGGTGTCCATCCAGGCATCGCGGCAGCCGATCCCTGGGGCGGGACGATCAGCTCAGGGGTGATCGCCTTGGATCCGCACGCCCTGGTTGACGCCGGGGAACGGCACCACTGTTACGAGGTTCAGATCGGCGCCTCGCACCTGGGCTGGAACGTCTGGGTCGGCGACGACGAGGCCCTGGCCCAGACGGCGGACCTGCTAGCAGCGGTACTCGAGCGAGGTCCTCTGCCTGCGCCCGCTAATCACACTCCGACCGCTCAATAACAGCATCCGGGGTTAGGCCGACCTGCTAATAGACAAGTGAGCCCGATCGAGTCCTCTTTGTTTGTCAAGACGCTTTTCGGGAGGTTCGACGAACTGCGGCGGCCGTCGGTCGTGGTGCTGAGCCTGCCCTCCGGCGAGTCTGACTACTCGCCTGGCGGGCTGCCGTAGGGTGGCGACGGGTC
>DAHUYE010000027.1 GCA_027315345.1 Actinomycetota bacterium
CTGTGACGGCCGCGGCATTGCGACAGCCGCGGGGACACGCACGAGCGGGCGCCCGGGAGGCGCACGACTAGACGCTGGTGCGGTGCCGGGGAGTTCCGCGATGGCGGATCAGAGGGCCACGCCTAGGTGGGAGCCGGGCGGAGCGGCCTCGAGCCAGGCGAGCAGGCCGGTGAGCGCTTCCTCGCCCATGGCCAGCTCAACGGTCCCGCCCGGACCGGTGGCACCGCCCGGACCAGGCACGCCGCCCGGACCGGGCATGCCGTCGGGCACCGGGCCGAACTGGCCGCTGTCCTCGCCGAGCTGGCATTCCACCACGATCATGCCGGGACCCAGGCTGGCCGCCTCGGCCTCGGTGGGCAGGCGGCGGGACACCACGGTCAGGTCCCGCCGCGGGAACACCACGTCCGGCCGCATCGTCAGCCCCAGGGCGCCGAACCAGTTCAGCTCCTCGCGCTGGTAGGACGCCACGCCGAGACGCCAGGACCCGTTCGGGCCGCGGCGCAGGCCGCACTCGACGGTGCCGCCGCCGCGCTCGAGCAGGAAGCGGCGGGTGGCGATGCCGACGGCGGCCAGGATCAGGATGATCAGGAAGGCGGCGAAGAGCCAGGCCGCATCAAGCGCCAGCGCCCCGCCCACCGAAACCTTTAAGCCTGGTCGCCTGCGGCCCGCAGGCGCGCCGTCGCGTACTTGACCGCGGGTGAGTCCTCACCGATCACCTGGGCTTCAGCGAGGGCCGCCGCAAGGTCCCGGCGCGCCTCTTCGAGGTCTACCTCTTCGCCGAGCTGAGCCTGGGCCGCCAGAACCGACACCCGGTCGTCCGCCACGGAGAGGAACCCGCCGCTGACGGCGGCCCGCACGTCGGAGTCCTCGGTGAGGATCTGGACCACGGTGGCTTCGGCCAGGATGCCGAACATCGGCGAGTGCCCGGTGAGCACGCCGATATCACCTTCCGTCGTCTTGGCGATCACCGTCCTGGCCTCGCCGGACCACAGCTCGCGGTCCGGCACCACCAGCGCTACCTGCAAGGTCACCGCTCCAGCTCCCTGGCCTTCTTCTCCACGTCCTCGATCCCGCCGACCATGTAGAACGCCTGCTCGGGCAGGTTGTCGTACTTGCCCTCGCTGATCGCCTTGAACGAGGAGATCGTCTCCTCGAGCGGCGTGAAGACGCCCGGCTGGCCGGTGAACTGCTCGGCCACGTACATCGGCTGGGACAGGAACCGCTCGATCCGCCTCGCCCGCTGCACGGTGATCTTGTCTTCCTCACCGAGTTCGTCGACGCCGAGGATGGCGATAATGTCCTGCAGCTCCTTGTAACGCTGCAGGATCCGCTGCACCTCGCGGGCCACGTCGTAGTGCTCCTGGCCGATGTACCTGGCGTCCAGGATCCGTGACGTGGAGTCTAGCGGGTCCACCGCCGGGTAGATTCCCTTCTCGGTAATGGCCCGGGACAGCGTGGTGGTCGCGTCGAGGTGGGCGAACACGTTGTGCGGCGCGGGGTCGGTGATGTCGTCGGCCGGCACGTAGATGGCCTGCATCGAGGTGATCGAGTGGCCGCGGGTGGAGGTGATCCGCTCCTGCAGTTGGCCCATCTCGTCGGCCAGCGTGGGCTGGTAGCCCACCGCCGAGGGCATCCGGCCGAGCAGCGTGGACACTTCCGAGCCGGCCTGGGTGAACCGGAAGATGTTGTCGATGAACAGCAGCACGTCCTGGCCCTGCACGTCGCGGAAGTACTCGGCCATGGTGAGCGCGGACAGCCCGACCCGCAGCCGGGTGCCGGGCGGCTCGTCCATCTGGCCGAACACCAGGGCCGTGTCCGCGATGACGCCGGACTCGGTCATCTCCAGGAACAGGTCGTTGCCCTCGCGGGTGCGCTCCCCCACCCCGGCGAACACCGAGACACCGCCGAAGTTCTGAGCCACCCGGCGGATCATCTCCTGGATCAGCACGGTCTTGCCCACGCCGGCCCCGCCGAACAGCCCGATCTTCCCGCCCCGGACGTACGGGGTGAGCAGGTCGATGACCTTGATGCCGGTGGTGAACATCTCGGTCCGCGGCTCGAGCTGGTCCAGCGGCGGCGGGTCGCGGTGGATCGGCCAGCGCTCCTGGATGTCCAGCGACGAGGTGGGCACGTCGAGCGACTCGCCGAGGGCGTTGAACACGTGCCCCTTGGTGACGTCACCGACGGGGACCTCGATGGGGGCGCCGGTGTTGGTCACCTCGGTGCCGCGCACCAGGCCGTCGGTCGGCTGCATCGCGATGGCGCGGACGATGTTGTCGCCGATGTGCTGCTCCACCTCGAGGGTGAGCATGCGCGTGGCGTCGCCGATGGTGACGTTCACGTGCAGCGCGAAATAGATCTCCGGCATGTGCTCCGCCGGGAATTCCACGTCCACGACGGGGCCGATGACCCGCGCGACGCGGCCGGTGCTGGCGACGATGCCGCCGCTCTCGGGTGTCTTCTCATCGGTCGCGGTCATGTGTTCCTCACTCACTCGTTGCGCTCGCGCCGGCCAGCGCGTTGGCGCCGCCGACGATCTCGCTGATTTCCTGGGTGATCTCGGCCTGCCGGGCGTTGTTCGCCTCACGGGTCAGGGTCTCGAGGAGATCGTTCGCGTTGTCGGTGGCCGCCTTCATGGCCCGCTGGCGGGCGGCCTGCTCGGAGGCGGCCCCTTCCAGCAGGGCGACCAGCAACTCGGCTTCGACCCAGCTGGGCAGCAGCTTCTCCACGATCTCCTCGGGATCGGGCTCGAACTCATAGACGATGGTGCCGCCGGAGTCCTCGGCGGCGTCGTCCTCGGTGCCGGACTCGATGTCCTCCCGCAGCAACGGGATGAGCTGGCGGGTGGTGACCTGCTGGGAACCCAGGGAGAGGAAGCGGGTGTAGACGAGGTTCACCGTGTCGACCTCGCCCTCCTCGAAGGCCCGCATGACCACGGCGGCCACCTCCCGGGCGTCGCCGAAGGCGGGCCGCTCGGAGAAGCCGATGAAGGACTCGGCGGCCCGGCCCCGGTAGCGGAAGTAGCTCTGGGCCTTCTTACCGGTGGTCACCAGCATCACGTCCACACCGGCCGACTCGTACTCACGGATGAGCCGCTCGGTGGTGCGGATGACCGAGGAGTTGTAGGCCCCGGCCAAACCGCGGTCAGCGGTGATAGCAACGATGGCAGCCCGCCGGGTCTCCTCCGGCTGGCGGAAGAGCGGATGGCGCTGGCCCTCGGGGTCGTGGCCGAGGTCGGCCACCACCTTTCGCATCTGGGTCACATAGGGCCGGGCGGCGGCTATGGCCTGCTGGGCCCGCACGATGCGGGAGGCGGCAATGAGCTCCATGGCGCGCGTGATCTTCTTGGTGGACTGCACGCTCTTGATACGCCGGCGCAGGATGCGCTCACGACCGCTGGCCATGGGTGGCTAGGACCTCGCCCCGGCCGAAGCCTCGGTCGGCTGGAAGACGTTCTTGAACTCGTTGAGGGCGGCGTCGACCTTGTCCTTGTCGGGCAGGGCCTTGGTCTCCCGCACGCTGGTGAGCAGGTCGGCGTGGCGGGTGCGCAGGAAGTCGCGCAGCTCGCCTTCGAAGCGGACCACGTCGGCCACCGGGATGTCATCGATGAAGCCGTTGGTCCCGGCGTAGATGACGAAGATCTGCTCCTCCACCGGCAAGGGTGCATTGAGAGGCTGCTTGAGCAACTCCGTGAGGCGGTAGCCCCGGTCGAGCTGGGCCTGGGACAGCTTGTCCAACTCGGAACCGAAGCTGGCGAAGGCCTCCAGCTCCCGGAACTGGGCCAGGTCGATCTTGAGGGTGCCGGCCACCGCCTTCATGGCCTTGATCTGGGCGTTGCCGCCCACCCGGGACACCGACACGCCGACGTTGATAGCGGGCCGCACACCGGAATAGAACAGGTCCGTCTCCAGGAACACCTGGCCGTCGGTGATGGAGATCACGTTGGTCGGGATGTAGGCGGAGATGTCCCCGGCCTTGGTCTCAATGATGGGCAGCGCCGTGAGCGAGCCACCGCCACGGGCCTCGGACATCTTGGCGGCCCGCTCCAGCAGGCGGCTGTGGAGGTAGAAGACGTCGCCCGGGTAAGCCTCGCGCCCCGGGGGCCGGCGCAACAGGAGGGCCAGCTGGCGGTAGGCCTCGGCCTGCTTGGAGAGATCGTCGTAAACGATCAGGGCGTGCTCACCGTTCTCCATCCAGTGCTGGCCCATGGCGCAGCCGGAGTAGGGGGCGAGGTACTTGAAGGGGGCGGCCTCGGAGGCGGGGGCAGCCACCACGACCGTGTAGTCCATGGCCCCGTGCTCGGCCAGGGTGGCGACCGTCTGGGCGATGGTGGAACCCTTCTGGCCGATGGCCACGTAGATGCACTTAACGCCCAGGCCGGCCTGGTTGATGATGGTGTCGACGGCCACCGAGGTCTTGCCCGTCTTACGGTCCCCGATGATGAGTTCGCGCTGACCCCGCCCGATGGGGGTCATGGCGTCGATGGCCTTGATGCCGGTCTGGAGGGGCTCGCTGACCGGCTGGCGGTCCACGATGCCGGGGGCCTGAACCTCCAGGCGGCGCACCTCGGTGGTGTTGAGGGCGCCCTTACCGTCCACCGGCTCGCCCAGGGGATTGACCACTCGGCCGAGCAGGGCGTCACCCACGGGCACGGACAGGATCCGCCCGGTGGCCCGGACGATCTGGCCCTCTTCGATATGGGCGACTTCGCCGAGGATGACGGCGCCGATGGAGTCCTCGTCCAGGTTGAGGGCCAGGCCCACGACACCGCCTTCGAACTCCAGGAGCTCGTTGACGGCGGCGTTGGCCAGTCCGGTCACCCGGGCGATGCCGTCCCCGACGTCGCGGATGCGGCCCACCTGTTCGGTGGTCACGCCGGGGGTGAAACCCTCGACGTTGCGGCGGAGGGCCTCGGCTATATCCGAGGCGTTGATGGTCAGCTCGGCCATGTCAGCTCGATTCCCCTGTTCCTGTAAGTAGATCCACCTGCGGAAGGCTGAGGCGCTCCCGGAGCAGCTCCAGCCGGTGACGGGCGCTCCCGTCGACGACCGTGTCACCCACCGAGGCGACAAAGCCGCCCAGTAGTGCACTATCCACACTCACCCGCACATCCACCTGGCGGCCGGTGATGCGGGACAGCGCCTGGGTGAGACGGCTGCGCTGGTCATCGTCCAGCTCCACGGCGGAGCGGACTTCGGCCACCCGCCGGTTGGCCTCGGCCGCCACCCGCTCCACCAGCCAGCCCAGGCTGGCCACGTAGTCGCGGGGCCGGCCGTAGAGGGCGGCGTAGGCAGCCAGCCGCACGGTGGCGGCCGACGCCTTGGAGCCGAGAAGGTCCCGGACCAGGCCGGCCCGGCGCTGGGCGGGGACATCCCGGTCGGTGAGCACCGCCTTGAGTTCCTCCGAGGAGTCGACCACCCGGCTGAAGCGGAACAACTCGTCCTCCACCTCGCCCATGCCGCCGGCATCGGCCAGGGGGGTCAGGACAGCGGAGGTGTAGCCGCCCAGGCGCTCCCGGGAGGCGCTGCGCCCCAGCATCTCGACCTCTTCGGCCGGCTGGCCGGGGTGGGCTGATGAACCGGAGCCGGCGCCGCTGGCGCCGGAAGAGCCGGCGGCCAGGACCGACTCGGCCGCTGCAGCCAGCCAGGTCAGGTCGGCCACGATCTCCGGGGCCCGGTCCACCTCGATCACATAGGAGATGAGCTGGGCGGTGGCGGGCGCAACTTTGCCCGCCAGCAGGTCGTTGATGACGGCCCGGCGGGCCCGGGACGGCAGGCCGGGATCCGACAGGGCGGCCCGCAGGTCCTCGGACGAGGCCACGGCCCGGCCCAGGGCGGTGAGATCCGAGGCCACGGCCGTCGCCCTGTCCTCGGTGCCGGCCGTCTCCATCACGGCGTCGAAGTAGCCCCGGACCGCCTCACGCACGATTCGGCCTGCCTAGCGGGAGGCGCCGGCGTTACCGGCCCCGTTGTCTGCCCCGGCTTCGCGCTCGACCTCACCGATGGTGCGGTCGATGAGCGCCTTCTGGGCCGCCTGGTCCATGGCCTGTCCGATGACGCGCTCGACCACGGTCACGACCAGGTCGCCCATCTGACCCCGCAGCTCCTCGGCCGCCCGGCGGGCGGAGGAGTCGATGTCGCCCTGGGCCCGGGCGATGATGCGCTGGTATTCGGCCTCAGCCCGCTCCCGGGACTGGTTACGCAGGTCCTCACCCAGCCGGTTGGCCTCCTCGACCAGCTGGCGGGCCTGGGTGCGGGCCTCGTCCATGGCCTTGCGGTATTCCGTCTCGGCCTCCTCGGACCGCCGCTTGGCTTCCTCGGCGTCGCTCAGGGCCTGACGGATGGTGTTCTGGCGCTCGTCCATGACCTCGTTGACACGGGGCAGGACGTAGCGGGCCAGGAAACCCAGCACCAGGAAGAAGATGACGAGTTCGACAATGAACGTCCCGTTGGGAACGAGGAAGTTCGAGGCGAAGACTGCCTTCACCGGCTATCAGCCCTTGGCCAGCACGAATACGAACAGGGCGGTGAAGGCCAGGTTGATGAAGTACATGCCCTCGACCAGACCGATGATGAGGAACATGGTCGTGTAGAGACGGCCCTGCACCTCCGGCTGGCGGGCGATGCCCGCAATGGTCTGGCTACCGGCCAGGCCGTCACCGACGGCGGCACCGATGGCGCCACCGCCGAGGGCCAGGCCACCACCGGCGAAAGCGCCGGCCAACTCGATTGCCTTTTGGGTCGTTGCTGCCATGGGTGTTCTCTCCTGTCTGGATGAGCTCTGGTGAGACTCAGTGCCCGCCGGTATCGATGGCGAACTGGTAATAGAGGATGGTCAAGAGGGCGAAGATGAAGGCCTGGATGACGCCGATGAACATGTCGAACGGCTTCCAGATGAGGGTGAAGACGACCGAGGCCAGGCTCAGCTTCAGGGGGAAGGAGATGAGCAGGGCGATCATGATGCCGCCGGCGAAGAGGTTTCCGAAGAGCCGCAGGCCCAGCGTCAGGGGCTTGGCCAGCTCCTCGATGACATGGATCGGGAACATGACCACCGGCTTGCGGAAGTAGTGCTTGAAGTAGCCCCCGATGCCCTTGACCCGGATGCTGGCCGCGGTGGTGAGGACGAAGACCAGGATGCCGAGGGCGTAGCACAGGTTGACGTCGGCGCTGGGTGAGGGGATGTAGTCGGTGTTGTGGAAGATTCCGGGGAGAATCTCCAGCCAGTCGGCCACCAGCACCAGGAAGAAGATGCTCACGGCCAGGGGCACCACGTGGCGGTACTTGGGACCCAGGTTGGTCTCGACCTGATCGGAAACGCTGCTGACGATGGTCTCCCAGGTGAGCTGGAGCTTGCCCGGGACCCCGGCGGTGGCCTTGGCCCGCATGCGCCAGCCCAGGCCCATGACGATGAGGGCCGCGGCGGCGGTGGTGTAGATGGTGTCGATGTTGAGGGTGCCCAGGCCGGGGACCTTGGCCGTGATGTGGTCCCCGACGGGGATGTTGGCGATGGCCAGGACCGCGCTATGCACCGATACCTCCGGAGGACTGACCCTTCTGGAACGCCAGCAGCACCTTGAGCATGTGGACGAGGAGCAACATCTGGAACACGGCCAGGCCGGCTATTACGCCCCAACCCATGGGACGGACGAAGAGCATGAGGACCAGGGCCACGGCCGTCACCGCCCCCAGCCGGAGGAAGGTGGCGCTGGCGAACGGGCCCCGGTTGATCTTGCCCTCGGCGGTGGTGTTGCGGGCGGCCGAGACCTGGAAGACCCGGTTGTTGGCCAGGCCCAGGGCCAGGCCGATGACGGCGCCGGGCCCGAAGAGCGGGTAACCGAAGCCGATGCCGGCGCCCACGGCCAGGATGCCCACAGCCACCGAGGACCACAGGGTCCGGCGCATGACGCCATCGATCTCGGCCACGGGGAAGCCCTCGAGCCTCATGGACACGCCGGGACCTCCCGGGAGGAAAGGGGCGAGCCCGGGCCCGGGCTCAGGAGTAGCGGCGGACCTCCCGCCACGTGAACACCGCCCCGGCGGCCATCCCGGCCGCCATCCCCACGAAGAGGAAGAGAGGCAGGGTGCCCAGGGCCGTGTCCAGGCCCCACCCGGCCGCCAGCCCGCCCAGCAGGCACAGGGCGGCGGTCAGTCCCAGCTGGGCAAAAGCCATGATGCCGGGGGGCCGGCTGCTCAATTTCGCACCAGGGGGACGAAGCGGGCACGGGAGGATGTTGGCACGAAGTACATGGGGGGTGCAAAACGAAGGTTGGGGGGGCCAAAACTTGGTCTCACGTGTTACTTCTCTGGCGCAGGCCGGGATGGAACAGGGTGTAGAGAGCCACGGCCAGGGCCAGGATCCCGAAGGGGATGATGGCGTTGGCCGAGCCCGATCCGGGCAGGTTCAGGGTGGGATAGAGGACCAGACCGGAGAGGATGGCGGTCCAGATCCAAAGGATCACCACCGAGCGCAGGTGGCCATGGCCGAGGCGCATCAGGCGGTGGTGGAGGTGCTCGGTGTCCCGGGCGTGCCACTGGCCCCGCCGGGCCAGCCGGCGCAGGAAGGCGAAGACGGAGTCCACCATGGGCACCCCCAGGATGACGAAGGGGATGAACAGGGGGGCGAAGAAGAAGTAGGTCTCCCCGCTGAAGCGGAACTCGTTGGCCGTCTGGCCCCCCACCGACATGGTGGAGGCGGCCATGAGCAGGCCCAGCATGAGGGCGCCGGCGTCGCCCATCATGATCTTTCCGGGGTGGAAGTTGTGGGGCAGGAACCCGACGCAGATGCCGCAGGTGGCCGCCGCCACCAGCAGCCCGACGTTGTCGGGGGTGAGCAGACCCAGGTCGTGCAGGCGCCAGGAGTAGACGAAGAAGGCCCCCGAGGCGATGGTCACGATGCCGGCAGCCAGGCCGTCCAGGCCGTCGATGAGGTTGATGGCGTTGGACATGACGGCCACCCACAGGGCCGTCAGCAGCGGGGTCACGTCCGGCCCCAGCACCACGAACCCGGCGAAGGGAATCCGGAAGTAGAACAGCGTCACCCCCAGGAAATACAGGATGGTCGAGGCCAGAACCGTCCCGGCCAGCTTCCCTGGAGGGGACAGCTCCCGCAGGTCATCGACCACCCCGACGGCGAAGATGACCGTCGCTCCCAGGACTACCCCCATCGGCTCCGAGGTGGCCATGACGGGCTTGAGAGACGGGAGCAGCGACGCCACGCCCAGGGCGATGAGGAGACCGACATACATGGAGGCCCCGCCCACGGTGGGCATGGGCCTCTCGTGGACCCGGTTCTCATCCGGCTGGACGACGGCCCCGAGCATCACCGCCAGCCGGCGGACCGGGAAGCAGAAGAGATAGGTGGCCACCGCCGCAATGGCGAAGACCTCGAGATAGGCGGTCACGGAGTGACCGTGCTCCTACGCCAGCTCCGGGTAGGGCGTGAACTTGGAGCAGAGGACGTTGACCTCATCGTGGACATCGGAGACGTCGGCGTCGGCGCCCTGTTCGGACACGGTGCGAAGAACACGCCCGATGAGTGAGGCGATCTCGCCCATCTCGGCCGGCCCCATGCCCGAGGTGGTGACGGCGGCGCTGCCCAGGCGCAGCCCACTGGTGACGAAGGGCGAGCGGGGGTCATCCGGGATGGTGTTCTTGTTGCAGGTGATACCGGCCCGGTCCAGCGCCTCCTGGGCGACCTTTCCGGTCAGTTTGGCGTCGAGGGGACGCAGGTCGACCAGCAGCAGGTGGTTGTCGGTGCCTCCTGAAACCAGGCGTAGGCCTTCCTGGGCCAGGCCCTCGGCCAGGGCGGAGGCGTTGACCACGATGCGCCGGGCGTAGTCGGCGAACTCGGGCGTGGACGCCTCCCGGAAGGCCACCGCCTTGGCGGCGATGACGTGTTCGAGCGGGCCGCCCTGCAGGCCGGGGAAGACGGCCTTATCGATGGCGGCGGCCAGCTCCGCCTTGCACAGGATGGCCCCGCCCCGAGGCCCCCGCAGCGTCTTGTGGGTGGTGAAGGTGACGATGTCGGCGAAGGGCACCGGATTGGGATGCGCCCCGCCCGCCACCAGTCCGGCGATGTGGGCGGCGTCGAAGAGAAACAGGGCCCCCACCTCATCGGCGATGCGGCGGAAGGGCTCCGGCTCGATGATCCGGGGATAGGCGGTGGCCCCGGCCACGATCAGCTTGGGGCGGTGCTCCCGGGCCAGCTCGGCTATCTGGCCGTAGTCGAGGCGCTCATCGCTGGGGGTCACACCGTAGGAGACGAAGTTGTAGAGCTGGCCGCTGGCGTTGGCGGGCGAGCCATGGGTGAGATGGCCGCCCTGATCCAGGCGCATGCCGAGCACGGTGTCCCCGGGCTTGATGACGGCCAGGTAGGCGGCCATGTTGGCGTTGGCGCCGGAGTGAGGCTGGACGTTGGCGTGGTCGGCGCCGAAAAGGGCGCAGGCCCGGTCCCGGGCCAGATCCTCGGCCTGATCGATGACCTGGTTGCCCCCGTAATACCGCTTGCCCGGGTAGCCCTCGGAGTACTTGTTGGTGAGGACCGAGCCGGTGGCGGCCATGACCGCCGGAGACGTGAAGTTTTCCGAGGCGATGAGCTGGAGGGTCGTGTTCTGGCGCTCGATCTCGCGCCGGATGATGGCCTCGAGCTCGGGATCCTGGGCCAACGGGTCAGGGAGGGTCATTGCAGGCAGGGTACCCTCGGCGGCCGTGCCTCTGGACCCCAGAACCCCGGTAATAGTCGGAGTCGGCCAGCTCACCCGCCGCGCCCCCAGCCCGGCCGGGGCCGACTGGGTGCTGGGCGCCGATGAGCCCGTCGACATGATGGCCGAAGCCATGCGCCGGGCCGGCCGGGACAGCGGCGGGGGCGACGCCCTCCTGGCCCGGGCCGACCGGGTGGCGGTGGTGTCGCTCATGTCGTGGTCCTACCGGAACCCGGCCCTGATGCTGGCCGAGCGGTTGGGGGCGTCACCGGCGGATCTGATCCTGACCGGGACCGGGGGGAACAACCCACAGAGCCTGGTCGACCAGACAGCGGCCGACATCCTGGCCGGCCGGCTGGACGTGGCCCTCCTGACCGGGGTGGAGGCCATGTACACCCGGCGCCTGGCCCGCCAGCACCAGGTCCAGCTGGCCTGGACCACCCAGGGCGAGGACACGCCCGAACCCCGTCGGGTGGGCCCGGACCGGGCCGGGACCTCCGAAGCCGAGCTGGCCATCGGCATGGTGCTGCCCATCCAGATCTATCCGCTGTTCGAGAACGCCCTGCGGGCGGCGGCCGGGGAGGGCATCGAGGAGCACCAGGTCAAGATCTCCAAGCTGTACGCCCGCTTCAGCGACGTGGCGGCCGGTAACCCCTACGCCTGGTCGCCCGAGGCCCTCAGCGCCGAGGAGATCAGGACGCCGGGGCCGGACAACCGGATGGTCGGTTGGCCGTATCCGATCCACATGAACTCCAACATCCAGGTGGACCAGGCCGCCGCCGTGGTGATGTGCTCGGTGGAGGCGGCCCGGGCCGCCGGCGTGCCCGAGGACCGCTGGGTCTTCCCCCGCTCCGGCGGGGAGGCGCACGACCACTGGTTCGTCAGCGAGCGGGACAACCTGCACAGCTCACCGGCCATCCGCCTGTGCGGGGAGAAGGCCTTCGAGCTGGACGGCTCCTCCATCGATGACGTCGCCCACGTCGATCTTTACTCCTGCTTCCCCTGCGCCGTGCAATTCGGGGCCGAGGCCCTGGGCCTGGGCCTGGACGAGGCCGACCGCCCGTTGACGGTGACCGGGGGCCTGCAGTTCTTCGGGGGGCCGGGCAACAACTACGTGATGCACTCCATCGCCACCATGTGCGAGCGCCTGCGCCGCGATCCGGGTTCGCTGGGCCTGGTCAGCGCTCTGGGCTGGTACGCCACCAAGCACGCCGTCGGTCTCTACTCCACCACCCCGCCGGCGGGGGCCTTCCGGTGGGAGAACGTGCAGGAGGCGGTCCACGCTTTACCCTCCCGCCCGGCCACCAACGACGCCGAAGGCGAGAGCGTCATCGAGACCTACACGGTCATGCATGATCGCAGCGGTCAGCCCGAGTACGGCATCGTCACCGCCCTCCTGCACGACGGCACCCGGGCCCTGGCCAAGCTGGAGGACCGGGCCGCCCTCGACTCGCTGCTGGCCTCCGAAGGCTGCGGCCGGCCCGTCCGCCTGCTGGGCCAGGCCAAGGCCGAACTGATCTAGCCGGCGTTTGTCGGTAGGCGCCGCCCCGGCAGCGGCGGGCCGGTCCGGCGTCAACCCCAGGCTTCCAGCACGTCCTCCCAGGAAACGGCGCCGGCCCGCAGGAGGCGGGGCTGGTCCGCGGTGGCGTCAACCACGGTGGAGGAGACGCCCCGGCACTCCCCGCCGTCGAGGACGAGCAGTCCGGGGAAGGTCTCGGCCACTTCAGAGGCGCTGGCCAGATCGGGCTCCCCGTGGCGATTGGCGCTCGTGGCGGCCAGCGGCCCGGACTGGCACAGGGCCAGGGGGACGGGGTGGGCTGGGCAGCGCAGGCCGATGCGGTCGGGACGCCCTCCCAGTTCCATGTCCACGCCGGGGCGGCGCCCGACCACCAGGGTCAGGCCCCCCGGCCACAGGCTGCGGGCCAGGGCATGGGCCCCGTCGCTCAAGTCACCGAGGCGGTCGGCCTGTTCCACCCCGGCCACCAGCACGGGCAGAGCCGTGTCCACCGGCCGGCCCTTGAGGGCGAAGAGGCCTCCGGTGGCCCCGGGCACGGCCGGATCCACGGCCAGGCCGTAGACGGTGTCGGTGGGCAGGCCCACCACCCCTCCGGCGGACAGGGCCGCCCGGGCGGCGGTGATGGCATCCGGTGAAGGAGGTTCCCCAGCTGCTTCTACCAGTGGCAAGGCGCGCATCTCTCCAGTTCGGGTCGACCAGCATGCTCCATCCAGACCGGGCCGGGCGCGGATGAGGGCGAGAGGTCTCATCAGGAGGCCGCTGGAGCCCGGACCGGTAAAGGGGATCTCCATCAGGCGCCTGCCGGGAGCGGGCCGGTGCGGGCGATCAGCACCCGTTCCCGTCCGGCCAGGTCAGTCCGTATCTCGGCGTCCAGGTGGTGCGCCTGGGCCAGGGCCGCCGACTCCGTCGCCCGCTGGGAGGCGATCTCCACCACCACCGCCGCCGGGGGGCGCAACCACACCCGGGCCCCGGCCAGGATGCGGTCGGTGGCCTCCAGCCCGGTCGGGCCCGACCACAGGGCGGCCGCCGGCTCCCACGCCGCCACCCCGGGCTCCACCTCGTCGGCCTCGGCCACGTAGGGCGGGTTGGAGACGACCAGGTCGACCCGGCCGCTCAGCTCGGCGGGCAGAGCGTCCCACCAGTCGCCCCGGGCCAGACGGACCCGGGTGGCGGCGGCGCCGGCCAGGCCGGCCAGGTTGGCCGAGGCCACCTCCAGGGCCGCCTCCGAGGCGTCGGTGGCCCACACCTCGACCGGGCCGGCCACCGGCGGCGCCTCCAGGGCCAGGGACAGAGCGATGGCCCCGGACCCGGTGCCCAGGTCCACCACCACCAGCGGCCGCCGGTGGCCCCGCTCGGCCCGAAGCCGGCGCAGCTCGGACAGGGCTATCTCCACCACCACCTCAGTCTCGGGCCGGGGGATGAGGACCCGGTCGTCCACCATGAGGTCCAGGTGGCGGAAACCCCAGGCCCCGGCCACGTACTGCAGCGGCTCGCCCCGGAGGCGGCGCTCGATCATGGACTCCAGGCGGGCGGCGGTCCGCTCCGGGACCGGGTCGGCCAGAATCTCCATCAGCTCCGCCCCGTCGGACCCGGAGGCCGCCTCCACCAGCCGGCGGGCGTCCCGGCGCGAGCCCAGAGCGGCGGTGGCCGAGGCCAGCAGGTCGGACCAGGTGGCCGGGGTGGTCAGTCCTCGCCCCGGAGCTGGCGGGTCCGCTCATCGGTGACCAAGGCGTCAACCACATCATCCAGCTCACCCAGGAGGATCCGGTCGAGGCGGTGGATGGTCAGGCCGATGCGGTGGTCGGTGACCCGGTTCTCCTTGTAGTTGTAGGTCCGGATTTTCTCCGAGCGGCCTCCGCCGCCCACCTGGCTGCGGCGCTGCTGGGAGGCCTCGGCCGCCTGCTTGTCCTGCTCGGCCTTAAGGAGCCGGGCCCGCAGCACCAGCATGGCCTTGGCCCGGTTCTGGATCTGGCTCTTCTCGTCCTGCATGGCCACCACCGTCCCGGTGGGTAGGTGGGTGATGCGCACGGCCGAGTCGGTGGTGTTGACCGACTGGCCCCCGGGACCGGTGGATCGGTAGACGTCGACCTTCAGGTCGTTGGGGTCGATCTCCACATCCACCTCCTCGGCCTCGGGCAGCACGGTGACGGTGGCCGAGGAGGTGTGAATCCGGCCCTGGGACTCGGTGACCGGGACCCGCTGGACCCGGTGGGGCCCACCCTCGTGCTTCATCCGGCTCCAGACGCCGTCCCCGTGGAGGGAGAAGGTGACCTCGTTGAAGCCCCCCATGTCGGAAGGGTCGGTCCCAAGGACCTCCATCTTCCAGCCCATGTGCTCGGCGTAGTGGGAGTACATGTCGAAGAGGTCCTTGGCGAAGAGGTTGGCCTCCTCGCCCCCCTCGGCGCCTCGGATCTCCACGATGACGCCCTTGTCATCGTTGGGGTCCTTGGGCAGGAGCTCGACCTTGAGCTCCTCCTCCAGGACGGCCATGCGGGCCTCGGCCGTTTCGATCTCGTCCCGCAGCATCTCCCGCTCCTCCCCGGTGGCCTCCCCGTAGAGCTCCCGGGCCGCCTCCACGTCGGCGGCGGCCCGTCGGTAGGCCCGGTAGCGCGACACCACGGCGTCGAGCTGCTTGTACCGGCGCGACACGGCTGTCCGGCGGTGCTGGTCGGCTATGACCTCGGAGTCCGAGAGCTGTCCCAGGACGTCCTCGTACTCCTGCTCGAGGTCATCCAGGCGGTCGAACATGGTTCTAGTAAAGCCGGGCGGGACCGGAGCCCCGGGGGCCGTCGGTCCGGCCGGCGGTTACGAGCGGGCGGGCGATTACGACTTGGTCTTGCGACGGCCGTAACGGCGCTCGAAGCGCTCCACCCGGCCCCCGGTGTCGACCAGCTTCTGCTTGCCCGTGTAGAAGGGATGGCACTCGTTGCAGAGCTCGACGTGGAGGTCGGGCTTGGTCGAGCGGGTGGTGAACTGGTTCCCGCAGGAACAGCGGACCGACGCCTCGACGTAGGTGGGGTGGATTTCGGTCTTCATGGCTCCTGAATTCTACCTGGCCGCCGGCTCATGCCGGAGGGGTCGGTCCCTTGGCTATCTCGGCCAGGAACTCGTTGTTGCTCCGGGTCGACTTGATCTTGTCCATGAGCAGCTCCAGGCCGGCGGCGGCGCTGCCCTCGCTGCCCAGGGCGTTGAGGACCCGGCGCAGCTTCCAGACCTGCTGGAGCTGGGAGCGGTCGAAGAGGAGCTCCTCGTGGCGGGTGGAGCTGGCGTTGACGTCGATGGAGGGGTAGATGCGCCGCTCGGACAGCTTGCGGTCCAGCCGAAGCTCCATGTTGCCCGTGCCCTTGAACTCCTCGAAGATGACCTCGTCCATGCGGGAGCCCGTCTCCACCAGGGCCGTGGCCAGGATGGTGAGGGACCCGCCCTCCTCGATGTTGCGGGCCGACCCGAAGAATTTCTTGGGCGGGTAGAGGGCCGCCGAGTCCACCCCACCGGAGAGGATGCGCCCGGAGGCGGGGGCGGAGAGGTTGTAGGCCCGGGCCAGGCGGGTGATCCCGTCCAGGATGATGACCACGTCCCGGCCCGTCTCCACCATGCGCTTGGCCCGCTCGATGGCCAGTTCGGCCACCTGGGTGTGCTCCTCGGCCGGGCGGTCGAAGGTGGAGGCCACCACCTCGCCCTTGACCGAGCGGCGCATGTCGGTGACCTCCTCCGGACGCTCATCGACCAGGAGGACCATCAGATGGACATCGGGGTTGTTGGCCTCGATGGAATGGGCGATCTGCTTCATGACCGTGGTCTTACCGGCCTTGGGGGGACTCACGATCAGGCCCCGCTGGCCCTTACCGATGGGCGAGAGCAGATCGACTATCCGGGCCGTCATGTTGGCCGGGTCCCCCGGCATCTCCAGCAGGAGACGGTCATCGGGGAAGAGGGGGGTGAGGTCCTCGAAGCGGGGCCGCTGGCGGGCCTCGTCCGGGGTCATGCCGTTGACGGTGTCCACCCGCAGCAGGGCCGGGTACTTCTCGTTGCTGGAGGCCGGTCGGCTGGCTCCCTCCAGGTAGTCGCCCTTGCGAAGGGCGAAGCGCCGGACCTGGCTCATGGAGATGTAGACGTCCCGGGGGCTGGGCAGGTAACCGTTGGCCCGCAGGAACCCGAAGCCCTCGTCCCGCAGGTCCAGCAGGCCCTTGACCGGCACCGGCTCGCCCTGGAAGGGCTGGTCGGGCCCGGCGCCCTGCGTCTCGCTGCGCTCGGTCGGCCGATCGCGGTCCCGGCCCCGCCGGCGGCGGTTGCGTCGATTACCAGGTTCGGAGTTGGGATCCAAGGGACGAGCGAAGCGCTCCCCCTCCGCACTGCCCCGCTCCCCACCTTCCCCGGGCCCGGCGTCGGAGCCGGCGGCCTGGGGGGCGAAACGGTTGCCTGAGCCCTCGGCCTCGTGGCCGTCTGCCCCGTCCGCGCCGTCTGCGCCGTCGGAGCCGGCGCCGGAAGACGGGTCGGAGGCATCCTCGGAGCGGTTCCGGCCCGCCGATCCGTTGGCGGAACCGGCCCCGGCCTCGTCTCCGGAGTCGTCCAGCCCGGCCGGGCGGGGCTCGTGAGGGAGGGCGGAGGTGACTTCCGGGGAGGAGTCGGGATCACCGGCCGCGGATTCGGCCGCGGCCCGGGCGGCCCGGGAGACCCGGGTGCGGCGCACAGCAGGCTCGGCGGCGGTGACGGCTTCCCCGGCGGACGACTCGGCGTCCCCGGTGGAAGATCCTGGGTCCTCGGCGCCACCGGTCACGATGCGGAGGATCCCGTCGATCAGGTCGGACTTCTTGGTCCGGCTGGCCGGCTTGAGGCCCATGGCCTCAGCGATGGCGTGGAGCTCGTCCCGCTCCTTGCGCTCCAGAACCGAGCGTTCGAGCTGCTGCTCAGCGCTCATGTACACCTCTCTCGGGCCGCCGGGGGCAGAACCACCGGCGGCAGTCGTGGTTGCGTCGCGACCCGGTCGGGAGGCGGCGGGTGACCGCCATTCCCCCTGCCGATGGCGTCGCCAGCCGGCGCCCGGCGTGACAGACCACACTCACGCAGGAAGGGAACGGTCGCAATGGGGCTTAGCCGTGAGGCACCGCCCCCTAGACGACACGCGGTGCGCCTACATGCTAGGCCCCGTTGAGCCGGGCAACAAACCGGGCCCGGCGTTGCGGCCGGGATTACAGGCCGAGTTCGGCCCGGATGATGTCGAAGTCCGGGTCCACCGCCATCGGCACGGGGATCTGGCCGATGGCGATGTCGGGATCCTTGAGGCCGTGGCCCGTGAGGACGCACACCACCCGGGAGCCGGCGGGCACTCCGTAACGGATCAGGCCGGCCACCGAGGCGGCCGAGGCCGGCTCACAGAAGATGGACTCCTGGCCGGCCAGGAAACGGTAGGCCTCCAGGATCTCCTCATCGGTCACGGCCCGGATGGCGCCGCCCGACTCGGAGGCGGCGGCGGTGGCGCCGTACCAGGAGGCCGGATTACCGATGCGGATGGCGGTGGCCACCGTCTCGGGGAACTCGATGGGATGTCCCTCGACTATGGGGGCGGCCCCGGCGGCCTGGAAGCCGAGCATGGCCGGCAACCGTGAGGAACGGCCCGCCTGGCGGTACTGGAGGTATCCCTTCCAGTAGGCGGTGATGTTGCCGGCGTTGCCGACCGGGATGCAGTGGTACTCGGGGGCGTCGCCCAGGGCATCGACTATCTCGAAGGCGCCGGTCTTCTGGCCCTCGATGCGGTCGGGGTTGAAGGAGTTGACGGCAATGACCTGGCCCAGCTTCTCCAGGTCCCTCACCATCTGCAGGCAGACGTCAAAATTGGCCCGGATCTGCAGGACCCGGGCGCCGTGGATGAGGGCCTGGGCCAGCTTGCCCAGGGCGATGTGGCCCTCGGGGATCAACACGGTGCAGGTCAGCCCGGCCCGGGCCGCGTAGGCGGCGGCCGAGGCCGAGGTGTTGCCGGTGGATCCGCACACCACCGACTTGGCCCCCCGGCCCAGGGCCTTGGAGATGGCCATGGTCATGCCCCGGTCCTTGAAGGATCCGGTCGGGTTGGCCCCTTCCACCTTGAGGTGGACCTCGGCTCCCACCCGCTCGGACAGACGCGGCGCCGGCACCAGCGGAGTGCCGCCCTCATGGAGGCTGACCACCGGGGTGGAGTCGTCCACATCCAGGATGTCCCGGTACTCCTCGATGACGCCGCGCCAGCCGGGCGAGGCCACTACTCCCCTCCCACCACGCGCAACAGGCTGCCGACCCGCTTGACCGCGCCGAGCTGGTGCAGGCCGGTGACGGTGGCCTGGACGTCGCTCTCCTGAGCGGTGTGGGTGATGAAGATGAGCCGG
The DNA here is from genome assembly GCA_027315345.1 of Actinomycetota bacterium. Lineage (GTDB taxonomy): Bacteria > Actinomycetota > Acidimicrobiia > Acidimicrobiales > JAJPHE01 > DAHUYE01. The sequence continues at coordinate 18,575 of DAHUYE010000027.1, forward strand.
GCGTCATCACCCAGGCCGGCCTGTTCCATGGAGCGGATGGACACCCGGTTCTCCCCGAAGACCTCGGCCACGGCGGCCAGCACCCCGGGGCGGTCGAGCACGTCCACATTGAGGTAGTACTGGGTGGTCAGCTCATCGATCGGCACCATGACGGCCCTGGGCCGGTGGGGCGTGGGCGAGGTGGAGCCGGCCCGCAGGTTGTGGGCGGCGTCAATCAGGTCTCCCAGCACGGCGCTGGCCGAGGGCATGCCCCCGGCGCCCCGCCCGTAGAGCATGAGCTCGCCCACCGCTTCACCCTCGATGAACACAGCGTTGAACGAACCCCGGACCGAGGCCAGCGGGTGGGACTTGGGGACCATGGCCGGATGCACCCGCACCCCGACGGCGGCCCCAGCTGTGCCGCCCTCCGACTCGGCCACCGCCAGCAGCTTCACCACATAGCCGAGGCGGCCGGCCACCTCGATGTCATCGGCGGTGACGGCGCTGATGCCCTCCCGGTACACGTCCCCGGCCATCACCTCCGACCCGAAGGCGATGGTGGCCAGGATGGCGGCCTTGGCGGCGGCGTCGAATCCCTCCACGTCGGCGGTGGGGTCCCCTTCGGCATAACCGAGGCTCTGGGCCTCGGCCAGGGCCTCGGCGTAGGACGCGCCCTCCTCGGTCATGCGGCTAAGGATGTAGTTGGTGGTGCCGTTGACGATGCCGAGGACGCGGTGGATGCGCTCCCCGGCCAGGGACTCACGAAGGGGGCGCAGCAGGGGGATGCCCCCGCCCACGGCCGCCTCATAGAGGAGGTCCACGCCGTGGGCCGAGGCCAGGTCGGACAACTCCCGGCCGAAGTTGGCCAGGAGCTCCTTGTTGCCCGTCACCACCGGCTTGCCCGCCGACAGTGCGGCGCTGACCAGGCCCCGGGCCGGTTCGGTCCCGCCGATCAGTTCCACCACCACGTCCACGTCCGGGTCGGTGGCCACGGCGGCGGCGTCGTGGGTGAGAACGCCCTCGGCCAGATCCACGCCCCGGTCCTTGGCCAGGTTGCGCACCGCCACCCGGGTCACTTCGAAGCGCAGGCCGCAGCGGGCGGTGATCAGCTCCGCGTCGGAGTGCAGCAGCTTGAGCAGGGCGCCACCGACCGCCCCGCAACCCAGCAATCCGACCCGCACCGCTTCGCCCACCGGACCAAGGTACCGGAGCTAACCGTCCAGGACCTCCAGACGCAGCAGGTCATCGGGGGTCTCCCGCCGCACCACCAGCCGGGCCGCGCCCCCGCCGACGAAGACGACCGCCGGACGGGTGACCTTGTTGTAGTTGGAGGCCATGGAGTGGCCGTAGGCGCCCGTGACCGGCGTCACCAGGATGTCGTCTACGGCAATATCGGCCGGGACGTGGGCATTGCGGACGATGAAGTCGCCCGATTCACAGTGCTTACCGACCACCGTCACGGTGCGGGCCCGCTCGTCCTCCGGGCAGCGGGCCAGGAAGGTCTCGTAGCCGCTCCCGTAGAGGACGGGACGGGGGTTATCGCTCATGCCCCCGTCCACGGCCACGTAGGTCCGCACCCCGGGGATGTCCTTGATGGTGCCCACCCGGTAAAGGGTCATGCCGGCCGCGGCGGCTATGGAGCGGCCCGGCTCGGCCGTGACCCGGGTCGATGCCGGGATGCCGAACTCGCCACAGGCCGCCTTGACCACCTCGGCCCACTGGGCCAGCGACGGCGCCGACTCATCGGCCACATAGGGGACGCCCAGCCCGCCCCCGACGCAGAGCTCGGGCAGGTCCAGCGGGCGGAAGAAGCCGGCCAGGACCTCCACCTCCCGCCGGTAGGACTCGGTCAGGAAGATCTGGCTGCCGATGTGGGCGTGGATGCCGACCAGCTCCACGGCGTCGGACCGGGACAACCGCCTTACCGCCTCCGCCGCCCGGCCCCCGGCCAGCCCGAAGCCGAACTTGGAGTCGGCCTGGCCGGTCATCACGTACTCGTGGGTGTGGGCCTCGATGCCGGGCGTGACCCGGACCAGCACCTGGGGCGGGCGCCAGTCCGGGCCGGCGGCCAGCGCCTCCAGGCGGTCGATCTCGTCAAAGGAGTCCACCACTATCCGGCCGACTCCGGCCTCCACTGCGGCCCGGAGCTCATCGGAGGACTTGTTGTTTCCGTGCATGACCACCCGGCCGGCCGGCACGCCGGCGGCCAGCACCACATGCAGCTCGCCACCGGTGGCCACGTCTATCCACATCCCCTCCTCGTGGGCCAGCCGGGCCATGGCCACGCACAGGAACGCCTTCGATCCGTAGGCCACTCCGTCCCCCCAGGCAGCCACCGCCTGGCGGCAGCGCTCCCGCAGGTGGGCTTCGTCGTAGACGAACAGCGGCGTGCCGAAGCGGGCGGCCAACTCGAGCAGGTCCACCCCGCCCACGGCCAGGTGGCCGCTCTGCGGATCCACGGCGGCGCTGTCAGGCAGGAGATAGGGAGGGATCCGCAAGGGATGGAAGCTAATGCCGGTGGTGACGGCAACTGTGTTGAGGGCGGGCCGCCGGCCTGGGAACATGGCTGATGGCCGATCCGTCCCAGACCCTCGTCCCGCTGCTCCAGGACGCCATGGCGGCGGCTCTGGGCGAGGAGTTCCGGTCTGCCGATCCGGTCATCCGGCGCTCGGCCCAGGACAAGTTCGGGGACTACCAGGCCAATGCGGCCATGGCTCTGGCCAAGACCACCGGCCGGCCCCCCCGGGAGGTGGCCGAGGCGGTGGTCGGCCGGCTGAGGGGCGAGGGAGTGGTCGCCAAGGCCGAGGTGGCCGGCCCCGGCTTCATCAACCTGACCCTGGAGGACGCCTTCCTGGGCCGGCAGGCCCAGGCGGCCGCGGCCGACCCCCGCCTGGGCGTGTCCGAAGTGGGCGAGCCCTGCCGCTTCGTACTGGACTACGGCGGGGCCAACGTGGCCAAGGAGCTGCTGGTCCACCACATGCGCTCACCCGTCATAGGCGATGCCATGGCCCGGGTCCTGGGGCACCTCGGTCATGTCGTCATCCGCCAGGACCATCTGGGGGACTGGGGGCGGCAGTTCGGGATGCTCATCGAGCATCTGGTCGACCTGGGCTGGGAAGCCGGGTCGGCCGGCCAGCGGACCATCTCCGACCTCAACGTGCTCTATCAGGAAGCACAGACCAAGTTCGATGGCGGGGGTGTCTTTGCCGAGAGGGCCCGGCGGCGGGTGGTCCAACTGCAGGCGGGCGAGGCCGAGACGGTGGCCTTGTGGCAGGCGCTGGTGGACGAGTCCGAGCGCCACTTCCAGGCCGTCTACCGGAGGCTGGGCCTGACCATCGGGCCAGACGACATCCGGGCCGAGAGCTTCTACAACCCCATGCTCGAGCCCATGGCCCGGGAGTTGGAGGAGAAGGGCCTGGCCCGCATGGACCAGGGGGCCCTCTGTGTCTTCCCCGAAGGCTTCACCGGCCGGGATGGCCAGCCCCTGCCGGTCATCATCCGCAACTCCGAGGGTGCCTATCTCTATGCCGCCACCGACGTGGCCGCCGTGCGCTATTCCACCGAGGACCTCAAGGGCGAGCGCCTGGTGTACTTCACCGACGCCAGGCAGTCCCAACACTTCGCCATGGTCTTTGCCGTCTGCCGGGAGGCGGGCTGGCTGGGTCCTGACTCCACCGCCGAGCATGCTCCCTTCGGGAACGTGGTGGGCGAGGACGGCCGGCCCCTCCGGACCCGGTCGGGGGACTCGATCAAGCTGGCCGACCTCCTGGATGAGGCGGTGGCCCGGGCCCGGGCCGTGGTGGAGGAGAAGAGCCCCGACCTGGGGCCCGAAGAGCAGACGGCCGTGGCCGAAGCGGTCGGGGTGGGCGGGCTCAAGTACCACGACCTGGCCAACGACCGGGTTAAGGACTACGTCTTTGACTGGGACCGGATGCTGGCCCGGGAGGGCAACACGGCTCCCTACCTGCAGTACGCCCACGCCCGGATCCGCTCCATCCTGCGCCGGGCGGAAGCGGGCGCATCCGAGGCTTCCGGGCCCGGGGTAGCCGGGGCCGGCGGGGCTGGCGAGACATCGACCCCGGCTGAGTCGCCGGCGGTGCTGGTGGCCGAGCCCCAGGAGCGGGCTCTGGTCCTGGCCCTGCTCGGCTTCGAGGTGGCGGTCGAATCGGTGGCCGAGGGCATGTCGCCCCACCGGCTCTGCACCTACCTGTTCGATCTGGCCAGCACCTTCACCTCGTTCTACGAGGCCTGTCCGGTGCTTCGGGCGGAGCCGGCCGTGCGGGACAGCCGGCTGGTGCTGTGCCGTCTGACGGCTTCGATCCTGTCCACCGGCCTGGGCCTGCTCGGGATCGAGGCCCCGGAGCGGATGTGACCGCCGGGGCGGTTATCTGCCCTTGATCAGCTCGGCGGCCCGGTCCAGGAGGTCGAGGGGGTCGAAGGGTTTGGTCATGTACAGGTCCACCCCGGCCTCCCGCCCGGCGTCCTGGTCGATGTCCTGGGCCTTGGCCGAAAGCATGATGATCGGGATGGAGGCTGTCTTGGGGTCGGCCTTCAGGGCCTTGGCCGCCTCCAGCCCGTTCATCCTCGGCATCATCACGTCCAGCACGATCAGGTCCGGTAAGACCGCCTTGGCCTTCTCCAGGGCCTCCAGGCCGTCGCCCGCCACCTCCACCCGGTAGCCCTCGATGGAGAAGTTGACCTCCAGGAGCTTCTGGATGACGGGGTCGTCGTCCACCACCAGGATGGTCGAGTCGGGCATTCCGGCATCCTACGGGCGGAATCGCCGCCTTACCGGGCCCGCACGATCCCGTCAGCGCCTACTGTGTCCGTCCCTGCCCTCGTAGCTCAGGGGATAGAGCACTGGCCTCCGGAGCCGGGTGCGTAGGTTCGAATCCTACCGAGGGCGCAGGCGAAAAAAGGCCCTCTACCAGGGAGAATCTCCTGGTCGGGGGCCTTTTCGTCTTACCGGCGTTGTCCTCTAAAAACCTCCGGAATCCGTCATTTTTGGGAGGAGATTGGGAGGAGATGCAAGCCGCGGCCCCACTGAGTGCCCGCCGCGTCGCTCTGGGCTAACCTAGCTAGGCTCTGGGGGATGCGGGTCAACATGCACGACGCCAAGACGAACCTGTCCCGGCTTGTGGCCGCCGTCGAGTCCGGAAAGACCGACGAAGTCGAAATCGCCCGGGCGGGTCACGTCGTCGCTCGTATCGTTCCACCCCGAGCGCGCTCTCCGAGGCGTCCCGGCCAGTGGGCAGGGCGAGTGCATATCCATGAGGACTTCGACGATCTCCCAAGCGACTTGGCCGCCGCCCTTGGCGGTGAGCGCCCGTGAGTCTTCTGCTTGATACTCACATTCTCTTGTGGTGGTTGTCGGACGACCCGCTCCTACCACCAGCGGCTCGCGAGGCCATCGCATCGCCCGAGAACGAGGTGATGGTTTCGGCCGCGACGGCATGGGAGATTGCCATCAAGCAAGCTGTGGGACGACTGGACGCGCCGGCAGACCTGCTCGACGCCGTGGAGGCCAACAACTTCGAGACGCTGCCGCTCACCGTCGCGCACGCCCTCGCCGCCGGATCTCTACCCCCTCATCACTCAGATCCTTTCGACCGCATGCTGATCGCCCAGGCCGGTGCCGAGAGCCTCACCCTCATCAGCGTCGACAAGCGCTTCCCCCCGTATGGCGTCGATCTCCTGCCCCTGAGCTGACCCACGGCCGGCGATGTGGGACTTCGTGTGCGCCCAACTGGTGGACGTGATACCGGGGCACTACCTCGCCGCCCGAGGCGCGTTTGAACTCCCAAGTCGCCCCGCGGCCGCTCTCATCCGGACAGGCTGAGCTCATCGAATCGTCGAAATGTCGCCGAAGCCGAACGACGGAAGGTCAGCTCCTGTTCCTCTACCGGAGGGTTGAGTGAAACCAGGCCCTTGAGGACCTCAGCCGCCTCGGCTCGGGCCAGAGCGGCCCCGGCACAGAAATGCGCTCCATGGCCGAAGGCCAAATGTGGCTGGCCCGCTCGGCCCACGCGGAGCTCATTGGGTCTGTCGAAGGCAGCTGGGTCCCGGTTGGCGGCTCCGAGTGAGATGAAGACCTGCTCGCCCGGGGCTACCTCGACGGGGCCGACCCTCTGAATCTGGGTGGCGACTCGGCTCGTCAGCTGGACCGGCGCGTCCCATCGGAGAAGTTCCTCCACCGCGCAGCCGATCAACGAGGGATCTCGACGAAGCTGTCTGGCCAGATCCGGATGCTCGTGAAGGGCAACGACCGCTCCGGCGATGAGATTGGCGGTCGTCTCGTGTCCGGCCACCAGCAGGAGCAAGGCCATGACCACGGCCTCCTCCGGCTCCAGGCGCTCAGCGACGATCGAGAGGAGGTCGTCACCGGGGTACTGCCGTCGTTCCGCCACCAGGCCCACCATGTCGAAGGTCAGCACAGTGGCGGCGCTCAGACCGGCCTCGATCTCCTGCTCTGTGGCCATCGGGTCGACCAGGGCCGTGAGGGTCCGTGTCTCGTCTCGTAGGCGCTCGGCCAGATCGATGCCGGCGTCGAGCAGCTCACACATGATGGCGAGGGGCACGGGGTAGGCGATCTCGTCCAGGACGTCCCAGGCCTCGCCGGGCTCATGTCCGGCCAGGACCGCGTCGACCACGGCGGCGATCCCGGAGCTCAGCCCGCCCACGGCTCGGGGCGTGAGCAGGCCGGACAGCGCGGCGCGCAGGTGGTGGTGCTGTTCCCCGTCGCTGAGCAGGACGTTGGCCGCCAGCAGGTCCGAGTCTGCCCGGGCCAGACCCATGACGCCGCTGGCGGAGCCCGACGCTCCCGGATTGGACGACCAGCCCTCCGAGCGAAGCGACCGATGGGCGTCCTCGTAGGTGACAACCAGGTACGCGTCGAGGGCATCGAGTCGATGGATCGGGGCCTCGGAGCGGAGCCGGGCCAGGACGGGATAGGGGTCCTCGGTGGGGATTGGCCAGGCTAGGACTCCGCGTCCAACCGACGGCGAGAGGGCCTCCGGCCCATCGGGGGGGTTCACCGTCTCTCCGGGTAGAGGGGGTCCCGCCCGAACCAGAACTGGGCGTCGGCCCGGCCCATCTCGGTGAGAGGCACCGCCCCCTCGTCCAGTTCCTGCTGGATGGCGCGCCAGTGTCCGGTCGCTCCGAGCTCGGCCAGCACCGACATGAGGCCCATGTCGATCCGGGCCATGAACAGGTAGTGCCCGGGTACTCCCATCTTCCTATTGACCCGGCCCGAAGGCCCGGTCATGGACAGCTCGTTGGCGATGGCGGCGGCCACCCGTTCCTGGCTGAGAGTGAAGGGCTGGGGCCCGATCAGCATCTCCATACCGGGCCGCCACCAGGCCATTGCCTCCTCGGGGCGGGGCTGGTGGCCGGGCTCGAACAGTCCGAGATCGGTCAGAGCGGTGAGGAGACCTTGGGCGTCGTCGTTGAGGACGGCCCGAATGGCGTTCTGCATGTTCGTCACCTGAGGCCGTTCGAAGTACTTGACGCATCCGAAGTCGATGAAAGTGACCGAGCGGTCAGGGTTGAACTTGTAGTTGCCAGGGTGGGGATCGGCATTGAAGGCGCAGAGTCGACGGAGGCTGGAGAACACGAAGCGGAAGATCGCCTCACTCCAGCGGTTCCTCATCTCAGTATCGGCGCCCATGGCATCGGGCCAGCTCAGTCCGCCGGCCCACTCCTGGGTGAGGACTCTTCCGGTGGAGAGCTCCGGGAGGACCTCGGGGATGCGGATGAACGGATGACCGCGATAGGCCTCCGCGAAGAAGGTCTGATTCTTTGCTTCGTTGTAGTAGTCGACCTCCTCGCCGACCCGCTCGGAGATCTCCGCGGCCAACTCCTTCGGGTCGGTGCGAGTCAGGCCCGGCGCAAGGGATCGCAGCATCCGAAACAGCACGGCCAAGAGCTCGGTGTTGGCCAGATCGGCCCGAATCGCCTCGGCCACCCCCGGATACTGGACCTTCACCGCCACGGCCCGGCCGTCCGAAAGCCGGGCGGCGTGGACCTGGCCGATCGACGCCGCCGCCACTGGCAGTGGACTCCACTCGGCGAAGAGATCCTCCGGAGCCGCCCCCAGCTCTGCTCGGACAACATCAGCAGCCAGCTCCGGTGCCATCGGCGGCGCGTTGGCCTGCAGGCGGGACATGGCCGCCTGGAAGGCCATTCGGCTCTCTTCCGGGACGGATCCGAACGGGACGAAGGACAGGATCTGGCCCGCCTTCATCAGCGCCCCCTTGGACCGACCGAGAATTTCTACGTAACGCTCGGCCCGGCGGGCGTAGTCCTCCGGCTGCTTGGTGCGTCGACGCAGTGCGCTGACTACAGCCTCACCTGTGGTGCGAGCAGCCAGCCCGGCTAGCGGAGCGGCGCGACGGAGCCGTCCCTGGATGATCCCGTCTTGATCCGGACCCAACCCAGCCATCAACTCAATTCTCTCGATGCGAGGCTGGTCAGTCCAGTCCGACACTTGATCGCCCAAGCACCCCGGGCAGCCTTGGAGCCGCCGAGCGGAGAGAACAACCTGGCGCGGGGTGCTCGGCGCCCTCGGGGCTGGCTTCTTCCTGGTCCCGGGTTCGGGGCCTTACCGGAGGAAGCCCAATGAGCTCGAGCTATCTCACGGGACCACGTGGAGGAACTCATCACTGCCGGGGGCCTGACCATCGCCCCGGTCGAGTTCCGTTCCGAGGTCCTTGCCTTCCTCCGCTCCGGCCTGGAGGACATCAGCGTCTCGCGCTCGGCCGAGCGGGCCGGCGGCTGGGGCATTCCGGTGCCCGGCGACCCGAGCCAGGTCATCTACGTGTGGTTCGACGCCCTGGTCAACTACATCAGCGCCCTCGGCTACGGCAGAAAGGGCCCGGACTTGGCCCGGTGGTGGACAGCCAGTGAGCGGATCCATGTCATCGGGAAGGGCATCAGCCGCTTTCACGCCATCTACTGGCCGGCCTTCCTGGCTGGCGCCGGCGAGGTGTCCCCGAATCGGATCGTTGTTCACCCCTACCTCACCGTCGGAGGCGCCAAGCTGTCCAAGTCCTCCGGGCCCCAGCTGGACCCCACCGAGCTAGTTGTCGCCTATGGCCCCGACGCTCTGCGCCGGTGGTTCGCCCGGGACGTGCACCCCAGCGTTGACACCGACTTCACTGCAGAACGCCTGGTGAGCCGGGCCAATGAGGACCTGGCCGGGGGCTTGGGAAATCTGATCACCCGGATCATCGCGCTCATACACCGCTACCGCCGTGGGGAGGTGCCCCGGCCGGGGACCACGCCCTTGGAGGCGGTTGCAGCGGCATGCGGGGACGCCCGACGCGCCTTTACGGACTTCCGGCCCCGGGAGGGATGTCAGCAAGTGCTGGAGGCGGTCGCGGTGGCCAACCGGGAGATCGAACGGACCCAGCCCTTGATCCCGCCGTCCGAACCTGCCTTTCCCCGACTGCCGCCGCCGGTGGAATTTGAATAAGGGGTCGGAGGACCTGATGGGGTGGGTCCGGCTCTCCAGCCCGGCGGACTGGGGCGCGCAGGGCGATCCGTGAGGGTGGGATATCGGGACGGGCGGCGACGGGCTACTGGAATGGCCGTCCTTTGCATAGGCCCGGTCTGGACCTGTCGGGATGTATGCTGATCTGCATGCAGTCTACGAGCGTACGCATTGATGCGACCACCCACGAGGAACTCAAGCGCCTGGCCACCGAGCTCAAGACGACCGTCGGCAACACCGTCTCTCTCGCCGTCCGGGCGCTCCGCCAGGACCGCGTCGGACAAGACTTGAGCGCACCTCTCCGGGAGGACGAGACCGCCTGGCTCGATGCCGATCTCGGGTGACGTGGTCGATCTCGACCTGGGCGTGCCCGAGGGACGCGAAGCGGGTTTGCAGCACCCTGCGGTCCTGGTGACAGCCCAGCGGATCCTCGACGCTCATCCTTCGGTCGTCCACGTTGTACCGCTGACTACGACGATCCGCCGCTACCACTCCGAGATCGTGGTCGAGCCCGATGGCGCTAACGGCCTGGTCGAGGTCTCCGCCGCTCAGTGCCAACACATCAGGGCTGTGTCTCCTGGGCGGGTCGTCGGTATTCGCGGCAATGTCGGATCCGCCCTGCTTACCCAACTGCGCGAGACCATCGCCGTGATCCTCGATGTGCCTTGATAAGTCTCAAAGACGCCCCCCGACCCGGCGTTGGGGGCATAGTGCCTGTAGGCACGCTCTGGCGGTACTGGACACTGCGGTGCCTCATCGATGTCGGGTGCGGGCCCGTAATTCTCGAGCCAACTGGCCGGCGGCAGCGGGCACGAGGTCGAAGAACAGAGACGGGTCGATCAGTTCCACCTCACACACCCGCCAGCGCCCATCCTGGCCGGGTAAAAGGTCGACTCGGGCGTAGGAGAGGTCTCCCGCCTTCCCCTGGACTGAGCGCATGACCTCCTGGCCCAGGCCGACGGCCTCAGCCGAGGGTTCGATCAACTCGATCCGCTCCTGTTCCCAGAGCCGGTCCACCACCCCCACACCAGGGTGGAGCAGGGCCTGCTTGCAAACGGCATGGGTCAGTTCGGTCCCGATAAAGACCAGCGAGGCCTCGCCGCCGGCGTCCACCCCATGCTGGCAGGGCTGAACCATCACCGTCTGACCCGTCTCGTGCAGACGCTGGACGTGACGATCGGCTGTGGCGAAATCGTCGGAGTTGTAGCGGGCCGACTCGAAGCCTCCCGCGGATCGGGTGGGCTTGATGACGAACTCGCCGTCAGGAGGGGACCAGGCTTCCCCGGGCCGCGCCCAGGCCGTCTCCACGATCGGAAGCCCTTCGCCGGCCAGGGCGGCCAGGTAGACCTTGTCGTAGTTCCAGCGCAGGGCCCGGGCTGGGTTCACGAGAGTGGTGACCTCGGCGACGTCCGCCGCCCACGCTAGGAAGCGGAGGGGTCGGTGGATGTAGGCCCAGGCCGCCACCCGAACCAGCACCACGTTGAAGTTTCCCCAGTCGAGGCCGGGGTCGTCCCAGACCTGGACCGAGACCTCCCAGCCGTCGGCCTCCAGGGCGTGGTTCAGGATGGTCCATTCCGCGTCGAGCTCGGGCATCTCCGAGCAGGTCACGGCTGCCAGTCTCGGAGCCACTGGCATGCCGGCGTCAGTCGGCGTCGAGCAGGACCGCTCGCACCTGCTCGAGGGTCTGGGCCATCTGATCTCGGTGGGTGCCGACCTGGCCGAGGACCCCAAAGAGCTCATCCAAGCCGGCGGCACGGACCATCCGTTTCTCATTGAGGGCCCAGATTCCGGCTCCGGCCAGCCGGGCATGGGCCTCTTCCAGCACGGCTCGGGCCAGGCAGCCGGCCAGGGAGACGGGGTTCTCGTCGTTGACCCAGTACTGGGCGTAGGACAGCTCGGGCAGAACCCGATTCCGCCAGACCGCCGGCGCTGCCTCCCGCAGGGCGGGGGGGTAATCAGGCGCTTCGACCTCGCCCCAGAGCACCCGCCCGGTAGCCAGTTCACCAGTGAGCATGTAGGTCGGGATGCCGGCCAGGTGGAAGTTCAGGATATGGACCTCGAACTGGCCACGGCGGGCCTGGGTGGTCCAGTGCTCGACCACGTCCAGGTTGCGGTAGTGAACGTCGAAATGCCGCCCGTGGAGGTCGAAGACCGCCCCGCCGTACATGACCTGGCCCCACTGGCCGGGCTGGTACACCGTTCCGGACCAGCCCAGGGTTTCGAAGTAGGAGGCGTCCATGGCCCCCCGGTAGTAGACGGCGAAATCCCAGTCGCTATCCGGACGGTGGTCACCACGGGCCCGCGAGCCACCCAGCATGACGGCCTTCGCCCCTGGCATGACCTGGAGCGCCTCGACCACCGTCGCCTCGAACTCCTCGTCGGTCACAGTTCAGTCTGCCCCCCCGGTTCGTCTGCCAGTAGACCAATTGCTGGGGAGGAGCCGTTGGCGGGGGCGCGACGCAGCCCCACGGCGGACTCGTCATTGTCTAGGTCCGCTGCGCTTACTCCCGTCGATCGGAGGTAGGGAGGGCCACCAGGAGGTTTGCCGACATGGGAAAGGGGCCTTGGAACCTGCGGTGGTCCGGCGAGCGGCGGTCGAGGTCGATATGGTCCTCTCGTGGGGCTCGGGGCCGTGATCTTCGATCTGGACGACACCTTGATCGAAGAGGAGGCCGTGGCCCGAGCATCGGTGCGCTCCGCCGGCAGCCTCATCCCGGGCGTCGATCCGGATCGAGCGGAGGATTTCATCCTCGCCACCGCCCGGGCGATATGGCGGGCCGGGCCCTATCACCGCCTGGCCGTCGCGCTCGGCATCGCCTCCTGGGAAGGGTTGTGGGCCAGCTTCGAGGGCTGCCACCCCAGCCTGGATGGGTTGAAGGCCTGGGCGCCCAGCTATCGCCGTCAAGCTTGGCAGGCGGCCACGGGCGAACTCGGCCGACCGGACCCGGAACTGGCTCTGGCCATGGCCGCTGCCTATGAGGCGGCCCAGCGAGTCGGGCATCGCCTTCTCGACGGAGCCGCTGAAGCCGTCCGCTCTACCGCTGCCGCCGGTTATCGCCTCGGGCTTCTGACCAACGGGCCCGCCGACATACAACGACTCAAGCTGGACCAGAGCGGGCTTGGCTCCTACTTCGACGTGGTGGTCATATCCGGCGAGGCGGGAACGGGCAAACCCTCCCCGGAGGCGTTCAGTCTGGTTCTCGACGCACTCGGGGTGCTTCCCCACGAGGCCGTGATGGTTGGCGACAGTTGGGAGCGCGACGTCCGAGGAGCGACAGCATCCGGAATCGGTGCTGTCTGGATCGCCGCCGGTCGGCCGTTGCCCGACCGAAAATGTCCTGTCTCGGTCATCCCCTCGATTGGCGCGCTGGCACCGGAGCTGGACCGGTCAGCTAGACGGCGGACCCGTCCGTCCGGAACAGGTACATCATTGGGTCAGGGGTGAGTTCGGGATCCGAAGGGGAACTCCGGCTGGGACAAGGCCCTAAATTCAGTAGCGTGCCGCTCGTGTCGCAGGGTGCGGGGCTTTTCCGTGGAACGGCGCCCTGGTATACGCAGTTCCGCCGCGGCTACCCGCCGGCAGTCATAGAACTACTGAGGCAGCGAGCCGGCCTGACTGACGCATCTCGGGTCTTGGACCTTGGGTGCGGGACGGGCCAGCTCGCCCTCGAGTTTGCGCCCTTAGTGGACTACGTGGTCGGCGTCGATGTTGACGAGGAGATGCTCGCCTTTGCGGCCGCCACAGCGACTGAGCGAAACATTGCGAACTGTGACTGGGTGCACAGCCCGGCTGAGATTGTCTCTTTCGAGCCGGGCTCTTTCGACCTGGTTGTTATCGGGTCGGCCTTTCACTGGATGGATCGGCGGGCCGTGGCGGACCGGGTTCACGACGTCCTCGTGTCGAATGGTCTGCTGGCAGTGCTGGGCAACCCAACGGCACTCAGTGAGGTGACCCGTCGCGAAGGGATCGGGAAGGTGATCGCGGAGGTCCAAGACCGTTGGTTCGACGCTGCGGACTTCCCGCAAGCGTCACCCATGGAGATCAGGCACGAAAGCGTCCTCGCTGCCAGCCGCTTCGGCGGAGCAGAGGTTTTACACCATCCCACGTCCGAAGATTGGGACGTAGATCGCTTCATCGGCTTCTTGCGATCTACCTCTCTCCGCCCGGATCAACTGCTCGGCGAACGGTTCGACGTCTTTGCTGATGATCTACGGCGGGCAATCCTCGGAGTACTCCCGGATGGCCGCTGGACGGTCGAGGCTAACGTCGAGATAATCCTCGCAGTCAGGCACTGAGAGCGCGTTTCTAACTACTTGCCCCTGAAAAAGCCGATGTGAGCTGAGGCGAGATCCCCGGCCTTACCCGATGGCGAATGGGCGGCTCGCCCCTCGGGGTTCCGGTTGGGATTCGCTGAAGTTCGTCATCCGGTGCTCACCAGTGCGGCGATCTTCA
>DAHUYE010000042.1 GCA_027315345.1 Actinomycetota bacterium
GGTGCGTGACAGCGATCGCGGCCAACTGACGTCTCGGTCGACCGATCCGGACCTGAACGGGGCCGTGTACATCGACGAGGCCTGCGAGGTTGAGGGCCCAGCGTTCCGGCCGCCTTTTGACCGCTTACATGCCGCCCGTCAGGCCGTCGAGGCGGTCCAACCCGTCCGGAACCGGAGGATGGAGGGGACGACCTGGCCTCCATTCTCTTGGGCCATGGTTCTAACTAACATGGGCCTTATGGTCATGGTGGAGGCGATGGGACTCGAACCCACGACTTCCTGCTTGCAAAGCAGGTGCTCTAGCCAACTGAGCTACGCCCCCGGGAAGTTCACCAGTGTGCATCATGCCCCAGACCTGGACCGGCTACGGCCCCGCTTCCCTGGGGCCGGTCCAGCTGTCACTTGTCACCCAACCGAGGCCGAGGGTTCGTCCGGGACGTCGGCGGCGTTACCGGGTCAGTTGCTTCTCTCCCCAAAAGGCCGCATGGGGGTTGGCGTTGTAGTTGCCGATGGAGCGGTAGCCCCTCGACTCGTAGAGGTGCAGAGCGGCCGGCTGGGAGAGGCCGGTATCGAGGCGGACGGTCACCAAGTCGAGGTCCAGGGCCGCCACCTCCAGGGCGGACAGGAGGGCTGCAGCGAGTCCCTGGCCCCGGAAGTCAGGCCGAACGTACATCCGCTTGATCTCTCCGAGGCCCGGGCCGATCCGGCGCACGCCTCCCCCCGCCGCCGCCTCGGATCAGATCGGCGGCCGGCGGTACCAGCGGGTCGGCCTCCCTGAACTCGATGGGAAGGCCGCTATCGGCTGGGGCCCTAGGACGACCCGACACTGATGGAGTCCGGCACCATTTCCACCCAGGTGTTACCCGGCTGCAGATCGAGAGGCGACCCGGCCGCCGTCAGCAACTGGAGCGGGGCGCTCAACCCGGACCGCTGCCAGGTGCCGCTGATCATCTTTCCGTCCCGCAGGACCTGGAGCTGGCCGGTCCCGGTAGGGGTGACCTCCACTTCGTAGCCCCCCACGTTGTTCTCCAGCCAGGGCCCGGTGGTGGTCACCACGTGCTCGATCACCACGTTGGTGGCGCTGATGGGCACCCCGGAGTTGGTGATGGCGGCCACCCCCGAATAGGAGAGCATCCAGGCCTGGGCCGTCGGGCTCCAGGACCAGGTCTCATCGCTTGTCCCCGAGAAGGGGACGTGAACGCTGGTCACGGTCGTGCCCGCCGGCACCGCCGCCGAGTAGCTGAACAACGGCGAAGGTACCGACGTGTCGCTCCGGTTGGCCGCCCACGCCGCCGAGGTGGAGATATAGGTGTCGAAGGGCGCCACCCGCCCGGGCGGGTGCTGGATGATCGAACCCTGGTAGTAGAGGTCGTAGTCGTCGTCGTTGGCGTTCCTGATCATCTGCTGGATGGGGTCGATGCCCCCGACGTGGATGAAGATCGGGTGGTTGAGCAGGTCGATGATGCCCACATCGGGATAGCGGGCCGAGCGGATCGGCCCGACCAGCCGGGCGTCCTGGCACTGGAACACGGCCACGTAACGGGTCACCCCGCCCTCGACCGGCTCCTCGAAGACGATGTCCGCCTTCTCCAGACCGCTCTGGGGACGGGCGGTGGGATAGTTGTCCACCTTGATGGCCATGGCCGGCCGGGCCGGCACGGCTCCGGCGGGAGGCGGGGCCCCGGTCAGGGGACAGGCCGGAGCGGCCAGGGTGGCGTGGGGCGAGCGCAGGGCCTGGGAACTCGAGGCCCGGGCCGGGGTCTTGGTCCCGCTGAGGCCCACGCCGACCACCGCTATCGCTGCCGCCAGGATCAGCACTCCGAGTACAACGAGCACGATCGGACGCCGCCACCATGCCCGCATGCGGGGCAACATACCGGGCTCCCGGCCCCGCCTGGGACCAGGGCCTAAGAGTTCAGCTGAATCTATGAATTGGCATAATCTTTCACTTTCCTGGAGAATGGGCCCATGTCCAACCGACTGATTGCCGCCATGGGCCTGGGGGCGGCCGGGGCCGTGGCCGGCTCCGCCCTGGCCTACCGGCGCTGGGCGACTCAGCCTGAGCCGGAAGGGGCCGCCTTCGGCGTCCTGGAGGGTACGGACGGGACCGTCGGGACCGCCGACGGCACGACCATCGCCTACACCGAGGCCGGGGACCCCGCTGGCCCGCCCGTGGTTCTCATCCACGGCTGGACGGAGGACCGGCGGGTGTGGTCCCCCGTCGCCCGTCGCCTGGTCGAGGCCGGTCGGCGGGTCATCGCCTATGACCAGCGGGGTCACGGGTCATCCGGTGTCGGCCGGGACGGCTACACCATCGACGCCCTGGGCGATGACCTCCGGGCGGTGCTGGAAGGTCTCGATCTGCACGGCGCCACCGTGGCCGGCCACTCCATGGGCGGCATGGCGGCGCAGGCCCTGGCCGGACGCCACCCCGACGTCCTGGCCGAAAGGGTGGCCGGGCTGGTCCTGGTGTCCACGGCCGCCGCCGAGGTCGGAGTCAGTGGGCGGCGGGAGCGCCAGGCGGCCTGGCTCTTCGCCAGTTCCGCTTTCCAGCGGGCCATCAGCCATCCCTCCGTGGGTCCCCTGCTGACCCGCGGGGCGGTCGGACGGCGCCCGGCTCTGTCCCATCTCCGGGGCACCGCCGACATGCTGGCCAACACCAGCGTGGCCACCCGGACCGGTTTCCTCACGGCCATGGGCGGGATGGATCTCACCGAGGGCCTGGCCGGGATCCGGGTCCCGGTGACCATCCTGGTCGGCACCCGGGATCAGCTGACTCCGATGGCCGCCAGCCGGCGGATGGCCTCCCTCATCCAGGGGGCCCACCTGGAGGTCGTGGCCGACGCCGGCCACATGCTGCCCCTCGAGCGGCCCGAGCTGGTCACCCGCTGGATCCTGGACACGCCGGGCGGGGCCGGTGACCCCGATCCCGCCCTCAGCGGAGGGGCCCCGGTCGGCGCCTAGGGCACTTGACCTTTGCCTGTTGATGTGAACGAGTCAAGTTCTCAGGCAGCGAGATGAGCGCGCTGGATCAAGGTCTCGACCGTGGTCTCGAGGCGATCCAGATCGTGTCGCAACGCTGTCGGAATGGGCGGTGGGGGTCCTCCCGCGATGTCTGCCATGGTGGGCCGGAGGAGTCGGTTATAGAGCAGGGTGTAGTGGATGGCGGCTCGGAGCCCGAAGGACGTGAGGTGGTAGCGGTTGGTGTGCGGGTAGCGGGCAATGATGCCGTGCAGGCGGGCCCGGCGAAGCTCGTAGCTCATCTTGCCCTGGGTCAATGAGTCGGGAGAGATCCCGAGTAGCGCGCCGAGGTGGCGGCGCAGGTCGCGGTTGGCGAACCCGTTGGGTTGGAGGGCGAAGAGCAGGAAGGCCTGTAACAAGGCATGGGTGCGGGGCACACCGAAGCGCAGGGCCGCAGCCCGCTGGGAGTCGACGACGACCGGGTCGTTGAGCTGGGTGAAGGCGGCCTCACCCAAAGCAGGGTGTGCCGTCGCTCGTTCGACGTCCAGGAGACGCCGGTTGGCTTTGAAGCCGACCTCCCGCAGAGCGGGGAGGTTGCACAGCCGCCGGCCGATGCCGAAGTCGCGGCTGTCGTTGACGGTGGTCTCGGTCCGCAGGGCCGCATCCAGCTTGTGATACTGCTTGATCTTGGTGTGCTTGTAGTCCACGTGCAGGGACGGGGTGACGCCCTGGGTGATGACCCGGGTCCGGAACCGCCCCGGGGTGCGCCGGTCCACCCGGCGCCCGAAGGTGAGGGCCACCCGGTCGGGTCGGCCTATGTCCAGATTGTCACGGATGACCTCCTCGAAGAAGACCCGGCCGGCCACGGGCCGGTCGAGTACCTGGGTAAGGGAGAACTCGGCTTGCAGGACCGAGATGTCATAGCGGTAGCCGGCCCGGCGGTCGGCAGGGGTGAAGGGATGAGGAAGGATCCGCAGCCACTTGCGCACGAAGCGGTCGATGTGGACCGGGCCCAGGCGGTCGCAGATGCGCTGGAGGGCGACAGGGTCATCGCAGTCGAGGAAGCCGTTGTCCAAGGCGGTGAAAGCGATACCGGCCTTGGTGGCCTGGCGCTGGGCCCAGTGGTGGCCGTTGATGCAGGCCTTCCCGGTGTAGGGGAAGTAGGTGCCGAACTTGATGAAGAACGGCCCGAAGTCGTCGTCGAAGCCGTAGAAGTAGAAGTTGTTGACCATGGCGGAGCCGGTGACGATCCAGGGGTAGGTGGACCCGGTGGCGGGGTTGAGGCGCTTCTCGGTGCGGAAGACGGTGTTGCGCTCCTGGGCCCGACCCACGAAGAGGATCCCCTCGGACCCGTCGTGGTGAGCCAGGTAGGACTGGGCGATGTCGTCCTTGCGCTCTCCCGCCTTGAACTGGACCAGGTCCAAGTGGTTGGCCTTGATGAAGCCGTGGATGCCGGCCACGAAGTCCTTGGAGATCGGGTCCATGAGGGCCGAGGAGGCAAAGGGCTGGCCCCTATGGCCCCGGAAGAAGCCCACCACCCCGCCGGGGAACATCAGGCGGGGCTGGTAGAGGTTGAGATACATCCGGTCGATGCACTCCAACTCCATGGTGACGTGGTCGGCCAGGACGTCGGCCACGCTGGCGGATAGCGTCATCTCGGGCTCCGGTCGATCGGGCGGCCTCACGGCCAACTTCCGCTTCGAGCGGCACATGAAAGCGAGCCCACGGGTTCGCCACGTCCCGCTCGGCCGGAGCCTACGACCCGGTCTTACCCGAGGGACGAGGTGGTTCTCCCCGGGGACTTTGTCCCAGCCCGCCCCTACGATGCGCCGGCCTGAAAGCGCCGCGGACACCGCCTCGTCGGGCTGGGGCGAAGCCCCGTTAG
>DAHUYE010000055.1 GCA_027315345.1 Actinomycetota bacterium
GCGAAGTCGGTGTTGGCCACCTCGGAGCGCACCATGCCCAGTGCCACCCGAATTCTCTCGTTCATCCCCCACCTCCCCAGGAGATCGGCCCTCCATCCCAGGAGGGAACGTCTGTTCGCAGTATATCGGGGTGGTGTGACAGGGTGGTGCCAATTACGCCCAGAAACGGGAAGAAATCTCGGGGACGGGCAGGAGCTAGCGGGGGCGGGCGGAGGGCGGCGGCTCCTACCGGTGATGGTCTGCGGAGGGTTCCAACAGGTCGGCCACCTCAGCCGCCATCCAGTAGAGGCGCCCGGCCGGACCCCGCACAGGAACCTGGCGCAGCCAGCCTCTGTCTTGCAACGAGTTGATCAGGTTCCGTGCACCAGGCTGGGTTATACCGGGGCCCCGCTGAACCCGCTGCACGGTGACGACCGGGTTGGCGAGCATGAGGTCAACCACCTCGTGCGCTCGGCTGCGGGTAGAAGCGAGATCACGTCGGTACCGCTCTCGCAGATCGGCCAGCTTCTCCGCTTTGGTCACCGCGTCGGCCGCCTGGACGGCCACGGCGGTAAGGAAGAATTGGAGCCACTCCTGCAGCTCCCCGCGCTCTCTGACGGCCTGAAGTCTCTCGTAGTACTCGCGGCGGTTCTGCTCGAAGTAGCTGCTGATGTGAAGAAGGGGCATTGGGAGTCTGCCCTTCTCCACCAGGTAGAAGACGATCAGGAGCCGGCCGATTCGGCCGTTCCCGCCGAGGAAGGGATGGATCGTCTCGAACTGATAGTGGATCAAGGCACACCGCACCAGGGCGGGCAGGCGCACGTCGTCCTCGTTCATGAAGGCCTCGAGGTCGGACAGAGCCGATCCGAGCTGCTCGGGAGGAGGAGGGACGAACAGAGCCGTATCGGGTCTGTCGTTGGGAGAGCCGATCCAGTTGGGCGAGGTGCGGAACTCTCCGGGCCGGCGCTCCCGACCCCGGACGCCGCGCATCAACACTCCGTGTATCTCCCTGATCAACCTCAGGCAGAGTGGCAACTCCTTGAGCCGCGCCAGTCCCTGATTCATGGCCTCGATGTAGTTGCGCACCTCCCCGACGTCGGTTCCCGCCGGGGACTCGCTGCCGGCCGCGGCGGCCTGGAAGACCTCCGCCATGGACGCCTGAGTGCCTTCGATCCTCGAACTCGCCACCGCCTCTTGGGTGACGTAGGGCTCGACCAGGATGTGCGGATTGGGGAGCAAGCGGCTGGACCCGGCCAGCCGGCCCAGCGCCGTGTCCGCCTCCGAGAGGGACAGGACTGTCTGGGGGCTGAGAGCCAAGGTCCTGGGCATGGGAGCAGGGACGAAGCAGTGGAAGCCGTGCCCGAGCTTGTCCGCCTTCAGCCGGTCAGGCCGCGATACTTCGGTAAGGATAGCGATCGTGCTATACTCGTAACCCGTGCCGCCGGCCCTGCGCATCAACCCCTACTGCGCCGGCGCCGGCACCCGCCCGCCCCTCCTGGCCGGCCGGGGCCGCCAGCTGGCCCAGATCGACTACCTGGCCGGCCAGTTCGAAAGCCGCCGAGGCGCCGAGAGCATCGCCTGGTACGGCCTGCGGGGCATGGGTAAGACCGTGCTCCTGCGCGAGGTCCTCGACCGGCTTCGGGACCGCGGCTGGCTGGTCGGCTACCACGAAGTTCGCCGGGACGCCGGCATCGGCGGTTCGATCGCCGCCATCCTGGTCCAGGCCCACGCCGCCCTGGGGCGGGGCAAGCTGAGCTCGGCCCTGGCCTGGTTGCGGGACCAGCTGGGAGGGGCATCGGTGTCGGCCGACCTGGGGGAGGTGACCGTCAGGCTCGGGTTGGGGTCGAGCCGAACCAGGCCCCTGCCCGAGGACGCCCTGGACGGCCTGCTCATCCGCCTCGGCGAAGCCGCCGCCGCCGCCGCCGTGGGCGCCGTCTTCCTACTGGACGAGCTCCAGTTGATGGACCGCCATGACCTCTCCGCCCTGCTCCATGCGGCCGAGGCGGCCAAGGACCTGCCCCTGGCCTTCGTGGGCGCCGGCCTGCCCGACCTGCCCGGCCAGCTGGCGGCGGCGGGCACCTACGCCGAGCGCCTCTTCTACGACCGGGTCGACTGGCTGGCCGAGGCCGATGTCATCGAGGCCCTGATCGTGCCGGCGCACGAATTCGGCGTCACCTATTCCGACGCGGCCCTGGACCTGCTGGTGGCCGGGGTGCGGGCCTATCCCTACTTCCTCCAGCTCTACGCCGAGGAGACCTGGAAGGCGGCTGGAACACCGTCGGACCGCCCCGGCCGGGTCATCGAGGCCCGCGACGTGGAGGCCGCCCTCGACGCCGTCGAGCGCCGGCTGGAGGAGGGCATGTACCGGATCCGTCTGGAGAAGGCCTCCCCCAGCGAGCAGGACTACCTGCGGGCCATGGCCACCCTGGGCGAGGGCCGGGTGTCCTCCGGGGACGTCACCCGGCTGCTGGGCAAGTCCCACCAGCAGGCCTCCAGCCAGCGGGACCGCCTCATCGCCAAGGGGCTCGTCTATGCCCCGGCCCACAACGCCTTGGAGTTCACCGTGCCCGGGTTCGGGGGATACCTTCGCCGGCATTTCGAGATAGCCGCGCCAGAGTCCTAATACTCTAGCGAGATTGCTATACTTAGGCAGCAGTGCCGATCAGGTCCAGGAGGCCGGCCCAGCCCCCTTCCTTGGCCGGCGGGACGACGTGGTCGGCGGCGGCCAGGGCATCGGGGTGGCTGCCCTCCAGGGACACGGCCACCGCCGCCCCGGCCAGCAGCTCGACGTCGTTGGGCCCGTCCCCGATGGCCAGGATGCGCCCCGGGTCAAGGCCTGCCGTCCCGCACCAGGCCAGGACGCCGTCCCACTTGGACAGGCCGAGGGCGCTGACGATGAGGGCGGCGCCGCCGTAGTCCAGCGAGCGGTCCAGCCTGGGCGTGGCCACGCCGGCCAACTCGTCTGCCACCTGCCGGCCCGGGCCGTAGTCGATGCCGATGACGCCGAAGGAGAGGACCTCGTACTGGCGGACCACCTCGGGCAACTCGGCGGTGCCCAGCTTGGCCCCGAGGGCGGCCACGTGCTGCGGACTGGTGCCCGGGGTCGGGCTGGTGAAGGCGTCCAGGTCGGGATGATCGACGTAGACCACCGGGTCGATGCCCGCTCGCTCGAAGGCCTCCAGGGTCCGGCCGGCCGCTTCCTCGGCGAATGGCCTCCGGTGAAAGCAGGCCCCGCTGGACAGATCCAGCCCGATGGCGCCATTGAGCATGACCGCCGCCGGCGCCCAGCCCAGGCGGGCCAGCGGTTCCCGGGTCGAGGTCACCCGCCGGCCGGTGGCCACCATGACCGGTATGTCCCGGCGCTGAATCTCTTGCAGGGCGGCCACGGTGTCGGGATGAACGGAGTCATCGGTATGCCACAGCGTGCCGTCGAGATCGGTGACCACCAGAGAGATGTCGGCGCCGCCCATGTTCCGACGCTACCGCCGAGGCGGCTGGGTCCAGCCCTACCGACGGCGAGTGGGTGCCAATGCGGCGGCGGAACCGATGGCGGGTGGTGTGGTGGCAGGTCCTGCCAGCACAGGGCCCGGTAACCTCGGCTCCAAGCGCCGAGGGCGGACTCGGCACACGGAGAGGAACGCAGTGAGACGTTCGAGACTGGCGGCGGCGGCCGTGCTGTTGCCGGCTGTAATGGCCCTGACCTCGGCCCCGGCCTGGGCGAAACCGGCCCCCGGTGGCGGCGGGCCCGGTGGCGGTGGCGGCGGGGGCAGCAGTTCCACGCCGACGGGCCTGGACGTCTCATACCCCCAGTGCGGTGACTCCCTGCCCTCGAGCGCGGCCTTCGCCATCGTTGGCCTCAACGGCGGCCTGGCCAACGATTACAACTCCTGCCTGAGCGCCGAGCTCACCTACGCCCAGACTTTGACCGGTACCCCGGGCCTGGCCGGCGCCTCCGGGCAGCCCCCGGCCCAGCTCTACGTCAACACCGCCGACCCCGGCAATACGGTCAGCGACTGGCCCTACGGATCCTCCGGGGCCGGCCTCGGCAATTACGCCAGCCAGCAGAACGCCACCGGCACCACGCCGTACGGGAGCTGCACCAGCTACCAGGCCAGTCCGGCCTGTGCCTACGTGTACGGCTACGACATGGTGGCCGGGGTCAACTCGACCATCATCGGGGATGTGAAATACCTGAGCGGTCAGACCACCTTTGGGGCCGGCTCCTTCCGCTGGTGGCTGGACGTGGAGACCCAGAACTCCTGGGTGTCGAACACAGAGATGAACGTGGCCGACCTGCAGGGCATGGTGGCGGCCCTGGGTTACGCCGGCGTCGCCTCGAGCCAGGTGGGGGTCTACTCGACCGCCTCCCAGTGGAACACCATCACCGGAACCCCAACCGCCGCCGCCTACAGCGTCTCCAACACCCTCTGGGGGCTGAACGAATGGGTCACCGGCGCCCGGGGCCAATCGGGGGCGGAGTCCAACTGCCGCCAGACCCCATTCACCGGCGGAAAGATCGTGGTCAGCCAGTGGTTCTCCCATCCCTACGACGGGGACTACTCCTGCATCGGATAGTCACCGCCGTCCCACCCCCGCCGGCCGCCGATGACGGCCACCCCTGCCGGCCGCCGATGCCGCCGGGCTGACCGGCCGAGCGCCTCTCGGGCTTGGTTAGAGGGCTCGAAGTCGCGTATAGTTTCAGCCTAGGAGTGCAGCGGATCCCCGGGGGACGAGAGGGGCGCTCGTGATCCAATTGACGCCCGAGCTCCACGAGGCGGTGGATACCCGGCGACGGCCGTCCTCGAGCCGCGCCGTTCGGTCCAAGCCGGGAGCGACCCTTGTCCTAGTCACGCCCCCGAAAGCCGACCAGAGGGCACCGCGCCTGAAGGCGCCGGCGCGCCCCGGCGCCAGCCCCAGCCGCCCGGGGCGACAAGTCAGGAAGACCGCCGCGGAGGCGCCGGAGCCGGTGGCCAAACCGAAGGCGGCCAAGGCCCGGCTCCGGTCTGT
Organism: Actinomycetota bacterium; assembly: GCA_027315345.1. Lineage (GTDB taxonomy): Bacteria > Actinomycetota > Acidimicrobiia > Acidimicrobiales > JAJPHE01 > DAHUYE01. Next base: position 4,987 of record DAHUYE010000055.1, read on the forward strand.
TGCCGATACCCCGCCGGCGCCGTCCCGGCGTAGGGGCCTGTCCAAGACGGTCACGCCCTCCCCGGCGGCCCCGACCAAGGCCAAGCCGGCCAAGGCCCTAGCAACCAAGGCCAAGCCGGCCAAGGCCGTAGCGACCAAGGCCGTCCCGACCGCGACCAAGGCCGTAGTAATCAAGGCCAAGGCCGTAGCAACCAAGGCCAAGGCCAAGCCCAAGCCGGCCAAGGCCGTAGCGACCAAGGCCAAGCCCACCAGCGCCGTCCCGACCTCGACCAAGGCCAAGCCGGCCAAGGCCGTAGCAACCAAGGCCAAGCCGGCCAAGGCCGTAGC
>DAHUYE010000064.1 GCA_027315345.1 Actinomycetota bacterium
AAGCCCAAGCCGGCCAAGGCCGTAGCGACCAAGGCCAAGCCCACCAGCGCCGTCCCGACCTCGACCAAGGCCAAGCCGGCCAAGGCCGTAGCAACCAAGGCCAAGCCGGCCAAGGCCGTAGCGACCAAGGCCAAGCCCACCAGCGCCGTCCCGACCTCGACCAAGGCCAAGCCGGCCAAGGCCGTAGCAACCAAGGCCAAGCCGGCCAAGGCCGTAGCGACCAAGGCCAAGGCCAAGCCGGCCAAGGCCGTAGCGACCAAGGCCAAGGCCAAGCCGGCCAAGGACGTCCCGACCAAAGCCAAGCCGGCCAAGGACGTCCCGACCAAAGCCGTAGCCGCGCCCCCGCGGACCGCTCGGACGGCCGCCCCGTCGCCCCGGACCGCTCGGACTTCGGCGGGGGCTGTTCCGACTTCGGCGGTGGCCCCGCCCCAGTCACTGGCGATTACGCACGAGGGGGAGAGGTGGAAGCCGCGGCCCCGATTGGCCTGGATGGTTCGTGCCGTCACCGTCGCCGCGCCGTTCGGCCTGTCTCTGGCCGCCGGTCTCTATGTGGGCTCCATGCTGCGGACCTCGGGAGGGATGGGGTGGAGGTTGCTGGCCTGGCTGGTCGCCTCGGTCGTAGCCACCGGGGTACTGGTGATGATCGACCGGCTCTTCCGCCGTCTGGTCCCCCTGGTGGTACTCCTGCGGCTGTCGCTGGTTTTCCCTGACCGTGCCCCAGGTCGGGTTTCGACCGCCCTCAGGGCGTGCGCCAGGCTGCGCCCGGAGCGACAGATGGACCGCCTTGGCATATCTCCCGACGGCGAAACTCCCGCCCAAGCCGCCCAACGCATCGTCACTCTCCTGGGCGCTCTCAACGCCCATGACCGCCGGACGCGTGGTCACAGCGAGCGGGTGCGGGCGGTGGCCGATCTGATCGCCCAGGAGATGGGACTGGTCGAAGCTGATGCCGATCGGCTCCGATGGGCGGCTCTGCTGCATGACATCGGGAAGCTCAGAACATCGTCGCGGATCCTGCAGAAGCCCTCCGGGCTGACTCGACGCGAGTGGGAGCTCATGAAGCAACACCCCGACATGGGCGCGGCCATAGCCGGCGCCCTGCGGCCCTGGCTCGGGGATTGGTGGCTCGGGATCGGTCAGCACCATGAGCGCTGGGACGGAGGTGGCTATCCGGCCGGTCTGGCGGGGCACGAGATCAGCCTGGCCGCGCGGATCATCGCCGTGGCCGACGGCTTCGAGGTCATGACCGCGCCGCGTCCGTACCGCCGTCCCGTCGGCTTGGCCGCGGCCCGCGAAGAGCTGGTTCGCTGCGCCGGCAAGCAGTTCGATCCCGTCGTGGTCAGAGCCTTCTTGAGCGTTTCCCTCGCACGCCTCCAGCGGGTCATGGGTCCACTGTCCTGGCTGGGACAGCTCCCAGTCCTGCGGGCGCTCCCTCATGCGCAGGTCGTGGCCGCCACGTCAGGCCGGCAGGCTGCTACCACCTTGGCCGTCTTCTCCAGCGCAGGAGTGGTGGCTGTCGGCGTGGCCGGCCCGCATCTTGCCCCGGCGACCTCCCACCACGGTGTTCACTCAGCGCGGGTCGGAACCTCGCTGGACCGGCCCATCCCTGGTCTGACCCCCGCCAATGACGCTTCGGTGCCGAAGGCCCGGGTCAGCCCCACGTCGGCCAGGATTTTGAAGGCCCGGAAGGGCTCGGCCGGATCCCGAGGCGCCGCTCACCAGCACGGGTCAGCCCCGAGCTGGTCGAACGCCCCCGCCCCGGGCTCGTCGAACGCCCCCGCCCCGGGCTCGTCGACCCACGGCTCCTCCTCCGTCCCTGCCCCGCAAGGTGGTCCCCCGGCACAGCGTGGGGCCCCCCAGGGTTCGGCCCCGGTGCCGCCCAGTGGAGCGCCCACCCCCGCCTCGGCCACGTCCGCTTCCTCGGGGACGGCCGGCATCGGGACCGGCCAGGCCACCGTAGATCGTTCCGCCGGTGATCCCGAGGGAACAGGTGCTCCGGATCCCGAGGGCCGATCCGACGCCGACACCCACCAAAATCCCGCTCCCCACCCGAACCCTGCCCCCAACTCCGCCGCCAACCCTGCCCCCAACTCGGCCGCCAACTCCGCCGCCAACTCCGCCCCAAATCCCGCTCCCAACTCGACCCCGGCTCCGAACCCCAGCCCCGCCCCCGCCCAAGGCTCCAGCGGCAGCGGCTCACGGGGATCTCCCCGGTAAGCCCAGGCGGCGCCGAGCCGGCCGGATGCCCCCGGCCGGATGCCCCCGGCCGGAGCTGCGCACTCGACCACGGCGGGAAAGAACGGGGCCCATCCCTTGCCAGCGCCGGGGGGGAACGTGGGAGATGTACGGCCGGGTCGCGGGTTCAGCAGTCCAGCCGACGCCGGAGCGTCAGGAGCTGGGTCCGACCACGGTCACCAGGGTGCCGATGGGCGTGTACGGCCACAGCTGGCCGGCGGTGGCGATGGGCATCTCCACACAGCCGTTGCTCTGGGGGAAGCCGTAGCTGGACCTGACGAAGCCGTGTAGAGCGTCCCCGCCGGTGAAGAAACTGGCCCAGGGAACGGCCGGGTCATCGTAATGAGTCCCGTTGGGATTGGTCCCCTTCATCCGCGAGCTGGTCACGTGCTCGAAGACGGGATAAGTGCCGTCCGGGGTGTCCGCCCCGTGCACCCCGGTGTTGACGAGGATGTTGGGGAACCGGGCCACTCCGTTCACGTACAGCGTCAGCGTCTCCGGTACGACCTTGGAAACGAAGGCGTAGTCATACGGCTTGGGATCCACACTGCCGGCGGCGGCTGCCTGCAGCAGCGCCGACCACAGGGAGGCGCCGGCCAGACCGTCCACGGTGAGCCCGTGCTGATTCTCGAAGGTCATGATCGCCCCCCGGGTGAGGGGCCCGAAGGCGCCCGGGGCCCAATGGCTCTCCAGGCCGGACAGGGAACTGGCCCAGCGCCACGTGAAGGTGCCGGGCTGGGCCTGGGCCGTCTCGTTAGGGGCCGGCGGCGGGCCGGCCGGGGCGAAGCTCACCGGCAGATACCCAAGTCCCCCCAGCAGCTGCTGCAGGCGCAAGGTGTCGGTCGCCACGGCGAAGGTGACCGTCGCGCTGCTCACCATGTGCGCCCCGTCGGCCGCCCGCACCCCTGAAGCCCCTCCAGGAATCGTCAGGGTCTCGGTGATTCCGGGAATGAACGGCCCGGAGGCCGCGAAGGCAATGGTCGTGGGGGTGACCAGCTGCCACACGCCGGGCACTGTCGGGCTCAGCGCCGGCATGACGCCGCCCGAGGACAGGGGTGCGGAAAAGGTAACCGTCACGGTGGCATCCGACGCCACCCCGGTGGCCCCCGCCGCCGGCACCTCCGACTTGACGGTCAGCGGGGCCTTGGCCGGCCCGACGGCCACGGTCGCACCCTTCATCGCAGCTCGAGAGGCACCCGGTCGGATCCACAGCCCGACGCCGGCCCCCACGCCGACGAGGACGACGGCCAGACCCACCGGCCAGACTCGCCTCCTCGGGGTCATCCTGAACCGCCGTCTGCGCAACTCATTCTCCCGGGTTGGCGGGGTCGAACTTGTGGTCGGACGCCCAGACCACCCGTGAGCGTCATACCGTTCCGGCTACAAGCGTTACACCGTTTCCGACCGAACGCCGGTCGGCCCCGGGGGTCCATCCCCGGAACGAGGCGGGCCGCCGACGACAACGCATGAGGATCAGACGGCGGCCAAACTGTCGTCCGATGGAAAAGCCCACCTTCACCACCATCGAAGTGGACGCCGACGGCCCCCGGGGATGGATAACCCTCAACCGTCCCGAGAAGTTGAACCCACTCGGCACCCTGACCCTCCACGAACTGATCCAAGCCGCTCACTGGCTCGACACCCGGGAACAGGTGAAGGTGGTCGTGGTGGCAGGGCGAGGGCGCGCCTTCAGCGCCGGGGCTGACCTGGCCGCCTTCCGCGCCGCCGATCCCGGCGGTGGGAGCGGTGTCGAGAACGACAGCGGCAGCACCGCCGCCCCCGCCGGCCAGAGTGGGGCGGGGAGCGCAGCCGCCTCCGCCCGCCAGGGCGCTGACGCCGGCCGGCTCATGGCCGAGGCGGTGGAGAACATGACGGCGGTGACGGTGGCCCGCATCGCCGGCCACTGCGTAGGCGGGGCCGTGGTGCTGGCGGCGGCCTGCGACCTGCGGGTGGCGGCCGATACAGCTTCGTTCTCCATCCCCGAGCTGGCCCTCGGGATCCCGCTGGCCTGGGGAGGGATCCCCCGCCTGGTGCGGGAGATCGGGCCGGCCCTGACCAAGGAACTGGTCATGACCTGTCGGGCCTTCGGCCCCGAGGAGGCCAGGGCCGCCGGCTTCCTCAACCGGGTGGTGCCCGAAGCCGACCTCGATGCCACCGTGGAGGAACTCGTCTCCCAACTCCTGGCCCGATCGAGTCTGACCCTGCGGGCCACCAAGGCCCACGTCAATGCCGTGACCGAGGGAATGGTGGGCACGGCCCGGGCGTGGAACGATGCCGATTCGCTCGTCACCGCCCAAAGGGACCCGGAGTCCAGGGCGGCGGCCGCCACCTATCTGGAGTCCCGGCGCCGGCGCCGCCCGTGAGCGGCAGAGGGCTAGCGGTCGGCCCAGGCGGCGATGTCACCGGCCGCCTCGGTCTGCACGGACAGGGCCGTGGGGTAGTCGAAGGACCCGTTCACCACCAGAGCGAAATCGACCGGACGCCGGCCGGCGAAGGTCCCCACCATGGAGGCGACCCCGTCGATCCACCCGCCCTTGACGGCCAGGCGCCCCCCGAGGGGTGGGGCCCTCCACAGGTCGTAGAGGGTGCCGGTGCGCCCGGCCACCGGTACGCCGGTGGCGATGGCCGACAGGCCCGGCCGGCGGCCCAGCTCGTAGGCGGCCAGTAGCTCGGGGCAGGTGGCCCGGTTCTGGGGAGAAAGGCCGGACCCGTCCACCATCACCGCCCCGGCGGTGGGCACACCCAGCCGGGCGTCTACCGACAGCACCGCCGCCGTCCCGGCCGAGGTGGTGCCCCGGCCGGTGACGGCCCGCCCGACTAGGCGGGTGAGCAGCTCGGCTACGTGGTTGTCGCTGGTGGCGAGCATGTAGGCCACGATGGCCGACAGGGGGGCGGAGGTCACCGTGGCCACCGGGTGGGCGCCGGCCGGGGCGGGACCATCGGGCCCGGTGGGCCCCACCACCACGCCGTCCCCCCGGAGCAGGTCCGAGATCCCGGTGGCGGCGTAGGCGGGCGGATCGGCCTGCGGCACCCAGGCCGAGAGCCACTGGGCCCAGCCCTCGTCCAGGCTCAGGGCGGACAGGGGCCCGACGTCGCCCTCGGTCAGGTAGACGGGCTTCCAGGTCGGCAGGTAGCGCTGCTGGGACAGGAGGCCGTCGTCCCCGCTGATGCCGGAGGGGACCGAGGCGATCCCGGCCCGGCGCAGGGCCTGGGCCAACCAGGACAGCGGCGTCACCGGGGGATCGGGGACGTGGGAGTGGGTCACCACCAGACCCAGGTAGGCGTCGGTGGCCAGCATCGGATCCCCTGCACCCACCAGCCACAGGTGGGGGGCGACGCCGTGGACCACGGGCCCCGACGCCACCACCTCGGTCACGAAGCGGTGGTCCGGACCGAGGGTCGCCAGGGCCGCCGCCGCCACCAGCAGCTTCTGGGCCGAGGCCGGGGCCAGGCCGGCGGCATCGCCGGTGGTCACCGCCGGGGCACCCGGGATCTCCACCGCTGCGCAGCCGGCCCTCCCGCCCAGGGCGGCGTCGAGCTGGGCCAGGACGGGAGCCAGGGCGGCGCCGGCCGGCCCGCCCACCGCCCCGCCGGCTGCCCCGGCGTTCGCCCCGGCCGCGCCGGTCGGCCGACCGTCCGGTCCGCCCCGGGCCGAACGGGGGAGGGACGCCGACCGGGCGGCATGGGACCCCCGAGGCGAGGAAGCACCGATGGCCCCGACCCCGATCGCACCGGCCGCGCCGGCCAGCAGCAGGGCCCCGGCCAGAACGCCGAGGGCGACCTGGACGCGACCTTGAATCGCCCGCCGGCCCATCACCGAGACGATAGGGGTCCTCGGGCGCCCTTCCTAACCAGGGCCCGGCCGGCCGAGGGCAGCTACCGGCCCGCCCCGCAGGTCTCGAAACGGTTACCGCCGGCCTGCTTGGCCAGGTACATGGCCCCGTCGGCCCGGCGCAACAGGTCATCCGGGCCCGGCCCCTGCTCGGGCCACTGGGCCACGCCGATGCTGGCCCGGAAGCTCAGCTCTTGGGACCCGACCCGCAGGGGCCGGCTCAGGGAGTCGATGGCCCGCCGGGCGACCACCACGGATTCCTCCAGGGAGGACGGGTGGCACAGCAGGACGGCAAACTCATCGCCGCCCAGGCGGGCCACCGTGTCCGTCTCGCGCACCACGGCGGACAGCCGGCGGCTCAGCTCTATGAGGACCTCGTCCCCGTAATGGTGGCCGAAGCCGTCGTTGACTTCCTTGAAGCGGTCGAGGTCGATGTAGAGAAGTCCTATCTTGCGCTTTTCCCGGGCCGCCACGGCCACGGCGTGTTCCAGCCGATCGGCAAAGTGAATCCGATTGGACAGACCCGTCAACGGATCATGAGTGGCGGCGTGAGCCAGACGGTTGTTGATGGCGTACTGCTCGGACACGTCGACGATCTGGGTGAAGAAGCGGCCCGGGCTCTCCGGCCCGGCGCCCATGGTCGTGCTGGAGAGCAGCACGTGGAGCACGTCACCATCGGAGCCGGCCAGACAGTGTTGACCCTGGTGGGTCGAGCGAAGCCCGGAGGCCAGATCGACGAGGGAGCGGGCCAGGTGCGAGTTGTCCTCGGGGTGGGCCAGGTCGGCCAGTGGCCGGCCCAGCAGTTCCTCTCTGGTTCGGCCCACCAGCCGGCACAGGGCCGGGTTCACCTGCTGCGCCTGCCCGGAGCTGTCGCTGAAGGCCATCCCGATGGGGGAGGTCTCGAAGGCCTGGGCGAAGCGGCGCTCGCTGGCCCGCAGCGCCTCCCAGGCGGCCAGATTGTCCTCGGCCGCCTCGGCCCGTTGGAGGGCTCCCGCCACCAGACCGGCCACCAGGCGCAGGGCGTCCCGCCCGGATCCGGCCAGGGCGCCCGGAGTCGGGGCGGACACACCGAGGACCCCGACCACCGAGTCCCCGGCCCGCAGAGGGACCAGGACCAGCGTGCGGATCCCGGTCCGTTGGGCCAGGGCCCGGGTGTAATCGGTGTACGTGGCCGTGTCGGCCACGTACACCTCTTCCTCGGCGGTGAGGCAGCTCCCGGCCAGGCTGGAGGCGATGGGAACCGAGTCCCCCACGGCGTAGGTGGGCGGGTTACCGGCTGTGGCCCGCACCTCGAGGCGGTCCCCGTCGGCCCACCAGACGCTGCAGTTGGCGGCCTGGGCCAGTTGCACCACTCCGGTGGCCACCAGCTCCAGGGAGCGGTCCAGGTCGGCCCCGGCCTCGGCCAGTTCGGTCTGGAGCCTGACCACCCGATGGAGACGATCGGCCTCGGCGGCCAGCTCCCGTTCCACCTGGCGCAGGTGGGTCACATCGGTCACCGTCACCAACCACGCCGGCCGGCCCGACCACAGCACGGCCAATTCCCTCACCTGCATGTCGGCCAGGTGTCCGTCGGCCAGGCGGTGGCGGACGAGCCGGGTGGCGTTCGGCTCGGCCGGGCCCCGGTCGGCCAGGAACTGCCGGCCGGCCATGTCCTCAGGCGGGTACAGGTCGACCACTCTCATGGTCGAGGCCGCCTCAGAGGAGTAGCCGTAGAGGGCGCGCCCGGCCGCGTTGACGGCCAGGAACCGCAGGCTGTCCCGGTCGTAGACGGCCATGGGCGCCGGCCCCGGCTCGAACACCGCCTCCCAGATCTGGGGATCGAGCTCGACTGCCGGTCCGCCCACCCCACCCCCCTCCCCGCCGGCGTCATCAGAGGTTGACTACGGAGCCGACAAGATCTTTTTCGGTAGCAAAGGTACTTACCTTGAGCCGGTCCGGGCGTTTTGACCGCTACTGGCCGGTGGGGTCGGCGGCCACGCAGGCGGCCATGCCGACCGGCGCCGGCGCCGGGGTCAGGACGGGCGGTACGGCAAAGGCGGGGCGGGAGAGGTCGAGGCAGTCCAGCATGGGATTGGCGTTGGCGTCCCGGGCCGAGAGGGCCGGCAGGTTCCACTTCGTCTCGACCAGGCGCAGGATCGAGGTGTGGTCATAGACGGTGTGGGAGACATGGTTGGGTCGGGCCCAGGGGGAGACGACCACGGTCGGGACCCGGAAGCCGGTCCAGCTGTAGAGGTCCCCGTAGGTGTCCGCCGCCGCCGGACGGATCCCGTCAGGGCGCACGGCCGGCGCCGGCGGCACGTGGTCGTAATAGCCGCCGTGCTCATCGAAGGTCAGCACCAAAAGGGTCGAGGACCACGCCGGGCCCTGCATGGCGGCGTTGATGATCCGGTAGGCGTAGTAGGCGCCTGACTGCACGTCCTGGGGGTTCTCCTCCGAGGCCTCGAAGGACTCCGGGTCGACCAGGCTGAACGACGGCAGGGTGTCCGCCGCGCAGTCGGTGAAGAAGTCCGCCAGGGGCACCACCTGGCCCGGGTTCTCCTCCAACACGTAGGGGAACAGCCCGGCCGTGGGCAGATCGGCGAAGTAGTCCTTCCAGGTGATCCCGAAGGCGTTCAGCATGTCGAAGATGGTGCCGAAGCCCTGGGGCCGCGGATTGGGGTCGCTGGGCGAGGGAAAGGGGTCCCCGACCTGACCGAAGGCGGAGCCGGCTATGAGGAAGCGCCGGTTGGGATAGGTCTGGGCCATCACCGAGGCGAAGTACCGATCACAGACCGGGAAGACCGAGGCCAGGGAGTGGTAGAAGGGCAGTTGTTCGGCGGGGTAGTACTGCATGGCCTGGGGGCCGCACTGGTCGACGAAGCCGTCGTTGGCCCCGCCGTTCCACGATCGGTGGCTGGCGTCCCAGCTCTGGCTGATGTGGTAGTTGGCCTGGCAGGTGGACGGGGCCGGGGTGGCGTGAACCCGGGCGCCGGTGGGCGAGGGGTTCCACTGGCCGGCCACTCCGCCTGCGCCGATGCTCAGTCCGTCCACGCCGGGGCGGGCCAGGGCGCCCAGGTGGTTGTCGAAGGAGTGGTTCTCCATCATCACCACGATGATGTGGCGGATCTGGGGCAGCGATTCGGTCCCGGCCGCCAGGGCGGGGAAGGGCCGGTCCCCGGCCCGGTGCCGGGCCAGGGGGATGGTCCCGCCGGCCAAGGCCCGGAGGGCGGGCTCCCCGGCCCACAGAGCCGCCCCGGCGGCGGCGCCCTTGAGCAGGCTGCGGCGGGAGAGGGCCCTGCTCAGCGGAACACGTCCGAGCCGAAGGTGGCGCTGGTGGTGGCGGCGTATCCCAGGCGGGGCAGGCCGAAGTAACCCTCGATGGAGGCCAGCAGGGAGTAGTGGTTGTAAGGCGTGTTGCTGACCGTCCCGCCCTTTATGAACGGGGAGTCGAGCACGGCGCCGACCCGGCCCCCACCCATCCCGGTGATCCCGGGCAGGGGCGTGTCCGGGCCCGGGGTCTCGTTGCAACAGGCCGAGGCGTCGGACTGGGGCCCGTCGGACTCATCGAAGGTGATGACCAGGAGCCCGTCCTTCTTGAAGGCGGGCGAGGAGGTGATCCGGGGCACCCAGGTGGAGAGGAACCCGTCGATGTCGCCCAGGGCGCTCGAGCCCGAGGCCTGGTTGGTGCAGGGGTAGTCGTGGCCGTCCTGGCAGACATTGGGGATGATGAAGGACAGGTTGGGGGTGGTGGCCACCGAGGTCAGGTCCTGGGCCAGGCCGGTGGTGCCGGCCGGCGTGCCCGCCGGCAGGGCTCCTGTGGTCGAGCCCAGGGGCACCACGTGGGCGGCGCAGTAGGCGGGGTTGTCGATGACGGAGTGGAAGTAGACGAAGGGATCGTGGCGGGAGACGTAACCGTCCCCGGCCACCGCCGACTGGGTCTTGTCCTGGCTGTTGAGGGCGGGGTGGCCGCACACCGGGGACTCCCGGCCGGCCACGTTGCCCATGTCCTGCATGTAGCCCTTCCAGGTCAGGTCGTTCTCGGTGAGCTGGTTGCCCACCGTCTGGACGTCCTGGGGATAGACGCAGCCGGTGCCCACGGCCTGGCCGTTCACCAGCGGGCCGCTGCCGAGGAAGTTGTCGTAGATCTGGCAGTCGGCCTGGTTCTGGGGGTTGGGGCCCTGGCCGCTGACCATGGAGATGTAGTTGTCGTTGCTCTCATGCCCGGTCCCGTAGTACTGGGTGAGAAGGGCCCCCTCAGCCGGCAGGGTCCGGGCCAGGTAGGGATCGGCGGATGGGTCCCCGAAGGTGCCGGCGTAGCTCTGGTTCTCCAGCACGATCACGAACACGTGACCGACATGAGGCGGCGCCGGCTTGGGGGCCGCCCCGGCCGGACCGCCGGCGGCGCAGGCCGTCACGGCTAGAGCCGAGGCCAGGACGCCGAGCGTCCGGATCCGCGGCCCACGGGTGCCCAGGTTCATTTTCAGCATCCCGGGTTAGTTCACCGGCGGTCGGGTCGGCTCCTGCTCGGCTCCACTCGAAGTCCCGGTGAACAGTTGGGGTATCCGGGCCCCGGGCCCTCCGCCCTCGAGCCGGCTAGGGGGCCTTCGGGCCCGCCGCGATCAGGAACCGGAGGGGCCCGGCGCTCATCCACTGGGCCAGGCGGCGGACCAGACGGAACAAGAGGGCGAAGGTGAGCCCGCCGATGGCGGCGCCGTAGATCAGGCCGGCCACCACGTCGCCGGGGTAGTGGGCGCCCACGTAGACCCGGGCGAAAGCCAGGAACAGCCCGAGGACGAAAGCCGCCAACCCCCACCGGTTGGCGTAGACCAACAGCCCGATGATGATGGCTCCGGCCACGGTGGCGTGGTCGCTGGGGAAGGAGTAGTCCTGGGCCCGGGTCACCAGGACCAGAGCCGTGGGGTGGGCGGCATAGGGGCGCCTCTCGGCCACGGCGTGGGCCAGGGGCTGGTTGAGGGCCAGGGCCACCAGCGCCCCCACCCCGGTGAGGGCCGCGGCCGCCACGGCCCGTTCCGGCTGGCGGGAGCGGCGGCCCACCAGGTAGGCGACCCCGTCCAGGGCGGCCAGCGCCACCAGGCCCAGCCACAGGGCCCAGACGTGCATGAAGCCATGGGCCCAGGCGCTGTGGACGGAGATGCGGTTGAGGTCGAGGTACCACCGGGTGTTGAGGCCCCGGGGCGGGACGACCGTGATGACCGAGAGGCTGGACAAGGCGTTCACGGTACTGCCCCGGTCACGCCGCGGAGGGAGCAGCGCCCCGCCCGGCCGCAGTCCCCGAGGGTTCAGGTCAGGGAACGCCCGTGGTGGTCGTGGTTGAGCAGGTCAGGGCGCTGGATCCCAGACCGGCCAGCCCGGCCAGGCCGGCCAGCTTGGCCCCTTGGGACCCCGAGACGAGCGTCGGTGGCGGGGCCGACCCGGAGTTGTCGGCGGCGGCCACCGAGCTGGCATCGGCACAGACCCCCGACACACCCTGGTGGACCAGGCCGTCGAGGGCGGGGCCGGCCGGGCCGGCGCCGGCCAGGCAGGAGCGGGCTCCGAAGATGAGCAGGACGGCGGTGAAGACCAGGCCGAACAGCTTCATGCCAAGGCTGGTCCTCATAGGGGATCTATCGGCAGCCAGTGCCCTTTCCTTGTGAAATAGCCCCTCCTTGTGAAATGGCCGTGGTCGGAGGCGAGCTTGGCCACGGTGGCCGGGAAGGGCCGGCTTTAGGCTGGGCGGGATGAAGGTTTCGCTGTTCTACCTTCCCTCCGTCGGCAGCCGGGCCGACATCGAGGCCGGCCGGGCCGGCCTGCGCGGGGACCTCTACGACCAGATGTTGCGCGAGCTGTCCGAGCAGGCCCGCGCCGCCGACGCCCTCGGCTACGACTCGATCAGCTTTACCGAGCACCACTTCCACGTCGAGGGCTTCGAGCTGTCCAACAACCCGGTCATGCTCGACCTCTTCGTGGCCATGCAGACCGAGCGCCTCCGGGTCGGCCAGCTCGGGATCGTGCTGCCCGCCGAGAACCCGGTCCGGGTGGCCGAGAACATCGCCATGCTGGACCACATGACGGGGGGCCGGGCCAACGCCGGCTTCGCCCGGGGCTACCAGCGCCGCTGGGTCGACACCCTGGCTCAGCAGGTCCATGGCGTGCACGGGGCATCCCCCCATCAGCACGACGAGATCGACGCGGCCAACCGGGCCGCCTTCGAGGAGTGCTTCCGGATCGTGAAGGCGGCCTGGACCGAGGACTTCCTTGCCTACGACGGCCGGTACTGGAAGGTCCCGGTAGAGGGCACGCCGTGGGAGCTGGAGGCCACGGCCCGCTACGGCGGCGGCGTCGAGGACGGCATCGTGCGCTCGGTGGCGGTGGTCCCCAAGCCGGTGCAGAAGCCCCATCCGCCCCTGTTCCAGCCCTTCGCCTCGTCCGAACGCTCGATCCGCTGGTGCGCCGAGGAGGCCGTCACCGCCATCCTGCCTCCCCTTCACCCCGGCACGGAGCGACGCCTGGTCGACCTCTACGCCGAGGTGTCCGGTCGTGCCGCCGGGGACGGGATCGGGGTGTTGCGGGACGTGGTCATCGCCGACACCGACGAAGAGGCGTGGGCCATCTGGGCCGACGGTCCGCTCTTCTGTGGCCGGAACTGGTTCGCCCCCTTCGGCTTCGACCGGGGTCTGGCCGACCCGGCCACCGGTGACATGGCCGACGTCACCGCCCACGGGCTGGCGCTGGTGGGGTCGGTCGACACCGTGACCCGCCAACTCGAGAGCATGCTCGAGCGCCTACCGGTGTCCTGGCTGTTCGCCTGGCTCTACATCGGACTCAGCCCCCACGACCGCATCCTGCGCACGCTCGAGGATCTGGCCACCAAGGTGCTGCCCCGGGTTACGGACGCTTCGGACCCCTGACGCCGGACTACTCCGGGTAGAAGCGCAACTCGATCACGTTGTCATCCGGGTCCCGGATGTAGAGCGACACGCCCTGCCCCCGCGCCCCGAACCGGGGCCCGGGCCCGTCGACCACCTCGAAGCGCCCGCTGGACTTGACGGCGTCGAAGTCCAGCGGCGCCACCACCAGGCAGAGGTGGTCCACGTTCCTCCCGGTAGGGGGCATGGCCACCAAGTCGAGGATCGTCCCGGCGCTGACCCGCACGGACGGGAACGGCGCCTCCTGGCGGCGCCACTCCTCGACCCGGACCGGCTCCAGTCCCAGTTCCTCGCAGTAGAAGCGCAACGACCGCTCCGGATCGGCCACGTTGAGCACGACGTGGTCCAGGTCGGTCACGCGGATCCGGTCGGTGGTGCCGGGCTGTGCCACTCGGCCCCACGTTACCGCCGCGGCGTTTCCGAGGACCCGGGCCCTCCACACCATTGGCGGGGAACGGTTGTTCTTTCGCCCGGCTCCTGTCGGGGCGCCCCGCCGGCCAGTCAGCCCCGCGTCCCGGTCAGGAGCTGGACGATCCCACCCGACAGGGCCCGGCGGGTGGCGTCGGGGAACCCGGCCGTCACCAGGAGCCGGACCAGGGCCGGAGCAGGGGGTAGGTAGGCCACGGACCGGGGCAGGTACCGGTAGGCGTCACGGTCGGACAGGGCGGAGCCGATCCGGGGCACCACCCGGCCGAAGTAGAACCGGTGACCGAGGCGCAGAACCGGATTGGAGGGCTCGGATACCTCCAGGAGCGCTATCCGTCCCCCGGGGCGCACGATCCGGGCCAGCTCGGTCACAAAGGCGTCCAGGCCGACCAGGTTGCGCAGGGCGAAGCCACAGGTGACGCCGTCCACCCCGCCGTCGGGCAGGGGCAGGGCGGTCACATCGGCGCGCACCAGAGGTGCCGAGGCCCGGGCCGCCGCCAACATGCCTGCCGAGAGGTCGAAGCCGATCGGCACCAGACCGGCCCGGGCCGCCGAGTTGCACAACCCCCCGGTTCCACAGGCCAGATCGGCCACCACCGCCCCCGGGCCCAGACCCAGTCCGGCCACCGTGGCCGCCCGCCACCCCCGGTCGAGGCCGAAGGTCATGAGGCCGTTGACCAGGTCGTAGCGGGGGGCGATGGTGTCGAACATCGCTTTGACCGCTCGCGCCTTGTCCTGGCCCTCGGGCAGGTCCACGGCGGCGCCTCGTGTCACTAGGCCTCTGGAGGTCGGGCCAGGCGCTCCTGGAACATGGCGGTCGTATTGACGTGAGGGAAGGCCTCGTCCGGTTCGGCCATGCCGAGGGCGCGACAGATCGGCCCCCATCCCTCTCCCGGCTGCCACTCGATCAGACGGGAGGCCGGAACGCTGTCCCGGACGGCCTGGTTGTGGGCGTGGTAGGCGGCCATGGCCGCCTCCGGGTCGTTTATGTCCAGAGTGAACCGCCCGAAGATGCCGGTGATGAGGTCGGCGTTGCCCGCGGGCATGCTGGCCGGATCGATGGCGAAGATGGTGGCGGCGGCGCTTCGGTACCACTCCTCGGCGCTGGCCCGGGTCGAGAGCAGTACCAGCGCGTCGGGATAGGCGGCGCTGATCTCGGGCCAGAAGGCGGCCGCCGGCCAGTCCACGCAGGCGGCATAACCGTCGAACACGGCCTCCCAGTCGGGCATCTCGCCCCGTCCGGCCGCCGTCCAGTAGGGGACCGCCTCGGGGTGCTGGAGGACCTCGAGCATGTGGTAGCAGGGCGCTCCGAGCAACTGCTCGAGGGCGAGCTTGAGCGACTCGGTCCCGGTCCGGCCGACGCCGGCGCCGACGATCTTGAGGGCCATGTCCCGGACACTACGGCCTCTGGACTCAGCAGGTTCAGTAGGGGCGGTCCCCGCTGACGGTGATGCGGCGCATGCGGCGGCGCTGGCCCCGGTAGTCGTAGAGGGCGTAGTGCTGGACGCTGCGGTTGTCCCACATGGCCACCGAGCCGGCCTCCCACCGGAATCGGCAGGTGAAGGCCTCCCGGGTGGCGTGGGAGAACAGGAATCCGAGCAGGGCCGCCGACTCATCGGGGCGCATCCCCTCGATGCCGATGGTGAAGGCCCGGTTCACATACAGGCCTTTGCGTCCCGTCTCGGGGTGGGTGCGCACCACCGGATGGCGCACCACCCGGTCGGCGCCCTCGGCGTTCTTGGTCCGCATCGCCTGCGAGCGCGTCGAGTAGCCGCCGGCCGAGTACTGCGGACCGGCGGAGTGCAGGCCCACCAGGCCATCCAGCAGCTCCTTCATGGTCCCCGACAAGGACTCGTAGGCGGCGTGCTGGTTGGCGAAGAGGGTGTCGCCCCCGTACGGGGGAACCTCCACGGCATAGAGGATGGAACCCAGGTCGGGCTGGTCCAGGAAGGTCACGTCCGTGTGCCAGCCGCCCCCGAAGTTGAAGCCGTCCGCCGGCTCGGTGACGATGTCGATGACCTCGGGGTGTTCCTGGGTGCCCTCCACGAAAGGATGGGTGTCGAGATCCCCGAAGCACCGCCCGAAGGCCATCTGGGCCTCGGGGCTGAGATCCTGATCCCGGAAGAACACGACGTGGTGCTCGAGGAAGGCCCGGCGGATCTCCGCGATCACGGCCTCTTCCGGGCGGGACAGATCCACCCCGGTGATCTCGGCTCCCAATGATCCGGCCACCGGGTTCACCACGATGTGCCTGTAGGGCGCCTCTTCCACCACGGCCATGTCCGGATGGTAGTGCTCGAGACGAGTCGGCTCCCGAGCGGTGACGGCGCGGGCTATCTGGGCTCCAGGCCCTCCAGCATGCGGTCGCACAAGGCGACGAACCGCCCATCCAGTTGGGTTACCGGCACCCCCAGCTCAGAGGCGAATCGTTCCCGGTACAGCACATATCCATAGGCCAGGGAGACCAGGCTGACGTGCAGGGCCTCGAGGTCCAGGTCCTCGAGGTTGCCCTCGGCCACGTCACGGCGCAGAGTCGCCAGCGTCCCCTCCCGCAGGGGCATGGTCCGGATGCGGTCCCCGTCCTGGACCAGCAGCGTCACCAGCCGCACCGCCTGGCGGTGACGGATCATGGTCCGGAAGAAGTGGCCGAAGCGTTCCCGGAAGGGAAGCCCCGAGGCCTCCCTGACCTCGGTGAAGCGCCGGCGGGCGTCGGAGCGCAGGGCGGCCCGCAACAGACCCTGGCGGGACCCGAAGTACTGGTAGACGAGGCCCCGGTTCACCCCGGCCTCGGCAGCCACCTCGGCCAGGTTCAGGCCCGAGAGGACACCGTCCCGTTCGAGCAGGCGCAGGGCCGCCTCTTCCAGGGCGGACTCGGTGGCGGGTCGGTCCCGACGCGATACGTCGGATCGCTCCTGGGCCACGGGGTGATGATCCCACAGGGCGCCCGCCGACACCTCTGATGGAGCGGGTCTTTACGAGCTGGTCGGCCGTTGATAGCGTTTCGCTAGAAGTTAGGGGGCCGAGAGTGACGGCAACAAGTACCGCTGTGCAGAGCCGCAGGCTCACCGGGTCCATCGGGATCGAGTTCAGGGGCGTGGATCTGGCCCAACTCGACGACGACGGCTTCGCCGTGATCAAGGCGGCCCTGTTGGAACACGGAGTGGTGGTCGTGCGCGACCAGAACCTCACCCCGGCGGAGCACAAGGCCTTCGGGGAGCGCTTCGGTCCCCTTCACACCCATCCGGCCGCCCCCGGGGTCGAGGGCCACCCGGAGATCCTGCTGCTCCAGAACTACGGTAAGTCCCGGTCCATCACCGAGGTGTGGCATTCCGATGTGACCTGTGAGGCCCGCCCGCCCTCGGTCTCCATCCTGCATTCCCGTGTCCTGCCCACCTACGGCGGGGACACCATGTGGGCCAACCAGTACCTGGCCTATGACCGCCTGTCCGACGGGATGAAGCGCATGCTCGAGGGCATGAGAGCCGTCCACGCCGCCTTCAATCTCGAGTCGGTGCATCCGGTCATCCGCACCCATCCCGAGACGGGTCGCAAAGCTTTGTTCGTCAACGCCGGGTTCACGCGGCGCTTCGAGGACATGAGCCCGGAGGAGAGCCGGCCCCTGCTCGATCTGCTCGTCCGCCATGCCAGCAGCCCGGACCTCTGCTACCGCCACCAGTGGACCGAGGGCGATCTGGTGATGTGGGACAACCGGGGGGTGATGCACTTCGCCGTGCATGACTATGACGAACAGGAGCGGGTGATGCACCGGGTGACGGTCCAGGGGGACGAGCCCCGCTGAACCGTACGGCCGTCCTGGTCAGATCAGATTGAGCCATCAGTTCCGATATCAAGGGGGGAAATATGAGCACTGCTGTCGCCACCGACCGGTTCGACCTGACCAAGCCCATCGGCACCGAGCTGCGCGGGGTCAAGCTCAACCAGCTGGATGAGGCCGGCATCACCGAGATCAAGGAGCTGGTGGCCGAACGGGGGGTCCTGTTCTTCCGGGAGCAGGACATGACCCTGGCCGAGCAGGTGGCCCTCGGGCGCCGCCTCGGTGAGTTGCATGTGCACCCGGCGGCGGGGGCCCCGGAAGGCTTCCCCGAGGTCCTGGTGGTGCACACCGATGCCAAGAGCAAGCGGACGGCGGGGGAGGGTTGGCACTCGGATGTCTCCTGTGACGAGCGGCCCCCGGCGCTGTCCATGCT
This sequence comes from Actinomycetota bacterium, assembly GCA_027315345.1. Classification (GTDB taxonomy): domain Bacteria; phylum Actinomycetota; class Acidimicrobiia; order Acidimicrobiales; family JAJPHE01; genus DAHUYE01. The sequence continues at coordinate 17,607 of DAHUYE010000064.1, forward strand.
CCGGGTCGAGACCACCCCATCGGTGGGGGGAGACACCCTCTTTGCCTCCATGTACGAGGCCTACGAGTCCCTGTCCGAGCCGATCCGCCAGTTCCTGACCCCGCTCAAGGCGGTGCACTCGGGCGATCTGTACCGCAACTTGTACGAGGCAGCCGGGGCCGAGAAGAAGTTCCCCGAGTCCGAGCATCCCGTGGTGCGGACCCATCCCGTCACGGGCCGCAAGGTCCTGTACGTCAACTCCGGGTTCACCCGGCGCATAGTCGGGCTGGGGAGCAGGGAGAGCCGAGCCATACTGGACATGCTCTTCGACCACATCGCCTATTCGGTCAAAGGACAGGTGCGCTTCCGCTGGGAGCCCAACTCGGTGGCCCTCTGGGACAACCGCTGCGTCCAGCACCACGCTTCGTGGGACTACTTCCCCGACACCCGCCACGGCTACCGGGTCACCACCGTCGGGGAGCGCCCCTATCAGTAGCGCCATTTCAGCGGTGAGGAGCGGGCCCACGGGCCGGACGGGGACGGGGAGTTGAACTCCTCAACCCCGGCGGCCGGCTCGGCGCCCGCGCCGGCGGGCCCACTGGCCGGCGTGCGGGTGCTCGACATGTCCAGGGTGGTGGCCGGTCCACTGTGCGGCCGCCTCCTGGCCGACCTGGGCGCCGAGGTGGTCAAGCTGGAGCCGCCCCGCGGGGATTCGAGCCGGACCGTCCTTCCCCGGGTCGGGGACGTGGAGGTCTACTTCGCCCAGCTGAACGCCGGTAAGAGGAACATCTCCGTGGACCTGGCCCGCCCGGAAGGAGCCGAGCTGGTGGGCAGGTTGGCCGGGAAGGCCGATGTCCTCCTGGAGAATTTCCGCCCCGGGGTCCTGGCCCGCTACGGCCTTGGTCCGGGCCCGCTGCTCGAGCGCCATCCCCGGCTCATCTACTGCTCCATCAGCGGCTACGGCCAGGATGGGCCCTGGGCCTCCCGGGGCGCCTACGCCCCGCTCGTCCACGCCGAGGCCGGCACCTTGGAGATGGCGGCGCGCCGGCGGCGGTCGGCCATCGCCCCCGAGGTCCAGTCCCACGGTGATGCCTACCCGGCCCTCATGGCCGCCAACGCCATCCTGGCCGCCCTCATCCAGCGGGGCGACACGGGCCGGGGCCAGCACCTGGACATCGCCATGGCCGAGGTCCTGCTTTACACCAACGAATGGGCGGCCGTGGAGTTGGCCGGTGGCGGCTCCATCGAGCAGCTCTTCGGAGCCTGGAACGCCCCGCTGCTGTCGCTGCGCAGCGGTCAGACGGTTGCCTTTGCCGGCAACCCTGTCTTCTCCTTCCCGTCCTGGGCCCGCGGCATGGGCCGGCCCGAGCTGCTCGACGACCCACGCTTCGCCACCGCCGAGGCCCGCCACGCGCACCGTGACGAGCTGGTCGGTGTGCTGGGCGACTTCGTGGCCCGCTTCGACACGGTCGAGGAGTTGGAGGAGGCCTTGGGTCCCCACCACCTTCCCGCCGGTGTGGTGCGGTCGGTCAGCGAAGTGGTCGACACCGAGTGGTCGCGCTCCAGGGGAGTGGTGGCCGAGGTGAGCCCCGGCGTGCGCATACCGGCCTCGCCCTTCCGGGCCACGGGCTTCCGGGTCGGGGCCGGCGCGCCGGCGGTACCGAGGGGGCAGGATAACCTCGAGGTGCTCAGCGACTGGATCGGGCTGAGCGCACAGGAGGTGGCTGTGCTCCAGGAGGAAGGAGTCCTGGTCAGCACGGTCCCGCTCCGGCCGGACCGGCTACCGGGGGTGTAGCTGCGCTGAGCCGGGAAAGCAACCAAAGGAGACCGATGCCTGACCTGTTGGGCCTGTCGGCCCGCATCATCGACCAGGGCCGGGCCGAAGAGCCGGTCAACCGGGTCACCCAGGAGTTGTCCGAGGTGGCCGACGGCGTAGCCGTGGTGGAGTCCTTCAGCCATTGCGTGGCCTTGCGCACCGAGGCCGGCCTGGTCGTCTTCGACGCCAGCGGGCCCGCCACCGGGCGGGCGGTGGTGGAGTCCCTTCGCCGGTGGTCGACCGATCCGGTGGACACGGTCGTCTACACCCACGGCCATCTCGACCACGTGGGGGGATCGGCGGCCTTCGTGAGCGACGCCGCCGGGGCGGGACAGCGCCGGCCCACCTTCATCGGCCACGAGAACGTGGCCGCCCGCTTCGCCCGCTACCGCCTGACCGACGGGTGGAACCTGGCCATCAACCGCCGTCAGTTCGGATCGGGCCGCAACCCCGACCTCGGCCTGGGCAGCACCGGGCCGGGAGGGGCCGGGCCGGGAGGGGCCGGGCCGGGAGGGGCCGGGCCGGGAGGGGCCGGGCCGGGAGGGGCCGGGCCGGGAGGGGCCGGGCCGGGAGGGGCCGGGCCGGGCGGAGGACGACCTCGCTTCCTACCCGATGACGTGGCCGCCCCCGACGTCTCCTTCCCCCGGGAGCTGCGCCTCGGGGTCGGCGGGCTCGAGATGGAGCTGCGCCACGCCCGGGGCGAGACCGATGACCACCTCTGGGCTTGGGTCCCGGCCCGGCGGGCGGTGGTCTGCGGGGACTTCCTCATCTGGAATTTCCCCAACGCCGGCAACCCCCAGAAGGTCCAGCGCTACCCCTCGGAATGGGCCGCCGCCCTGCGGGAGATGGCCGGCCTGGGCCCCGAGCTGCTCCTGCCCGCCCATGGCCTTCCCATCGGTGGGAGAGAGAGGATCCGGGGCGTCCTGACCGATGTGGCCGGCGCCCTGGAGGCGCTGGTGAGCCAGGTGGTGGAGATGATGAACGCCGGGGCGACCCTCGACACCATCGTTCATTCCGTGTCGGTGCCGGCCGACACCCTGGCCCGGCCCTACCTCCGCCCCCTCTATGACGAGCCCGAGTTCGTCATTCGCAACGTCTGGCGCCTATACGGGGGCTGGTGGGACGGAAACCCGGCCCGGCTCAAGCCTCCCCCTGACGCAGAACTGTCCCTGGAGGTGGCCCGCCTGGCCGGCGGCGCACTGGCCCTGGCCCGCCGGGCCGCCCAGGCCGCCGAGGCCGGTGACCTGCGCCTGGCCTGCCAGCTGGCCGAGTGGGCCGGCCTGGCCGGCGCCGATGATCCCGAGGTCCAGGCCATCCGGGCCGCCGTCTACGACGCCCGCCGGCGGGCCGAGAGTTCCCTCATGGCCAGGGGGATCTTCTCCGCCGCCGCCCGGGAGTCCCAGGACAACCTCTCCGGCACCTCCGCCCCCGCTTCCTCCTCCTCTTCAGGCTCCTCTTCAGGCTGAGGGCGAGCGGAACCGCTCCAGCCAGGCCGGGAACTCGGTGGCCACGATCCGCTCTCCCGTCAGCCCCTCCGCCTCGGCCGAGGCCAGGAACACCGCCGGCGGGCCCATGATCGACGCCGGCAGCAGCCGGGCCCGGGCCGCCTCGGGCAGCTCATCGGGGATCATCCCGGTGACGGTGGCGCCCCCGGGCAGGACCATGTTGACGGTCACCCCGTAGGGCCGCATGTCCTCGGTCATGATCAGGCTCAGGGCCTCGGCGCCGGCCCGGGACGGGCCGTAGGGGACGAAGCCCCTCCGGCGCATCGTCTCGTGGTTCATGGACACGTTGACGAAGCGCCCCCGACCCTGCTCGACGAAGACGCGGGCGAAGGCCCGGGCCACCAGGAAGTAGCCGGTCAGGTTGGTGGCGACCACGTCGGCGAAGGCGGCGGGAGCGACTTCGAAGAAGGGCCTGGGGTCTTCGAAGAAGCGCGGATTCACTGTGCGCATGCCGATGCCGGCGTTGTTGATGACGATGTCGACGCCCCCGAGCCGGGAGGTCACCTCGGCGGCGGCTGTCTCCACCTGGTCGGGATCCCGCACGTCGACCGCCAGCGCCTCGACGGCCAGTTCCTCGCCCCGGTAGCGGGCCACGACCTCGTCCAGGCGCGGCGTCGGGCGGGCGGCAATGACCACCTTCGCCCCGGTCCGGAGGAGCGCTTCGGCCATGGCCGCCCCGATGCCGCTGGTCGCACCGGTGACCACCGCCCTAACCCCGGCCAACTCCGCCACCGCCCGAGCATAAGACGGAGAACGGGCGTTCAGGCCGACTTCCCGAGCCCGACCAACGGCCGAGCCGCCCCGCCGACTCCCGTTCCCCAGGCCCCCGTCCCCCGCCCCGCCGTCTCCCGTCTCGCCTGCCCAGGCGAGCCCCACCCGCTGCTCCCGCCCTGACCCACGGACGCGCCGCTACCCCCGGCCTCGAGTGCGGGCCGGGGTAGGTGCCTTGTGACGGTTCCGGCTCAGGTCCGCCGGCTCAGGTCCGCCGGCGCAGGTCCGCCGGCTCAGGTCCGCCGGCTCAGGTCCGCCGGCGCAGGTCCGCCGGTTCAGGTCCACCGGCTCAGGTCCGCCGGCTCAGGTCCGCCGGGCGGCCCCAGGCCGCCGGTCCGGCTCAGGTCCGCCGGTCCGGCTCAGGTCCGCCGGCGGGTTCCCCCCGAACTCGGCGCCGCTGAGCCCGCCCCCGAACCGGCCATGGCTGCGGCCTTGGACTTGGCCGTTCCGCCCACCCCGCCACCGGCCCCCGCCTTCGCCTT
>DAHUYE010000068.1 GCA_027315345.1 Actinomycetota bacterium
CCGGCCACGAGATGGCCGCTCGGGTCGATCCAAAGCTGTCGGTCCCAGCTGGAGGCGCCGGCAGGCACGCTGGCGTTGGCGAAGCCCATGATCGCCCCATCTTGCGCGGGACCGGCCTTGAACCAGGCCAGCTCGGTGAAGCTGAGCGGCCCGGGACTGCCCGCTCCGTTGCTGGACACGAAGCTGGACGCCCCGGGAAACAGGACCGACACGCCCCCGAGGGGGCCCCCAGGCTGGTTGTAGCTGGCCGAGTCGAAGCCGCCATGCACGACGCTCGGCTCCGCGGCGCTGCCCGCGCTGGCCACCGTGGCCACCCCGCAGCTCGAGACGCTGAGCCCCACCGTCTCGCCCAGCGTGCCCGTGTTGGAGACCGGGAAGGTGCTGGTTGCATCGGGCGAGGGGAGCAGGGTGGTGGTGTTGGGACAGGTGCTGTCTGGGCCCGTCGGTCCCGTCGCCGAGCACGAGGTGTCGACCCTCTCCGCCACCACTCCCGAACCCGCCGGGGAGGGCCCTCCCAGCGTGGCTGGGAAGCCACCCAAGGCCGAGGGCACCAACGTGGCGGCCAGGACCACCCCGCTGAGGGCCAGGGCTCCGAGCCCCCAGCGAAGTCCACCTGCGACCACGAGGGGTCCTACTGGTTGAGGGTCCACGTGAGGGGAACCGTGGCCTGGAGACCTTGGTCGGCGTTGGTGGCCGATGGGTCCAACACGATGGAAACCTTGTAGGTCGCGTGGGCCCCCGCCGCGATGCCCGGGAGGGTCTCGCTGGTTAGGTTGGCGAGCGTGCCCGACGAAGACGGCACCCCACAGGCCGTGGAGCTGGCCGTCGGGAACACGCAGGCTGGGCTGGCACCGGTGTCGTTCTCGATGGTGACGTCGACCTTGCCACAGAAGCCGGCGGTGTCGGTCCCGAAGTAGGTGTTGGTCACGCCCGACACGGGCGAGGTGTTGTTCCCGCCGACGCAGCTCCCGGGAGCGAAGCTCAAAGAGCTACCGGCCAGCGACCCTGGGTTGGTCAAGGTGACCGTCACCGAGGCTGGCGAGAGCCCGGGAGCAAGGTTTGTACTGGCGAAGAGGTCGGTCGGACAGGTCGTGTTGTCGTTCGTCGAGACTGACGAGGATGATGTGGCGCCGGTTCCGGTGGATATGCACGTACTGGCGGGTATGCCTTCCTGCAACAGCAAGGTCCCAGAGCCGGCGGCCCCGGCGTTGTTGGTCACCGTGGCACTGAACCCGCCGAGGGATGAGGACACTGCGGTGGCGGCCAAGGCGGCGGAGGCGAGTAGGCCCCCACCCAGCAGGCCCAGGACATGACGAGACGGTCGCAGTGTGACTCCTTGCCTTCCCGCCATCTGCCGATTGAAGCGTTTCATGGTCATTGAAGGAGGACCTTTCTGGCCCGGATGTCGGGTCCGATCTGAGTACGCCTCTGTGGCAACCACTAGATAAGTGAGGCGGCTGTTGTTGGCGAGGTTCACTCGGCATCATGGACGACGCGACTTGACCCCCTTCGGTCGATTTGATCCGTACATACGGTGCCGACAACCCCCCGAAATAACTAGATAGATGGGTTGGAGCCGACTTCAGGGCACCCGGGTGAAAATCGGACCAGCACATCTTTCGACGCAATGCTCCGGCAGCACCTCGGGAGCAGGAGTGAGCGGTGCGCCCGCAGCCTGGCGGGACTGGTGGGAGGACCCGGGCGTGGCTCACCGCTACTTCATCGGGAAGGACAACCTCTCATTCCACACCATCTTCTGGCCGGCCATGCTCATCGGCGCCGGACACGGGTGGCGACTGCCTGAGGATGTGGTGGCCAATCACTACCTGACCCTGGGCGGGGAGCAGATGTCGGCCAGCCGGGGCCACGGCTTCCTCCTCGATGACGCCCTCGACGCCCTGGGGGTCGATCCCCTCCGCCACGCCCTTTGCGCCCAGAACCCGGAATCCTCCGACACCGAGTTCCGCTACGCACAGGTGACCGAGGCGACCAGGACCGGCCGGCTCGGCGCCATCGCCAACCCCGCCTTCCGGGTGGCGACGTTTCTCTGGCGGGGCTTCGGTGGCTGTGCGGAGCCATCGCATGGGCCGAGGCAGGCCGGGAACCACGAGCCTCCGTCGCCCAACTACGGGGGCTCACCTATCCCCGGGGCCTGAGGCGTGGAGTGGTTCGCCGCCCTGGTCGGCCTGTCCAGTTCGGCCAGGTGTTCCTGGCAGGCGTCGACCTCGTAGACGTCCCGGGGAGCCACGTAGTCGCCCCTCCAGGGCGCTGGAGCCTGGCAGCGCATCGGCTGGCCGTGCCGCCCGGGGTCGGTGATCCAGGCGAAGCAGCGGCCGGGATCGGTGGAGAAGGGCACCGGCTACGAGCGTACGGCGCGGGAGTGACAGGCGGTTCGTCACACCGGCGTGCCACACTGGTTGGGGAGGGGGATCCGGACGCCGGAGGGGCGGCCCGTAGCTAGGGTCATCGACCGACGAAAGGAGAGGCACATCGCGGCGATCGAGGTGCTGGAGCGGGAGATGTCTGGCGAGGCCGAGGCCGCGCGTCTCCTTCGGGTCCCACAGTCGACCCTCCACTGGTGGCTCGAGGGTGGCCAGCGAGGGAGTCGGACCTACTCGCCAGAGAGCGCTCGACCTCCAGAGCCGATCGTCATCAAACTCCTTGCCCCTGGAGAGGTGATCTCCTTCATACACGCGGTTGCGCAGAGGATCAGCAGACCCGTCCGCTGGTAGGACCAGCGTCGAGCTGTATCGGCCGCCCCGTATTCCGGCGCAGTTCGGCCAACCGAGACCAGAGAACGCCCCACACCGGAGTTGCCGAGTCCCAAATTGTCGTTGCTATCTGGAGTCAGGTAACAATCCCTCGCCTGTGGCACAAGGGGTGTTGCGTCGCGAACATGTCCACGACGCAGCCAGTGACGGGTCAATGGTGCGCCTGAGGGGCCCCGGCCGGCTGCCGCCGGCTCCCAGGCAGCGGGCGAGCTGGTCACTGAGAAAGGCCTGTCGGCTCGTAGCTGGGCGATCTCCTGGCGAACGGCCACCAGGCTCTCGTGAGCGAGGCCAGGCTGGCCGGAGAGGCCTTTGGGGCCGTGCGCTCCGGCCGGCACCGAGGACCGGGGACCCTGCGTCGATTGTGGGCCCGGACGTCGTCCTGCCATAGCAACCAGCAGCGACCAAGGGTCTTGGCCACCCGGCTACGGACGAGTTCCTGAACGTCGGCTACGGTCGTCCATGACGCACGAGAAGCCCTTCGTCGGCTAGATGAAAGACACCCTCCACGGGACTCCAGATAGTCGGCGATCGGCTCGCATCGTCCGAGCACGGAAACTGCGTCCCGTTTTGGGGGAGCGCTCACATGGTGATCTGCGGGCCAGAGATGACCTCGGGCGTCGTGCGCACGTGGACGGACGGCGTGGCCTCCGGTGCCGGCGCCACCTCCGGCGGGACCAGACCAGCATCGGGCCCATCTGCAGTGAACGCCGGAGCGGCAGCTCGCAGCTGCTCCAGGCGGGATACTCGGAGCGAGTGCTCGGTTCGGGCCTGAGCGAGGACCTCGACCAACTCCTTCCCCTCGGCCCGAAGGCGCAGGACGTCGTCCTCCAAGCCGGCCAGGCTGACGTCCTGGTCGAGCCGCGCCTGGGACGCCAACTCGGACCAGCGTTCGGCTCGGGTGGCATCCGTGGCCAGGTCTGGGTACGCGACAAGCAAGCCATCCAGCTCGTCCCGGGTCTGGATGCGTGCCCGGCCCCGCAGTCCGCCCCGAGCCAGCCCCGAACGCTCCAGGGCGGCTTGCAGGTCGTCGATCCGTTCGGCCAGGCGGGCCTCGGCCCGCACGGCGCCAGCGGCGGCGACGATGAGGGGCTGTTGCCGGCGGTTGAGGATCAGGGATGCCTCGGCGGCGGCCAGGACGTCGGCCAACTCGGCTGCCTTGGACTCGTGTCGGGACAGGACCGCCTTCATGGTCTCGACCAGGGCCTCGGCATGGGCCAGCTCCTCCTCCCAGCGGACCCGACTCCAGGAGCCGGCCGGAGCAGCCACCAAGGCTTCGTCCCGTTGGGCCAGCTCGGCCCTGGCCCCCTCGGCTCGGACTCGGATCAGTCCGTGGCGGGTCGACCAGGCCTCATACCCGCGGTGCGCGTCCTCCAGGTCGGCCACCTGGGCCCGTAGGCGTTCCTGGCCATGCCGGGCTCTATCGACTCCCGGACCGTCGCCGGCCAGGATGGCCCGGCCCTCGTAGAGCTCGGCCTCCCGCAGTTGGGCCGACAGATCGGCCAGGGCAACAGCCACCCGCGGCGGAGCGGCTTCGATCCTGGCCGCCTCGACCAGCAGGCTCAGCTCCTCGGTGGTCATCGAAGCCAACGACGCCGGCTCGGTCTGGCCCAGCGCCAGCGCGGCCCGGTCCCACCAGGCCCGGGCGTCGACTCGGGCCGCCGGCGGCCGGGGCCCCAGGGCGTCGGTCGGATCGTCCCACCCGAAAGCCTCCCGGTAGCCGGCCACCAGGCCGGCGCCGGCCAGCCATTCGTCGCCGTCGCCATCCGGTCGTGGACCCAGCTCGGCCATCCACTCGAGAGGACCGGTGGCCACCGCCTCAGCCAGGACCGTCATGCGGGCATCCATTGCTCCCGCCACCTCGGCCATCACGGCGTCCAAGTCGCCGCCGCACCTGGGGGTGAGCTCGGCGAAGGACGGACCCAGCACCACCCGGGCCGCGGACTCGGCCCGGCGCAGGCGCCAGTGCAGGACGGCGGCGATGTCCCCGGCGTCCTCCAGGCCCCGGAGCTGCACGGCGCCGAGCAGGGCGGCGCCGGCGTCCATCCCTGAGGCCTCGATGGCCCGCAGGCGCGCCGCCAGGGCGCCCCAGGCCGGGGAGTCGAGGGTGTCCCGGGCCAAGGCGGGATCGACTCCTTGGGCCAGCACGTCGGCCCAGCGCTCCCGACCGGCCTCGGCCAAGAGGTCCCCCCAGATGGGAAAGAGCCGATCGAGTCCGACCCGCCGGCGCTCCTCATCGGCGGCGGTGTCCAGGGCCGAACGCTGGAGTGGATCATCCTCCCGGCTGACCACCCCGGCCAGGACTTCCAGGGGGTCGGCCTCGGGGCCGTCGGCATCGGCGCCTTCCGGGCGGACGGTGACCACATAGGCGTAGTTGGCCGCCCTCCCCCGGGTCAGGCCCACGTACAGCCCGGCCCGGGAGGTGACAGACGTGACTAGGACGTGGCAGGCGTCCACCGTTTGGCCCTGCGAAGCATGAACAGTGCCGGCGTAGCCGAGCTGGGCCCATTCGCCCAGGTAGGCGGCGTCGAGCTCGACGGTGTCATCCCCACCGACTCGCCGGGCGGTCAGTCCGCAGGCGCTCAACGCCAACACCTCCCATCGGTCCCGGTTGGCCACCCAGTGCCCGTCAGTGGTCGAGCGCGCCCGGTCGTTGCGCCGGGTGACGATCACGTCCCCGACCCCGGCCACGTTGTGATCGGCCAGGGGAAGCGTGGCGGCATCGTCCACCTGGCCCCGCTCCACCAGGGCCGTCCGGAACCGCTCGGACAGCACGGCGGCGGCCTCGTTGGTGTCGGCCAGGAGGAGCACCTCCAGTCCGCGGGCCCAGTCGGCCAGGGCGCCTTCGAGGGCGCGGGCTTCCATCTCGTCGCCTTCGCCGCCGGTGATCCGGCCCCGCAGCTCGTAGTCCTCCAGTACCCGGATATCCCCGGCCCGCAGGCGCAGGCTGGCCGCCGCCTCCCAGGGCGCCGAGGAGCGCCTGACCTCACCCAGCTGGACCGCCCCGGTGCGCTCCACCAGCATGCGGAAGACCCCGGAGGCCTCGGGCGAATCGAGCTGGCGGTCATCGCCCATGAGCACCAACTTGGCCCCGGCGCCGGTCACCAAGCCGACCAGCGCGTCGATGTCGGTTCGCGACGCCATGGCCGCCTCGTCCAGTATCCACAGATCGCCTGGAGATATCCCATAGGCGGCGGACCAGGTTTCGTCGCGGCCGGAGTCGTCTCGCTGGGCGTGCTCCCAGATGACCTTGGCCGTGTTGAGCGCCGGGATGCCGGCCGCGCTACCCAACACCCGGGCCGCCGTCTCCGAGGGGGCGAGACCCAGGACTCTCCCACCTCCGGTGCGCCAGGCCCGGGCCAGAGCGGCCATGGCGAAGGTCTTGCCCACCCCCGCAGGCCCGAGAACACACTGGGTCACCCGCCCCGATCCGAGCACGTCGCGCACCACCAGGGACTGGTCGAGTCCCAGTCCGGCCTCGGCCAGCACCGCTCCGGCCCGCGCGGACGTCACCTTGGGACCGTCGACTCGTTCAGTGGCAGCCAGGATGCGCCGCTCGGCGGAGAGGGCCCCGGTGGTGGTGTAGCGCTCCACCCCGTGCTGGCGGTAGACGGAGATTCCATCCGCGGCCCGGCGCAGCCGCTCGGGCACGCAGAAGGCATCCGGCAGGGTCAGTCCCACCACGCCCAGCTCCTTTGACCGGCTGGCGACGGCTGTCTCCACCAACGCGTCGACCCGGGCCAGCAGGGCGTCGGGATCGGTGCGGGCGGTGACGGCCAGCTGTCTCGTCACCACCCGGGCCAGGTCGTAGCGGGTCCAGGTGGAGTGGCTCTCCTCCAGCTCCACCAGAGCGTTGGCGACCACGGCTTCGTCCTCGGTCGGCTCGGTCTTTTCCAGCTCGGAGTCGTGGAAGAGGCGGTTGTCGACCGCCGCCAGCCACACGTCGCGCAAGGTCGTGCCCAGGCGCTGCTTGGTCTCGGCCGACCACCGGGCCAGCGCCTCCTCGGTGGTCTCGGCACCGTCCTTGGGTTGCCTCGTCTGCAGGGTGGCCCAGGCCGCCATCTGGGACCGGAGCCAGTCGGAGGGGCCATGGCCGTGGGTGGCCTCGTAGGCCTCGGCCATCTCCGCCACCCGGGTCGTGATCTGACCCCGCCGGGTGGAGAACAGGCGACAGACCTCCTCGGGAACCCCCACGATCTCCCGGGCCCCGCCCTCCTTTCGCACCTCGTGGCGCACCCCGAGGGAGGCCTCCAGGGCGGCTTCTCTCACCCGGTCATACAGCGCTCCGGCCGAGGCGGCCACGCGGTAGATGGCCCGGGCGTCCAGGCTTCTCCACTGGCCATCCGAGCATCGGACGCGGTTGAGAACGGCGTTGTGGGTATGGATCTGGACGTCGCCCAAGCGGGACATGCGGTGGTCGAAGGAGGCCACCACCCAACCGGTGGTGTCCACCGAGCGGATGCCGGAATGCCCGGCCCGCGACCACGCCGCCTCGCGCTCCAGATAGGCCAGGGCCGCCTCCACCCCGGCGTGATGGGCGGCCCAGATGGCCGCCCGGCCGGCTTCATCAGCCGCCGCCCACAGCACGCTTACCGATTTCGGGGGTTATGCCGAGTAGGCGATTATGCCGAGTAGGCGAGAACAGCGGCTGTGCTGAAGGCAAATCTATTTGAGGCGGTTCGGCATAATCACAGCGTCTCCAGGAAGGCCATGAGCGCGTCGGAGGGTCGATAGCGCCCG
>DAHUYE010000103.1 GCA_027315345.1 Actinomycetota bacterium
GAAGGACTCAACTCGCGCATCCAGGCCATCCGGGTCTCCGCCCGCGGCTTTCGCAACCGCGAGCACTTCAAGACCGCCATCTACTTCCATTGCGGCGGGCTCGATCTCTACCCGGTTACCCACTGAATTCCCGGAAGCGCCCATTTAATAATCCTCGGGCCGTGTCGGGCCCACCATGCCGCCTGGAGAGGCCATCTGTCTGAGAACGGTGTGCAGCTGATCGGCCGCCGCCTCCCAGGTCATGCCGGCCACCCTACGGTGGCCCTCGGCTCCCTGCCGTCGGCGTAGCGCCGGGCTCTCGGCTAGCCTGACCAAAGCTGCAGCCAACTCGGCTGGATCCCGTCCCACGATCAGACCCGCGTCCGCGTCACCAATCAGATCGACTACGCCGTGTACCGCCGTGGCCACCACGGGGAGCCCGCAGGCGGCGGCCTCGTGGGCGACCATCGAAAAGGTCTCGTACTCGCTGGGCAGCACCAGGACGTCGGCGCCCCGGTAGAACGAGGTGGTATCGGCCCGGGGCCCAAAGAAGACGACCCATTCGTCGACACCGGCCCGTCGAGCCACCCGGGAAAAACGGTTCTGGTCACCCCGCCCAACCACCCACAGGCGGGCATCGACGCCACTGGCGCGGGCCTGGGCCACGCTATCTATCGCCACCGCCAGGCCCTTGCGGTCCCAGTCCCCCCCTACGAAGAGACTCACGAGTGCCTCCTCGGGCGTGTCCTGCCCGGCTCGCAGACGGGCCCGCTCGCACCCGTCGGGCCTGAACCGGGTGGTGTCCACCCCGTTCGGCACTACCGCTACCGCAACTCCTGGATAGCACTCCTCAAGCTCCCGACCCACCCCCGCCGACACGGCGTGGGCCGTGCCCAGCCGGGCCGGCCGGTAGCACCAGCGCTCCGCCCCCAAGGCCAGCAACCGCTGGAAGCCAGTGTTGAGGCGCCGCGGCGATGAGGCTGGCCGGGGGGACAGCCGGCCCGTGGAGCGCACGAAGCCGGCATGGCAGAGATGGACCGTAGCCAGGTCGGCCCGGTTGAGCACGATCGCCCCGCAGGTGTGCACCACCGCCGTGCCCCCGACCCGCAGGGTCGACCTGAGGGCGAGGCCCCCCAACACGCAGAAGGCCAGGAACTTGGCCGGCATGGGGCGCTTAGGAACCCCTCGGACTCGGCGCCAGGCCACCAGCGGGCGTAACTCCGGATCCAGGGTGGCAGAAAGTACCGTTATGTCCCACGCGCCGGACAGCCGTCGGATCAGCTCAGCATGAACCTTCTCCATTCCCCCGCCCTGCCCGATGTCGTGCGCAACAACGACAAGTCGGTGGCGGTCAAGACCCTGATGCGGGACCGCTGGACGCGACGACTCAACCACCGCGTTTCGCCACCTGCTCCAACAGGGTCGCAAATCTTGATGCCATAGCCGTGTCAGTAAACGTCTCTGCCCGCGCGTACCCCGCCTGGACAAGGCGGGCGGACAGAGCGGGATCGGCCAGGATCCCGAGGATTGCGTCGGCCATCGCCTGGGCACCGCCGGGGGCAACCAGCAACCCGGATACGCCGTCCTCCACTATCTCCGCCGTTCCACCCGACCTGACACCGACCAGGGGCGTGCCCGAGGCGAGCGCCTCCACGGTCACCAACCCAAAAGGCTCTCCCACGGAAGCCGTTACGGCCACATCGAAGGCATCGAACCACGTATAGGCGTCATCCTGATGACCGGCGAAGACGACGCGGTCACCAAGGCCGAGCCTGGTGGCCAGATCCCGCAGTCGGCTCGGGTAGTCGCCCTCCCAGCCCAGGACGGCCCCGCCGACCACGGCAAAGCGAACGTCGGGCCTAGCCCTGCCAACAAGAGCCGCCGCTTGGAGAAACAGCTCCTGGCCCTTCCAGGGCTGAAGTCGGGCCACGATGCCCACGACCTGCTTGTCGTCCCATCCGTGGCGGGTGCGAAGGGCTGCGCCACCCCCGAAGCCCCGCCGGACCAAGGCGGTGTCGATTCCGAGGTTGATGAGCTCGACCCGACGACGGGGAGTTAATCGGAGCTGGGCCTGGAAGGCATCGGTGGCCGAGCACACCACGGCCGCTGATGGGACCGCGGCCGCGACCACCTCGATGAGAGACCGACCCGGGATCCCTTGCTGCCACCAGACACTCGGGACACCCGCCGCCGCCGATGCGAGGCCGCCTATGGCATGACCCTTAGACTGGTTCGAGACGACAACGTCAGCCAGGCGGCAACGGCGGCGCAGGCGGTTCAGCATCGGAATGGTGCGATGCAAGTGGCGGGTCCGGGTCATGGCCATGACCTCGACCCGGCAGTCAAGGTCCTCCAACCAACCCTCGAACGGTCCGCTCTCCAGAAGCAGCACGGTCGGGTTCCATCCGAACTCGGGCAGCCTTCGGGCAAGACTGGCCAGCGCCCTCTCCGCTCCACCGGGGGCAGCGCTCGGTGACACGAGCAGAACCTCAGGCACTTCGGTGCTCGGCCGGGGACCGATCCTGCCCATGTCGGAGAAAGAAGATGTGATTGTCCCCAGGGTGGCGGTCGAACCGCTCCAGTGCCCTGAGCGCCGGCCGGTACACAGGTCTCCCGGCGATGACGCCGTGGGCGGGGAACCGTCGAACCTCGGTCAGAGCCAGCCCTGAGGGCTCCAGCAACCGGGGCAGAAGGGAGAGGAAGATCGGGGTCAAGTGAGTCGGATCACCCCACGCGTCGAACATCCGAAGCCGTCCCGTCACGGCAAACTTCAACCGGGCCGCCAAGCCGTCCACGTTCGGCGTTGTCACGATAGCTGACCCTCCGGGTGCCAATACGCGGGAGATCAGGCTGAATAACGCGGTCGGGCTGTAGACGTGCTCCACCACCTCCAGAGCGGTAACCAGATCAAAGACGCCCGACGGAAGGACGGCCGTGTCACCGTTGAGGTCCACGCGAGTGAACGGCCGGTCGGCGCCATAGCCCTTCGGGAAGAGATCCGCGCCTTCTGACAGCCACCCCAAAGCGGACAGGCGCATGACGAACGCGCCGGATCCGCACCCGAGGTCCAGAGCACGAGAGTCGGCGCGAGGTGTCGTCAGGCAACCCGAGACCGCTTCGTGCAAGCCTGGAACAGTTCTTTCTGACAAAATGCCGCTCACCCCAGAAATCACGATCCCGGCCCGCTCGCCTGTGTCGCGTGGAGGTCCGCCGATCGGCGGTAGAACCCGTCGACCTCCCGGAGTTCCTGCGCAGCCGAGAAAGCCTCGAGCCGGCCGTCCACGATGACCATGACCCGGTCACAGAAGGCGGTCGTGGCCAGGCGGTGAGCTACCACGAAGACGGTGAGCTGTCCCTTCAGGGCGGCAAGAGACTCCCCGACCAGGGACTCGGACTGTATGTCCAGAGAGCTGGTTGGCTCGTCCAGGACGAGAACGAAGGGTTTACCGGCCAGGGCCCGGGCCAGACAGATGCGCTGGCGCTGGCCCCCCGAGATGGCATCCGCCCGCTGGCCGATGAGGGTGTCATAACCCTGTGACCAACTCCTGATGTCCCTGTCGATGTGGGCCAGGCGGGCCGCCTCCTCGATCGCCTCACGGTCCAACCCCCGGAAGAAGTCGATGTTGTCCGCCACGGTGGCGTGCAACAGGCGGGGCTCCTGGGAGACGTAGGCGAAGGCTCGGGCCAACCCGGACTCGGAGATGGTCCCGGCCAGTTCCCCATCAACCAGGTAGCGCCCCGACGTCGGTTCGCGCAGGGCGAGGATGAGTTGAACCAAGGTCGACTTGCCGGCGCCGGTCGGCCCTACGATGCCAATGGCCTCCCCGGCCCGGACCTCGAAACTCAGGTCCTCGAGTACGGGTGCATCCCTCACATAGGAGTAGGAGACGTGCTCAAAGCGGAGCACCGGAGTCATCGCCAGCTGGCGCTGGCCCCTCGGGACCGCCGCCCGGCGGTAACGCTGCTCCGTCTGCCCCAATCGCGCCAGGAAGGGCGCCGACTGGCGCCAGTTCTGATATGCGCCCTGGGTCTGCTGGCCGTAATTGGCCGCCCGGACCAGGAGGAGGATGGCGGCGCCCAGCGAGACCAGCCGTCCCGCCCCGCTGGCCAAGATCAAGCTGAGCCCTCCGACCAGGAGTAAGAGCACCATCCCGTAGTAGATGCCCGGCACCAGGCCCCCGAGGAATGACGTGACCTGGGAACGACGGCGGATGGCCTCCACCAAGCGGCCGACCCTGGATTCCAGGGCGCCCCCGGCCCCGAACACCTGTGCCTCCTCGGCCAGGCGGGTGGCTTCCCCGACGGCGGTGGCGTAGTCCACCTGCGCGTCGGACAGGGCCGTCGCCCGGCGTGAGCCGAGCGCCCCCAGGGGACGCAACAGGGCGAAGAGGGCCACGCCCGCCCCGAGGACGACCAGAGCCGGCACCAGCCCGATGATCAGCGCGGTCACGAGCAGAACGACCAGGGAGGCGATGGTGACCACCATCTGGAGGCCGATACCGATGATTCCCATGGCCTGGATCACCTGGCTGGTGACCAACTCTTGGAACTGACCCTCCTGCTCCTCGGACTTGATCGGCCACGGCGCCCGGGTGAAGGCGGAAAAGAGGCGTCGGCGCAGCTGGGCCTGCCCGTCGGCCAGGATCCGTGCCGGCAGGTAGGCGACCGGGAACTGGAGGGCGATGCGCACCAGCGCCAAGATGGCTGCGAGAGTCAGAACATGGCCAGGAGAGCCGGATACTCGAAGGGGTCCGGCCGACACGGACACGCGCCCCTGCCTCCCGACCAGGGCTCCAGCCACCTCTGCCACCAGGACCAGCACGGCTGATTCACAGAACCCGGCCGGCACCGCTATGGCCGCCAGGGCGAGCGCCAGCCACCGCTGGCCTTCCAGGAGAGACATCGCCTGACGCAGAGAGCTGGTCCGGCGTCGGGCATCGGGCTGGGGATCCTGGTCGGCGGCCGGCTCCTCGCCCTCGGGAGTGGGCTCGGTCACGCCGACATTGTGCCAGGGCTGCGCTCCGGCCCCTCGGACGGGCGGGACTCCCGAGCGCCGACTATCTGGCGCAGTCGGGTGGCGAAGCGGACCTCACCGAAGCCGGTGGCGTGGGCAGCCAGGGCATGGCGGTCCCATCGACTCCCGAGCGCCTCCTCAATGGCCCGGGCCACGGTGTCAGGTTCTGGGGAGTCGAAGAACACGCCGGTGGAGCCCTCCACGACGGTGTCGAGGTATCCCCCCCAACGCAGCGCGGCCACCGGGGCACCGAACGAGTTGGCCTCCAAGGGGGTGAGACCGAAGTCCTCATGGGCGGCGGCTACCAGGGCCGCGCAGTTGGCATACAACCAGCGGAGCTGGGCGTCGGACACCCTCCCGAGAAATGTCACTGCCGCGCCCGACAGAGCCTCCAGACGACCGCGGTCGGGACCATCACCGGCCACCACCAGGCGCCTGCCGGTGATAACGCAGGCGCGAATTATGACGTCGACATTCTTGTAGGCCAACAACCGGCTGACCACCAGGACAAAACCGGATTCGAGATCCAAAGAAGACTGGTCGCCATGCGGGCTG
Organism: Actinomycetota bacterium; assembly: GCA_027315345.1. Classification (GTDB taxonomy): domain Bacteria; phylum Actinomycetota; class Acidimicrobiia; order Acidimicrobiales; family JAJPHE01; genus DAHUYE01. The sequence goes on from DAHUYE010000103.1 coordinate 5,549, forward strand.
AGGGCGGGCGGGGGTGCCAGCACCTCCGCGGCAATGCCGTATAAGCCGGCGATGCGCTGTCGGACCACGCTGGAGATGGCCAGGTAGGCATGAGCAGTAGCGGCGGCGGCTATGTCCCGTCGGCGCAGGCTCGGGCCCAGCACAGCTGCGCTGGCGCGGGCAAAGCAGCGGGAGGTCCGGAGGTAGGCATCGGGCTGGTAGAGCCACCGGGCCGGCGTATAGCAGTAGACGATCTTCCGACCGTCCGTACTGACCCCGTGGGCCCATCCGCTGGAGCTGCAGAGGACCACGTCGGCATCGACCTGCAGACGGGCGAAGGCGGGGCCGTAAAGCGGCAGGCCCAAGCGGTGGTGGCGGCGCAGCGGACGCAGGGCATTGAGGCCCCGCATCGGTCGCACGTCCAGGGCACCGAACTCGGGGAAGGTCCGGGAGGGTTCATAGACCGAGGTGTAGATGGGAGCGTCGGGGAAGGCCCGGGCGATAGCCAGGACCACCCGTTCGGCTCCCCCTTCCTGGGTGAGGTAGTCGTGCACGATGGCGAGTCGTGGACCCATTGAGCTACTCATCGGCCCAGGACCGTCTCATAAAAGGCCATCACCTCGGTGGCTACAACCTCGGGGCGGTACCTGGCGACGGCGGCGGCGGCGCTGTCGCCCAGCTGCTTCCGCAGTACAGGATCGGCGGCAATCTTCGAGAGGGCAGCGGCCAGGGAGCCCTCATCGCCCATCCGGTAGGTGAGCCCGGTAAGCCCATCCTCGACCACTTCGGCCGGCCCGCCCCGGTCGGGGACGACCACCGCCATGCCCGCGGCCATAGCCTCGACCACCACCAGCCCGAACGGCTCGGGCACCCTGGAGGCGTGGACCACCACGTCAAGGCGGGCCAGCTCGGCGCCGATGTCCTGGCGGAACCCCCGGAAGTCGACCCGGTCGGTGATGCCCAGCGTCTCGACCAGGCCATGGAGCTCGGCGGCGTAGCCGTCCTCCCCGAAGAGGGCGGCACCAATTACAACGGCATGGGCCTCACCCGACGGGAAAGCCCGGGCGAAGGCCCGAAGGAAGAGGTCCTGGCCCTTCCACGGGGCCAGCCTTCCGACCATGCCTACCCGGAGTGGACCATCCAGGTGCTGTACGAACTCCGACGCTAACGGCAGTGGAGGGGGTATCACCACCGCTGGACGGGAGAGTCCATCCAGGCTAGCGAGGGTGATAGCAGAGTTGGCGATAATCGCCCGAGGCAGGACCCGGGCAGCCGTGTTCACCAGCTTGATGGCAGAGGCAGGCAGGTAATCTGGCGCTATCCGGTCGTGAACATGCCAGATCACCGGCGTGTGGGCCAACCGGCCAGCCAGACCGCCGTAGAGGGCGGACTTGAGCGAGTTGGTGTGCACCAGGTCGGGTTGGAGATGCCTGATCAAGCGGGCGAGTCGGAGGGAATAGGGCAGCACCCGGCCGGCTTGGGTCACCGAGCGCAGCCCGACCCGATGACGGCGCAGGTCCCGTACCCCCTCGCCCAGAACCAGAAGGTGGACGGTGGCCCCGGCCTCTTCCAACAGCGGACGGAGGGGTCCGTCCTCGGCCAGTAACACGTGGGCATCCACGTCGAGCGCCTGGATGAGCCGGGCCAGGGCCAGCTCCCCACCGGACAGCTGGGCACAGTGATCGAGGAAGACGATCCGAAGGCGGCGCTGCCTGGCGGCCCGAATCAGAGACCCGAGCAGCTCCAGATGGCGCTGCGCCACCCCGTCCCAGGAGAAGGTCTCGGCATGGGCCCGGCAGGCCTCCCCGGTCGGGAGCGCCCCCCGGGCTGCATCCACCAGTCGCACGGCCAGAGCGTTCGGGTCCTCGGAGGCGACCACTAGGCTTGGATCCAGTCCCAACACCCCGTCGGCCAGTCCTCCCACATCGGTCACCACCGCCGGGGTCCCGCAGGCCAGGGACTCGAGGGTCACCAGCCCGAAGCCTTCGAGGGAGCGGGAGGGCACGACCGAGCAGTCCGCCGCCTGGTACATCTCGACCAGACGATCATCGTCCACTGCCCCCAGTAGTTGCACGCCGACGGGGCAAGGCAACAACGAGACCAGGGAGTCGAGGTGGGCCCGCTCGCTTCCTGTTCCGGCGATGATCAGCCTGGCCCCAGGTAGCTCCTCCTGGACCATGCGCCAGGCGCGCAGGAGCACGTCGATGCCCATCCGGTATTCCAGCCGACGGACACATACGACCAGGAACGCACCAGGCTCAACGCCGAAGTCCCCTCGGAGAGTCTGGCGGTCCCCGGGACAGAATCGGTCCAGATCCACCCCAGGGGGGATCACATGGATACGGCCCGAGTCCACCCCGTAGTCGCGGGCCAGCATCTCCCCGAAGGCACCGGACAGCACCACGGCGGCGTCGGCTCGGCGGTAGACGGCACGCTCCAGGTGCCGCTTGACGGCCGCCCGCCTGGACGCCTGGCCGGCCTCCGTACTCTCGGCGGCCCAGGGCCCCTGGAAGTGGACAATGACCGGCTTGCCCCTCAGGGCCCGGCTGAGCAAGGGCAACAGTCCGTACAGGGCAAAATGGACATCGACCACCTCGGCACTTGGCGCCCCCCGGACTGCCCCCCGATAGACGGACCACACCCTCCGCCACAGGGGCGCGTCGAATCGGGAGACCGGCCAGAACGCCGCCGGCGCCCGTTGGGCCGGGCCCAGGACCACTGCCCTCACGGTGACTCCGACTCTGACCAAGGCGGGCACCAGGCCGACCAGGTAGCGCATCAAGCCGCCGGGCTGGTCCTCGAACCACTCGGCGCCGATGACCAGAACACTCGGGCCCGAATCTCCGTCGCTCACCGGGGCTCCGGGCTCACAACCAGCCGTACCCGTCCCGGAGGGGCCCCCTGGGTGGGCGAGCATCCACACCCAGCTGAAGACCGGTCGACGCGAGGCCCGAAACTAAGTAGAGCCGACCGCCGCCCCTAGACCATCGGTGGACGCTAACCCCACTCCCAGGGTCAACTCGGCTACGGTCCCAAGCCTGCGCAGCCGGGGCGGCTCGTAAATCTTCGTTGCCACCACATCGTCTTGCATGACTTCTGACATGAACCAACCCCTGTCGACCCGGGTTCAATGGTAGTCGATGGGTATACCCCGTTGTCAACGTCACGTACCCTCTCATCTCGGGCTCTACAACGGGCCCCGCTCCGCCAGCCAGGCCGCGTGCAGCAGCGTGGAGCTGCCGAAGTACGGGTTTTCCGCATGCCACTGGGCCCGCAGGAGGTCGTGATCGACCAGATCCCGGTCCACTCCTGCCCCCGCCCAGGACCCGGCGAATTCCCTGGCCCGATCCCGCCAGATGGCTCGGCCAAACTCGCCCTTGGTGCTTCGACTCACGATCACCTCGGGCAGGAGGTCCCCTACCAGGAGACGCACGAGAGAGGTCCGATCGCCCATGCCCCCGGCACCACCTTGGTCTGCCAGGGCGGCCAGGAACCCGGGCCCCAATAGGGGATGGAGAACCGCCACGTCTCTGGCTCCGGCCAGAAGACCCAGGCTGTGCACGGCCAGAGCCAGGTAGCGCCGCCGGGCGTACCAGGCCACGCGACGGTCCCAGCGCCGGGGCTCCTGCGCCGCTTCCGCCGTCATGATGGCGCTCACCTGCGCCCTGGCTCTAGGCCGCAACCAGGGGAAAGGCACCCCGGCGTCGATACCCAGCCGGTGCCGGCGCAGGCGGGCCGGGGCCAGTGCAAGACCAACCCGCAGAACATCCCGAGCGTGGGGCCGCTGCCGTCCGTGCAGCACCTGCTGGGCCCCCAGCCACCGCCAGCTGCCCAGGAGCCCGTCCCCGTCCAGACCGGTGAACAATGAGCCCCCGCCGGCCCGATCCAGCAACGGCACATGGAGATAGGCATTGGGCGGCCACAAAAGCCCATGAGCCGACAGGGCAGCACAGGCGGTGTCGCCCAGCAGGTCCAACTCCTGGTCGAAGCTGATCCGCTCCCAGGACCCCAGGCCGAGGTGGCCTATCACCAACTCCTGCCACTCCGACTCCTCGGTGGAGGCAATGCCGGGGAAGCGCTTGGTGACCGGGATGGGCTCCGCCAATCCTTCCCGGCGGGCCACGGCAGTGGCCACGGCCAGTACGGCCGAGGAATCCCGCCCCCCGGAGAAACTGACCAGGCACGGCGGGCGCAGCAGACCGGGCAGAACCTCTGCCTCCAGCGCCATGCGGGCGCTGCGGGGATGGGCAGGACCCACTGGGGCCCCCGGCGGGAGGTCCTCAGCTACGTGGTCGGCATCGGCCTCGCCCAGTGCGACGCCGGCGGCCCGTTCCAGAGGGGTCAGGGGGAGGGCTCTCCCCGGCGGAGGCGGGTAAGCCTGCGGGTTGGTCATCAATGCTGACCGGGTCTACCGACCCGGCGCCGGAGCATCTTGGCGAGCCCTGTCGCCTCGATGGCCAACACGGCATGAATGCTAGGGGCGCCACTAACCTCACGTCACGTGACTGAAGTGCCGGTCCTGAGCGAACCCGTCGCCTGGGCCGTGCGCTGTTTGGTCATCGACCAGGTGACGGCCGAGGTGGTCGGCGCTCTGGCTGGAGAGGGGATCGACTCCCTGTTGCTCAAGGGTCCCTCGCTGGCCGCCTGGCTCTACCCCGGAGGGGGCCGTTCCTACGTGGACACCGACCTTTTGGTGGCCCCGGCTTCGTTTCTTCCCGCCCAAGAGGTGCTAGCTGGCTTGGGCTTCGCCGACACGGAGCGGGGATTCTCCAGGCACGAGCGGGCCTTCCACGCCTTGACCTACGAGCGAGCCGGCCCGGGAGGTCTGACCTACTGGGTCGATCTGCACCGGTCCCTCTCCACCTTCCGCGCCGATCCCCAGAAGGTATGGGAGACCCTGGCAGCCGGTACCGAAGAAATGGTGGTCGGCGGCCGTCGCCTACGGATCCTCGGCCGGACGGCCCTGGCCCTTCACGTAGCCCTGCACGCCGCCCAGCATGGCGTGGTGGATGGTGAGCGTCCCCTGGAGGACCTGCGCCGGGCTCTGGGGGTCGTCAGTCCCGCACAGTGGGGCGAATCGGCAGTTCTGGCCACCCAACTCGGGGCCGAGGACGCCTTTGGTGTGGGCCTGCGCCTTCTGCCCCAGGGTAGAGAGTTGTCTACGGCCTTGGGGTTGGCCGTCTCGGCCCGTCCCGCCGTGCGCCTGGCGGCCGGGCGCCGCCCTCGAGGCGCCGATGCCCTGGCCACCGTGGCTAACGCGCCGTCACTACGGGAAGGGCTGGCGCGGGCCGGCCGGGTGCTCATTCCCTCCCGGGCCTCCGTGCGGCGCAGTCGACCCGTGGCCCAGCGCGGGCGGATCGGGCTGGTGGTGGGTTACGTGTCCCGTCTGGGCCGGATGGCCGTCGCGCTCGGTCCGGCCCTGGTCGCTTGGATCCGGGTCCGGCGGGCCTCTTGAGCGAGGTCCTGCGTATACGGGCCGATGAGCTGGAGTGGCGTCTGGTCGATGACGAGGTGGTGATCCTCGATCTGCACAACCAGCACTTCTTGTCTCTCAACCCCAGCGGGGCACGGCTGTGGAAGGCTCTGGCCGACGGTGGAGCCACCCGGGCGGAACTGGTGGCGGAGTTGGTAGCCGCCTACGGCATCGACGCCACCCAGGCGGCGGCCGATGTCGAGGAGCTGATCGCCTCTCTCAGCGCCGAGTCCTTCCTGCAATCAGATCCACCGTCCGACGATGCGCCTGCCTAGTCGTCCCGAGGCCCTAGCCGGGCTGTGGACACTGGGGGCCACCGTGCTCTGCCGGCGCCGGCTCACGCGCCGGGGCGTGGAAGCTGTGGCCCTGCCCTCGGCTCGGCGCATCCCGGCCAACGGGGAGGCGGGGGTGCAGGCTGTACTGGAGCGGATGGGCGCCACGTGCCTGGTCAGCTCGTGTGTCCTGCAGGCCTGGCACGCCGATCACGGTCGAGCCCTGGAGCTGGTCATCGGGGTCACGGCCCCGGCCGGAGGCTTTTCGGCCCACGCCTGGCTGGAGGAGCCCGGGGCCGGCGGCGCGGCACCCCACACCGAGATGCTCCGCCTAGCCCCTCCGGACCGGTTAGGCCGAGGCCATGAGATCCTCCACCGCCTGAACGACCGAGGAGAGCTCCTCCCAGCGAAGGGGTCGGCGCAACCGGTAGGCGGGCAGGCTGGCCAACTCGAGGAAGGCCGTCGGGTCCCGAGGCAGTAGTCGCACGGCCAGGTGTTCCCCCAGGGCGGCCAAGCGATCAGCGGGAGCGATCCGCTCCACACTGACCCCCCGGGCGACCCCGAGGAAGACCCAGCCCCGGAATGGGACCGAGGTGGGGGTGGGACCCAGCATTAGGCGTCGGCGCTCACCCCCCCGTACGGTCACCACCTCGAAGTCACCCGGCAGGTGCTCGGCGGCGGTCGGACGCAGGTCCAGGGTCCGCGGCCCAGCCAGGGCGCAACCCTGCTCCAGGACAACCAGGTCATCGGCCAGCACCGCGTGCCCGGCCAGCTTGAGGGCGGCCAGGGTGGTGCTCTTGCCCGCTCCCCTGGATCCGACCAATCCCCACGCTCCGCTGGGTCCCAGGACCGCTCCACCGTGGAAGGCCGAGCGCCCCAGCCAGCGGGCGAAGATCATCCCTATTCCGGCCAGGCCGGGATGAGCCACGACGTCGGCCCCCGGACGGATCCCATCCAGGAAGGTGGCGGTCATGGCGGCCCGGTCGGCCACCAGATGGCCGCCGAACAGGCAGCGCAACAGGGCGCTGTGTTCGTCCAAGCGTTCAGGAACACGGCCCAACTCCCTCGGTTCCCAGGCCATGCCAACCTCCGGCCAGGGCTCGGCGCTGTCCAGCAGCATGGGGGTCAGGGCCCCGTCGAGGAGCGGCCCGGACAGGGTCAGGCCGTAGGCCACAGGGGAGCTGGAGAGACTCAACGAACCTCGAGAACCAGCGCCGCCCACGGGCGGCCCAACGAGGAATACCCAGGGTGGCCCACCAGTTTGAGGCCGGCATCGTCAACCAGGCCGTTCCATCCGGCCAAGGTGCGCGCCCGCCCACCCATGACCAATAGGTTGAGGTCGTTGAGTCGGGCCGCATCCGAACCGGCCTCCTCACCCAGGACGTGGTCGATCACCAACAACCGAGCTCCATGGGTCATGGCCCGCCGGCAGGCCTTCAAGATCGCCAGCGCATCGTCATCCGGCCAATTGAAGAGGACCCGGACCAACAGGTAGACGTCGCCGCCCTGAGGCACGGAGTCAAAGAAGCTCCCGCCCACTACCTCGACCCGCTCGCCCACCCCGGCCGACTCCAGGAAGGCCGGTGCGCCACCGACGACGTTGGCCAGGTCATAGACAACGCCGCCCAGGTGGGGACAACGCCGGAGTAGCACGGCCAGCGTCGCCCCCAGGCCCGCTCCGACGTCGACCACCCGGCTCACGTTGGGCCAATCCACCCCGCCGAGGAGGTCGTCATCCTCGAACCAGGACAAGGCGGTCTCGGCCATGGCCCGGTTCCAGTGAGCGTCCAGCTCCGGGTTGACGGCGAGGTGCTCGTAGAACGAACAGCCGAAGACCCCCGGCGCGGCGGATCCCCCTGTGGTCACAGCGGGGAGCAGGCCCGCCAACAGCGGCGCCATCAACTGGCCCTGGACCACGGCCCAAGACCGAAGCGACCGGGGATGATCCGACCGCAGCAGCTGGCCAAGATCGGTCAGACAGAAAAAGTCCGCATTGAGTCGCTCAACTATGCCCAGCGTGGCCAGGGCCCCGAGCAGCCGATGGACGCCTTCCGGGTCGGCTCCGCAGCGCTCGGCTACCTCGGCGCTGGACCCGGCCTCGTCGGCCAAGGCGTCGCCCAGCCCGAGGGCGGCGGCGGTGGCAACGGCCTGGGTGACCAGGGCTCCGGAGAGCATCTGGGTGAGCCGAGCGACCTCCGGATCGTCAAGAGAGTCCACCGCTAAAGAGGATAGGGATAGTCATACCTAACGGCGACTCCGAAGCACGGCGAGGCGCATGGACGGGGCCCGAGCGCGTCACAGCGTCGTGGATATAGAGCTTGTCGTGGCTCCCTCCCGCTGGACCGGCGCCACCGAGCCCAATCCGGCCCGCGTGCGGTCCACCCAGCCCAGCGCCAGCCAGGGCAGCCACGCCACCGCGTACTGGCCCCCGTTGAGCCACTGCAGGAAGGTGACGGCCAGGAGCCCGAGCACGGCCACGGCCACGAAGTCACGCCGGGCGGCGGCCACCCGGTAGGCGCCGGCCAGGCCGGACAGGGCCACCACCAGGTAGGCGATCAGACCCGGCAGACCGAAGGCCTCCCCGGCATTGGATGGGTCGACCTCGGTCCCCTGCGCCGCTCCGCCGAACTTGGAGGCGGCCAGGGTGATCGACCCGGTCCCATGTCCCACCGGTGCGGTGAAGGCTGCCTTGAGTCCCGACACCATCTCGCTCATGTGGATGCCTAGGGTCGAGTTCTGGGAGTTGAAGGGCTGGGCCAGGCCACCGACCTGATGGGCAACCAGGGCGCCGGTCGTCCCGGTGCTGGCAGCCGCACCGTGGCCCAGGTGGGAAGCGGCCAGCAACAACAGACCCAGGGCGCCCAGGCCCCACAGCGCGGCGGGAACCAGCCTCACCCTCACCAAGGCCGCCGCCATCACTCCGATGGCGACCACGGCCAACACAACCACCCCCCGGGAAGACTCCAGGAAGACGGCCGTGCCCAGCAAGGCCACAGCCACCAGAGCCACCGGCAGCGTCTGGGGCCGGCGGGCCAGGGCGAACCAGATGGCTATGCCGACGCCCAGGAAGCTGGCGTACTCGGCCGACGAGGAGAAGCTCCCGAAGGCACGGATTACCCCCCCGACGTTGAGGGCGGCGTAGCCGTTGGCCTGGATCCAGCGGGTGTCCCAGGAGGGGAACCCGACGTAAGTCTGGGCCAGCCCGTAGGCAGCGGCGGGGACTGCCAGGACGCCCAGCACAATCAGCATGCGGCGCATGGTCGAGTCATCGCACAGCGAGCGGCCCACCCAGAAGCCCAGCAGGGGCACCAGCACGAAAAGCAGGCCGCCGAGACCCACCTTCAGGCCGCCCTGGAGGGGGTTGACCGCTTCGACCAAAGCCAGACCGCAGAGGACCAGCACCGCCTTGGCGAGCAGAGTCCGGTCCCGGCCTGCCCCCCGTCCCCAGGCCACCGCGGCCAGAAGAACCATCACCGCCGGCTCCACCAGCAGCAGGGGGTCACCCAGGAGGGTGGTGCTGCCCTGGCCGAGCAGCAAGCGTCTCAGGGTTCCCATCACCACCAGCCAGCCGGCCAGGGCCAAAATCAAACTCCGCGGTGAGCGCACGGCCAGGGCCAGCACGATCGGCAGGACAGCCACCAGCAGGACCACCTGGGTCAGTGACGGGTGGGCCAGGGCCGCCCCGGCCAGGATGGCGGCGACGACCAGCGCCACGGCACTGAGGAACTTCCGGTTGGTTGGCACCGCGCTCCATTCAGCCAAGCTCAAGCGTGGGTTCGGACACGCCCGATCGCATTGGAATTATGTGATCGAAAGAGTCTGCTGGTTCGATACGAAGTCGGCAGCGTTGGTCACCGTTATCGTCGCCGTCGTGCCCGAGGTGACCCCCGACGGCACGTCGAAGACGATCTGAGTGTCGGACCAAGACACGATTGTGAGGCTCCCTTCCCAAGGAACTCCCCATTCTTTGCCGTTGTCCACGAAGGTGACATAGCCGCTGCCCTGATTGGCGCCGAATCCGGATCCTGTCAGTGTCACCTGCGTGCCTGCGATTCCCGAGGTGGGCGAGGGTGTGAACAGGGGGATCGAGCCGGCCGGAACGATGCTGATCGAAGCGACCGTCGACACAGCCCCGGCGGCGCTGGTCACCGTGGCCGTAGCCGTGGTACCGGGAATGACCTGGTATATCCCGTTCGGACCGCTGGGGGACGGCACGGTGAAGCTCACGGCGGTGTCGCTCCAGGAATCGACCGTGAAGGCGGCGGCATCGTTCGGAGCGCCCCAGGACACTGACCCGTCGATCAAGGTGATGTAACCCGTCCCTTGAGACGTGACCTGAGACGTGCCGAATCCTCCCCCGGAGGCGGTGAGGGTTACGACCGTGCCCACCGCCGCGCTGGTCGGGGAGACGCTGGTGATACTCGGGGTCCCGGTGGTCGCCACGGGGATCGTAAGGACATTCGAGACGTAGCCGGCCGAGTTCGTGATCCACACGGTGGCGTTGGTGCCGGGGATGAGCTGCCAGGACGCGGTGGGGCTGGGAGCCGTGAAGCTGACCGTACTGGCCCCCCAGTTGATCGAAAGGCCGGCAGCGTCGTTCGGAGCGCCCCAACTCACGCCGTCATCGGTCAAGGTCACCCAGCCCGGCGTGCCGAGACCAGACCCGGTCAGGTTTACGACCTGTCCCGCGGTAAGGGAGGCCGTCGAGGTCGATATCGATAGGGAACCGGTCGGGTTGATGGGTAGTTGCACGACATCGGAGACCGCCCCGGAGCCGTTAGTCACCGTCACCGTGGCGGTGGTGCCCGGGATCACCACCCAGGGACCGCTCTGGGTCGGAACGATAAAGGTCACCGCGTCGGTCCCCCATGAGGTGATCGAAAGGCCGGCGGCGTCATTGGGTGCTCCCCACTGGATTCCGGAGTCATCGAGGGTCACATAGCCGGCGCCCTGAGTGGACCCGAAGTCTGTGGTCGATCCGCTGGCGACCGACAGGGTGACGCTGGTCCCGATGGGCGCCGAGGTGGGATTCGACGTCACGTTGAGCGTACCGGGGGACAGGATCAGAAGCGATACGGCGTTCGACGCCACGCCGGCCGCGGTGGTCACGGCCACAGTGGCGGTGGTGCCGGGAATGACCTGCCACTGGTCCGAGGATCCCTGAGGGGTCGGCACGGTGAAGGTGACCTGGGTATCACTCCAGGATCCGATGCTGAGCTGGGCGGCGTCGCTCGGGCCTCCCCACTGGATGCCGGCGTCGGTGAGTGTGACATAACCCGGGCTGGGGCCGAACCCCGATCCGTTGAGGGCGACGACGGTGCCGGGTGCGGCACCCGAGCACGGATTGGAGTTGCAGGTGATCGAGGTGATTCCCGGGCCGGCGTAGGTGAAGAGATCGGCGGCCGTGATCGGGTCGGTCCCCGACGCCGTGGTGACGCTGACATCGACCGCTCCGGCTCCGGGGGGCGCGGTGGCCGTCAGCTGGAGCGAGCTGTTAACCGTGACTCCGACAGCCGGGCTGGTCCCGAACTTGACCGTCGACTGCGGCGTGAACCCGCTTCCGGAGATGGTGACCGAGGTGCCGCCGGTGCTCGGTCCGGTGTTCGGGCTGATGCCCGACACCATGGGTGTGCACAGGTCTGACAGCAAGGTGCTGGTGGCGATCGGGCTGCCCAGGCCGGAGGCCATGTCGTAGCCGAGACCGGCCGGGTAGTACCCGTTGCTTCCAGACGTGATGTCGTTGGTGGTGGTGCCGAAGTCGGCGGTGACGTACAGGCGAGGATTGGCGAAGCCCACTGCTCCCGCTCCACAGCCATTGTCAATAAGGGCGATTACCGATGCCCAGGTCGGTGTGGCCGCGCTGGTGCCGCCGAAGGCGTACCAGCCGGCTTTCCAATAGATGAGGTAGCCGTAATTCGGGTCCGCCGACGCCGTGACGTCGGGTACCTCCCGGCAGTAGGAACTGCCCGGCGCTTTACACGGGGTACCGGTGCTGTAGCCGGGCTCGGTGACCCCGGCGGCGCTCTGCCAGGAAGGCATGGGCCACACATCGGACACTCCGCCCCCGCCGGCGCACGGGCCGTTGCTACAAGTGCCATTCCAGACCGACTCGCTTGGGGGCGGTCCCAACCCCGTCATGGTCGTGCCTCCGACCCCGGTCACGAACGGCTGGCCGGCGGGGTCGTCCACGGACAGAGCAGCGGCATTTGGGCTGGTGCTCGAGCAGTCGTAGGCGCCGGAGTCCCCGGCGGCGGCCAAGACGGTCTGGCCCTGGGCGGCTGCCTCCTCGAAAATGATGTTCTCGGAGTCCATGGTGGAGGTGGCGGCGTCCAGATCGCACAGTCCCCAGCTCGTGGAGATGACCTTGGCGGTGTCGTTGCTCATCATGGCGTTGTAAGTGTCTATGAGGCCGCTAGTCGTGTTCGGGCCCTCGTACACGTCGATGTTGGTGTTGGGCGCGAGGCCGATGACGTCCTCGATGTCGAGGGCGGCCTCTCCCGAACCCGCTCCGGTACTGCCACTCCCACCATCGATGAGGGTGGTCGCCACCGGGGTGCTCGTTGCGTAGCAGGCCTGGTAGGTGCTGATGTCGCTGGACGAGAAGGGCTCGAGCTCGAAGAGCCCCACAGTGACCCCGCCGCCCAGTAATCCTTCGCCGTACAAGCTGGGCAGCTTGTAGGCGGAGGCGATCTGGTTGGCCGTGTACGGCGGCGATTTGAAGGAAGGACAGTTGGGGTGGTGCGAGGAGGTGTAGGTGGGACCCGACGTCGGGGGGTTCGTAAGGGGGGCGCTGGTCGGCACGGCCTGGGCGCCGCCGCTCAGGTTGTTGTGCAGCTGGGTGAGGTCATCGAGTCCGAATATTCCTTGGAAGAAGTCGGCTAGAGAGGTCGGCACCTGGGGGGCGGCCAGGTTGGCGTAGGCCCTCCGACCGTCCGCCAGCCGGTAGCCGTGGATCTGGGTGGCGAAGGCCCGCTCGAGCTGGCTGATGGTGGCGGTGAAGGGGATATCGAGACCATTGGTCGAGGTCGGGCCCAGATCGAATCCTTGGCTGGCCAGCCAGTCGCGGACCTGCTGGATGGTGTCGGGGCTGGGCCCGAACTGAGCCGCGAACTCCTGAGGGGTGATGAACTGGCGGAAGTTGGCCTGTCCGGGGGTCGACGCCCCGATGGCGTACTGCTGGAGTGCGCCGGGGTCAGGGACCGACAGCATGACGGACAGGTGCACAACCTTCCCGCCTGGCTGAGCTCCGGTGTCGGTGGCTCCCGGTGGCACCCTCGGGGCGTGTCCAACCCGGGAATACGACGGCTGGTCGGCCGCCGCACTGGTGCTGGAGGCCACCAGTCCCCCCGCCGTGAGGGCAAGAACCGCCAGGAACTGCGCAGCGACGCCAGAACGCCGCCCGAAATGTCCGGCTACACCCACCCGTTGCCCCACTTTGTTGGCCAGGAAAACTCGCCTCGCCTTGAGGATGGGCGATGGGGGCGCCTGGCGCAAGCCATAGGACCGATATTTAGGTAGGTGTTGTGAAAGCGTAGGGACTTAACGGACACTCGGGCGCTGGTGAAATCGCCAGCCGGCCCGGAACGCCGGAACGGGACCGGTCACCTTCCCAGGTCCCCCGTCCTTTAGGCTGACCGGCCATGCCGGAGCAGACCTACGGGGCCGAACCGGACCTCATGCACTACGTGGCGGTCCTCCGGCGGGGCTGGTGGATCATCGTCCTGATCACCCTGCTGGTCATGGGGGGGACCGGGGCGGCGGTGTCCCGACAGCCCCACCAGTACACGGCCCAGGCCCAGCTCCTCCTCCAGCCCGACAGCCTGGCCAGCGTCCTGGCCGGGGGCAGCAGCGGCGCCCTGTCGCCCACCGACGTCCTCACCCAGATCCAGATCGTCACCTCCGCTCCGGTCAAGACGGCGGTGGCCAAGGACCTCGGGGTGGACTTCGCCCAGGTGCCAACCGTCTCGGTCAGCGAGGTGTCCAGCACCGACGTCATCCAGATATCGGCCACCAGCTCGGACCCCAAGGCGGCGGCCAGGATCGCCAACGACTACGCCAATGAGTACCTGACCTTCCGCCAGAGCCAGGCCGTGAACGCCTACGGCTACGCCGCCACGGCCATCCGGTCCAAGCTCACCAGCCTCAACACCCAGCTGGCCCAGGCCCAGGCCTCACACCAGACCAGTCAGATCACCTTTCTCAACACCCAGCTGGCCACCTACCAGGCCCAGCTCGACCAGCTCCAGGTCAACTCGGCCCTGGCCGCCCAGACGGCCCAGCTGGTCACCCCGGCGGTGGCGCCCAGCGTCCCCTCCTCGCCCCGGCCGAAGCTCGATCTCGCCCTGGCCCTGGTGGTGGGCCTGGCTCTGGGCGTCGGCGTGGTCCTGCTCCGGGAGGCGCTGGACCGCACCGTCAAGACCGCCGCCGGGCTGGAGGGCCTGGTCCGCGGCCTTCCGACCCTGGGGGTCATCCCCGGCTTCGCCCACCCGGGCCGGGCCAAGAACCCCATCGTCCTGGTCGAGTCGCCCCACGCCCCCGCCGCCGAGGCCTACCGCCAGCTCCGCACCTCCCTGCGCTTCCTGGAGGTGGACAAGCATTGCGAGGTCATCCAGATCACCAGTCCCAGCTCGGGGGACGGTAAGACGACCACGGCCATCAACCTGGCCGTGAGCATGGCCCAGGCGGGCAGCAAGGTGATCCTGGTGGACGCTGATCTTCGCCGGCCGGCTGTGCACGAGTTCTTCGGGCTGGAGGCCGTTCCGGGGCTGACCGAGGTGCTGGTGGGCGACCAGCATCTGGACCTCGCCTTGAGGAAGACCCCGCTGGAGGGCCTATCCGTCCTCACCTGCGGGGTGCTGCCCCCCCTGCCCAGCGAACTGCTCTCCAGCCAGCAGTTCAACCTCAACCAGGCCCGCCTGCGGTCCAGTGCGGACTACGTCGTGATCGACGGCCCCCCCGTTCTCCACGTGGCCGACGCCCTCGCCCTCTCGGCCCGGGTGGACGGGGTGATCCTGGTGGCCCGGGCCGGTAAGACCACCCGGGACGAGACCACCCGCTCGCTGCGGATGCTGGACCAGGTGAACGCCCCCGTGGTCGGGGTGGTCCTAAACGACTTCCACCCCCCCAGGGCCAAGACCGGCCCCTACGGCTACGGCTACGGCTACGCGCCCAAGCAGCCGGCGCAGGTGCCGGCTCCGCAGGACTGACCGACTTGGGAGCCGTCTGGGGCAGCGGCCCGTCGCTGCCCTGGGCCATAGCCGCCCTGGGGGCCATCGGTGCCGGCCTGGGGGTCGCCTACCGGGTCCCGCTGGTCTGGACCCGGCGCCGGGAGGCGGTCCTCCTGGTGGCCGCGGCCTCGGCGGCGGGGGCCGTCCTGGCCCCGGGGCGGCCCACCGGCCTGGTGGTGGCCGACGGCGTACTACGGGGGGGATGGGCGCTGGTCATCACCCTGGCCGGCGCCCGGGCCCGGCGTTGGGCCTGGGTGGGCGTGGCCGGCGGGGCGGCGCTGGCCTCCATCGGGGAGGGCTGGGTGGTCCTGGCCTGTCTGGCCCTGGGCCTCGGAGCGGGGGCCAGCCTGGTCAACCGCCGGGGCCGGCTGGCGGGGGCGCTCATCGGCGGGGCCGTCGCCCAGGTCCTCCTGCGCCTGCCCACCCGGTGGCCGACGGGGACCTCCGCCCTGGTGGCGGCGGCGGGCGCCGGCCTGCTCATCGTCTCGGGTTGGCGCCTGACCCGGCGTCGGACCCGCCGGCCCCTGCGCTGGGCGGGTTGGGTCCTGGCCGGCCTGGCCCTGGGCGCCGCCGGGCTCAGTGCGGTGGCGGCCCTCCGGGCCCGCCCGGCGGCCGAGGCGGGCCTGGCCTCGGCCACTGCCGGCACCGCCGCGGCCAAGGCCGGGGACATCGAGGCGGCCCGCTCGGATCTGCACAACGCCGAAGCGCAGTTGAGTTCGGCCCAAGCCGCACTGGGGTCGTGGTGGGCCCAGCCCGGCCGGGTGGTACCCGGGGTGGCCCAGAACCTCCACGCCCTCCAGGCCATGACCACCCAGGCCCTCCGCGTCCTGCACCCGGCCCTGACCCTGTCCCAGGTGGTGGGCTCCGAGAAGCTCGTATCCGGCGGGCGGGTCGACCTGGCCGCCCTCTCGGGTCTGACCCGGCCCCTCCAGGCCAGCCTCGGTCCCCTGGACACCGCCCTGGGGGTCATGCACGGTCTGGCCTCGCCCTGGCTGGTGGGCCCGTTGTCCTCGCGCCTGGACGACCTGCAGGCCAAGGCGGCCCGGGTGGCCACCGAGGTCTCCCATCTGGCCCAGGCGTCCCGGAGCCTGCCCGGGGTCCTGGGCGCCGGGGGGCCCCGCCGGTACCTGCTCATCGTGCAGGACCCCTCCGAGTCCAGGGCCACCGGGGGCATCATCGGGGACTGGGGCATCCTCACCGCCGTCGACGGGCGTCTGAGCCTGGATGGCTTGGGCATTGTCACGGGTTCCCGGAACGCCAAGCTCAGCGGGCCCATCGTCCAGTGGGCGGCCCATCAGGGCTTCAAGCCCCAGGACTACGTGGTCGACGCCGGCTTCGCCCCGGACTTTCCCACCGTGGCGGGAGAGGTGGAGCAACTGGCCGCCGACGCCGGCCTGGGCCCGGTAGACGGGGTGATCAGCGTCGACCCCTTCGTCCTGGCCGAGATGCTCCAGGTGATCGGTCCGGTGAGTGTCCCCCACTGGCCCACCCCGATCACCTCGGCCAACGCCGTGCCCGTATTCCTTCACGATCAGTACCTGGTCTTTACCGGCCAGGAGCGCTACGACTTCCTCCTCACCGCGGCCCGCACCATCTTCAACCGGTTCACCGCCCTTCCGGCCGCCCATCCCTCGGCCCTCATACAGGCTTTGACCCCCGGCGTGGCCGGTGGTCATCTGCTCCTGTACGCCAACCGGTCGAAGGAGGAGGCGCTGTTCGGCTCCCTCGGGGCCACCGGCGCCATGGGACCGATCAAGGGGGACTGGTTGGAGGTGGTCAATCAGAACGGAAACCTGGACAAGATCGACTGGTACCTCCGCCGCCAGGTGTCCTACCGCGTCTCCTATGACCCCGCCACCGGCCGGGTGAACTCGACCGTCACGGTCGTGTTGCACAACGGCGCCCCGAGCAGTGGCCAGCCGGCCATCGTGATCGGCGGGCCGGGCTTCCATGCCGGCGGCGGGGACAACTACACCTATATGTCCCTCTATACGGCCCTGCACCTGGTCGGGGCCAGCGTAGGGGGCCGCCCGGTCACCGAGGCCCGGGACTTCGAGAAGGACCGCTACGTCTATACGGCCTACGTGGACATTCCGGCGGGCCAGACGGTGACGGTGAGCTACCACCTCGCCGGGTACATAACCGGGGGCGCCACCTACTCCTTGCGCCTGGCCAAACAGCCCACGGTGGCTCCGGACCAGGAGAGGGTCTCACTGAGCGGGGTCGGGGGGTGGCGGGTGGTCGGCTCCGGATCGGCCGGGGGGGCCACCGATGGGCCCCGATCCTTCACCTATCACCTGGCCAAATAGCCAGATCCTGGGCTGATTGTTACGACCCTGGTTTCGGTGGCGTCCGGGGGGCACCTCCTGTACCATTGATCAGGACCAGCAGGGCTGGGAGGGCGTCGATGCGATTCGAGTGGCAGAGGGCTGGTGTCGGCGCTATTGCCACCGCGGCCCTGGCCGGCTCCGCCTTGCCCATGTTCTATGCCTCACCGGCTCTGGCCGCCGGCCCGCCGAACACCCCGCCGGGCTGTACCAAGAATAACGGGGGCTACGGCCCACCCTGTAGTCCGAACGCCAACCATGGAAACCACGGGGGCAACCAGGGCGAGATGAACAACCCCGGCGCCGGGCACCGCTCCGCCGCCGGCGGGCAGAACTATTTCCAGGCCGGGGACTCCGTGCCCCTGGCCTCCGGCACCGGCAGCTGCGCTTCGGGTTCGACGGTCACCTTCCAGATCGTGCGGGTGGCGGACGGCTCCACGCTGGTGGGGATGGGTACCACCACCGCCGGCAGCGACGGCTCCTTCAGTGGGGCCGGCACCATCCCCACCAACTCGGTCTCGGGTATCTACGTGATCCTGGCCTCCTGCACGGCCAGCGACGGCTCCACCGCCTACTACACCCTGCCCCTCACCGTGGCCGGGGCGGCCGGTTCGAACAGCCGCCCGGCATTGACCTCCCACTCCGCCGGCACCGCCTCCAACGGCCACGCCTCGACCTCCAACGCCTCGGCCCCGACCTGGACGCCTCCGGCCTCCATGTCGGCTCCGGCCGTGAGCGCGGTGATGGTCCCGGCCGTAGATGCCGCCGCCGCCTCGCTGGTGGCCACCGAGTCCCCGGCCCTGGTCAAGGCGGTGGCCGTCAGCCATGGTCCTTCGACCCTGGCCAACGCCGTTCGGGACGCTCTGGCCGCCGCCATCCTCGGGCTGGCCGGCCTGTCCTTCGCCCTCTTGCGCCGTCGGCCCCGCCACGCCGCCTGAACCACCCGTACAGAACCTTCTGAAGGCGAGGCCGATGCACAAGCTCCGTTGGGCGGCCCTGATTCTGGGCGCGACCGTGGCCACCACCGCCGCTTCGGCCTCGGCCACCACCGGGGTCACCGCCTCCCGCCTGGCCGGATCGGACCGCTACGCCACCGCCGCCACCATTGCCGAGGCCAGCTTCCAGTCCGGCTCGGCCGAGGTCATCATCGCCTCGGGTCTGGATTACCCCGACGCCCTGGCCGCCAGCTACGCCGACGGCCAGCTTCATGCCCCCGTGCTGCTCACCGACCCCAACAATCTCCCATCCGCCACCCAGTCGGCCCTGTCCGCCCTACACGCCTCCGGGGCCGAGGTGATCGGGGGCACCGCGGCGGTGAGTGCCAACGTGGTCAGCCAGCTCCAGGCGGCCGGGCTGACCGTCCAGCGGATCAGCGGGGCCGACCGCTACGCCACCGCCGCCGCCGTGGCCCAGGCCTTCCCCACCAACCTGATCGGCTCCTACGGCACCGGCGGACCCACCGCCATCGTGACCTCGGGCCTCAGCTATGCCGACGCCCTAGCCGGGGGACCCATGGCCGCCAAGGACTCCTTCCCGGTGCTGCTGACCGACCCCTCGAGCCTGTCCTCCCCGACTCAATCGGCCCTGACCAACCTGGGCATCAAGCAGGTCATCCTGCTCGGGGGAACGGCGGCGGTGTCCTCGGGCGTGCAGACCCAGATCACCAACATGGGCATCAGCGTCACCCGCATCGGCGGAGCTGATCGCACCCAGACCGCCACCATGGTGGCCGACTTCGAGGCCCAGAACTTGGGATGGACCTTGACCCATGTGAACCTGGCTCGGGGTAACGACTTTGCCGACGCCCTGGCCGGGGCCTCCCACGCCGGGCTCGAGACCGCCCCCATCATCCTCACCGAGGATCCCAACACCCTGGGCAGCTATACCACCAGCTGGCTACAGACCAACAGCGCCACCATCGCCACCATCCACGTCTTCGGCGGGACGGCGGCGGTCAGCGACGCCACCGTCTCGGCCGCTCAGAGCGCCGCCCAGTAGGGCCCTACCCGCTCACCCGCCGGGCCGCCGGGCCGCCGGGCCGCCGGAGATCAGTAGGCGCCGCGGCCCCGCACCACTGCGCCCAGGGTGCGCAAGAGGATGACCAGATCCCCGGTGGGGCTCCAGTTATCGACGTAGTGCAGGTCCAGGCGGACCGAGTCCTCCCAGGACAGATCCGAACGTCCATTGACCTGCCACAGCCCGGTGATGCCGGGCTTGACCAGCAGGCGGCGGCGCACATGGGCGGCGTAGCGCTCGACCTCGCTGGGCAAGGGGGGGCGGGGGCCGACCACGGACATGTCCCCTCGGACCACGTTGTAGAGCTGGGGGATCTCATCGATGGAGAAGCGGCGCATCCAGCGCCCCACGGCGGTGATCCTCGGGTCCCGGCGGACCTTGAACAAAAGCCCGTCGGACTCGTTGAGGTGGGACACCTCGGCCAGGGCCCGCTCGGCATCCACGCGCATGCTGCGGAACTTGAACATGGTGAAGTTCCGTCCCTCCCGGCCTACCCGGGTCTGGCGGAACAGGACCGGTCCGGGGCTGGCCAGCTTGATGGCCAGGGCGATGGCGCCCATCACCGGAGCGGCCAACAACAGGCAGACGGCGGCCAGGGTCCGCTCGACCACGTCCTTCACCATCCGGCCGGCGCCGGTGAAGCGGGGCTCCTCCACGTGCAGGAGCGGCAGGCCCCCGACCGGGCGCACGGCCAGGCGGGGACCGACCACGTCGGTGGCCTCGGGGGCGACCATCACGTCCACGCCCAGGCCCTCGAGGGCCCAGCCCAGGTCCCGCAGGCCTTCACCCCCGAGGGCGCCGGTATCTACCACCGCCACCGAGTCGGCCGCCCCTGAGCGCAACCGCTCGAAGAGCTGGTCCCGGGTGGCGATCATCTCGATCCCATCGGGCAGGGCGACCGCCCAGGGGCCGGACGCTCCGGTGAAGACCCCGACCACCTCCAAGCCGGCGGAGCCGGCCAACTGGAGATGGCGCAGGAAGGAGACCGACTCCCGCTCCCTTCCCACCAGGATGAGACGCTCCCGATAGCGACCCCGGGAGCGGGCCCGGACCAGCCAGCGCCGACCCTGGTGGTGGATCAACAGGCACAGCACCAAACCGGCGGGCACGGTGGCCACCACCACGGCCCGGGAGACCTCGGTGCGCAGGGCCACCTCGATGAGGGCGAAGACGGCCAGGAAGCGGATGGCCCCGTTGAACAGGTGCCGGTACTCATCCGGCCCCGAGCCCACCGCCCGGCGGTCATAGGCCCCGGCGCTGGCCAGGACGGCCACCCACAGGATGGCCACCCCCAGGGCCGCCATGACATAGGGAAGCCGTATGCCGGCCACCACCAGTTCGGGCTTCGGATAGCCCAGACCCCGGGCGCCCAGGGCGGCCAGCATGAACCCGGCCCCGTCCAGAGCGCCCAGGCTGAGCACGTACCGGCGTAACCACAATCGATGACGACCGGCCCGGCGCGCCCCGGGGGCCCCGCCCGGGGAGGGGACGGGGTGGATCGGGCCGCTTACGCCCGCCCACTCCTGTCCCGGGTCCTCCGGGACGGAGGCGATCCGTTCACTCTGCGTCACCGTCGCTGTCATCTGCCCCGTTCCTGACTCCCGCGTCTTGCCCCGGAAGACAGCCCCCTCAGGCTCTAGACCCTAAGAACCCTCTAACCATTTCTAGCTATGGACATGGTGCCATACGGGTGGTACCCGGCGCACGTCGGGTCCAGGGACACGGACCGGACACCACCCGTTCGGGTGACCCATTTACACCAAAGGGTGACACTCAGAGCGGTCCAACGGGGAAGTGGATTTAATTCAAGCAAGCGGATAATCCGGACGAGTCCATTGGTCAGGAGCGCCAGCGCTGACCGATGGAGGATCGATGGGCCCCACTCCCCTGCGGGTGAGGAAAACGACAGTCCGACACCTGGCCTGGGCCGGTCTGGTCGGACTGCTGCTGGTCGGCGCCGGCTCGGTCCAGGCCATCGCCTCCGCGGCTCCCCGGGTCACACCGGCCCAGGCCGGGTCGAGCCCCACGGCCTCTGGAGCGATGAGCCTGTCGGTCCTGCTGGCCGGTCAGAACGGGTCGGGTCTGGCCCAGATGGCCTATGGCGTGTCTCGCCCCGGCAGCGCGCAGTACCACCACTTCCTCAATGCGGCCCAGTTCGGCGCCCGCTTCGGCGCTTCCTCCACGGTGGTCGCCAGCGTTACGGCCGGGCTGGAAGCGTCCGGGCTCAGCGTCGGGGGGCTGTGGCCGGACCATCTGGGCCTGTCCGTGACCGGGACCCTGAGCGCCGTCCAGGCCGCCTTTCACACCCATCTGGACATGGCGCACGCCTTCGGCCGGACGGCTCTGGTCCCGACCTCGGGTGTGCAACTCCCCCGCGGGGTGGTGGGCGTGGTCGGCCTGAACGGCGCCGTGGCGGCCCAGCTCCACTCCTCGCTGCCATCGCTGGGCGGCAGCCCCCCGGCCCTTGGCTGTTCGGCCATCCCGGCTGCGGCCTACACGCCGGCCCAGTTGGCCGGGGCCTACGGCCTGGCCGGCGGAGCCGCCGGGAGCGGCCAGACGGTGGCGATCATGGAGCTGAGTGACTACGCCAGTGCCGACGTGGCCGCCTACCAGGCCTGCCTGGGGTCCCCCACCCAATCGATCACCCGGGTGGCGGTGGACGGTGGAGCGAGCGTGGGCTTCGGCACCGATGAGGCCACCTATGACGTCGAGACCCTGGCCGGCCTGGTCCCAGGGGCCCAGCTGCTGGTCTATGAGGCTCCCAACACCGAAGCGGGCATGCTGGCCGACTACGCCGCCATGATCAACCAGAACCGGGCCGGGGTGATCACCACCAGCTGGGGAGTCTGCGAGGCCCAGGAGGATCCCTCCCTGGCCAGCGCCGAGAACACCCTGTTCCAGCAGGCCGCCGTGCAGGGCCAGACCGTTCTGGCCGCGGCGGGCGACCTCGGCGCCCAGGACTGCAACAACAATCCCAACCGGATCGACACATCCCTGCAGGTTGACGACCCGGCCAGCCAGCCCTTCGTGACCGGGGTCGGGGGGACCACCCTGGCCTCGTTGAACCCCTTGACCGAGACGGTGTGGAACAGCGCCGGCGCCGGCGGGGGCGGGATCTCCCGCCGCTGGCCCATGCCCGCCTGGCAGGCCTCGGCCGTCACGGCCGACTCCAGCGGGACACCCTGTGGGGCCAGGTCGGGCTACTGCCGCCAGGTGCCCGACGTCAGCGCCTCGGCCGATCCGGCCCATGGCTATCCCATCTTCTGCACCGCCGGGGACTGCCACGGCCAGGGTTGGTTTTCCGGTGGAGGCACGAGCCTGGCCGCACCGGTGTGGGCCGCTTTAGTGGCCGACATCAACCAGAGCTGTGGCGGGGCCGGGAGGGCCGGCTTCATCAACCCCGTCCTGTATTCCACCCCGGGGGTGACCCATGACATCACCATCGGGTCCAATGCCCCCATCGGATCACCCACTGGCTTGTACCCGGCCGGCCCCGGCTATGACATGGCCAGCGGACTGGGCAGCCCCAACGGCGCCGCCCTGGCCCGGGCCCTGTGCGGGTCCTCGTCCTACGCCCCCGCCTCGGCGGTGGGTAGCGCCCCGGGTGTCTCCTCCTCCACCCCGGCGTCGGGGATGCCGGCGGCGGTCCCGAGTTCCGCCTCGGCCGGTGGCTACTGGCTGGCCGCCTCCGACGGGACGATGCACGGCTTCGGCGGGCTCATGTCCTCGGGCCCCGACTCCACCCCGAGCCGGGTCACGGCGGTGGCGGTCACCCCGGATCGGGGCGGCTACTGGCTGCTCCACGCCAACGGATCGGTGTCCGCCCACGGGGACGCCCCGGCCCTGGGCTCGCCCCGCCTACCCGGCAACGCCGTCGGCATCGTCTCCACCGGGGACGGCCAGGGCTATTGGATCGTGGCCTCCGACGGGGGCGTCTTCACCTACGGGGACGCCGCCTTCTACGGCTCGGCCGGGGCCATCCACCTGACCCGGCCCATCGTGGGCATGGCCGCCACCGCCGACGGGCACGGCTACTGGCTGGTGGCCTCCGACGGAGGGATCTTCACCTACGGGGACGCCGCCTTCTTGGGATCGGCCGGGGCCATCCACCTGACCCGGCCCATCGTGGGGATGGCCGCCACCGCCGACGGTGGGGGCTACTGGCTGGTGGCTTCGGACGGAGGGATCTTCACCTACGGGGACGCCACCTTCGCCGGCTCGGCGGCCGGCGGGTCCAGCGCCCCGATGGTGGGCATGGTGGCGGGCTGAGTCAGGGCGGTTCTGGCCCTAACGGGAGACGGCGTCCCCTCGGCTGGCGCTGACCATGATCTCGACACCGGGATCGAGCTCGATGTCGGTGAAGCCGGCCAGCTCCAACAGCCGGCGGACCTCCTGTGGGGTGTAGACGCGGGCGCGGGTGGGGCTCAGGTCGGGGGAGCGGTGAGCGTCGGCCAGAAAGCTGGCGCCGTAGGCCTCGGCCAGGAAGTTCGGAAAGCTGAAATGCACTCGTCCGGCCGGCTTCAGCACTCTGCGGAGCTCCTCTAGGACCAGGAAGGCGTCCTCTCGCTCCAGGTGCTGCAGGACGAGCAGGGCGTAGGCGAAGTCGACACTGGCGTCGGGGACGTCGGGGATCCGCGTGTCATGACAGATGGCGAAGACCACGTTTCCCAGCCCCGCCAGACGTCGTTCGGCCAGCTCCAACATGCGCGCCGACGCGTCGACCGCCCACAACTGACGACAGAGCGGGCCGACGTACCGGGCCACTCGGCCGATGCCACAGCCGAAGTCGAGAACCGTGTCCGACGCCTGGAGGAACTGACCGATGAACTCGGCCTGCTCCCGTCCGGACCGATCAAAGGCCTCCGCGTCCTGACTGTTCAGAATCAGACCCATGGCCGACTCCTGGTCGGCTGGCGCCCACCGGGGTCCATACCTCGATGGATCGGCCGGCTCTTCATCGGAGCGCCCGACCGGCTCCGATACCCCGACGCCGGGTCGCGGATCGAGGGCCGACCCGACGTTCTTCGCCAGCCAGCGCCCGCCCGCTGACCGAATCCTCCCGAAGAGGCTCATGGCTGCGCCAGCCTATTGGTCCGAGGTCCCAACCCCAGTCGGTATGCCGCCCGGTAGGCTGGCCGGTATGCCGAAGGTGGCGAAAGTGACCGTGAGCCTGCCGCCGGCCATCCTCGACTTTGTGGAGCGCCGGCGGGCCGAAACGGGCGGCACCCGCTCCGCCGTGGTGGCCGAGATGCTCGCTCAGGTGAAGCAGGAGAGGGAACTGGCCGAGCGGGAGGCCCGCTACCGGGAGGCCTACGCCCGCCAGCCCGAGACTCCGGAGGAGGCCGCCTTCCTCGACGCGGCCGCGGCTGAGTTGTTCGCCAACGCCGGGGACGAATGGGCCGACGTCGCGCCGAAGCGTCCACGCCCACAGGCCAAACGGGCCACTGGAAGGGCCGCCCGTGCGGCGGGGTGAGGTGTGGTGGGCCGAGCACCCGACCGGCCAGCGTCACCCGGTCCTGCTCCTGAGCTGGGACGCTCATGGGGACTGGCGCGACAGGGTGACGGTGGCTCTCATCACCAGCACCGTCCGCGGCCATGACGCCGAAGTGGTGCTCACCCGGGACGACGGTATGCCCCGGCTCTCGGCGGCCAATCTGGACGATCTCGTCACGATAAAAAAGGACCGGCTCGGACGCCGGATTTGCGAGCTGCCCGCCGACCGCATGGCTCAGGTCGAACTAGCGATGCATCACGCCCTGGGCATGGTTGTTCCCTGTTTGGTTGGGCAGGCCTGAGCACCGAGGACCGGCGCCGGCCGCCGGCCGCGGGCGTCAGCGAGCCGGCTCGTTGCCCTCCTTGGCGACCTTGCCGTCCGGGCCATGAGCGCCAGACGGGAACGTGACAAGCTCCCCGGCGTGTTCGAGGGATTCGAGCTGCAGATGGTCGAGACGGCCGGAGCCCGCATCCGCACCCGGGTGGGTGGCGCCGGCCCACCGCTGCTCCTGCTCCACGGATTCCCGGAAACCCAGGCCATGTGGGAGAAGGTGGCCGGGGCCCTGATCGAGCAGTTCACGGTCGTGTGCACCGATCTGCGGGGCTACGGCGGCAGCTCCAGGCCGGCGTCGGGGCCTGACCACGCCACGTACTCGAAGCGGGCCATGGCCCAGGACCAGGTCGAGGTGATGAGCCATCTCGGCTTCGACTCGTTCCGCGTCGCCGGTCACGATCGCGGCGGTAGATGTGCCTACCGGATGGCCTTCGACCATCCGGAGAGAGTCGAGCGCCTGGCCGTGCTCGACATCGTCCCGACCTATGAGGCCTACGCCCGGGCCGACATGCGCTTCGGCCTCGGATACTGGCACTGGTTCTTCATGACCCAGCCTGCGCCGCTGCCCGAGCGGCTGATGGCGATCGACCCCGATGGCTCGTTCCCAGGCGGGCTGCTCCGCGCTATCGCCTCGCCCGAAGCGCTCGAGGACTACCGGATGGCTTGGAGCGACCCCGAGGCGGTGCACGCCATGTGCGAGGACTACCGGGCCGGCGCCACTGTCGACTTCGAGCTCGACCGCGCCGATGCCGGGAGCCGCCGGATCGGCTGTCCGACCCTGGTTCTCTGGGGGGCCCGATCACCGGTCGGCGCCTGGTACGACGTTTTGGAGGTGTGGTCGGCCTGGGCCGAGCAGGTGAGCGGCCGGGCTCTCGACTGCGGCCACTTCCTGCCCGAGGAGGATCCGGCCGCCACCGCTGGCGAGCTGGCCGCCTTCTTCGCCGAATAGGCCAGCCGTCGAGGGCTGAGGAGCGCCGGCTCGGCGGCCGACTACGCCACCGCCCTGCAGTCGGCGGGCCAACGTCGCGGCCCGGTCTTTCCCTTGCGGGTCGGTGGTCGTGCGCTATACTCGAACACCAGTTCGCCCTTCGGTTCGCCAGGCGACATGGAGTTGGGATACGGGCGGCGGCCCCAGGCGACCCTCCCTTTGGTTCCTCGCGTCTTGGAGGTCGGGATGGTCACTGTTTCGGTTGGTGCTGAGTCCTCGGAGCCGCCCCTCTTCGGGGTCGGGCCCTGGCTGGTGGAACGTCGCTCGGTGATGGAG
>DAHUYE010000004.1 GCA_027315345.1 Actinomycetota bacterium
GAAGGACTCAACTCGCGCATCCAGGCCATCCGGGTCTCCGCCCGCGGCTTTCGCAACCGCGAGCACTTCAAGACCGCCATCTACTTCCATTGCGGCGGGCTCGATCTCTACCCGGTTACCCACTGAATTCCCGGAAGCGCCAAATTTAAAGGGTGCGGCTCCCCCAGAGTGACGCTTCCAGGTTGCTGAGCAGCACACGCTGAGGGCCACGATCCACCTGGGTATCCACCACTTCTCCCTCGACTCGTGGTTCCGTGTCTGTAGCGAGTGAGCGCTACAGAAAGGAGCTACGATGCCCTGCATACCCCGCCGCCGACCGCAATTGGTGCTCCACGGGAGCCTGACCACATTCCGCCGCCGCTGCGGCAAGGACTCCTGCCATTGCGCCACCGGGGAGCCGCACGAGACGCCGGCGTTCGTCTACACCGAAGAGGGGCGGTCCAAGACCCTCACCCTGCGCCCCGGGGAGGCGGCCGAGGTCAGCGCGGCCATCGCCGCCTACGAGTCGACCAGAGACGAGCTCGAGGCCGCCGCCCGCGCTGGGATCGCCGCCTTGAAGGCCCGCCGTTCGGGCGGCCGGCCGTGAGGGGCCACGAGGACGCCTTCGACTCCTCCCGCTCCGCCTTCGCTGAGGTAGTCGACTGGCTGGAGACCGACAAAGCCGCCGGCCTCACCCACGCCGAGCTGGAAGACCAGCTCGGGGAGCGGGGCCGGGAGCTGTTGCGCCGGATGTACCAGGACCACCTCGCCCTGCGGGCCCACGAGGAGGCCCGCGTCGAGGTCACGACGCCGAGGGGGTGGCGCATGGCGCCGTGGAGGAAGGCCACGCCCGATCCCTGGCCACCATCTTCGGTGTCGTCGAGGTCGTCCGGCTCGCCTACCGCCACCGCAGCCATGCCAACCTGCATCCCGCCGACGGCGCGCTGAACCTGCCCGTCGAGCGACACTCGCACGGCATCCGTCGCCTGGCGGCGCACGAGGCAGCCCGAGGCTCGTTCTCCTCGGCCGCAGGAGGCCATAGCCCGGGCCACCGGGGCTCAGGTCGGCAAGCGCCAGGTTGAGGGCCTGGCCCGCCGAGGGGCCCTTGACGTGGAGGCCTTCTACGACACCGCCAGGGCCCCGGCCACCGCCGTCGGCGACGTGGTGGTGATCTCGGTTGACGGCAAGGGGATAGTGATGCGCCCTGAGGCGCTACGGGCGGCCACCGCGGCCCGGGCGGCCCGCTCGGAGCACAAACTCCAAACCCGCCTGTCCAGAGGAGAACAGTCCAACCGCAAGCGCATGGCCGAGGTGGGCGCCGTCTACGACGTGACCCCGGCGCCTCGCTCGGCACCCGACGTGCTTTCCCGTCCGGGTCCCGACGAGGATCGTCCGCAGGCACCGGAGGCGGCGAACAAGTGGGTGACGGCCAGCGTGGCCGAAGACGCCACCGAGGTGATAGTTCGGGCCTTCGACGAGGCCCACCGGCGGGACCGGCGCCATCGTCGGACATGGGTGGCCCTGGTGGATGGCAATGTCCACCAGATCGACGCCCTCCGGGCGGAGGCGGCTCGGCGGCAAGTCACCCTTTCGATCGTGATCGACTTCATCCACGTGCTGGAGTACCTCTGGGGCGCGGCGTGGTGCTTCTTCGACGAAGGCGACCCCGCCGCCGAAGCCTGGGTGGCCGATCGAGCTACGGCCGTGCTCGAGGGCCGTGCCACAGAGGTGGCCGCCGGCATCCGCCGGCGGGCCAGCACCGAGGGTCTGGCCAAGTCCAGACGCAGAAGGGCCGACCTCGCTGCCCGCTATCTCACCAACAAGGCGAACCACCTCGACTATCCGTCAGCCCTGGCCGCGGGTTGGCCGATCGCCACGGGTGTGATCGAAGGTGCCTGCCGCCACTTGGTCAAAGATCGCATGGACATCACCGGCGCCCGCTGGAGTGTCGAAGGCGCCGAGGCGGTTCTCAAGCTCCGGGCCGTCCGATGCAACGGGGACTTCGACGAATACTGGAGGTTTCACCTGGCTGAGGAGCGGCGTCGCAACCACGAACTGCGCTATGCGGACTCTGTCATTCCGCTCGCCGCGTAGTCACTCCAGGAGAGCCGCACCCAAAGCTTTTGATGAGTCAATGCGGTGTATTGATGGACAGCCAAGCCACGGGCGTCCTCACGCTCGGCAATCTTCACGGTGAAGTTCGCACCCCACCAGCGGTATGTCGGCCCTTCGCACGTGCCAGTGAACACCCGGCCATAGTCAACCCCCAGAACGAGCTCAACAGCCCCCGGGAGTCAGGCCCGAGAACGTACGGCAGCACCGCTCCGACGGCGGTCCGGCGTCGAGTCAGGTCCAGCTCGGTGGCCGGCTGGATGTTGGCCCAACGCATCGAGGTGTCGGTATAACGGGGACGAGGAGGCGAATGGTCGGCGCCGGAGGCATTCCGAGGAGCGCGGTGTCCACCGAGTCGGCCATCGCCGTCTGGCCTGCGGGATCGGGATGGAGATGGTCGCCCGAATCGTATGGTGGGAACATCGCGGTCGGCACGCACGAACCGTTGTAGGCGTCGCGGACAACCGGAGCGAAGTCCAACACAGCGTTGAAGCCCCCTGCGGTGCGGATCCAGTTGTTTACCTGCTGACGGTAGCTCTCCATCGTCGGGGTCCACGGCCTGCGGTCGACGACGCTCCCGCCCCGTGGGAGCAACGTGACCCCGATGATCCGCAAGCCTGCCTGGTGGACCGAGGCGATTGCCTGCTGCAAGCCGGAGATGAGCTGGTCTGCGGTAGCGCCGAACCAGAGATCGTTCGTTCCGAGGAAAAGAACCACCTCCGACACTCCCGGTTGGGAGAGCACGTCACGGCCCAAGCGGGTGAGGCCGGCCGGGCCGCCACCTACTCTGGCATCGTCGTTGGGTAGGGGAAGGAGGGTATTGGCGGTGATGCCCTCGTTTACCACGGCGCGCCGGTCGTCGGCTGGCAGCAGGTCGAGTCGCTGCTGAAGCACATTGGTCCAGCGAAGCGACGTATTCCATCCGACCGTGATCGAGTCACCAAGGACGACGATGCTTCCCCGCGCCCTGCTCGTCAGCACGTCGACGGCATCGACCCACCGGGTCCATGAGCCCAACAGGGGGAGAAGTGCTCGACTCGACGCGGCTGTGGCAAGGTTGCCCCCGCCGTTCGTGGTGACATAGGACACGATCGGACCAGGGGCTCGCGACGGGTTCAGCGTGACCAGGTCGCTCCCGGGCACGTAGAGACTGATTGCGAGTGTCTGGAGGGCATGCACGGACATCGCCACTGGATCGCTCGTCATGACTCCTCCGACCGGCACGCTCACCTCCGGAGAACCTCCGAAGGTGAGCGGCTGGATCGTGCCCGGCACGACATCGGGTCCGGAGGCATCGAGCGCAACGGACGCGGCCCCGACCACGAGCGCGACGTTGCCGAAAGCGTTCGAGATCCTGATCCGCACGGCACGACCCCCGACCCCGATCCGAGCGAGCTCGCGCACTGTCGCATCTCTTGCTTCCTGGTACCCCCACGCCATGGCCGAACCCCAGGCGACCTGCCAGGTCGGAACCGGCTTTTCTGTACCGGTCTTGGTGCTCGTGGTCGCTGCGGTCGCGCTCGGTGCGGTCGTGGCCGCCGAGGCGTCCCGGCGACGTGGTGGGCCATTCGTCAGCGACGTGGCCGCCAGGCTCACCGATGCGGTCACGAGTAGGGTGCCGAGCACGATGGCCACCCCCCGTCGTATCACGCGGCTATTGCGAGTATGGCCGTTCATCACCGAGCGTTCAAGGCAGCGCGTATGCCGGCGGCGAGTGTGGTTGCGAGGCCCATCAAGGTTCAGCCGCTCCGGTCCCGTCGTCGCACTCGTGCCCGCTCGGTTGGACTGGCCGTGCGGGACTGCTGCTGCGCTGCGGAGGAGGGAATGGTCCCTGGGGGCGTGAGATCAGCCTCGAAAAGGTCGTCGTCAGCGGCGACGATCACAGCCCCGGTTGCCTCGGCTAAGGCGACGAGGTAGTCGTCGTCTGGGACGCGTACCTGCCGCGGCGTCGCCGTGGGGGCGGGGCGGAGGTCGGTCTCCCTACTCAAGGCGTCCACCAAGCTAACCGCGTCGTCAAGGGCAATCCGGCGTCGGAGCTTCGACGGGGCCGTCGAGCATGCACGGGAGGAAGAGCGCTTACCTTCAAGCGGAGCTTCTCGTCAGCCGACGTTTCGGTGACCGTCACCGAATCCCCCTCCCGCTGCCGCCGGCCCGTAATCGGTCGGCGGGCAGCTCGATATCAAACAGTGGCCTCACTGACTAGCAGACGGGGCCCGCCGACGAGGGGCCGGCTGCCCAACCTCAGGATTCAGTATCCCCATGGTTGGGAGCAGTCCAGGCGTCCACGTCGCTGATGAGCGCAAGGTGACCAGCCTGCACGCCTACTTCGCCTCCCTCCTTCGCGTACGCACTGCTGGCATTCGACCGTCGTGGCCCAGCGCCGGCCTCGCTGGTGTCAGCCTCGGCTCCGGCCGGCCCGGGCACGGCCAGCTCCGGTTCGGGGAGCCTGCCCTTCACCGGGGCGCCCATCGCTCTGTGGCTGCTGGGCTCGGCGGCGCTGCTGGGACTGGGCGGAGTGACGGTCAAGGCCTCGAGCCTGGTGGCGCCTCAGCTCTTCGGCTGAGCATCCCAGCCCGCCGGGCTCGACCACTGGAGAAGGCGGGGGCTTCGGCCTCCGCCTGATCAGTCCCGATCGGGCCCGGCCCGTCCGTGGGCGCCGTTGGAGTCGAGCACGGTCTCGGCGTCGATGATCGAGTAGGCGTAGCCCTGCTCGGCCAGGAAGCGCTGGCGCCTGGAGGCGAACTCCTGGTCGTTGGTGTCACGGGACACGACCGCGTAGAAGTGGGCCTGGCGCCCGTCGGCCTTGGGGCGCAGGATGCGCCCGAGGCGCTGGGCCTCCTCCTGGCGGCTGCCGAAGGTGCCCGAGACCTGGATGGCGACGCTGGCCTCGGGCAGGTCCACGGAGAAGTTGGCGACCTTGGACACCACCAGCACCGGCTCCTCCCCCCGGCGGAAGGCCTCGTAGAGCCGCTCGCGCTCGACGTTGGGGACCTTGCCGGTGATGAGCGGCGCGCCCAGGGCTGCCGCCAGGTCATCGAGCTGGTCGAGGTACTGGCCGATGACCAGGGTCGGCTGGCCGTCGGCCCGGGCCTGACGGCACAGGCGCTCCACCACGGCCAGCTTGGAAGCGGCCGTGGCCCCCACCCGGTAGCGGTCCTCGGCCTCGGCCAGGGCATAGGTTATCCTCTCCTCATCTGACAGGGTGACCCTGACCTCGGTGCAGACGGCCGGGGCGATCCAGCCCGCCGCCTCCACGTCCCGCCATGGGGCGTCGAAGCGCTTGGGCCCGATGAGGCTGAAGACATCGGCTTCCCGACCGTCCTCCCTCACCAGCGTGGCGGTCAGCCCCAGCCGCCGCCGTGACTGTATGTCGGCGGTCATCCGGAACACCGGGGCCGGCAGGAGGTGGACCTCGTCGTAGACGATGAGGCCCCAGTCCTCGGCGCCGAAGAGCTCCATGTGGGGGTAGAGGCCCCCCCGGCGGCTCACGAGAATCTGGTAGGTGGCCAGCGTGACGGGACGGACCTCCTTGCGCTCCCCGGAGTACTCGCCCACCTCCGCCTCGGTCAGGCTGGTCCGGGCCAGGAGCTCGGCCCGCCACTGACGGGCGGACACGGTGTTGGTGACCAGCACCAGGGTGCGGGCGGAGGCCTGGGCCATGGCCGCCGCCCCGACCAGGGTCTTGCCCGCGCCGCAGGGCAGGACGACCACGCCGCTGCCCGACGCCTCGAAGGCCTCGACCGCCTGGATCTGGTACGGGCGGAGGGTGAAGCCGCTTTCCTCCAAGCGGATGGGGTGGGCGGTGCCATCCACGTGGCCGGCCCGGTCCTCGGCCGGCCAGCCCGCCTTCATGAGGGCCTGCTTGAGCCGACCCCGCTCCGAGCGGGGGACGACCAGGGTGTCGGCGTCGATCCGGGCCCCGACCAGGGGGACAACGGCCTTGTGACGGCAGATCTCCTCCAGCACCGAGCGGTCCGAGCTGCGCAGGACCAGACCATGGGCCGGATCGACCTCCAGCACCAGGCGGCCGTAGCGGGCCATGGTGTCGGCCACGTCGACCAGCAGGGATTGGGGGACCGGATACCGGGACCAGCGCAGGAGGGCGTCGACGGCCTGCTCGGCATCCCGGCCGGCGGCCCTGGCGTTCCAGAGCCCCAGCGCCGTGAGGCGGTAGGTGTGGACGTGCTCCGGCGAGCGCTCCAGCTCGGCAAAGGGAGCTATGTCCGCCCGGCAGGCAGCGGCATCGGCATGGTCGACGTCGAGGAGCAGCGTGCGGTCCGACTGCACGATGAGGGGTCCTTCGCTCACTGGTTCTCCTCCTCGGCCTCGGTCAGGACCCTCACCCAGGCGATGCGGCTCGTCACCAGCTCCTTGGAGGCGAAGTTGGGCCAGACAGCCAGGATCACCCGCCGGGGGCCGGCCGCCACCGGACCGCCCACCAGCTGGGATTCGCGGCCCCGGCTGTCGACATAGGAGAGACGCACCATCCAATCCTCCTCGGAGGCGTCCTCCAACAGCTCGAGCACCTCGGGGCGGGACTTGGCGATGTGGGTGGGCCGCCCGGTGCCGGCATCTCCGACCGGGTCCTCCAGATCCACGTCCTCCTCCTCCAGATCGTCCTCCTCCAGATCGTCCGGATCCAGATCGTCCTCCTCCAGATCGTCCAGATCCAGGTCGGAGAGGTCGGACAAGCCGAGGATCTCAGCCAGCTCGGCCAGGGCGGACACGTCCTGGAACCCGACGCCGCGGCTGGAGCCGGAGAAGGTCGGCACGGCCGATCCGGCGCTGACCGGCCGCAGCCGGTGTCGGGCCCGTGTCGGCGCCGGCCGTTCCAGGACGAGGGCACCGTCGGGACCCTCGGCGGCCGGGAGGAACCCCGCCGCCCGCAGGGCCGAGACGATCTCTGCCGGCTCCCGCTCGGAGACGGCCACGGTGGGGGCCAGGGTCCGCAACCCGAGGCCGGCCAGCCGGCGGGTGGCGATCACCTCCCCGAGCAGGGCGGGATCATCGCTGCGCAGGTAGCTCGCGGCCCGGCCGCTGCGCAGGGTCCCGTGGCGCCGACCCAGGTCGGCCACCATGTACGACAGCGCCTGGGGAACCCCCCGCTCGGCGTGCTCGGAGAGGAAGGACTCGATCTGGGCCGCGCTGCGCCCGGCGTCCAGAGCGCGGCGAAGAGAGGCTTCTCCGAAGCGGTACACCGTGGCCGCCCCAGTAGATTCCACGTCGGCCAGGAGCTCCATCTCGGCCCGCACGGCGGCGGCAAGCCTCCCGGGGGCCACCGCGCTCAGGTCGGGCTGGATGACGAAGGTGCTGCGCAGGGGAGGGAGGCGCAGGGCCAGGACGGCGGCGGCGGCTTGGGGCCCCTCGTCCAACAGGGCCCGGCCGGCGGCGCTCAGGCATTCCCCGGCGGCCAGGCCCAGCAATTCGGCCTCGCCCAGCGTCCAGTCCACCAGCACCGACGGCGGCGCCGGTCCGCCGGCCAGGAGCGTGGGGTGGGCCCACTCCAGCCGGGCCGACAACGATTCCCGGGTCGGGACCTGACCGGCGGGTATCGCTGCCATCGTCTCCAGCACCGCCCGGCGCCTCCCGCCTACGGCCGGGTGGGCGGTGGGCAGCAGGGCCGGGATGGGCTTGTCGTTGGTGGCGATGGCCCCGGCCAGGCTGAGGTGTATGTCACAACCCACCCACCCCTCGACCAGGGCGCGCCAGCGCTCGGCCAGGTCGGCATCGAGCCAACCGTCGGCCGCCTCGGATGGCATCACCGCATCCCCGGGGCGGGCCACGCCCAGGAGGCCGGCCACATCGGCCAGCTCGATCAGGGTGGCCGCCTCCCTCTCCTCGACCCGGAGGGCCTTAGCCACCCGGCGGATCTCCCTGACCCCCACTCCACCGTCCTTGAGCTGGGCAGCCGGTGCCCGCTGCCACACCTCCAGGAGGCCGGCCAGCCTGGCCACCACGGCCTGGGCCGCCTCGGCGGCGGCGGCCTCGACCTGGCCGACCGCCGCCTCCGGACCGGGCACCAGGGCCGGGGGGCGGAGGGCCAACTCGGGGAAGAGGCGCCCTCCCCGCAGGGCGAGGGCAGTCTCCCTCGGCATCTCGAACACCGACCAGCTGGCGCCGACCAGCACGCCCCGGTTGACCAGCCAGCCGAGGGGCTCGCGGTCCTGGAGGTGGTAATAGGCCCCGGAAAACTGGAGGAGCCCGTTGTCCCTGGCCGCCGCCGCCAGCCCCTCGGTGCCTTTCGGGCCTCCCTTGAGGACGCTGGCCAGCACTGAGGGGTCGCCGATGGCGCCCACCACGTCCCTGAGCAGGCCGGCCCGGGTGTTCCCCCTCTTGGGCGTCACCCCCAGGTTGCGGAGGATCCGGCGGAGGAAGTCGGCATTCGTGCGGGCGTGCAGGGACTCGGCCGGGCCGCCCAGCCCCGCCGGGTGGGGCAGCTGGGCCAGAGCCGCGCCGACCAGGCGGACCACCCCGCCCTCGGCGAGCACCAGCGCCGCCTCCTCCAGGCGCCCGAGGGCATCCGCCAGGTCCGACCCCGCGGTGCCGCCGCCCCAGCCGGGCGCGCTTGCCGCCGAGCGGCCCCCGGGGGCGCCGGCCGGCCCACCGAGAAGCCGGCCGACCTGCTCGACCGGGGTGCCGTCCCCGGCCACCAGCACGGCTTCGAGAACCTGGCGGGCGCCGGTGTCGAGGCCCACCAGCACCGGCCCTAGGGCCCGGGGGCTGGCCAGGATGGCCGCCAGCTCCTCCAGGTCGGTCGAGGGCTGGCCCGGGGGGCAGCGCCGGGCCACGATCCGCTCGAGCTGGGCCGGGCTGAGCTCGCCCAGCCATCTCGCGACGGGGGACGCCACCCGACGCAGCGGCGCCCGTGTCCGAGTAGGTGCCATGACTTCTCCTCCCGCCTCAACCCGAGACTCCCTGTGCCCGCCGAAACCGTAGGGCCGATAGCGCTGAATAGCGCGGATACCTGATTACTCCGTCCCGACCGCCGACCGGTGCCCCGCCGGCCCGGCGGCGCCCGACCGCTCAGCGGACTTTGCACGACCGACGCAGACGGGATCCGCCCGGGACTGACCGGCCGCTCCACCGCCGGCCGATCCCCGGTCCGTAGACGACCCGCCCTCCGATCTTCAGCCCCCGAGCATGACAACAGAGCTCAACGTCCCAATCCCCTCGGCACCGCTCCCGTCAGGATCGCAGCGGCCCACCAGAGTTGGCGCCGCGGCGAGACAGTGCATCGATCGTCACCGCGATCAGGACCAGCCCGGTGACGATGAACTCCCACTGCACCTGTAGGCCCAGAAGGTACACACTGCTATATATGCCCCCTATCACCAGGCCACCCAGACTCCGTGGGCGATCCGGCCCCGACCGCCGAACAGGGAGGCGCCCCTTATCACCGCCGCGGCCACGGCATAAAGGACCAGCTGGCCGCCGTTTACGTTGTTGGACATCCCTCCCAGGTACGAGGCGTACAGCAATCCGGCGATGCCGGCCGTGAACGAGCAGAGGACGAAGGCCCAGGTCCGAATGGCGGTCACGTTGATCCCCGCTCTCCGAGCCGCCTCCGCGTTGCCCCCGATGGCGTACACGTAGCGGCCGTAACGGGTCCGCTGAAGGAGAACGTCCAGGCGGCCAGAACCCCAAACTACCACGAAGATGGCCCAGGGAACCCCTTTCAGGGTGCCCACCGCGGCGCGATTGAGATTGCAGACGATCACGATCCCCGACCCGATGGCCGTCATGGCCGCCACCTTCAGCCAGGTGAGACCGACGGGAGGGGCGACCAGCCCACTCCGGCGACGGCGTGAGTCCCGGAGATACATGCTCAAGCTGAGTCCGCAGACCAGGACGATCATCACGACCCATCCGGCCGCCGGCGTTAAACTGCGGCTCGTAATACGCCTCCAACAGCAGGCGGATCACTTCGCCGACCAGCTTGTTCGACCAACTCGGCAATCCCAGCGGCCTCATCTTCCCGTTCTTCTTGGGAATGTAAGTTCGCCGGACCGGAGCGAACCGGTAGCGTTCGTGGCGTAACGCCTCGATGATGCGCCCGATCTTCTCCAGCGACATGCCGTCCGCGGTTTCCCCGACCGCCCCGGGAGTCATTGCGCCGTCGTTGGCATAGATGCGCCCGTTGGCCGCCAGGTACAGCTGCAGGTTGAACAACTGTCGATACAGCCTCTCCAGCGGCAGGCCACGCCTCCCGCGTTCACGAATAGCACCCAGCACCGCTTCAGCGTCTTGCATTTCGCATACCTCGCGGCCACCTCGTGTCAGTCACCTGGCCCCCTTCGCCCTGTGGACGGCTTTCCCGTCCTCCCCGGCTCCCCGGTGATGAGCTACACCTCTCGGACATGACCAGAGCATGAGTCGGGTCGCTGGCTCATGCCAGCCAACTTCACTGGGACAACTCGGCCGATGACCGTTGCCCGGTTGGTGATGGTCGTCTTCGGTGACGAGCAGGTGAAGGGTCCAGCTCTGTCCGCGGGTCACAGCGGCGAAGTTGAGGTCGGCGTACTGATCGCAGATGGAATCGCTGGTGGCGGTCTGTCCGTAGAACGTCCGTCGAGG
This sequence comes from Actinomycetota bacterium, assembly GCA_027315345.1. Classification (GTDB taxonomy): domain Bacteria; phylum Actinomycetota; class Acidimicrobiia; order Acidimicrobiales; family JAJPHE01; genus DAHUYE01. The sequence goes on from DAHUYE010000004.1 coordinate 10,666, forward strand.
GGAGAGCCAATAGCCATGAGTGGGCCTTCGGGCCACGCCGTCGGCACTTGCCACCCGCCCGACGAGAGCCTGCATCTGACACGATGAGCCCATGGGAGAATCGAAGGGGGCCGGGATGTCGGTAGCAGATGGGATCCATGGGATAGGTAGGCGTGTCGGCAAGCTTCATAACGACTTCCCATTCTTGGGTCCAGTGGTGTTCATCTCGAGCGCCCTCTACTTCTACGTTCAGATCTTCGTGGCCTGGGTCTTCAACCCGTCTCACATGGCCTACAACTTGGTCAGCAACACCATCAGTGACTTGGGCAATACCGCGTGCGGACCCTACGGCACTCAGTACGTCTGCTCACCTCGCCATCTGTACATGAATGTCGCGTTCATCTTCCTAGGCATCGTCATGGGGGGAGGGTCAATGCTGCTCTACCACGAGTTCGAGGACAGAGGCGGTGCCGAACAGAACGCTGCGTTCATCGGCTTCTTATTCATGGGAGTCGGGGGGATCGGCGCTGTGCTCGTTGGGGTCTTTCCAGAGAATACGAATGCCACCATGCACAAGATTGGCGCGGCGCTGGCGATCGGACTCGGCAACCTGGGAATCTTCGTCCTGGGCGCGGTCCTGAGTGGACTGCCTGAGGCAATGCGAAGATACATGCTGGTCTTCAGTACGATCTCTCTAACCGCCATGGCCCTGTTCGCACTCCACAAATACTTCGGAATAGGCGCGGGCACGATGGAGAGAATTGCGGCCTACCCAGAGAGTATCTGGCTGATCACCTTTGGACTGTATGTCTGGCGATTCCGTCCGAGAGCCAGCCGTGTCAGCGAAGCCAGCCGGCTCGGAGTCAATCTCGATGGTTCTTCGGTCGCGGTGACGAGCGAGTAGCCGAGGACGAGTCGGACGCCTCAAACGCAGTCCACGCCGGCCCCGGTGTCACTCGGAGATGCCACCACGCTGCGTCGGTGGTGCATCACACTCGAAGGGGTCGGTCGTGGGGTGCCCTCGCGCCGCCGGCGGCTGGCCCCGATTCGTAACTCAGCTCCTGGACCGAGCGGGTGGCCGACAAGGCTGGAGGCTGTCGGACACAGCTCTCGGCTGGCTACGGCAGGGCCGCGTCGAGGCGTTCGTCGACCTCCGCCTCGTCCACGCCGATAGCGACGATCAGCTCGGACACGAGAATCCCCCGGGCCATGGTCTGCAGGGCCTTCTCCCCGGGGGAGAGGTGCTTGTCTCTACTGCGGATCGAAAGGTTCCGCACCACCTCGGCCACCTGGTAGATGTCGCCGGACTTGAGCTTTTCTACATGGTTCTTGTAGCGCCGGGACCAGTTCGCCGGCATCCGGGCGTCTTTCTTGGTGAGCACAGCGAACACCTCCGCGACCTCCTCGTCGTTGATCACGTCCCGCAGGCCGACCGCATCGGTGTTGTCCACCGGGACCATGAGGGTGAGGCCCTTGGTGGCCAGTCGTAACACGAGGTACTCCCGCTCGACCCCAAAGGCGATGCGCATCTCGCGCCCCTCGACCACGGCGGCCCCGTGGCGGGGATAGACCACGTTGTCGCCGACCTTGAACAATGCTGTACTCCCTGCGATGCAAGGGATGAGCTACAGCCCACGCTACGGTGGGTCCGCCGGCCGCTCAAGTCTGCGGCTCACCCGGATTCCCGGCCGGCCCCGGTTTGGCCGGCACATAGGCCCTGCCGGCTACATCTCGGGCAAGGCGGCAGGGCCCAGCGCGCCAACCCATGGGCAGGTGAGGCCGGTCTGGTGCCGGCTCAGTCGGCCCTGAGCGTTACAGGTAACCACGCTGCTACCGGGTGGCGGCCCGTGACCTGTTCGAAGAGGCGTAGGTGGTCCGCCGCCAACCGCGCCATCGAGAACCTGGCCTCAGCCGCCCGGCGGTCGATGCCATCCACCGCCCCCGGCCGATGTACAGCGGTGCCTCGTCAGTGCATAAGGAAGCCGGTAGCGCCATGCTCAGCGATCTCGGGGACGGCCCCACGGGCCATGGCCACCACCAAAGTGCCGGCGGCCAGGTCCTCGATCATCACCACGGCTGAATGGGCTCGGGCCAGGTGATCGGGTTGAGCAGGAAGGTGGCCCCACCGAAAAGTGGCACTCCTCGGCTTGTCGTCTCGTGGCCCGACTTAGGCTGGTTTGACCGGTTTCCGACGCCGATCTTGTATATGAGCCGGCCCCGCTTCCCGGGCCGCAACCGTTCGTTGTCGGCTCGCAATTCCGACAGCTGTGTCTCCGGCTCGGCGCTCCGGTCGGCCACGCCCATGCCATGCGTCTGCCCCACCGCAGGCGCTTGGTGGTGGATCCCTCGCGCGCTCGGCGCGCAGAAGACCTGACTGGTTACCCAGGGTGAAGGAGGGGGCTACGCTGGGGCCGTGCTCATCTCGACTATGAACGACATCCCCGGGTGGGAGATCACCGAGGTGCTCGGCGAGGTGTTCGGCTTGACCGTGCGAAGCCGTAACGTCGGCTCTCAGCTTGGCGCCGCGTTCAAGTCCCTCGCCGGCGGGGAGCTCAAGGGGATGACCAAGAACCTCGTCGCAAGCAGGGAAGAGGTCATCTCCAGAATGGTCGAGGAAGCCAAGGCCAAGGGCGCGGACGCGGTGCTGGCCATGCGCTTCGACACCTCGGAGATGGGTGGGAACTGGACCGAGATCTGCGCGTATGGCACGGCCGTCAGGACCCGCAAGCTCGGATAGGCCCGACTGGCGACCGGCTGTCGCAACATGATCGGTGGGCTTCAGCCAGCGCCGTCGATGTTCGGGACCCCTGGTGATGGCTCGGGCGTCCGGCAAGGATGGGGCGGGACGGACGAGCGTGGTGACCACGAGGGTGTCGCCGGCCACACAGGCGCCGAGCGCCTCGCGCGGCCCCGGCCGGTCCGGGCTGGTGCCGGTCAGGCCATGGTCGAGTAGATGCGCTCCGCCGCCACCCCCAGCCCGCCCAGCGCGTCGTGCTGGGGCGGACAGGTCCTCGGCGTCGGTGGAACATCGGGCGGGCCCGAGGAGCAGCGCCCTCATTGCGCACCTCCCTGCTCGGCCGGCTCGGAGACAGCCCCCGGTCACGGGCCGCAGCCGCAGCCGCTGCGTCGGCGATACGGCATTCGCGACGGGAAAGCGACGGAGCGGGTAAGCTGACGCAATGCTCAGCGCATTCTCCGACGAGGCGATCCGCATCCACGAGGTCGCCCACCTTTCCGACAGGCTCATCGCCGAGGCGGTCGGCGCCAAGCCGAGCACGGTGCGGGACTGGCTTGCGGGGCGCAGCTCCCCGACCGGCGAGCGGGCACGGCGGCTCGCGGAGCTCGCTGAGATCACCGACCGCCTCGCTCGGGTGATCGACGCCCGCTACATCCCAGTGTGGATGCTCAAGCCCGTCGAAGCCCTCGACGACCGCACCCCGACGGCCATGATCGCAACCGGCGAGGCCCGAGCCGTCGCCCGCCTCGTTAGCAGCCTCGAATCCCCCGGCGCCGCCTGAAACTGCCGGGTTGACCCTCGACGTCGACTCCAAGACGGTCACCGGTCGGTGGTGGCGCCATGTGCCAGGCGGAGCCGACCCACTCCGACGCCCCAGCCTGCCCGGCGACAACCGATGGCAACGGGGATCGCTGGTCGACGCCCTGTACCTCGCCGAAGACGAGGCTTGCGTCTGGGCCGAGTGGTACCGCCGCCTCGCCGAAGCAGCCATCCCACCGGCCAGAGCCTTGCCTCGCGATCTGTGGTGCTATCAGATCACGGCCCTCGAGGTGGCCGACCTCTCCGATGCCGCTCGACTCGCCCGGGTCGGCCTCAGCGTGCCCCGACCGGGAAGACGTGGATGGCAGCCCTACCAAGCCGTCGGTGAACAACTCCACCGCGACGGCTGGCGTGGGCTCATCGCCCGCAGCGCAGCCCGTCCCGCCAGCCTCGTCCTCGCCGTGTTCATCCCCGCCGGCGCGCTGCCCGGCGACGTGGTCCCGATCGCCTCGACGCAGGTCGCCGACGTTCCCGTACCACCGACGGGCATGAGGACGTGACGGCATGCGTACCGTAGGGAGATCCTTGGCTGGGACACCAGGGAGCGATCAGGCTGGGGGTGGGAGGATCCTCAGGTGAGCGAACAGAACCTGGAGGCGATTCTGGCAGGCCTGTCACCGCGGCGCCGCCCGGGCGAGTACGTCTTCGTCGTCGCCGACACGTGCAAGCCCGTCTCAGACGAGGCCATCGTGGCCAGCATCGTCGAGGCCGAGGGACGCAGCCTCGTACTCCACCGCCACGACGCCGATCAAGCTGGATTGCCCTACGAGTTCGTAGCTGGCTGGATAACCCTGGAGGTACGTTCGGCGTTGCACGCCGTCGGCCTCACCTCGGCGGTCACCGCCCCTCTTGGCGAGGCGGGTATCAGCTGCAACGTCCTTGCCGGCTACCACCACGACCATCTCCTCGTAGCCTATGACCGGGTCGACGAGGCCATCGAGGCCATCGAGGTCCTCGAGCGCCTGAGCGCTCGCCATCGCCGACGCTCGCTAGCCGGGCTGGTCGTGCGTCGTGCCACGATCAGCGACGCTCCGGCGATGAGGGAACTGGCCCGGTCCGCCTACGCGCACTACGTGACCCGCATCGGCCGCGAGCCGGCGCCGATGACCGCCGACTACCCCGCCGTCATCGCCAACGCCGAGGTGTGGGTGGCCGAGCGAGCCGGCGACCTCGCGGGCTTCCTGGTCCTGTACGTGCGCGACGACCACCTGCTGCTCGACAACGTCGCCGTCTCCCCTGGGACCAGGGCGCCACCTACGAACCTTGGCGTGGCGCCATGGCTCAGCTCAGCGTGGCCCATGTCTCCGTCCGGTCCCGGGCCGGCGCCAGGGGGCTGTCCGCCGCGGACTTGCCCGAAGCGGAAGAGCGGAGCTCGGTGCGCGGCAGGCGGGTACCGATCGTAGAGTGAAGGCTGTTGGTGGGCCGAGGGAGAGCCGTTCGCGCCGCCGTCAGTCCCAACATTCTCCCAACAGCGCTGTGCTCAACAGTGCGCAACACCGCTCAATCCGGAACAGCCCGCACCACCGCTGACCAGGGACTTCTTCCATTTTGCCTGGTCGGCCGGGGCGCTCTTTTCAGACTGCGGTTCTGTTCCGCCGGACATCCTCCGCCCGTGGTCCTGTCCTGTGGGGCCGTCTCGCTGATCTCGTTGGTTCCGGGCCCACCGCTCGGAACCGGGTGGCCCCAAACCGAGACCTGGGGCGAGATCGAGCTGAAACCCGGCGACACCCTAGTGGTCTACTCCGAGGGCCTGGCCGGTCGGGACGGGTTGGCCGAGCCGCGCCTGATGACGGCCCTGCGCCGAGCAGCCGACCGAGATTGCGACGTCCCCATCCTCTGCCAGGCGGCCGTGGCCACGGTCGAGGCCGGCGGCCATGATCGCACCGTGCTCGCCGTGAAGGTCCAATAGCGCGGAAGGAGGAGTGGGAGCCGTTCATGGCCGACACGGGCGGGTCGAAGGCTCTTCTTGACCGGCGAGCCTCTACCCCGCAGCCCCAGCTGCCCAGACGCCAGCCAGACCGCCCCGGAGGGAAGCCCGCTCCGGCTGGCGCCCGGCCAGTCTGCATCTTCTGTCGGCACGCTGCGACTGAGCCGACGGCCGTGTCCTTTCACCACGGCAGGTCCAGGCGCGCCTCGTGTCGCCCTAGCGCTGCCAATCCACAGGTAGCGGTAGGGCCAGCCAGACGTGACTCTCAGTCTCAGGATCCTCACAGAAACCCCACCGGGCCGGGCTTACGGGGATGCCCAGGTGAGATACTCCCGTGATGCTGGCGCTCCTGCAATCGCGTCGCCGACGCGAGCCCACATATACCCCTGAAGAGGTCGTCGAAGCCCTGTACCGAGGCCTGCTGGACCGGGGCCCCGAACCCCCGGGCCTAGCGGCCCAGTTGGCCGCCCTGGAGGCGGGCGCCCCGCTGCACAAGGTGGTCTATGGCATCGGCCACTCCCGGGAGTACTTCGAGATGTGGCTACGGGGCGGTGATCCTCCGGCTCTGGCCACCGAGGCATGGAGGGCGGCCGCTCGGCACCCGGGCGAGGCCCATATCTACTTCCTCCACATCATGAAGACCGGTGGCACGGCACTGGTCGAGGGCCTCTCATCCTTGGCCGGAGATCGCTTCTGTCTCACCCAGATCTTCCTTGACCACCTGGTGGCACTGCCGCCGGTCGTCCTGGAATCAGCCGCGCTGGTGGCCGGCCACCTCGGCGTCGAGGCCCGGGAGATGTTGCCCGACGACACCCTGACGGCAACGGCGCTGCGCGACCCGCTCGATCGTGTGCTTTCCCACTATGCCCATGTCCTGGTCGACCCGGCGTTGGGGTCGGAGACCGAGGGGCTATCCCTGGAGGAGTTCGTCCACTCACCGCGCTGGCGGCCGCTGAGTGAGAACTTCCAGGCCCGTAATCTCGTTCATCGGATCGGGCTCTCCGGCGTTTGGCGCCGGCAATCTCCTGAACAGATGCTGGCCCAGCTCGATCCGAGCACCCGACCGATACAGCCCAACCTGCCCCTGCAGGCCTTCTTCGACTCCACCCCCCTGGGCATCTCGGAGGGCGAACTGCGCCGGCTCTCCTTGACTGCTCTCAACTCCATAGACCATGTCGGGGTCTCGGGCCGCCTCGACGTGCTGTTCGAGTCCCTGTGCCGGATCTGGGGAGTGGAGAACCCGCCCGCGCTTCCTGCCGCCAACGTGAGCGCCCATCGCTTGGACCCAGCCAGCATCCCACGTCGTCTCCGGGAGGAGATCCTCGAGGCCAATTCGGTGGACCTGGCCCTGTATGAACAGGCTCGGGTCCTTGCCGATGCCGCTGCCTCCGACCTGGCTCGGCACCGGCAGGCCTACTCCGGGTCTCGCCCTGCCCCGACGCCGGTTATAGCGGCTTCATCGGCCTCACCACCCGAGGGAGCCGCCGCCCGGCAGGAGCGGGATCCCCGTCCCCACCAAAGGGTCGCCGCACCCCTGGTTCGCCAAGCCGACCGCTGGGGTCTGGCCCTTCCCCTGGCCCTATCCGCAATAGTCGTTGGCCTTGACCTGATCTTGGGTCAGCAATTCATCCTCATGCACCTGTTGGTCATCGGGCCCTGCACCGCACTGTTCACCACCCGCTGGCGGGTAACCGCGGCGATCGGGGTCGCCGTGGTCATTGCCGGGAACCTTTTGGCTGCCAGCGACGGGGTCTGGGACACTTTCACTGATCTCAGCGGGCTCATCAC
>DAHUYE010000016.1 GCA_027315345.1 Actinomycetota bacterium
GACCGGATGCTGACCAACATGACCATCGAGGAGTGGGACGCCGTCATCAAGGTCCACCTGCGGGGCACCTTCGCCCCCTCCCGGTGGGCGGCCGCCTACTGGCGGGAGCGGTCCAAGGCGGGGGAGACCAACGACGCCCGCATCATCAGCACCGCCTCACCGTCCGGCCTCTACGGGAACGTGGGCCAGGCCAACTACGGGGCGGCCAAGGCCGGCATCGCCAGCTTCACCATCATCGCCGCCATGGAACTGGGCCGCTACGGCGTCACCGCCAACGCCATCGCCCCCGTCGCCCTGACCCGCATGACCGAGAACCTGGGCATGGGCGCCGCCGCCGAGGCTCAGAAGCCCGAGGAGTTCAATGCCCTCTCGGCCGACAACATCGCCCCCCTGGTGGTGTGGCTGGGCAGCCCGGAGTCCAAGGACGTCACCGGGCGGGTCTTCAACGTGGCCGGCGGGCGCATCAGCGTGGCCGAGGGCTGGCATGCCGGGCCCTCCGCCGATAAGGGCGACCGCTGGGATCCGGCCGAGCTGGGCAAGGTCGTCCCCGACCTGGTGGCCAAGGCTCAGAAGAACGCCAACATGTCAGGCGCTATCGCCTAGTAATAGCGCGGTACGTAGCCGCCGCGGCCGAGGGCGGCGCTCTCGGCCAGATCTGCCGACTCGTCCACCCCTCCGGTGACTTCGGTCACCCAGGGGAGGCGGTCGCGCAGAATGCGCTCCACCCCGGCCTGGAGGGTGGTGGCGCTGATGGCGCAGGAGCTGCAGGAGCCCTGCAGCATGACCTCGACCTCCCCGGACTCCACGTCGGCGCTGACCAGGGCCAGGTCGCCCCCGTCGGCCTGTACCGCCGGGCGCATCATCTCGATCAGTGAATTGAGGGCGGCCAGCCGGCTGCCACGGTCCTCATCGCTAAGCACAAAGCCTCCTGGGCATCTCGCCCATTCTGTCAACAAACCGGCCCCGCCTTTCATGCCCGGTTCGCCCCACCGGCCAGGATGGACGGATGACCCAGGCGTCGGAACCGGCCCGGGGCGACTCCGCTCTCCGGGTGGAACTACCCGCCCTGACCGGAGGTTGGTCGGTGGAGGGTGCGGACCTGCGGGCCAGCCTGGTGGTCCTGGAACCGGGGCAGGAGCTGGCCGCCCACGTCAACCGGGAGGCGGACGTCCTGCTGGCCGGGGTGGCCGGCCGGGGCGAGGTGGAGGTGGACGGGCGGGCCCACGCCCTCGGCCCCCTCGTGCTGGTCCACATTCCCAAGGGAACCAGCCGGCGCCTCCGGGCCGCCGTCGATGAGGAACTGAAGCTCCTGGTCGTCCACCGCCGCACGGCCCGCTCCGGCTCCTGGCGCTGGCGGCCCCGCCGGCGCAAGCCCTGGGAGGACCCCTGGGAGGAGATAGAGACGGATCGGGCCGGTTAGAAGATCGGCCCGGTCAGAAGGTCGGCCCGGGCTAGAAGGGGGCGCCCTCGGCCACCAGCGGCCAGGGCCGGATGCGTTCGGCCAGCAAGGCCAGATCGAGGAGGCGGGCGTCGTGATGATGGGGGGCCATGACCTGGAGGCCCACCGGGAGGGTGCCCAGGCGGCCGGCCGGGATGGAGATGGCCGGGTTACCGGAGATGTTGGCCGGGATGGTCAGGGCCCCGGCGTTCTCCGGGCCCACCGTGCGGTCCCCGACCTTGGTGGACAGGGTTGTCTCGGCCGGAAAGGCGACGTCGGGGTTGGTGGCGCAGAAGACCACGTCGACCTGGTCGAACAGGTCGGCCATGGCCTCGTTGGCCTCCCGGCGTGCCCTCTCCCCCGCCGCCGCCATGGCCAGGTTGAAAGAACCCTCGGCCATGCGCAGGCCGAAGCCGATCTCGGTGGTCAGCTCCGCGGCGCAGTCGGGCCAGAGGTCGCCCAGCTCCTCCATCAGGGTGGCCAGGTTGGCCATGGCCCACTCCACCCCCAGGCCGGGCAGTTTCACCGGCACATCCACCAGCTGGATCCCGGCCGCTTTGGCCAGCTCCTCCGCCGCCGCCGTCACCAACTCGGCCACCTCGGGGCGGACCACGGCGCTGCCCAGATCGGGAGCGATGACGGCCCGCAGCCCGGACAGGTCCTGCCCACCCAGGCCGGCCTCCCAACCCTCCACCCGGGGCAGGCTGTAGGGGTCCCGGCTGTCGAAGCCGTTGGCCACGTCATAGAAGCGGGCCACGTCCCGCACCGAGCGGGCGAGGCAGCCCAGCACCACCGTCATGGGACCGATGGTCGTCCTGGGTCCCCGGGGGATGCGCCCGGCTGTCCCCTTCATCCCCACCAACCCGCAGAAGCCGGCCGGGATGCGGATGGAGCCGCCCCCGTCCCCACCCGTGGCCAGGCTGACCAGACCTCCGGCCACCGCCGCCGCCGAGCCGGCCGAAGACCCCCCGGGGGTGGCCCGCGGGTCCCAGGGGTTGCGGGTGACGCCGTTGAGGGGGGTGACGCCGATGTTGAGCCCCCCGAACTCGCTGGCCGTGGTCTGGCCCACGAGTACCGCCCCGGCCTCCCGGAGCCGGCTGACCAGGGTGGAGTCGTGGTCCGAACGGCGGCCCTCGAAGACCCGGGACGCCTCGGTCAGGGGCCACCCGGCCACCGGGTCGAGCTGCTTGACCGCCACCGGCAGGCCCCCGAAGGGAAGCGACACGTCGGCCCGGTCGGCCGCCCCCCGGGCGGCCAGGGTGTCCACATGGCAGAAGGCGTTGAGCTCACTGGCCTCGATGGCGGCCAGAGTGGCCTCCAGCTCCTCGGCCGGCCGGCGCCCCCCGGAGCGGAACTCGTCCATCAGCGAACAGGCATCCCCCAACCACGGCGTTTCGGACATCGGCCCTTTCTACCAGCGGGGCCATTTGATCCGACCCCACCCCAGCGTTAACGGCATCGAACCGGACTAGTCACCTAACGTCCCGACCTCCGCCGATCCCGCCCCGGACGCCCGGGTGCGGCCCCTGGAGGTTCTTCCCTTGTCACCGACCACCCTGGCAAAACGCGCCGGTCTGGCCGCCGCCGCACTCACCCTGCCCCTGGCCGTGTCCTCCGTCACCGCCGCCGCTCCGGCCTCGGCCAGCCTGGCCGCTCCGGCCTACGACGCCGCCGCCTCCGGCTTCATCGCCTATTCGGTGGAGGCCGACCGGGCCTGGGTCCACATGGGCCCGCTCCAGCTCAGCCCGGTCCTGGACCAGGTGGCCCTGGCCCACGCCTATCAGATGGCGGAGGGGAACTACCTCTTCGACTCCCCCGACCTGGCCCGGGTGGTCGGGCCGTACGTGCCCGGGTGGCTGAGCCTGGGGGAGAACTCCGCCTACGGCTCCACGGCCGCCTCAGTGGCCTGGACCTTCGTCCACTCCCCACCCCACCTGGCCAACATCCTGGGTCCCTACGACCAGTACGGCGTAGCCGCCGTACGCAGCAATGGGATCCTCTGGGTGGCCGAGGTCTTCGCCGATCAGGGCTGAGTCAGTGGGCCGGCGCCCGCCGGGGCCGGGGCGCCGGGGCCGGGGCGCCGGAACAGCCACCGGGCGCGGCCGTAGGGCCGGCCCGGTGGCGGGGCCCTAAGAGGCCTTGCCCAGCATCCGGTTCATCTTGGTGCCGCACTGCGGGCACTGGCCCTGGGCGGCCCGCCGGCCATTGGCCAGCTCCACCTCAGCACCCTCAAACTCCCGCTTCTCACGGCACTTCACGCAGTAACCCTCAAACATAGGCATAAGGCTCTCCTTCCGGGGGGCTCAAGAACGCTACCTGGCCCCCGGTACCAGATCGTGGATACCGCCCCGCTTTCCTCCCTGGGCCGGCCCGGACCGGAGCGGGTTCAGCGGAACCGGTTGCGCCGCTGGAGCCAGTCGTTGGCCCGGCCGTGGGCGTGGAAATGGTCCGGGATCTGGCGCATGTTCCGGTCCACGTACCACCCCTCGGGGCCGAAGAGCCGGTCCGCCACCGTCTTGAGGGTCGCCAGCATCCGCTCCAGGTCGGCCTGGGGCGGCTCGATGCCGTGGCGGTTCCAGACCACGATGGGCACGTCACAGGCCTCGCAGTCGGCCACCCAGCACAGGTCGTCCTCGTGGTGCCAGGGGGTGAAGCGGGCCGCCTCGCACAGCTCGCAGCCGGCCGCCTTCCCATCCCCGGACACCCCGGACGGGCCGGCCGGCCCCTCGGCGCCGGCGGCGGTCACCCGGCGTCGAGGGCGGCCCGGAACTCGGCCACCAGCTCAGCGGCGCCTTCCGGGCCTCCGCCATCGAGGAGGCGGCGGATCAGGGCCGAGCCGACCACCACCCCGTCCGCCTCCAGGCAGGCCTCCACGGCCTGGTCCGGGGTGGAGATGCCCACTCCGATGAGCACGGGCTTATCGGTCACGGCCTTGAGCCGCTTGGCCATGATGGACGCACTGGCGGCCAGGGCGGCCCGCTGGCCGGTCACCCCCATCAGCCCCACCCCGTAGACGAAGCCCCGCGAGCGCTCGCAGATGGCCGCCAGCCGGGTGTCGGTGGTGGTGGGGGCGGCCAGCATCACCGTCTCCACCCCGAAGTGATCCGCCGCCGCCGTCCAGTCCTCCGACTCGTCCAGGGGCAGGTCGGGCAGGATGGCCCCGGCCACCCCGGCGTCGGCCAGCAGAGAGGCCATGCGGCGGTGGCCGCCCCGGAAGATCAGGTTGTAATAGGTCATCACCGCCGTGGGGGCTCCGGGCCGGAGCCGGCCCAGGGTGTCGATGATCGCCCCCGGGGTGGTCCCACCGGCCAGGGCCCGGGCCGAGGCCTGCTGGATCACCGGGCCGTCCATGACCGGATCGGAGAAGGGAATCCCCACCTCGACCGCATCGGCCCCGGCCGCCACCACCGCTTCGATGACGGCCGGCCAGTCCTGGCCCAGGCCGCCGGTCACGTAGGGAACGAGCAGCTTGGCCCCCTCGGCCCGGCGCCGGCGCAGGGCCGTCTCCAGGGGGCCGGCTTCGGTCACAGGCGGTCGCCCAGCAGGTCCATGGCCTGGGCGGCGTCCTTGTCCCCCCGCCCGGAGAGGTTGATGAGAACGGTCGAGCCCCTGGGCACGGAGCGGCCCGCCTCCCGCATCAGCCAGGCCACGGCGTGGGCCGACTCGAAGGCCGGGATGATCCCCTCCGTGCGGGACAGAAGCTGGAAGGCGTCCAGCACGGCGGCGTCGTCGACCGGCTCGTAGCGGGCCCGGCCGGTGGCGGCCAGGTGAGCGTGTTCGGGCCCCACCCCGGGGTAGTCCAGGCCGGCGGAGATGGAGTGGGCCTCGGCCACCTGACCGGCTTCGTCCTGGAGGAGATAGGACTTCATGCCGTGGACCACCCCGGGTACGCCGTGGCCGATGGCGGCCCCGCCGGCGGCTTCCACCCCCACCAGCTGGGCATCCGTGTCGGCGAAACCGCTGAAGATCCCGGCCGCGTTGGAGCCCCCGCCCACGCAGGCCACCACCACGTCGGGGTGGCCCCCGTCCAACAGGCGCCGGCACTGCTCGTTGGCCTCGGTGCCCACCACCCGCTGGAGCTCGCGCACCATCCACGGGAAGGGATGGGGGCCCATGACCGAGCCCAGGCAGTAGTGGGTCGTCTCCACGGTGGCCACCCACTCCCGCAGGGCCTCGTTGACGGCGTCTTTGAGGGTGCGGCTGCCCGAAGCCACGGGGCGCACCTCGGCCCCCAGCAGGCGCATGCGGAAGACGTTGAGGGCCTGGCGTTCGACATCGACCTCGCCCATGTAGACCACGCACTCCAGCCCGAACAGGGCGGCGGCGGTGGCGGTGGCCACCCCGTGCTGGCCGGCCCCGGTCTCGGCTATGACCCGGTGCTTGCCCATGCGCCGGGTCAGGAGAGCCTGACCGACCACGTTGTTGATCTTGTGCGAGCCGGTATGGGCCAGGTCCTCCCGCTTGAGCAGGACCCGCACCCCCAGCTCCTCGGACAGCCGGGCGCACTCGGTGACCGGGGTGGGCCGCCCGGCGAAGTCCGCCAGTATCCGCTCGTACTCCTCCCGGAACTCCGGGTCCGCCCAGGCGGAACGGAACTCCCGGTCCAGTTCATCGCAGGCCTCGACCAGGGACTCGGGCACGTAGCGGCCCCCGAAATCCCCGAAGCGGCCCTGGGGGCCGGGCTCGCCCATCACCGCCGCCATCAGGTCTCCTCCTGCCAGTCATAGGGGGCGTCGTCTTCCTCGCCTTCGTAGACGGGCGGCTCGGCGGCCCGGGCGGCCAGGATGAAGGCCCGCAGCTTGGCCGGGTCCTTGTGGCCCGGGGAGCGCTCCACCCCGGTGGCCACGTCCACGCCCCAGGGCTTGACCCGGGCGATGGCCGAGGCCACGTTGCCCGGGTCGAGGCCGCCGGCCAGCAGGACCCGCACGCCGTCGGGCGCCTCCCCGGCCAGGGCCCAGTCGAAGACATGCCCGGAGCCGGGCGAAGCCGCATCCAGCATGATCACGTCGGCGCCGTACTCATCGGCCCGGCCCACGGACGGGTCCCCGGCCGGAAAGGCCTTGATGGTCATCGGCACCCGTTCGGCCACCCAGGCCACCGTCTCGGGGGTCTCCCGGCCGTGGAGTTGGGCCGCCTTGAGGCCGTTGCGGTTGACGGCTTCGACCACCCGCTCCTTGGACTCGTCCCTGAACACGCCCACGGTGATGATCTCAGGAGGCAGGCGCTTGGTGATGTCACCCGCCACGGCCGGGGCGATCTGGCGGGGGGAGGGGGCGAAGATGAAACCGACCGAGTCGGCCCCCAGGGCCACGGCCAAGAGGGCGTCCTCCTCGCTGGTGGTGCCGCAGATCTTTACGAACACGCCGGCCCCTCCGCTCTACCCGCGGGCCGGGGCCGGCCGGGCCGCCCTCAGGGCGGCCACGGCCGCCGCCGGGTCGGGCGAGCGGACCAGGGACTCGCCCACCAGGACGGCGTCGAAGCCCGCCCCGGCCAGACGGGCGGCATCCTCCGGTCCCCTGATCCCGGACTCGGCCACTTTGACCACGCCCGCCGGCATGGCCGCCGCCACCCGCACGGCCCGGCCGGTGTCGACCTCGAAGCTGAACAGGTCCCGCTGGTTGACCCCGACCACGGTCGCCCCCACCGCTAGGACCCGATCCAGCTCGGCCTCATCGTGGACCTCATGGAGCACGGCCAGACCCAATCCGGCGGCCCGGGCCGCCAGTTCCCCCAGCTCGGCGTCGGACAGAGCGGCGGCTATGAGCAGGATGGCGTCGGCCCCCATCAGGCGGGCGTCGGCCACGTCCAGGGCGCTCACGGTGAAATCCTTGCGCAGCACCGGCAGATCGGTGGCGGCCCGGGCCGCGGCCAGGTCGGCGGGCGAGCCCCCGAAGAACTCCACGTCGGTCAGAACCGACAGGCAGGCGGCCCCGCCGGCGGCGTAGGCCCGGGCCAACCCGGCGGGGTCCAGCCCGGAGGCCAGTTCCCCCTTGGACGGGCTGCGCCGCTTGACCTCGGAGATGACCGAGAGGCCCGGCGCCCGCAGGGCGGCGGTGAAGTCCCGGACCTGCTCAGCCCCGGCCATGGCCTCCGCCTCGGCGAATACCACCTCCGCCTCCCTCTGATCCCTCTCCCCCGCCGACCGGTGGGCGGCCAGGATGGCGTCGAGGTAGGTGGCCATCAGGATCCCCAGGATACGGGGCGGGCATTCACACTTTCCTCAAACTTCGGTGCCACGCTTTGGCCATGCCCGGTGAGGCCGCCACCATCGTGGTGGTCGAGGACGACCACAACATCTCCGATCTGGTTGACCTCTACCTGCGCCGGGACGGTTTCCGGGTCATCCAGGCCGCCGACGGGGAGGCCGGCCTGGCCGCCGTGGCCCGGGAGCGGCCCCGGCTGGTCATCCTGGACGTGGGCCTGCCCGGCGGGATGGACGGGATCGAGGTCTGCCGGCGCCTGCGCCAGGCCGGGGATGTGCCCGTGCCCGTGCTCATGCTCACCGCCCGCGACGCCGAGGTGGACCGGGTCCTGGGCCTGGAGATGGGGGCGGACGACTACGTCACCAAACCCTTCTCCCCCCGGGAGCTGGTGGCCCGGGTCAAGGCCATCCTGCGCCGGGCCGAGGGACCGGTCCGGGAGGTGGAGGTCGTCTCCATCGGCCCCCTGGAGGTCGACCGGGGGCGGCGGGAGGTACGCCGGGATGGCGAGGTGGTGGCCCTGGCCACCCGGGAGTTCGATCTGCTGGCCCATCTGGCCGAGAACACCGGGCTGGTCCTGTCCCGCCGCCAGCTCCTCGACTCCGTGTGGGGCGCCGACTGGTACGGGGACGAGCGCACCGTGGACGTCCACATCCGCCAGCTGCGCAAGAAGCTGGGTGAGGACCTCCCCCTGGCCACCATCTGGGGTGTCGGGTACCGCCTCGGATGAGGCGCCGGCTGACCTTCGCCATCGTCGGGGTCGTGGCCGGCGCCCTGGTGGTGGCCGGCCTGGGCAGCCTGCTGCTCGTGGGCCGGGCCGACGCCAACCAGACCCGCACCCAACTCGTCACCCAGGCCGAGGCCATAGCCGCCCAGGCCGATGAGGCGGTACGGCCGGCCACCCTGAGCCTGCTCAAGACGGCGGCCCGTCTCTACAGCGCCGGCCTGGTCGGCATCCGGCCCGACGGGGCCGTGCTCAACGCGGCAGCCCTGCCCGCCGGGGTCACGGCGGGCGAGCTGGACGCCCCCGCTCTCCTCGATCAGCAGACGGTCTCGGCCGTGCACGGGTCCATCGCCTACGCCGCCGCCCCCATCCAGCTCAGCCCCACCGACCTGGCCCGGGCCCGGGCCTCCACCCAGCGGGGGATCAAGAACCTGGCCCGGGAGTCCGCCCTGGGGGTGGTCTTCGTGGTGGTGGTGACCCGGCAGGTACCGGGGCCGGCGGGGGGAGGGGCGTATTTCGCCGTGGCGGCGGCGGTGGCGCTCATGGTGGCGGCCCTGGTGGCCGACCGGCTGGGCCGGCGCATCACCCGGCCGCTGGCCGGCATGGAGGCAGCCGCCCGCCGCATTGCCGAGGGAGACCTGGACAGCCGGATCGACGTGGGCGAGGACGACTACCCCGAGCTGGCCTCTTTGGGGCACTCCATCAACACCATGACCGAGGGCCTGGCCCGGGCCAAGGGCCTGGAACGTCAGTTCCTGATGTCGGTCTCCCACGACCTGCGCACCCCGCTGACCAGCATCCGGGGCTGGGCCGAGGCCATAGCCGACGGGGCCGCCGAGGACACCCGGGCCGCCGCCATCATCGGCTCGGAGGCGGCCCGGCTCCAGCGCCTGGTCCAGGACCTCCTGGACCTGGCCAAGCTGGACGCCCGCAGCTTCTCCCTCCACCCGGTGACTGTCGACCTGGTGCCGCTGGTAGCAGCGGCGGCTGAGAGCTTCCGGCCCTCCACCGACGAGGCCGGCCTGCACCTGACCCTGGATCTGCCCGAGGGTCCCGTCCCGGTCCTGGCCGACCCCGACCGGCTCTCCCAGGTAGTGGCCAACCTGATCGAGAACGCCTACAAATACGCCCGGCGGGACCTGCGGGTCCGGGTGGCCTCCTCTCCGGGCGCGGCCGTGGTGGCGGTGGAGGACGATGGCCCTGGCATCCCCGCCGCCGACCTGGACCATGTGTTCGAACGGCTCTACCAGGTGGAGCACAGCCCGGCCCGTCAGGCCGGCTCCGGCCTCGGCCTCACCATCGTCAAGGAGCTGACCACGGCCATGAACGGCCAGGTCCGGGTCGAATCCCCCACCGGCCGGGGCGGTGGCACCCGGGTAGTGGTGAACCTGCCGGTCTAGCGGGTGGTCGAGGTGGTGGACGAACCCGACCCGCCGGCCGTCGTGGTCGACGTCGTGGTGGTCGTGGTCGGGGGGAACTGACAGGCGTCCACGTTGTCCAGGGTCTCGGTGGTGGCGCTGTTCACCGTGATCGAAAGAGGCTGGCTGCCGCTGGCGGTGCAGGTCAACTGCCAGGCCGCCTCCCCGTTGTTACCGGTGGTGGTCGGATTGGCGGTGTTGACCGCCCAGGCCGCCGAGCCGATCAGCTCCACCTCGGTGCCCGGGACCGGGACGGAGCGCACCACCCCGTTGGCGTCCACATTGGTGTTGGTGACCAGCACCACCAGGTTGGAGGGCTGACCCACCAGCGGCGGGTTCGGGGCCATCGATGACGAGACGACCATCCCGGTGTACTGCTGCATCTGCATCTGCACCGACCGGTTCTCGCCCTGGGCCAGGAAGATGCTGACCGGCTGGGTGATGGCCAGGTCGGGCGTCCGCCAGGCCCGCAGGATGTAGGCCCCGCCCAGAATCCCGGTCAGGGACCAGGACCCATCGGCGGCGGTGGTGATGCGATCGGTGGCCGGGGTGACCCCAGGCTGGGTCACCCGGTCCACTTCCACCGTGGCTCCGCCCACCGGCCCGCTGGGCCCGGTCACCGCCCCGTTGAGCCCCGACGTGCCCGGCCCCAACACCACCGAGGTGCTGGTGGTCACCCCGGCTACGGACTGCAGAACGGCTCCGCCCGTATCGGTGGACACCGTGGTTGGCACCGCGGGCACCGTGGTTGGCACCGCCGGCAGATCCGGCACGCCCGAAGTGGCGCAACCGGCCAGGACCAGGCCCGCCACCATGGCGATACCGAAGAGGCGGCCCTTCACCGGTCGCCTCCGAGGGGTAGGGCCCGGGTCTCGACGGCGGCGGTTGCGTCACCCATCGCCACCTCGGCCCGGAAGGGAACCTCGTGGCCCCGCTTGATGTAAGCCAAGGCAACCGGCCCCAACTCCGGCGAATAGGCCGTGCTGGTCAGTCGCCCGACATCGGCGCCGTCGACCGTAACCACCGCTCCGGGCGTGAAAGTTGTGACCACGGCGCCGACGCCGCCGGCCAGCACCACACCCCGCAGCCGGCGGGGAACGTTCCCGCCCCGGGCGTCGATGCGGGCCACCAGCTCCTGGCCGGTGAAACATCCCTTGGTGAACGACACGGTGGCCTCCACCACCCCGGACTCCTCCGGGATGGTCCTGTCATCCAGCTCCACCCCCATCACCGGCAGCCCGGCCTCGATGCGCGCTGCTTGATAGGCGCCCGGTCCGCACCGGCGGACACCGTCGGGCGCCACCGGGTCTAAACCGAGGAGGTCGATCCCCTCCAGCCCGGGCCAGGGGAATACAGAACGCAGCCCTTCGCCGGCCGGCGCCGTGGCCGAGATCATGACTTCCGCCGCCCGAGGGCCCCGTACGGCCAGGCACCGCCAGTCGGCCAGCACCTCGATGTCGGCCTTGGTCCGCAGCTTGAAACGCTGTAGCCGGGCCAGCACCACCTCTTCGAAGCCGGCGTCGAAGTCCAGCACCAGCTCGTCCTCCGCCGCCCGCGTGACCCGCACCAGGGCCGACACCTTGCCCTGCGGCTCCAGGATCAGTGACAGGGCCGAGTCGCCCACCGGCAGTTTCTCCACGTCCTGGCTCAGCTGGCCCTGCAGGTACTCGAGGGCCTGGGGCCCCGACACCCGGATGAAATCTCGGGGCAGATCGATGACCCCGGCGTCGTGGCGCAGGGCGTGATAGTCCTGCTCCAGGCCGGCCATCTCCTCCGCGGTCACGATCGCACCCGGGACGAAGCCATGCGCCGGGCCGCCGGCACGGCCGCCAGCAGGGCGGCCGCCTTGTTCTGGCACTCCAGGTCCTCATCGGCCGGATCGCTGTCGGCCACGATGCCGGCCCCGGCTTGGATCATGGCCCGCCCGTCGGGCATCACGATCATGGTGCGGATGGCGATGGCCGTATCCAGATTCCCGGAGAAGTCCACGTATCCGACCACGCCCGCATACGGGCCCCGCTTGGTCGGCTCCAGCCGGTCGATGATCTCCATGGCCCGCACCTTGGGCGCCCCCGACACCGTGCCGGCCGGGAGGGTGGCCCGGAGTACGTCGATCGGCCCGAGGCCACTCCTGAGGCGGCCCGAGACCTGGGAGGTGAGATGCATCACGTGGCTGTAACGCTCGAGGGTCATGAGTTCATCCACGTGCTCGGTGCCGAAGTCGACCACCCGGCCCACGTCGTTGCGGGCCAGATCCACCAGCATGATGTGTTCGGCCACCTCCTTGGGATGCTCCACCAGCTCGGCCGCCATCCGCCGGTCGTGTTCCTCGGTGCGGCCCCGCCGGCGGGTGCCGGCTATGGGCCGGGAGATGACCCGTCCGTCCAGCAGCTGCACCATGGGCTCGGGGGATGAACCAACCACGCTCAGCTCCGGATGGCGCAGCAGGTACATGTAGGGACTGGGGTTGACCTGGCGCAAGGCCCGGTACAGGTCGATATCGGATGCGCCCAGATCGAGATCGAAGCGCTGGGACAGCACCACCTGGAAGATGTCCCCTTCGACTATGTGGTCCTTGGCCACCTCCACCGCCGCGGCGTAATCGGCCGAGGTGAGGTTGCGCCTGACATCGGGCCGGGGGTCTTCGGGGTCGGGGGGCTGGGCCGGGCCCTCGGCCAGGGGTGCGGCCAGGTCGGCGGCCATCCGGTCGATGGAGGCGGCCGCCCGGTCGTAGGCGGCATCGAGTTGCGCAGTGGTCCAACCCGGCTCGACCACCACGTTCTCGATCAAAAAGGCCCGCTGGCGCCAGTGGTCGAAGGCGGCCACCGAGCCGGTGACCACCAGCACGGCGTCGGGCAGGCCGTTGTCATCGGCCGGGTGGTCGGGCAGGTGTTCGACCTCCCGCACCACGTCGTAACCGAGGTAGCCGACCACCCCGCCGTAAAAAGGGGGAAGCTCGGGCATGGGCGGGGAGCGGTACTCCCCGAGCAGCGCCTCCAGGGCGCCCAGCGCCCCCTGATCGGTCGGCACCGACGCCGGCAGTTCGCCTTCGACTTCCACCCGACCGCCCCGCACCACCAGCCGGGCCCGGTGGCCCCGGCCCACGAAGGAGAAGCGGGCCCAGCGCTCCCCGTGCTCCACCGACTCCAGCAGGAAGCCCGGCCCGTCCCCGGCCAGGCGCATGAAGGCGGCTACCGGCGTCTGCAGATCGGCCACCAGCTCGCTCCACACCGGCACCACCGTGTGGTGGGCGGCCAGCGAGTGGAAGGCCTCCCTATCGGGCTTCAGCGCTGCCACCGAAGGAACGGTAGAAGCAGCTGTAGTTACCGGTGTGGCAGGCCCCGGCCCCGTCCTGCTCGACCACGAACAACAGCGTGTCCCCGTCGCAGTCGTAGTAGGCCTCCCGCAGCCACTGCCGATCGCCCGAAGTCTCGCCCTTGCACCAGTACTCCTGGCGGCTCCGGCTCCAGAACCACGTCCGCCCCGTCTCCAGCGTCCTTCTGAGCGACTCCGCGTTCACCCACGCCATCATCAAGACCCGGCCGGTCCCGGCCTCCTGCACCACCGCCGGCACCAGTCCCTCGGCGTTGAAGGCGATGCCGGCCACCTCCTCCTCGATGACCGGGATGGGCGTGGCCCGGGTGTCGCTCACAGGTACAGCCCCGTCTCGGCATCGAGGCGGTCGGAGGCCACCGCGTGCAGATCGCGCTCGCGCATGAGGAGGTACTCCTCACCCTGGACCTCCACCTCGTAGCGGTCCTCGGGGTTGAACAGCACCAGATCGCCCGGCTTGATGGTGCGGACGTGGGGGCCCACCGCCACCACCTCGGCCCAGGCCAGCCGCTTGGACACCTGGGCGGTGGCCGGGATCAGGATCCCGGCCCGGGACTTGCGCTCGCCCTCGGCCCCCGGCACCTGTACCAACACCCGGTCGGCCAGCATGGTGATGGGCTGTTTCTGTCCCTTGGCCACCCTGCACGGTACCGTGCCCGCCGGTGGCCATCGAACCCTTAGAACTGCGGGTCGAGGACGGCCCGGTGCTGGAGGCCGAGTTGTCGGTGCCCGCCGACCCGTGGGCGGCCGTGGTCCTGGCCCATCCCCATCCGACCCGGGGAGGCAACATGCGCTCCCTGGTGACCGGGGCTCTTTTCTCCGCCCTCCCGGCCGCCGGGGTCGCCACCCTGCGCTTCAACTTCCGGGGAGTAGAGGGATCCACGGGCACCCACGACGGCGGGGTCGGTGAGCAGCGCGACATCCTGGCCGCCATCGACGCCCTGGCCGGCATCACCGAGGGCCTGCCCCTGGCCCTGTCCGGCTGGTCCTTCGGGGCCGACACATCCCTGGCCGTGGTGGACTCCCGGCTCAGCGGCTGGGCCCCGGTGGCTCCCCCCCTGCGCATCCTCGACCCCGACACCATGGGCGCCGCCGCCGACCCCAGGCCCAAGTGCTTCGTCATCGCCAGCAACGACCAGTTCCGCACCCCCGAGGCGGCCCGGCCCATCCTGGCCGGCTGGGCCAACGTGGAGATGCACGTGGTGGAGGGGGCGGATCACTTCTTCGTGGGGCGGACCGACCGGGTGGCCGAGATCGTCCTGACCTGGCTGCGCAGCCTGGCCTGAGCCGGCCGCCGGCGCCCGGCGGCGGGCCCAGGCCGCCGGCCCTCACTCCACCGGGCGGACCAGCACCCCCCGCTCGGCCATGTAGGCCTTGGCCTCGGCCACGGTGTGGCGGCCGTAGTGGAAGATCGACGCCGCCAGCACCGCATCGGCGCCACCCTGTAAGGCCCCGTCCACCAGATCCTGAAGGCGGCCGACCCCTCCGCTGGCCACCACCGGGATGCGGCAGGCGTCGGCCACCAGCCGGGTCAGCCCCAGGTCGAAGCCCGCCTGGCCGCCGTCGGCATCCATGCTGGTGAGCAGGATCTCCCCCGCCCCCAGCCGTTCACAGATCCGGGCCCAGGACACGGCGTCGATCCCACTCGGGTTGCGCCCGCCGTGGGTGTACACCTCGTAACGGCCCGATCCCTGGGGCCCCACCCGTCTGGCGTCGAGGGAGACGACCACGCACTGGGAGCCGAATTCCTCGGCCATGCGCCGGATCAGGGCGGGGTCGGCCACCGCCGCCGAATTGACCCCCACCTTCTCCGCCCCCGCTCTCAACAGGGCCCGGGCGTCGTCCACGCTGCGGACTCCACCTCCGACGGTGAGCGGGATGAACACCTGCTCGGCCGTCTCCCTGACCACTTCGACCATGGTGTCCCGACCCTCGGAGGAGGCGGTGATGTCGAGGAAGACGACCTCATCGGCACCCTGGTCGGCGTAGAGGGAGGCCAGTTCCACCGGGTCCCCGGCGTCGCGCAGGTTCTCGAATTGGACCCCCTTCACCACCCGGCCGGCGTCCACATCCAGGCAGGGGATCACCCTCACCGTGCGCACCGGGCCACCCCCTCCTCCACCGTCAGGCGGCCCTCATAGATGGCGGTGCCGACTATCACTCCGGCCAGACGATGCCCGTCCACTTCCAGGCCGGCCAGTTCGGTTATGTCATCGGCCCGGGACACCCCCCCGGAGGCGATCACATCCACCCGGCCGGCGGACGCCGCCAGCACCTCGGCCATTCCCCTGAGATCGGGTCCGCCCAGCATCCCGTCCCGGGCGATGTCGGTCACCACCAGCGCTGCCACCCCGGCGCCGACCATGGCCTCCACCGCTTCCATCAGTTCCACGCCCGAGCCCTGCTGCCATCCGGCCAGGGCCACCTCCCGCCGGCCCGGGGCGCCGGCGGCGGGGCGGTGGTCGAGACCGACCGCCACGGCGCCGGGGTGACTCCCGGCCACCTCCTCCACCAGCCCGGGCGAACTGAAGGCGGCCGTGCCGATGACGACCCGGGTCACGCCCTTGCTCAACAGATCCCCGGCCGCTTCCGGGGTGCGCACCCCGCCACCGGCCTGCACCGGCACGTCCACGGCCGCCGCCACCGCCGCGATGAGGTGACGGTTGAGAGGCTCACCGGTGCGGGCCGCATCCAGGTCGACCATGTGGATCCACTTCGCCCCTGACTTCACGAACGACTGGGCCACCGCCACCGGGTCGTCCCCGTAGACGCGCTCGCGCTCGAAGTCGCCCTGGGACAGCTGCACGCAGCGCCCGGCCCGCAGGTCGATGGCGGGATACAGGTCCACTCAGGCCGCGCAGGCGACGACGAAGTTGCCCAACAGTCTCAGACCCGCCGGCCCCGACTTCTCGGGGTGGAACTGGGTGGCCCAGACGTTCCCGGTCTCCACCGCCGCCGTCACCGGGCCCCCGTAGTCGCAGGTGGCCACCACCGCCTCGGAGATCTCCGGGGCGTAGGAGTGCACGAAGTAGAACCACGGCGCCGGTCCGCAGCCTTGGAGGAGCCGACTGTCATCCCGCACGGCGTGAACCTGATTCCACTGCATCTGCGGGTGCTTTTCGCCTTCGGGTAGGCGCACCACCCGGCCGGGTAGGACGGCCAGCCCTCGCGCCTCAGGGTCCTCCTCGGAAGACTCGTAGAGCATCTGCATCCCGACGCAGATCCCCATGAACGGCTTACCGCTCTCCACCGCCGCCAGGGCGGCCCGGTCCAGCCCCGAGGCCCGCAGCGCTCCCAGGCAGCGGCCGAAGGCGCCCACGCCCGGAAGCACCACTCCCTCGGCGGCGGCGGCCTCCTCCGGGTCGGAGGTCAGGCGGGCGTCGCCCCCGGCCCGCTGTAGGGCCTTCTCGGCCGAGCGGAGGTTTCCGATCCCGTAATCCAGGACGGCAATCACCTACAGGGCGCCCTTGGTCGACGGTACCGCCGTTCCCTCCACCCGCACCGCGTCCCGAAGGGCCCGGGCCACCCCCTTGAAGGACGCCTCCAGGATGTGATGGGTATTGCGCCCGGCCCGCATGCGGATGTGCAGGGTCAGGGCGGCGGCGGTGGTGAAGGCCCGCCAGAACTCCTCGGCCAGCTGAGGCTCGAAGGCGGGTACGCCCAGGGCCACCGCGTCCAGGGGGAACTCCACCTCATAGACCAGATAGGCCCGGCCGGACAGGTCCAGGGCCACGTCCACCAGCGCCTCGTCCAGGGGCAATGACACCGAGGCAAAGCGGCGGACTCCGACCTTGTCCCCCAACGCCTCCCGCACCGCCTCGCCCAGGCTGATGCCGACGTCTTCGATGGTGTGGTGGGTGTCCACCTCCAGGTCCCCTGCGGCCGACACCCGCAGATCGAAGCCGCCGTGGCGGCCCAGCTGCGCGATCATGTGGTCGAAGAAGGGGATGCCGGTGGAGACCTCGCTCTCCCCGCTTCCGTCCAGATCCACCTCGACGTTGATGCGCGTCTCTTTGGTCTCCCGGGTGCGGGTGGCCCGTCGGGTCATGCCAGTACCTCCGTCAGCGCGCTCAGGAAGCGCCCGTTCTCCTCGGGGGTGCCGACCGTCACCCGGAGGCAGCCCTCCAACCCGGGCCAACCGCTGCAGTCCCGCACCAGCACGGAACGCTCGACCAGTCCGGACCACACCTCCTTCGGCCCCTGGTGCAGAGGTCGGAAAAGGATGAAGTTGGCGTCGGAAGGCCACGTCTGCACGTCGAGCTCCGACAGCCGGGCGGCTATGCGGCCCCGCTCCTCCACCACGCCGGCGATGCGCGCCTCCATCTCGGCCCGGAACCGCAGCGCCACCCGCCCGGCCGCCTGCTTGACGGAGTCGAGGTGATAGGGCAGGGCCACCTCCTCGAGCACTGACACCACCCCCGCCGGCGCCACCACATAACCCAGCCGGTTGGCGGCCATCGACCACGTCTTGGAAAAGGTGCGCACCACCACCACCCGGCCGTCATCGGAGACGAGGGGCAGGGCCGACCAGCGGGCGAACTGCCCGTAGGCCTCGTCCACCACCACCAGCCCGGCGGCCCGGCCGACCACCGCCTCGATCACCTCCCGTGACTCGGAGCGCCCGGTGGGGTTGTTGGGCGAGCAGATGAACGTCACCGCCGGACGGTGGGCGGAGTTGACCCGGTCGAACTCAGCCAGGTCCAGCGACAGGTCATCGGCCCGCCGACCGGTGTGCACCTGGGTCCCGGTGATCTTGGCGATGTGGGTGTGCAGCAGATAGGTCGGTTCGAACACCGCCGCCGACCGGCCCGGGCCACCGAAGGCCAGCAACAGGCACTGGATCACCTCGTTGGATCCGTTGGCGGCGAAGATCTGCTCCGCCTTCACCCCGTGCAACTCCGCCAGCGCCGCCCGCAGGTCCCGGGCCGAGCGGTCCGGGTAGCGGTTGAAGGCGATCCGCTTGACCTCATCGGCCAGCGCCTCCACGAAGCCCGCCGGCGGCGGCAAAGGCGCCTCGTTGGTATTGAGCCGCACCTCCACATCCACCTGGGGACTGTGATACCCCTCCACCAGGGCCAGGTCGTCCCGAGGCGCCACCGGCAGCCCGCCGGCCCCGCCGCCGGTGGCCCCGCCGCCGCTCACGCCGGCCCCCGAGGCGCCCGCATGCGAACGGAGGCGGCGTGGGCGGCCAGTCCTTCGGCATCGGCCATGGCCGCCACGGTGGGGCTCAACCGGGCCAGGCCGGCGTCGTCCACGGACACGAAGTGGATCTTCTTGACGAAGTCGTCCACCCTCAGCCCACCGGCGAAGCGTCCCGTCCCGTAGGTCGGCAACACATGACTGGGGCCGGCGGCGTAGTCGCCCAGACTGGCCGGGGCGTTGGCGCCCAGGAACACGGCCCCGGCACAACGGACCAGCGGAACCAGGGCCTCGGGGTCGGCGGTCATGATCTCCAGGTGCTCGGGGGCGATGGCGTTGGACACGGCCATGGCCTCCTCGGGTCCGTCCACCACCACCGCGTAACCGCCGTCGCGCAGCGTGGATTCGATCTCCGCCCGGCGGGGTGACTCCGCCACCAGGCGTTCCACCGCGGCGCTGACCGCGTCGGCCGTGGCCTCCGACCAGGTGACCAGCCAGGCCAGACCGTCCGGGCCGTGCTCGGCCTGAACAACTACGTCGATGGCCACCCAATCCACCGGCGCCGTCTCGTCCGCCACCACCACCACTTCGGACGGCCCGGCGAAGCCATTGGGAATCCCCACCCGCCCGGCCACCTCGGCCTTGGCCACGGACACGTAGATGTTGCCCGGACCCACGATCACGTCCACGGGGCGGATGGACTCGGTGCCGTAGGCCATGGCCGCGATGGCCTGGGCGCCCCCGAGGGCGTAGACCTCGTCCACTCCGGCCAGGGCGGCCGCCGCCAGGGTCGGCGCCGGCACCCGGCCGTCGGGACCGGGAGGAACGCACAGGACCAGCTCGGGCACCCCGGCCACCCGGGCCGGCACCGCCGTCATCAGCACCGTCGAGGGATACACGGCCCGGCCCCCCGGCACGTACAGGCCGGCCCGGTCGACCGGCACCATCGACTCGCGCACCACCACGCCGCCGGATTCGTAGCGGCTGTTCTCCAGGTGCTGGGAGCGGTGAAACGCCTCCACGTTGTCCAGAGCGGCCTCCATGGCGGTGCGCAGCCCGGCCGGGATCGACTCCAGCGCCTCCTTCATCGCCTCGGGGGACACACGCAGCGATTCGACTTCGACCCGGTCGAAACGGGCCGTCAACTCCCGTAGGGCCCGGTCCCCGCCCTGGCGCACCTCGGCGATGATCTTCCTCACCGCTTCCAGCGGCGGGTTGTCGGCGGCGGCCGGACGGGGCAGGGACGCCGTCAGGCGGTCGCCCCGGCCGCGCAGGTCGAGTCGCTGCAACATTGGACGCCGGATGCTACCGGAGGCCCATTGGCGACCCCAGCGACTTATGCCCGCCGGCCGGATCGAGTCGACCCCGGATCGGCTAGACCAGAGCCATGAGCGTCCCCGCCGCCGAGCTGTCCTCCCTCAGCACCGCCCTGGAGGAGATTCGCCGCCGGGTCGGCACCATGGCCGACGCCTTCGCCACCGCCCGCCGGGAGGATGTGGCCGGCGAATTGGCCGCCGTCGACCGCCAGCTCCACCACGCCGTCCGCCGCCTTGACAAGATCGTGGCTGCCGACCCCAAGCGTCCCGCCTGACCGGCCGGGTCAGCGGGCCGGGATGTCGCCTACGTAGGCCTGGTCGGAGTGCTCGACCTCGAAGCCCAGGGAGCGGTAGAGGTTCACGGCCGGCTCGTTACCGGCATCGACGTAGAGCATCCCGGTCCGTAGTCCCTGGCCGGCCAGCCACTCCAGCCCGCTGACCACCAGGGGTCGCCCCAGATGCTCATGCTGGAAGTCGGGGTCCACGGCTATCACGTAGATCTCCCCGAGCGGGGGCTGGTGGTCGGCATGCACCTTGGTCCAGCAGAAGCCGGCCAGCCGCCCGTCCCTTTCGTGCAGCCGGAAG
Source organism: Actinomycetota bacterium (assembly GCA_027315345.1). Classification (GTDB taxonomy): domain Bacteria; phylum Actinomycetota; class Acidimicrobiia; order Acidimicrobiales; family JAJPHE01; genus DAHUYE01. The sequence continues at coordinate 20,154 of DAHUYE010000016.1, forward strand.
CCCTCCGGGTCGAACCAGGCCTCTCCCTCGCGCTGGAGGATGGTGTCGAGGTCCCACCCGCCCTGCTCCGGATGCCAGGCGAAGGCCCGGTTGTTGACCTCCAGCCAGGCCCGCTCGTCCTGACCGGGGACGAAGGCCCGGGTGGGAACCGTCGGGCTGTCCTCGGGTAACGGAAGAGGCCGGCGCATCTGGTACAGCTCCCGGCCCCGGCTCAGCCCCACCGCCGTCGCCAGGACGTCGTCCTCCGGGCCGGCGTGGTGGACCCACATGTGAACATGGCCGCCGCCCTGGTCCCCCACCACCTCGAGCGCGGATCGCACCAGGTCCAGACCGATGGTGCTCTCCGGGCTGCGCCAATGCGGATCGACCACGTACTCCAGGGCCCAGTTGCCCGAGCCCCGGCTCACCTGGGCGTACCCCACCGGGTGTTCGTGCTCGGCCTCCCAGGCCACCAGCCCGGCGAAGTCCCTCCGCCCCCCATGGACCAGGTCCAGCCACTGATGATCCCCGAGGGCGGGATGGTGATCGTGGGCCTCGGCCACCTCCAGCAGCTCGGCCACGGCAGCGATGTCGACCTTGCCCATCTGTCGCTTGACCTCGAGGCGGTGCACGCTCGGCACCGTACCGGCTGGGGTGGTGGTTACCCTGCCAGCATGGCCCGGCCCCGTTCGCCCCAGGGCCGCGCCCGGGAGACCCTGGCCCGCCTGGGCGGGGAGTACCCCGGCTCAGCCGCCGAGCTGTGCGCCCTCACCCACGACGGCCCGTTCCAGTTGCTGGTGGCCACCATCCTCTCGGCCCAGTGCACGGATGAGCGGGTCAACATGGTCACCCCCGAGGTCTTCCGGCGCTGGCCCACGCCCGGCGACCTGGCCCGGGCCAACCCGGCCGAGGTCGAGGGCGTGATCAAGTCGACAGGGTTCTTCCGCAGCAAGACCAAGGCCCTGGTCGGGATGGCCTCGGCGGTGGAGGCGGACTTCGGGGGCGAGGTGCCCCACGCCATCGAGGATCTGGTCACCCTCCCGGGCGTGGGTCGCAAGACGGCCAACGTGGTGCGCTCGGTCGCCCTCGGCTTACCTGGCCTGCCCGTGGACACTCATGTGCTGCGTCTGTCCAAGCGCCTGGGGCTCACCACTTTGACCGATCCGGTCAAGGTCGAACTGGAACTCAACCAGATGGTCCCCCCCCTCGAAAGGGGCTCCCTCAGCCTCCGGCTCATCCTCCACGGCCGGAAGGTGTGCGTGGCCCGTAAACCCCGCTGCGCCGACTGCCTACTCAACGACTACTGCCCCCGGATCGGGTCTTAGGCCCCCTAAGCGGCGCCGGAGACGCCGACCAGGGCCCCGATCCCGTAGGTCACGGCGGCGGCCACCGCGGACACGAGGAGCTGGCGGGCCACTGTCTTGACCACCGAGCGACCGGTGAAGACGGCCAGGGCCACCCCGATCAGGATCGCCAGCGCGGCGGCCAGGATGATGGTGGCGATGATGGCGGCCAGGCCGTTGGTGAACAGCCACGGCAGCAGGGGGACGAAGCCCCCCACCGCGCAGGTGACCAGAGATGAACCCGCCGCCTGGATGGGCGAACCCAAGGAGGATGGATTGACCCCGAGCTCCTCCCGGGCGTGGGTTTCCAGGGCCATGTGGGGGTCGCGCATCATGAGGCCGGCCATCTCGAAGGCTGTCCCGGTGTCGAGCCCGCGGCCCTCGTAGATCTTGGCCAGTTCCTTCTGTTCCATGGCCGGGTTGCGGGCCAGCTCCAGCCGCTCGTTGTCGAGCTCGCGCTGGAGAAGCTCGGACTGGGCCCGCATGGAAACGAACTCCCCCGCCGCCATGGAGAAGGCTCCCGCCACCAGCCCGGCCACGCCGGCCAGTCGCACGATGTGCCCGCCCGGAGCGGCCCCGGCTACCCCGAGGATCAGCGAGACGTTGGTGACCAGACCGTCGCTGATCCCGAACACGGCGGCCCGAGCCGCCCCCCCGGTTATGTCGCGATGGTGGTGGTCTTCATAGGACTGGGCCACGGGCGGAACGCTACCGGCGTACCGGCCTATGCAGTTTGAACCGGCGCCCCCTTTTATATTTCAGAAGTGTTACGGAACGAATATATATTCACCACTAGTCGACAAAACACGAAATCCGGGGGTGTCTCTTCAAGTTGCATCCCTCATTCCGCGCCGCTCTCCGCGTCCGAACCTGGGGCGCAGGCCACGATCAGTGGCCGCCGAGCCGGAGAGGGGGGCCGGTAGGATTGACCGGTGGCCCGATACGACCTGGGCCGGGAGGAGTTGGCCGAGCTCCTGGACGGTGAGCCCCGCTACCGGGTCGACCAGGTGTGGGACGCCCTCTACCGCCAGCTGGTGTCTCCCGGTGAGCTGAGCTCGCTGCCGGCCAAGCTGCGGAGGCGGCTGGAGGCCGAGGAGGCCCTGTCGCCGGCGTTGAAGCCGGTGGCGGTCAGCCGGGCCGACCGGGGCAGCACCGTCAAGTGGCTCTGGGAGCTGGCCGACGGGGCCAGGGTGGAGACCGTGCTGATGGACTACGGGACCCGCTCGACGGTGTGCGTGTCGAGCCAGGCCGGCTGCGCCATGGGCTGCGGGTTCTGCGCCACCGGGCAGGCCGGCTTCACCCGCCACCTGAGCGTGGGCGAGATCGTGGAGCAGGTGGTGGCGGCCGGGGCGGCCCGGCGGGAGGCGGCCGACGGCCGGCCGCTGCGGCCCGGGAACGTCGTGTTCATGGGGATGGGCGAGCCCATGGCCAACTACGCCCGGGTCTGGGCGGCGGTCGAGCGCCTGCATGGGGACCTGGGCATCTCGGCCCGCCACATCACCATTTCCACCGTGGGGGTGGTGCCCGGCATCCGGCGCCTGGCCAAAGAGAGCCTCCCGGTCAACCTGGCCATCTCCCTCCACGCCGCCAACGACGGGTTGAGAAACGAGCTGGTCCCGCTCAACCGGCGCTATGCGATAGCCGAGCTGATGGCGGCGGCCCGGGACTACCTGGGTTCGACCGGCCGGCGGGTGTCCTTCGAGTGGGCCCTCATAGCCGGGGTGAACGACCGGGCCCCGGACGCGGCCGAACTGGCCGATCTGGCCCTGCCCCTCGGCGCCCACGTCAACCTCATCCCGCTCAATCCGACCCCGGGCTATCCGACCGTCGGTTCCAGCCCGGCGGCGGTGGCCGCCTTCCGGGACCGATTGGTGACCTTCGGGGTCAACGCCACCGTCCGGCGCAACCGGGGCACCCGGATCGACGCCGCCTGCGGCCAGCTGGCCGCCCGGGAGGCGGTCCCGGTTCCGGTCGAGCTCGGAGTTGGGGCACACTGAATCGGATGAGGAAGTCCCGCTGGATCAACAACACCCAGCCCCAGACCCTTCAGGTGGCCGTCATCCTCCTGTACCTCAACGCCGCCTTCACCCTGCTCGGCTTCGGGACCGGCGGCCTCCTGCCCCTGCGCCTGCTGCTGGTGGCAGCCGAGGTCGGGGGCGGCTACGGCGTGGCCAACGAACGCAAGTGGGGTTACGGAGTCGCCATCGTGGCCGCCGTGATCCCGTTGGTCCTGCTCGTCCAGCTGTCGGGCGGTGCCATCTTCGGCCAGCTGCTGTTGAGCCTGATGATCCAGGTGGCCCTGATCGCCCTGCTGCTCCACCCCCACAGTCGCTCCTACCAGCGCATCTGGTTCAAGTAGCCGCCGGAGCGGGCGGGCCCTAATCCCCGGGGTCGGGCGGCTTGAGGTCCGGATAGAGGTGCTCGAGGGTGCCGGGCACGATCCGGGACGACTCGATGAAAACGTCCACATCGGCGGCTTTGAGGCGGATGACCCGGCCGAATTTGTAAGCCGGCACCAGACCCTCGTCGATGAAGCGATAGAGGGTGCGCAGGGTCACGCCCACCCGCTGGGCGGCGTCCCTGGTGCTCAGCCACTCCGTTTCCATCGGCCGAGCGTAACCCCAGGGTCCCCGTGCCCGTCGGGGCTATCTGAGCCGGACGGCCACCTCATTGGCCAGGAGCCGGCCCCGGGGCGTGAGAACGGCTCGCCCGTTGGCGTCGTCCAGCTGGACCAGGCCCTCGTCCAGGAGGACGGGCAGATCGGCCAGGGCCTCGGCCGGGACGCCGGTGCGGGTGCGCAGGGCCAGGGTCAGGGCCTCGGTGGCCCGGGTGGGACCGTCCAGTTCCTCCCCGGCCGCCTCGGTGGAAAGGCCGGCCGTCACGGCACGGATGTAGCGCTCGGGAGTCCGCAGGTTCCACCAGCGCCGGCCCCGGCGGTGGGAGTGGGCGGCGGCCCCGAAGCCGAGGTAGTCGCCCTGGGACCAGTACAGGAGATTGTGGCGGCACTCGTGTCCGGGCCGGGCGAAGTTGGAGATCTCATAGCAGTCCAGGCCGGCCGCCCCCAGGGCCTCGACGGCGGCCAGGTACATGTCGGCTTGGAGGTCGGGGTCCGGGTGGCGCTCGGGCTGGCCGGCCAGAGGGGTCCCCGGCTCCACCGTCAGGGCATAGGCACTGATGTGGGGCGGGCCCAGGTCGAGCAGCCCCCGCAGGGTCGCCTCCCAGGAGACCAGGGTCTCCCCGGCCACCCCGTAGATGAGGTCGAGGTTGAAAGACGCAAAACCGGCCCGCTGCACGGCGGCCACGGCCGGGGCCACGTTGGCCGGGGTATGGGTCCGGCCCAGTCCGGCCAGCACGGAGGGATCCAGGCTCTGGACCCCCATGCTGATACGGGTGACGCCGCCCTGGCGGTAGGCGGCCATGAGGTCGTCATCGACGGTGTCGGGGTTGCACTCCACGGTCACCTCGGCCCCCGGGGCCAGGGGGATGAGGGCCAGGGCGGCCGTGAGGCCCTCGGCGGGGACCAGGGAAGGGGTGCCCCCGCCGAAGAAGACGCTGGTGGCCTCGACCAGGCGGCCTTCGGACACCGCCAGCCCGATCTCGGTGGAGAGGGCGTGGAGGTAGGCGGCGGTCAATTCGCCCCGGTCGTCCCAGGTGGCGAAGGCGCAGTAGCCGCAGCGGGCGGCGCAGAAAGGTATGTGGACGTAGACCCCGAAGGGGTCGTTCAGCGGTGGAGGCAGAGGCCCAGGTCGTCCAGGCGCTCGCGCATGGCCACGGCCGAGAGGTCGAAGAGGCGGGCCACGGCCTGGATGTCCTCGGCCCGGATGGTGAGCACCCGGCCGTTGAAGTCCTGGCGCTGGACCTGGATGGAGGCCAGGTAGCGGCGCAGCAGCTCGCGCTCGGGGCCCTCGATGACCTCGAGGCGGGACAGGTCGATGACGACCTTCCCATCCAGGGCGCCGGGGGCGCCGGCGGCACCCGCTGCGACGAACTGGGCCCGGGCGGCCGGCTCGTCCATGGTCAGATCGATGAGGCCGGGGCCCCAGCCCGGCGCCGGGGTCGGCTTGGGCAGGAGCTGGTCGACGGGGACGTTGTAGATGGCGGCGAGCCGCTGGAGGCGGGGCACGGAGATGGACCGCTCACCGCGTTCGTAGGCGCCCAGGACGGAGGCTTTGAACTCCTTGTCGGAGCGGGCCTCGACGGCCTGGAGGGACAGGCCCTTCTGTTTCCTCACGTCACGGAGTCGCTCGCCCACTAGGCGGGCGTATCCCGGGTCGTCCCACTCTTCCGTCATTCGGAAACCTTACCACGCTTAGTGCCAATTACCAGGGACCAAACCTGCTGTTTCCGGGCCGTTTCCCTGCCCATATGTCCGGGAAGGTTCGATCTGCCACTGAGAGTGTTCTAACTTAAGAGGCCGGCCCGGGCCAGGCCGAGCACGGTGGCGGCGGCCACGGCGGCCGTTTCGGTGCGCAAAACGGTAGGCCCCAGGCCCACCCGGACCAGGCCGGCCGGGAGCTCCCCGTCCGCCCATCCCCCTTCGGGCCCGATCAGGATCCGGGGCTGGGCCAGGCCGGGCCCATGGGGGGCCCCCGGCTCAGCGGCGGCCCAGCCCGGCGCCCAGCCCGGCGCCCAGCCCGGCGCCCAGCCCGGCGCCCAGCCTGCCGCCCCTCGGGCGGCCGAGGGCGGGACCACGCCCGACGCCGCCTCCCCGGCCGACGCCGGCGGCTGGAGCAGCTGGGCCACGGTGAGAGGTCCGGCCAGGCTGGGTAGCCGGGTGAGGCGGGCCTGCATGGCCGCCTGGCGGATGATCCGGCGGAGCCGGGCCGTGCCCCGGGAGGCCCGGTCCCCGTCCCAGCGGACCACGGAGCGGGCGGCGTCCAGGACGATGATCTCATCGACGCCCAGCTCGGTCACCTTCTGTACGGCCCAGTCGCCCCGATCGCCCTTGGGCAGGGCGATGGCCAGGCCCAGGGCCGGCTGGGGGGCCGGGTCAACCGAGATCGGCCCCTCGGCCTCCACCCCGGACGGGGTCAGACGGCCCAGGCGCCAGGCCCCGGCCCCGTCGGAGAGGCCCACCGCCTCCCCGGGCCGGAGGCGCAGGACGCGGGTGAGGTGGTGGGAGTCGTCTTCGTCGAGTTCGGGGGCGTCCAGGTCGGCCACGAAGACGTGGGCCGGGGCCGAGCGCAGCTCGGGATGGGGACCGGAGCTGCTCACCGGCTCAGCGGAAGGCCGAGCGGATCCGGGCCCTTATCCCCCCGGAGTCGGGCGGGTTGACCTCCTCGCCCCGCTCGGCGGCGAACTGACGCAGCAGCTCCTCCTCCGCCTTCGACAGCCCGTTGGGCACGTCCACGACCACCGGCACCAGCAGGTCGCCCCGGCCCCGGCCGTCGGTGCGGGGCACCCCCCGGCCCCTGAGCTTGAAGACGCGTCCGCTCTGGGTGCCCGGCGGCACCTCCAGCTCCTCGTCCCCGTCCAGGGTCTGGAAGGGCATCCGGACCCCGAGGGCGGCCTGGGCCATGGAGACGTGGACGGTCTGGATGAGGTCGTAGCCCTCCCGCTGGAACCGCTCATGGGGCGAGACCATGAGATGCACGTACAGATCCCCGGGCGGACCGTTGCGAGGCCCGACCGGCCCCCGACCGGTGAGGCGCAGGGTCACCCCGTGGTCCACGCCGGCGGGCACGTCCACCTGCCAGGTGCGGGTCTCGCTGCGCCGGCCGTCCCCGCCGCAGTCGACACAGGGGCTGCGGACCTCTTCGCCCAAACCACCGCAGCGCTGGCAGGGGGCGGCGGTCACGACCTGGCCCAGGATGGACTGGCGCACCCGGCGGACCTCCCCGGCCCCGTCGCAGGCCGAGCAGCGGGTGGGCGTCGATCCGGGCCGGGCCCCGCTGCCCGAGCAGGTGGTGCAGACCACGGCGGTGCGGACGGAGACCTCCTTCTGGGCCCCGAAGACGGCTTCCTCGAAGCTCAGCTGCAGGGCCACCTCGGCATCCGCCCCCCGGGGATGGGGCGAAGGCCGCCGCCCCGCCCCCCCGAAACCTCCGCCTCCGGCGCCGCCGAAGAAGGCATCGAAGATGTCGTTGAGCCCCCCGCCCCCGAAGAAGGCGTTGGGGTCCATACCCCCCGGCCCGGCTCCACCGGCCCGGGCCCCGTCGGGGCCGAACATGTCGTAGCGGCGCCGGCGCTCGGGGTCGCGCAGGGTCTCGTAGGCCACCGTGACCGCCTTGAAGCGCTCCTCGGCCTCGGCGTTGGGCGTGGACCCGTGGGTGTCGGGGTGGAGCTGGCGGGCCAGGCTGCGGTAGGCCCGCTTGATCTCGTCCTCGGAGGCGTTGCGGCTGACCCCGAGCAGCCCGTAGTAGTCGTCAGAGGCGGCCGGGCTCATCCTTCCTCCAGCCGGCGGTCCAGGCGCTGGCTGACCACCGCCACCGCCGCCAGGGCCTGGGGGTAGTTCATCCGGGTCGGGCCCAGGACCCCGATGGTGCCCTGGCCGTCCCCGCCGGCGCCGCCGTAGGGGGCCACCACCACCGCGCACTCGGCCAGCGGGAGCAGGCCGTGCTCATGGCCGATGGCCACCGACAGACCCCGGTCCAGGACGTCCCGGAGCAGGGAGACCACCACGTACTGCTGTTCCAGGGCCCCCAGCACGCTGCGGACGGTGTCGACGGCGTCGAAGGCCGAGGCCATGCGGGAGGCGCCCCCCAGGAAGACCTGCTCGTGATCGGGGCCGGTGGTGTCGCTCAGGGCGTGGGTGGCCAGGCCGGCCAGGCGGTCCAGCAACTCGTCCCCGGTGGCGGGCAGCACTGGCATGTCCAGCGCCACCCGGCCCACCAGATGGGCGGAAAGGTGGGCGGACAGGGCCCCGAGCTGCTCGGGGGCGACCTCCTCGGCCAGTTCCAGGCTGTGCTTGACCACGCTGCCGTTGGACAGGACGGCCACCACCAGGGCCAGCTTGGGGGCCAGGCTGACCACCTGGACCGAACGCAGGCTGGCCGCCTCGGTGGGCGGGCTGACCACCACGGCGGCGTAGGAGGTCATCTGGGACAGCAGCCGGGAGGTGTCCTGGAGCATCTGCTCCAACTCCCCGTGGGCCTTGGCGAAGAACTCCCGGACCTGCTGGCGGGCGGCCGGGTCCAGGGGCCCGGCCTGCAGCCGATCGACGAAGAACCGGTATCCCTTGTCCGTCGGTATCCGCCCGGCCGAGGTGTGGGGCTGGACCAGGAAGCCTTCCTTCTCCAGGGCGGCCAGCTCGTTGCGGACGGTGGCCGAGGACACGGGCACGTCCGGGCGGCCGGCCACGTGGCCGGAGCCGACCGGCTGGGCCGTTTCGATGTACTCCTCGACGACGGCCCTCAGGATGGCCGCCTTGCGATCGTCCAGCTCGGAGTCCACAGGCACCTCCTTCTACCGGGCCGCGTTGGCACTCGAGTCTACCGAGTGCCAGACCGGGCCCCGTGGCCCGGGGATAGCCTGCCGCCCGTGCCCAACCCGGTGGTGCTGGTCCACGGCTTCGCGTCCTCCTTCCAACACGGCTGGGCCGAGGACGGCTGGCCCGATCTCCTGGCCGATGAGGGCCGGGAGGTGATCGGCCACGACCTGCCCGGCCACGGGACCGCCGAGAAGCCCACCGACCCGGCCGCCTACGCCGGGATGGAAGCCGAAGTGATGGCCGGCTTCGCCGATCATCCCGTGGTCGACGCCGTCGGGTTCTCCCTCGGGGCCCGCATCCTTCTCACCATCGCCAGCGACCACCCCGAACGCTTCGGCCGCCTGGTGGTCATGGGGGTGGGCGCCAACCTGTTCCGCAACGAGGCCAACGACGCCCTGGCCGACGCCGTCGAGCACGGGGCCCCGCCCGATCAGATCGGCCTGCGGGTCTTCGAAAAAATGGCCTCCGATCCCCGTAACGACCGCCGAGCCCTGGCCGCCGTGATGCGCCGGGTACCCCCGCCCCTCGACGCCGCCCGCCTGGGCCGGGTCAGCTGTCCGGTGCTGGTGATCCTGGGGGACAAGGACTTCGCCGGGCCGGCCGATCCGCTGGTGGAGGCGCTGCCGGACGTGGAGTTCGTCAGCCTGGCCGGGGTGGACCACTTCGCCACCCCCAAGGACTTCCGGGCCATCGACGCCGCCCTGCGCTTCCTCTCGGCCTGAGGGGCCCGGCCGGGACCGGCTAGAAAGTCGCCCATGCGCACGCGACTGACCGACGTCCTCGGAATCGAATACCCCGTGATGCTGGCCGGCATGGGCGGGGTCTCCTACTCGGCCCTGGTGACGGCGGTGTCGGAGGCGGGGGGCTTCGGCTGCCTGGGCGCCTCCACCATGGGGATGGACCAGATGGTCGCGGAGATGGCAGCGGTGCGGGCGGCCACGTCCAAGCCCTTCGGCGTCGATCTGCTCACGGCCGCCTCCCGGGACATGGGGGCCCAGGTGGAGAAGATCGTCGAGGCCGGCGCCAACGTCTTCGTGGCCGGCCTGGGCGTTCCCCGGGATGTCATCGAGCAGTGCCACCGCTCCGGTCTGCTGGTGGCCAACATGTGCGGAAAGGTCGACCACGCCCGCCGGGCCGTCGAGGCCGGCTGTGACCTGGTCATCGCCCAGGGCACCGAGGCCGGCGGCCACACCGGGCAGGTGGCCACCATGCCCCTGGTGCCCCAGATCGTCGACGCCGTCGGGGACCGGGTCCCGGTGGTGGCGGCCGGGGGCATCTTCGACGGCCGGGGCCTGGCCGCCGCCCTGGCCCTGGGCGCCGATGGCATCTGGGTCGGCACCCGCTTCATCGCCACGCCCGAAGCCCGCTCGGTGCCGGGTTACAAGGAGGCGCTGGTCCGCACCCACGAGGACGGCACCGTCATCACCCGGGCCTACACGGGCAAGACGCTGCGGGCGGTGCGCAACACCTACAACACGTGGTGGGAGACCCACACCGATGAGCTGCAGCCCTTCCCCAACCAGATCGGCCGCTCCGGCGCCGACGGGGCGATGCACCTCGGCGGGGGCCCGGACGCCGAGGTCGACCCGGACAAGGAGTGCTACCCGGCCGGCCAGGGCGTGGGCGCCATCAGCGAGCTGGTCCCGGCCGCCGAACTCGTCCGCCGCTTCGTGGCCGAGGCCGAAGAAGCCCTGGACCGCATGGCCTCCGTCCGGGTCTAATCCTCCAGGCGGAGGGCAGAGATGAAGGCTTCTTGGGGCACTTCGACCCGGCCGATGGACTTCATCCGCTTCTTGCCTTCCTTCTGGCGCTCCAGCAACTTGCGCTTGCGGGTGATGTCACCGCCGTAGCACTTGGCCAGCACGTCCTTGCGCTTGGCCTTGACCGTCTCCCGGGCGATGATCCGCCCGGCTATGGACGCCTGGATGGGAACGTCGAAGAGCTGCCGCGGGATCAACTCGCGCAGCTTCTCGGTCATGCGCCGGCCGTAGTCGTAAGCCTTGGATTTGTGCATGACGGTGGAGAAGGCGTCCACCGGCACGCCGTTGAGCACGACGTCGATCTTGACCAGATCGGAGGCCTCGTAGCCGGCCGGCTCGTAGTCGAGGCTGGCGTAACCCTTGGTCCGGCTCTTGAGCTGGTCGAAGAAGTCGACCACCACCTCGGCCAGGGGGATGCGGTAGATGAGCTCGATGCGCTCGGGGGAGAGGTATTCCATCTTCACCATGTCGCCCCGCCGTGACTGGCACAGTTCCATCACCGTGCCGGTGTACTCGGAGGGCAGCAGCACGGTGGCGTTGAGGAAGGGCTCTTCGATGGCCGAGAGCAGATTGGGGGCGGGCAGGTCGGACGGGTTGTCCACCTCGACTACTTCGCCGTTCACCAGCGTGGCCCGGTAGGCCACCGAGGGAGCGGTGGCGATCAGGCTCAGATCGAACTCGCGCTCCAGGCGCTCCCGCACGATTTCCATGTGCAGCAGGCCGAGGAACCCGCAGCGGAAGCCGAAACCGAGAGCCCCGGACGTCTCCGGCTCGTAGGTGAAGCTGGAGTCGTTGAGCCGGAGCTTCTCCAGTGAGTCGCGCAGGTCGGAGTACTCGTCCCCGTCCACGGGATACAGCCCGCAGAAGACCATGGGCTTGGGATCCATGTACCCCGGCAGCGGTTCGGCCACCGGATGAGCCGCCAAAGTTACCGTCTCCCCCGATCGGGCCTCCCCCACATCCTTGATGCCGGCAATGAGGTAACCCACCTCCCCCGGGCCCAGGCTGATCACGGGCCGGGGCACCGGGGTGCGCACCCCGATCTCTTCCACGTCGTGGGTGGCGCCGGTCTGCATGAACCGCAGCCGGGCCCCGGTCTTGAGGGTGCCCTCCATGACGCGGAGCGAGCTGACCACGCCCCGGTACTGGTCGTAATAGGAGTCGAAGATGAGGGCGGCCAGATCGGCATCCGGGTCACCGCCGGGAGGCGGGATGCGCTCGACCACCGCATCGAGCAGTTCGGCCACGCCCTCCCCGGTCTTGGCCGAGATGTGCAGGATGTCGGAGGCGGCCAGGCCGAGGACGTTCTCGATCTCCTTGGCGTGGCGCTCGGGCTCGGCGGCGGGCAGGTCGATCTTGTTGAGGGCGGCCACGATCTCCAGATCGTTCTCCAGGGCCAGGTAGCAGTTGGCCAGGGTCTGGGCCTCGATGCCCTGGGAAGCGTCCACCAGGAGGATGACGCCCTCGCAGGCGGCCAGGCTGCGGCTGACCTCGTAGCCGAAGTCGACATGTCCCGGGGTGTCGATCAGATGCAGCACGTGGTCGCGCCAGTGGACCCTCACGTTCTGGGCCTTGATGGTGATGCCCCGCTCCCGCTCGATGTCCATGGAGTCGAGGTACTGCGCCCGCATATCCCGGGGGTCGACGGCCCCGGTCAGCTCCAGGATGCGGTCGGACAGGGTCGACTTACCGTGATCGATGTGGGCGATGATGGACAGGTTGCGGATGTGGGAGGGCACGGGTCTGGGGCAGCCGGCTCAGTAGCCCAGGTCGGGGTCGATGAGCCCGATCAGCTCCTCGCCCCTCCCGAAGCGGCCCACGTTCTGGCGGATGCGCTCCGACAGGGGCGCGGCGGCCATGGCCGGAGTGTTGGCGGAATGCGGGGTGATGATGCAGTTGGGCAGGGTCCAGAGCGGGTGCCCGTCCGGCAGCGGCTCGGGGTCGGTGACGTCGAGAGCGGCCCCGCCGATGGCCACTCGGGTCAGAGCGTCGACCAGGTCATCGGTGCGGATGTGGCGGCCCCGGGCCACGTTGACCAACCAGGCCTCCGGGCGCATGGCGCCCAGTTGGGCGGCGCCGATCAGACCTTCCGTCTCGGGGGTGAGGGCCAGAGCCAGCACCACCAGGTCGGCCATCCCGATGGCGTCGAGCAGGTGCTCGGGGGTCAGGGTCCGATCCGCCCCGGGCAGGGCGTCACGGCTGCGCCTGACCACCACGTTCCGGGTGCCGAAGGGTCCGAGCAGGCGCAACAGGGACTCGGTGATGCCGCCCCCGCCCACGATGCAGACGTCCCGGCCGTGCAGGACCCGGCCGGTGGGCCGGGCCCAGCTGGTGGCCCGGGCCGACCCCCCGATGTGGCGCATACCGGCCAGGGCCAGGGCCAGGGCGTGTTCGGCCACGGCGTCGGCGTAGACGCCTTTGGCGCAGGTCCAGGTCCGGCCGTCGCTGAACCGGCCCGTCCCCGCGAAGCCCTCCACCCCGGCCAGGGGCAGCTGCACCCAGCGGATGTCCGGCCCCGCCTCCAGGGCCTCGCTCAGGCCCTCATCGCTCCAGGCCGCCATCCAGACCAGGGCTTCCGCCTCGGCCGGCTCGACCAGGGTGCCCCCTGCCGAGAGCACCGCCTCTTCCACCCAGTCCACCCCGCGCGGGACCACGGCTATGCGGGGGGAGGGCACCCCTCCAGCCTACGGGCTGGATATGGCCGTCAACTGCTAGCATCTGCGGGTTCCCGGATGGCCCCAAGGCCCCGGTGACACCCTTCTCTTCGTAAGCGAGCGCCGGACAGTCATGGCCAACATCAAGAGTCAGATCAAGCGGAACCGTCAGAACGAGCGGCTGCGCGAGCGGAACAAGGCCGTTCGCTCCGAGCTCAAGACCCGGGTCAAGAACGCTGTGCGGTCGGCCGAGGACGGGGCGGACAACACCACCGAGTCGCTTCGCCTGGCCATCAAGCGCCTGGACAAGGCGGCGGCCAAAGGCATCATCCATAAGAACCAGGCTGCCAACCGGAAGTCCGCCCTGGTCCGCCGCATCACCGGCCTCCAGCAGACCTCCTCCTAGCCCCCCCGGGCTGGCTGCGGCGCGGCCCCAGGCGGGCCAGGCGGCCTACCAGCACCTCCAGCACCGCCTCCCCGGGCACGGCCGTCCGGCCCCGCAGGTCGATGTCGGCTTCGTAGATGAGGCCCATGGCCCTGGCGATGACGGCATGGCCCAGCCGGCCGGCCTGGGTGCGGGCCTTGGAGGCGGGAAAGGTGCTGCGCAGGCCCAGCAGGCTGGCCGCCTCGGCGTCGCTGGTGACCCCGGCCCCGTCCAACCTGGCCATGGCCGAGAAGTGCCGGTGCAGAGTCGCCAGCACCACCAGGGGGTGCCGGGCCCCCGAACCCATGAGCCGGTGCAGGGCCACCAGGGCGGCGCCGGCATCGCCCCGGTCGATGGCGTCGGTCAGCTCCCAGGGCGCCGTCGAACCGGCCTCGCCCAGGAACGGCTCCAGCTCGGTCACCCCCACTCTGGCCCCGGGCCCGTAGGCGGCGCTGACGGCGCCGACTATCCCGGCCAGCCGGCCCAGGTCCTCCCCGAGGTGTTCCCCCAGGGCCGCCCCGGCGGCGGCGTCGAAGTTGACCGGGGCCTCTCGCAGCCGGGCCACCAGCCACTGGGTCCGGCCCTTGCCCGACGGCGTGGCGGCGTCGACCACGTGGCCAACCTGGCGCACGGCGGTCAGGAGGCGGGCCGGGACGGCCCCGGTGGCGGCCAGGACCAGACTGGTGGTTTCGCTGGGCGAGTCCAGATAGGCGACCAGGCGGTCCACGTCGGCCGCCGGCAGCCGGCCCAGGTCCCGGATGAGGACGGTGCGCCGGTCGGCCAGGAACGGCGGGGTCAGGCAGGCATCGATGACGGCGCCGATGTCGGGCTCATCGGAGGAGAGATCCTCGAGGCCCAGGCCGCTCGGGTCCGTGGCGGTGACCTCGGCCAGCAGCCCGGACAGCGACTGGGACACCAGGGCCGGGTCGTCCCCCTTGACCAGGTACACGGGCAGCGGCGCCGTCACCGGCCTGCCGCCCCCCGGCCCACCGGCGGCGCCGCCACGGGGCCGGCCGCCGCCTCCAGCACCGCCGCCAGCGTGTCGCGGACCCGGCGCACCCCCTTGACGTCGTGGACCCGCAGCACCCTCGCCCCCCGGGCGATGCCCAGGGCGCACGCCGCCAGGGTGGCCTCCCGCCGCTCCCCCACCTCCAGGTCGAGCAGCCGGCCCAGAAAGGTCTTGTTGGACGCCGACAGCAGCAGCGGGAAGCCGAGCCCGGCCAGGCGGTCCGAGGCCCGCAGCAGCACCAGCGACTGCGGCCACGTCTTGCCCAGATCCAGGCCGGCATCGACCACGATCCGCTCGGAGGGAATGCCGGCGGCGGCGGCCCGGGCCGCCATGTCCTCCAGGGCGGCGGCCACGTCCTCCACCACGTCGGCGTAGACCGGCTCGGGGTCCGGGATGCGCGGCCCCAGGCGGATGTGGGTGGCCACCACCGCCGCCCCGGCCTCGGCGGCGGCCGGCAGGTAGTCAGGGTCGGAGAAGCCGCTGATGTCGTTGCCCATCACCGCCCCCGCCCCGTAGGCCAGCCGGGCCACCCGGGCGTTCCACGTATCCACCGACACCGGCACCTCGAAGCGCTCGACCAGGGCCTCCACCGCCGGCACCACCCGCTCGATCTCCTCCTCCAGTCCGACCTCGGGACCGGGACCGGCCTTGACCCCGCCCACGTCGAGGATGTCGGCCCCGTCCGCCACCAAACCGGCCGCCCGGTCGAGCATGGCCCCGAGGGAGAAGTGGGATCCTCGGTCGTAGAAGGAGTCGGGGGTCCGGTTGAGAATGCCCATGACCAGGGCCCGGCTGCGCAGGTCATAACCGCGCCCGCCCAGTTCGAGGCCAGTCCCCGCCGCCGCCACCGGGCGGCTCAGAACAGGCGCGCCGTCAGGGCCCGGCGATAGGTGGCGGTGCGGGGATCGTCCGGCCCCATCGTCTCCAGCAGATCGACGAACTCCTGCCTCGCCTCGTCATCCCCCTTCACCCGATCGAGCAGGGCGTCCAGGCGGGCTTCCATGCCGTCCTCGGCGGCCCGGGCCACCGGAGCCTGACCCCCGAGCCGGGCCAGGGCGGCTATGCGGCGGGTGTCGGCATCCTCGGGGATGCGGGCCAGCAGGGCGAGGGTCTCCTCCTCCTCTCCCCGCTCGGCCAGGATCTCGGCCAGGCCGACCACGGCGGCCCGGTGGTCGTGTTGAAGCTCCAGGGCACGGCGCAGGGAGGCTTCGTCCCCGGCCTGGGCCAGGAGGTCGGCCTCGGTGGGCTGGGGCGCGAGCTTGGACACCCAGTCCCGCACCGCCGCCTCGGGCAGGGCCCCTATGAAGGAGTCCACCACCTGGCGGCCCTTGATGGCATAGACGGCCGGGATGGACTGGACCCGGAAGGCCTGGCCGATGCCCGGGTTCTCGTCCACGTTCACCTTGGCCAGCTCCACGGCGCCGTCCGTGGCGCCGACCACCCGCTCCAGGATGGGGCCGAGGGTCTTGCACGGGCCGCACCAGGGGGCCCACAGGTCCACCACCACCGGGACGGAATCCGAGCGGGCCAGGACATCGGCCTCGAAAGTGGCGTCGGTTACGTCGATCATCGACTTCGACGTTACCTGCCCCGGACCGGGCCGGACCGGGCCGGGCCCGTCCGGGGCCGGCGCCGTGGAGGACCGGTAGGTTTCTTTCCGTGAGTGGAACCGGGGGCGAACAGCAGGAGCCGGAGGGCATCGACGTAGCCAGGGTGACGGCCTGGCTGGAGGCCAACATCCCCGGGGCGGTGGGGCCGTTCCGGTTCGACCTCATAGCCGGGGGCCGCTCCAACCTGACCTTCAAGGTGACCGGGGCCGACGGCACCGCCTACGTGCTGCGCCGGCCCCCGGTCAGCCACGTGCTGCCCACCGCCCATGACATGGCACGGGAGCACCGCATCATCTCCGCCCTGGGTCCCACCTCGGTGCCGGTGGCACCGGCTCTCGGTTTCTGCGGGGACGGGTCCGTCAACGGCCGGCCCTTCTATGTCATGGGCTACGTCGAGGGTCACATCCTGCGCGACCCGGCCCGAGTGGAGGCGGCGCTGGACAAGGAGGGACGTCGATTGGCCAGTGAGCAGATGGTCGACGTGCTGGCCGACATTCACGCCGTGGACGTCGACGCCGTCGGCCTGGGGGAGCTGGGCCGGCGGGACGGCTACATCGAACGCCAGCTCAAGCGGTGGTACGGCCAGTTCCGCCAGTCGGTGGAGGGCCGGGAGCGCCAGGTGCCGGCCGTGGACGAGGTCCACGAGTTCCTCTCCGCCCGCATCCCGGACCAGGGCCCGGCCGCCATCGTGCATGGTGACTACCGGCTGGACAACACCATGCTCGGGGACGACGGCGCCATCCGGGCCGTTCTCGATTGGGAGATCTGCACCCTGGGAGATCCCATGGCCGACCTCGGCCTGCTCATGGTCTATTGGGCCGAGGCGGGCGACAGTCAGAGCGCCCTGGGCGTGTCCCCCACCGCCCTGCCCGGCTTCCTGACCCGGGCCGAGCTGTCGGCCCGCTACGCCGCCCGCACCGGCCGGGACATATCCGCCCTGCCCTTCTACATCGCCTTCGGGTATTGGAAGCTGGCCTGCATCCTGGAGGGCGTCTTCGCCCGTTACGAGGGTGGCGCCATGGGTGGGGACCGGGAGGGCATCGAGGGCTTCGGGGCCCAGATCGCCAACCTGGCCGAGGCCGCCCGCCGGGCCGCCGCCGAGCTCTGAGCCGGCGCCGTGCCCCTCTACCGCCGGATCGAGAACCGCCAGCCCGTCGACCCCGTCCTGGTCGTCCAGCTGGACGGCTGGATCGACGCCGGCCTGGGCGGAGCCACGGCCATGGCCTCCCTGCTGGAGAGCGGGACGGAAGGACCGCTGGCTCTCTTCGATGCTGACGAGCTGATCGACTATCGGGCCCGGCGGCCCACCGTCCACATCGAGAACGGCATCAACCAGGGCCTGACCTGGCCCCAGCCCCGCCTGCTGTTGACCGCCGACCGGGAGGGACGGGACATGCTCCTGCTGGTCGGCCCGGAGCCGGACATGCGCTGGGGCGCCTTCGTGAGCGACGTGGTGAGCCTGTCGGTCGAACTGGGCGTGCGGATGTCAGTCGGCCTGGGCGCCTTCCCCGCCCCGGTGCCCCACACCCGGCCGGTGCGCCTGGCCACCACCACCACCGAGGAAGGCCTGGCCGCCCGGGTGGGCTTCGTGGCCGGGGACATCGAGGTCCCGGCCAACATCGAGGCCGCCCTGGAGATCGCCTTCCGGGAGGCCGGCATCCCCGCCGTCGGGTTGTGGGCCCGGGTCCCCCACTACGTGGCTGCTCTCCCCTATCCGGCCGCCAGCGCCGCCCTCATCAGCGGTCTGGCCATGGTGGCCGACCTGGCCCTCGACACCAGCGGCCTGGACACGGCCGCCGACGTGGCCGGCCGGCGGGTGGACGACCTCATCGCCAACAGCCAGGAGCACCAGTCGATGGTCGCCCAGCTGGAGGAGACGGTGGACAGCAGTGAGGGCACCCCCATGGACCTGGGGGAGATCCCCTCCGGGGACGAGATAGCCGCCGAGCTGCAGCGCTTCCTCCGGGACCAAGACTGAGTTCATTGTGCGGCCTCCGGCCGCACGGTGCCGGCCGGGCCCCATCCCCGCCGGCCTGGCGACAGCCGGCCAATTAACGTCGGGTCCTATGCGAGTTGACGGTGGTATCCCGGGGTCCCTGAGCGATGTGCCGGCGGCGGCCAAGCGGGCCGAGGAGGCCGGCTATGACGGGGCGTGGTCGGCCGAGACCGGCCACGACCCGTTCCTGCCCCTGCTGCTGGCGGCCGAGCACACCGAACGCCTCGAGCTGGGCACGGGGATCGCGGTGGCCTTCGCCCGCAACCCCATGACCCTGGCCAGCCTGGCCAACGACCTCAACTGGTACTCGGAAGGCCGCTTCTTCCTGGGCCTGGGCTCCCAGATCAAGCCCCACATCGAGAAGCGCTTCTCCATGCCCTGGTCCCACCCCGCCCCCCGCATGCGCGAGCTCATCCAGGCCATGCACGCCATCTGGGACAGCTGGAACGAGGGCACCAAGCTCGACTTCCGGGGCGACTTCTACACCCACACCCTCATGACCCCCTTCTTCAACCCCGGCCCCAACCCCCATGGCAAGCCCAAGGTCTTCCTGGCCGCGGTGGGCGACGGCATGACCGCCGTGGCCGGTGAAGTAGCCGACGGCATGCTCGTCCACGGCTTCACCACCGAGCGCTACCTGCGGGAGGTGACCCTGCCCGCCATCGAGCGGGGCCTGGCCAAGTCGGGCCGCTCCCGCTCGGACTTCCAGCTGTCCTACCCGGCCTTCGTGGTCACCGGCTCCACCGAGAAGGAGATGACCGACGCCGAGGTCGGCGTCCGCCGCCAGATCGCCTTCTACGGCTCGACCCCCGCCTACCGCCCGGTGCTGGAACTGCACGGGTGGGGCGACCTGCAGACCGAGCTCAACACCCTGTCCAAGCAGGGCAAGTGGGCCGAGATGGGCGAGCTGATCACCCCGGACGTGCTGGATGCCTTTGCCGTGGCGGGGGCCCCGGACAAGGTGGGCCGGCTCCTGCTGGACCGCTTCGGGGACGCCGTCGACCGGATCAGCTTCTACGCCCCCTACCGCACCGATTCGGACACCTGGTCCGACATCGTCGAGACGCTCAAGGCCGGCTGAGCCCGGGTGCCCGCCCGAACCGGGCGGCCCGCCGGGGCCTGGCGTCCCGTTTGGAAACACCCGGCCCCGGGCCCGTAGTTTCTGGGCCCATGGGAAACAAAGTCCGGGCCTGGTCCATCACCACCGAAGCCGTAGCCGCCGAGCGGGAGAGGACCGGCGGTAAGACCGCCGATGTCGACGTGTCCAAGGTCATCCAGCTGGACGACCTCGAGCTGCGGGACGTGGGTCCCTCCGACGTGCGCATGCGCATCCTGGCCGTGTCGGCCGAGCACAACATCGACCACGCCGCCACCGCCGACACCGTCAACATCGCCGAGATGCGGGGCGGGCGCATCTACCCGGGCAACTCGGCGGTGGGCGAGGTCATCGAGACGGGCGCCAACGTCACCCGGTTCAAGCCGGGCGATGTGGTCATCACCCACTGCAACGGTGAGCCCGACCACTACGGCTTCCCGCTGCGCATCTGGGCCTACGACCAGCCCGAGTCCATCGGCTGGTACGCCGAGGAGGCGGTGGTGGGCGACTGGCAGCTGATCCCGGCTCCGCTGGAGTCGGGCCTCAACCTCTGGGAAATAGCCGCCCTGCCCCTGCGGGCCCCGACCGCCTATCACATGTGGCGCCGGGCTCTGGGCATCTACCGGATCAAGGTCCCCCGGGAACGCCGCTCCCATCTCAACGTCCTCGGCTTCGGCGGAGGCGTATCCGAGCTGTTCCTGATGCTGGCCAAGTCCGAGGGCCATAACGCCTTCTTCTGCTCCGGCAGCCCCGAGCGCCGGGAGGCCCTGGAGAAGATGGGCATCACCGGTATCGACCAGCGCCAGTTCAACCGCTTCGCGGCCCGGGAGGACGTCAGCGCCTTCCGTAAGCACGTCAGCTCTCTGACCGGCGGTGACGACATGCACCTGGTCTGCGACATGCTGCGCGGCCCGGTGTTCCCGGCCGGCCTGGCTGTGGCCGCCCGGGAGGGCGTCAACATCAGCGCCGGCTGGCAGCTGTCCCAGGTGGTCGAATACAACTCCACCATCATGTCGGTCAAGCAGGTCACCATCGACCACACCCACTACGAGACCGTGCAGGGCTGTGAGGCGGCCACCGAGTTGTACGGCTCGGTGTTCCGGCCCACCATCCATAAGGAGATCTACCCCTTCGAGGAGTTGGGCCGGGCCTTTGCCGAGATGCACGAGAACACCCAGACGGGCATCCCCATCATCCGGGTGGCCGACCAGATGCCCGACTCGGTGAAGACGCTGGCGCCTTAAAGCCGGCTCCGCTGCTCCGCCGGCTCAGGCGACCACGTTCACCAGCGCCGGCGGACGCACGATCACCTTCCGGGGTGCTTGGCCCGCCAGCAGCTCGATGACCCGCTCCGAGGCCAGGGCCAGAGCTTCGGCCTCGGCCTCGGTGATGGATGCGTCGACCTCGATCTTGTCCCGGACCCTGCCATTCACCTGGACGATCATGGTGGTGCGCTCCAGCCGGGCCAACTCGGGGTCGGCCTGGGGCCAGGCTTCGGCGTGAATGTGGCCGCCCCGGCGCCGCTCCCACAGCTCGGCGCTGATGTGCGGCGCCATGGGAGCCAACAGCAGCAGCAGGGTGTCCACCGCCGGGGCGACCGTGGCCCGCCGGGCCCCGTCCGGACCCCGTCCGTAGCGGTACAGGCTGTTGACGAACTCCATCAAGGCCGCCACCGCCGTGTTGTAGGACCAGCGCTCGAAGTCATCATCGACGCGCTGGATCAGACGGTGGACCGACCGGGTCAGCTCCCGGTCGGCATCAGTCTCGTCCCGGTCGATGACCGGAAAGGCATCGGGATCCTCGTTACCCACCCGCCAGACCCGGGCCAGAAAGCGATTGCAGCCCTCGACCCCGACGCTCTCCCAGTCGACGTCATCGGCAGGCGGCCCGGCAAACAGATGGGACAGACGCAGCACGTCGGCGCCCACCTCGGCCAGCACGTCATCGGGCGAAACCAGATTGCCCTTGGATTTGGACATCCGGGTGCCGCCCAGGCGGACCATGCCCTGGGTGAACAGTGTGTCGAACGGTTCGTGCAGGTCCTTGGGGGCCAGACCGACGTCGCCCAGGGCCCGGGTGAAGAACCGGGCGTACAACAGGTGCAGGATGGCGTGCTCGATCCCGCCGATGTATCGATCCACCGGCATCCAGCGATCCGCTGCCGCCGGGTCGAAGGGGACATCCCGGGACCACGGGTCGCAGAAGCGCAGGAAGTACCAGGACGAATCGACGAAGGTGTCCATGGTGTCGGTCTCCCGCTCTGCCCGCCCGCCGCAGCGGGGGCAGTCCACGTGCAGGAAGCCCTCGTGGTAGCGCAGGGGTGACTCACCGGTGGGCCGGAACTCGACATCATCGGGAGCCAGTACCGGCAGCTGGTCCTCTGGCACCGGGACCATCCCGCAGTCCGGGCAGTAGATGACCGGTATGGGGCAACCCCAGAAACGCTGCCGGCTGACCAGCCAGTCCCGCAGCCGGTAGTTGACCTTCCGGGTGCCTATGCCCTTTTCCTCCAGGAAGGAGATGGCGGCCGCCTTGGCTTCGGCCATCTCCATCCCGTCCAGCCACTGGCTGTTGATGGATATGCCCGGGCCGGTATAGGCCCCGCCCTCCCAACCCTCCGGGGGCTGGACGGTTCGGATGATGGGCAGGCCGTAGGCCTGGGCGAAGTCCCAGTCCCGCTGGTCCTCCCCCGGCACGGCCATGATGGCTCCGGTGCCGTAACCCATCAGCACGTAGTCGGCCAGGTACACCGGAACGGGCTGGTCGCTGAAGGGATTGATGACGTAGCTGCCCGTGAAGGCACCCCGCTTCTCCAGGGCGCCCTCCGTCGACTGCCGCTCGATGTCGGTGCTGTGCTTGACCTTCTCCACGAAGGCCTCCACCGCCGTCCTCTGATCGGCGGTGGTCAGCTCCGCCACCAGCGGGTGCTCGGGGGCCACCACGGCGTAGGTCATGCCGAAGGCGGTGTCGGGCCGGGTGGTGAACACCGACAGGACCAGGTCCTCCCGGCCCTGGACAGCCATGTCGAACTGGGCCCCCTCGGAGCGGCCGATCCAGTTGCGCTGCATGGTCTTGACCCGCTCGGGCCAGTTCAGGCCGTCCAGGGCGGCCAGCAGGTCATCAGCGTAGGACGTGATCCGGAAGAACCACTGCTCCAGATTGCGCTTGGTGACCACGTCCCCCGAGCGCTCGCACGTGCCGTCCGACAGCACCTGCTCGTTGGCCAGCACCGTCTGGCAGCCCGGGCACCAGTTGACCGGGGCCATGGCCCGGTAGGCCAGGCCCGCCTCCAGCAGGCGCAGGAAGATGACCTGGTTCCAGCGCATGTAGGCGGGGTCGTGGCTGACGACCTGGCGGCGCCAGTCGTAGACGGCGCCGATGGCCCGCAGGCTGGCGCTCAGCTCCTCGATGCGGGCGTCGGTGAACGAACGGGGATGTTCACCGGTCTTGATGGCGGCGTTCTCGGCCGGCAGGCCGAAGGAGTCGAAGCCGATCGGGCTCAGCACCCCGTAGCCGTTCATGGTCCGGTGCCGGACGATCAGGTCCCCGTAGGTGTAGTTCCGGACGTGGCCCATGTGGGCCCGCCCACTCGGGTACGGGTACATGGACAGGACGTAATAGGGCGGCCGGGGATCATCGTTATCGATCTCGTAGGTGCCCTCATCGGCCCAATGGGCCTGCCACTTCTTCTCGATCCCGGCAAAGTCGTAGGCCCCGGCCATCACGGAATGGTACTGACTGGCCCCTCTCCTACCGGCGGTTTAAACCCGGCCCGGCGCCCTCGGCCGGCGTGCCGGTGCCCATCCGGGGCCGGGTAGCGTCAAACCACCGATGAACCGCCCGCCCAATCATCCCGGTCCGTGCCCGAACTGAGCCGTCCGGTCGGCCTGGGCCTGGCCGCCCGGGGTTCGGTGCGGGAGATGCTGCGGTGGGCGGATCGGGCCGAGCGGGCCGGCCTGGACTCCATCTGGCTGCACGAGAGTTATTTCGAACGCGATGCCATCACCTACGCCTCCGCCCTGGCCGAGCAGATCCCCAGGCTGGAGATCGCCCTGGGTGCCCTCTCCCCCCTGACCCGCAATCCGGTCCTGACCGCCATGACCGTCAGCTCCCTGGATGACATGGCCCCGGGCCGGATCATCTGCGGCCTGGGCTCCGGGCTTCCCCTGCGGCTGACCCAGATGCGGGTCCCCTATACCCCCGCCGGTGCCATCAGCCAGATCGGTGAGGCCATCGACACCATGCGCGCCCTCTGGCGAGGGGAACGCATCCCGGTCCCGGGCGCTCCCGAGCTGGTCCCCATGTTCGCCCCCCTCCACCGGGTGCCGATCTACGTGGCCGGGTACCGCAGCGCCATGGTGGAACTGGCCGCGGCCAAAGCCGACGGCTACCTGGCCCGGCCGGCCGAGTCGTTGGCCAGCCTGGCCGGGATCATCGAGCGCCTCCGCCGGGCCGAGACCGCCGCCGGCCGCCCGGCGGGGTCGGTCACCACCGCCGGTTACCTCCTCAGCCTGGTCGGCCCCAACCGTCGGGAGGCCCTCAACCGGGCCAAGCGGGAGCCCTTCGTCATCTACATGATGAGCGTGCTGTCCGATCTCTCCCTGGACCGGGCCGGCCTCCCCCACCAACTACGCGACGAAGTAGCCGTCGCCTGGCGGGCCGAGGAGTACCACCGGGCCGCCGGCTTGTTGCCGGACGAACTGCTCGACGCCTTCCTCCTGTGCGGCAGCCCCGAGGACGTGGCCGAGCGGGCCTGGCAGTTCCAGCAGATCGGCCTGGAGCGCCCCCTCCTCCAACCCG
Source organism: Actinomycetota bacterium (assembly GCA_027315345.1). GTDB lineage: Bacteria > Actinomycetota > Acidimicrobiia > Acidimicrobiales > JAJPHE01 > DAHUYE01. The sequence goes on from DAHUYE010000016.1 coordinate 44,254, forward strand.
TCGTCCAGGACGATGACCAGATCGACGGGGTGATCACCGCCGCCACCATCCTGGGCCGCTCCGGCTACGCCGGTGCCGAAGTGGGCACCCCGGCCGCGGCGGGGGTCATCGAGGGCCGGCGTCCCATCGGGGACCGGCTGTCGGCGTGGTGGGAGGTGATGCGCCCCTTCAGTCTCACCGCCAGTGCCGTACCGGTGGCCGCCGCCGTGGCCCTGGCCGCCGCCGCCCCCGGCCCCCTGCGCTGGACCCTGGCCGTGGCCGCCCTGACGGCCGCCACCCTCATCCATCTGGGCACCAACATCGTCAACGAGGTCTTCGACGTCCGCAAAGGGGTCGACACCATCACCACCCCCCGGGCCAGCCTGGCCATCCTGCGGGGCCGCATCAGCGAGACCGAGGCCCTGGGCCTGGCCGGCGCCTTCCTGGTGGGGGCGGTGGGCATCGGCTCCTGGATGGCCTACGTCCGGGGGTGGCCGGTCATCGTCCTCGGAGTGGTGGGCATCCTGGGCGGGGTCGGCTATACCGCCCCGCCCCTGCGGCTCAAGTACCGGGCTCTCGGCCTGCCGGTGGTTTTCGCCCTCATGGGACCGGTCATGGTGGAGGGGACCTACTACGTCCTCCGTAATCGTCTGTCGGCCGGTGCTCTGGCCGTCAGCGTCCCGGTCGGCCTGCTGGTCACGGCCATCCTCCACGGGAACGAGTGGCGCGACATCGCCGATGACGCCCGGGCCGGGATCAGCACCGTCTCCATCCGGGTCGGGGGCCGGGCCGCCCACCTCGGCTACGTAGGCCTGGTCATGGGGGCCTTCCTGGCCGTGACCGCGGCCGTGGTGGTCGGGGCCGTCCCCCGCCAGGCCGCCGCCGCCGACCTGTCCACCCCGCTCCTGGTGGCCGTGGTCCGGGCCGCCGACCTCGGGGCCAGGGGCGAGCGGCGGTCCATCGCCAAGATCGACCTGTCCACCGCCCGCCTGCACGCCGTCTTCGGCGCTCTGCTGGTGGCCGGCCTGGCCCTGGCCGCCTGATGGGGAGCCCCTCAGAGCGGACGGGAGCCGCTACGCCCCCGGCGGTCATGCCCGGGTCCGGAGCCGCTGCACCCCAGGCCGGCCTGGCCGTGGCCGGCGGCCTGGCTCTGGCTGCCGCCTGCTTCGGGGCCACCTTCCGGGGCCCCCGGGCCGCCTTCTGGAACCGCATGACCGCCACCGGAGCCATCCTCGGTGGTCTCAGCCTGGTGCGGCATCCCGAGCTGCGCCGGCTCCGTCCCCGGCCCCGCCACCTGGCCGAGGGGGCCTTCATCGCCGGGGGCCTCTACGGGGTCTTCCGGATCGGGGATGTCCTGGCCCGGCGGATCATGCCCGACGGGGCCGGGGACATCGATGACATCTACAGCCTGCGCCACGGCCAGAACGCCCTCACCATCGCCGCCCGCCTGGCCACCGTCATCGGGCCGGCCGAGGAGCTGTTCTGGAGGGGGCATCTGCAGGGCCGGCTGGCCGCCGACCGCGGTCGCTGGCCCGGCGCCGCCCTGGCCGCCGGTGCCTACGGGGGGGTCCACATCAGTTCGGGCAATCCCACCCTGGTCGGCGCCGCCTCGGTGGCCGGCGCCTGGTGGTCGGCCCTGGCCTCCCTCGGGGTGGACATGGAGTCCCTGATCGTCAGCCACATCCTCTGGGACATAGTGATCTTCCTGGTCGCCCCAACCACGCCGGCGGGTAGCCGGCCTTCGGGTACGCTGTCGGCTCCCTCGGGGGCGTAGCTCAGTTGGTAGAGCGCTTGCATGGCATGCAAGAGGTAGAGGGTTCGATCCCCTTCGCCTCCACCGAGAACGTCCTGGGCGTGGAGATCGATGGGACCCGAGTCCGCGTCGGCACCCTGGCCGCCCTCATCGTCTCGAAGCACCTGCTGAATCGCGAGAAGGACCGCGAGCACCTCCCGCTGCTGCAGCGGCGTGTGGATGAGCTGGCAGCCGAGATTAGGGAGAGGGCGGAAGAGGGCGGGCCTAGAGGCCCTGGGCGTGAGCCTGACGGGGGGATCGACCTCGGGCGCTGACGACGAAGGTGGCGAGCGGCCATTCGGCATCGCCCCGGTTCAGCCTCCGCCATACCGTGTGACACCGATCCGCCGGGAACGGGCTACTCCCAGGAGTCGTGGTTTCGAGCCAAGCTTCTTTGGGACGAGCTGTCGATTGCTGCGGCGTCGTTCGTGGACAGGGTGAGCGGCGCAACTCGGCACCGCTCTCGGCCGAAAGGACCAGACTTAACCATGCCCCAGTACCTGCTGTCCGTATGGCACGACGAGGACTACGAGCCCGACTTCTCCACCCCCGACGCCCAGCGCCAGGTGGCCCAGGTGGGCGCCTTCAATGACCAGCTCCACAGCTCCGGCGCCTGGCTCTTCGCTGGCGGTCTCCAGCCAGCGTCTTCGGCGACGGTCGTCAGGTCGACGGGAGGAGAGGTATCAATGACCGACGGCCCCTACGCCGAGACCAAGGAGCAGATGGGAGGGTTCTGGGTCATCCAGGCCCCCGACATGGATGCCGCTCTCCAGCTGGGCAGTCGAGCCGCCGCCGCCTGCGAGCGACCGGTCGAGGTCCGGCCGCTGCAGGGGTGACCGACAGCCTCGAGGCCGTCTTCCGGCGCGAGGCCGGGCGCTGCACCGCCACTCTCATCCGCCTCCTCGGCGATATCGACCTGGCCGAGGAGGCGGTGGCGGAGGCGTTCACCATCGCCACCGAACAGTGGCCGGTCCGGGGCATACCGCCCAACCCCGGCGCCTGGATAACCACCACGGCCCGCAACCGGGCCATCGACCGGCTACGCCGGGAGGCGACCCGCACCGATCGGCATCACGCCGCTCACCGACTGCATTCAGACGACATGGAGCCGGACCACAATCCCGAAGTCGCCGACTTGGACGCCTTCGTCGACGTGGTGGCCGACGACCAGCTGCGTCTCATGTTCCTTTGCTGTCACCCGGCCCTGGCCGCCGACTCCCAGGTGGCGCTGACCCTCCGTCTGCTCGGAGGCCTGGAGACCGCAGAGATCGCCCGGGCCTTCCTCGTCCCGGAGACGACCATGGCCCAGCGCATCGTCCGGGCCAAGCGCAAGCTGCACGACAACCACGCCACCTACCGCATCCCCCGGGCGGCCGAACTACCCGACCGGCTCGCGGCTGTGCTGGGCGCCATCTATCTGATCTACACCGAGGGCCACACGGCGACGACGGGTAGGAGCTTGACCCGGACCGACCTTTCGACCGAGGCCATCCGGATCGGCCGGGTCCTGGCCACCCTCATGCCGGACGAGCCCGAGGCTATGGGCCTCCTGGCCCTGATGCTGCTGACCGAGGCCCGCCGCCCCGCCCGGGTGGACTCACTCGGGTTGATGGTCCGCCTTACCGACCAGGACCGCAGCCTCTGGACACGGGCTCTCATCCAGGAGGGTCACGATCTGGTGCGGGCCTGTCTGCGTCGCAACCAGCCAGGACCATTCCAGCTCCAGGCGGCCATCGCGGCGGTGCACGCCGACTCGCCGTCAGCCGAAGCGACCGACTGGTCCCAGATTGTCGCCCTGTACGACCAGCTTTACGCCATCCGGCCCAACCCAGTCGTGGCCCTGAACCGGGCGGTGGCGGTTGGCTTCCTTGAGGGCCCCGCGGTCGGACTCGATGCGCTGGCCCGAGTCGATCTCGATGGCTATCAGCCTTACCACGCCGCCCAGGCGGACCTGCTGGCCCGGGCCGGGCGCACCGACGAGGCGCTTGCCGCCTACACCCGAGCCATCGAACTGACGTCGAACCCAGCGGAGCGGGAGTTCCTCGAACGTCAGCGGGAGAACATCGCCGACAGCGAGCTTTGACCGGCGCCGCCCATGCGCTTCGTCAGTCCGTCAAGGGGACGTCAGACGAGACGATCGCCGTCACGGCCTTGCGTCCGAGGCCAGAGACCTCGGCCAATAGGCGGATTGATGCACCCGCCCGGTGGGCGACTCGAATCATGTCGTCCCGAATCAGGGTTTCTTTGGCCGCCCTTTCAGCACTAAGGCCGACCACCACGAGGGCTGCGCCAACCTCGCCGGTCTCAGAGCCCCGATACTTGTCCATCGAGCTCACTGCTGCGGATACGTCGGTGGGCGTGTAGCTCATGATTCCTCCCGGAGGGCGCTTGCGAGCTTGTCCCGAATTGCCATGAGTAGCGGCATCCGCGGCGATACGTCACCCCGGCCCTCGGCGTCGTTCAGATGCGCCAACGTCATCCCGAGAAGCTCGAGGGCCTCGACCCGTTCAAGCTCAACCTTGACCACTGGTCCTATTGTAGCCGGGTATGGTCCATTTAGGACCAGACAATCACGAGTGATTCTTAGTCTCGACCGGCCGACCAGGGGCCCAGCCGACCTGTCCCCGAAGATCGCCCTGGAGAACCCACCTGCCCTGAAACGCCGGCTGGCGGGCACCCTCTCGGTGACCGATGTCTGTGGAGGCGAAGGTCGTCGCGTCGCGTGCCCTGACCGGAACCCCTCGACACCCCCTTGGGCCGAATCGCATTCAAGAGGTAGAGGGTTCGATCCCCTTGGCCTCCACCGAGAACCTTGATTGGCTCGCTTCGACGGTGTAGTGATGGCTTGGGCCGATACCCTCCCGATGAGGGATCACAGCGAGAGACGAGGTAGAGATGGACTCCGACATGGTGGCCCAGGTCATCGACGTAGCCAACCGGGTCGTGGCCTCCGGGGCCATCTCGGCCAATGGCCACGGCAACGTCAGCCTCCGCGTCCCCGGGGAGGACGAGATGTATTTCACGGGAGGGCCGTCCTTACGGAACCACCTGCCGGAAGCGGTGGTGCGAGTCGGTCTTGACGGCGCTCTCCGGGAGGGCCAGCTCCCCCCGATTCAGGCAGCTGTGGTCGCCATGCACACCGCCATGTACGCCGACCAGCCTGACGTCGGTTGTGTACTGCACACCCACTCTCCCTACGCCACCGCCTATGCCGTCGCTCACCGGCCCATCGGCTGCTGGATCGAGGCTCTGGCCATGTTCGGCCTCCCCGAGGGCGTGCCGGTGGCGGCCTACGGGCCCCGGGGATCCGATCACGCCGTGGCCAACATCCGGGCCGCGGTCGTACCCGGCGTTCCCGCCGTACTCCTGGCCAACCACGGTGTGTTGGTCTTCCACCGCACGCCCGACCTGGCCATTACCGTCGGCGGCATCGTGGAGGAGGCCGCTCAGGCCGGCATCCGCAGCACGCCCATCGGGGGAGCCGTCGAGATTCCTGCCGGGATGAAGGAGGCGGCGCTGCAGAGAGCCATGGCCTTCGAACAGAAGGGCGTAGCCGCCCGCTGAGCCGGCTGCGCTCCGGCGTCAGCGGACCAACCGGACAGGCAGCCCGATAGCCGACCCGGTCCCCCCGGCCGTATTGTGCGGCGGTGGCTGATGCCCGAGAGGTAGCCGAGCGATACGTTGCTCTGGTGAACGCCCGGCAGCTGGATGCGGTGGTGGACCTGTTCGAGCCGGACGCCGTCATCAACAGTTCCGCCGGGGTCACGGTTACCGGTCATGAGGAGATCCGTTCCTTCTACCGCGACTCCGTGTTCGCGTCCGGGACCCGGCTCGAGATCCGGGCCTTCATCGATGACGGAACCAGGTGCTGCATGGAAATCTGGAACCGCGGCGCCGACGGCTCCTCCGTGCAGGTCGCGGACCTCTTCACCGTGAACCCGGACGGCCGCGTCAGCCTTCTGATCGCCTACCGGCGCTGAGCCGCCGGCCGGCCAGGCCGGGTTGTCCCGCACAATGCTCTTTCGCCCGACCACTGTCGAGGGCTCCCGGGTGGTGACTTCGGTCACCTCCTCAAGGTTTCGGCCTCAGATGCCGATACCAGGTGGTTAGCCCGTTAGAGGGACGCTTGGTTTGGGCTGGACGGCCCCTCAGCCGTCACCCGTACAGGCTCGACGCCACCTCCTACCCGCCTCAAGAGGAGCGTCATGCCCGTCCCCCGAGCCACCCGCCAGGCCAGACCGGCCGCCCGGACCGCCCGCGTCTCTCGGAGGCACCCGGGCTACCTCGCCCTGCCCCTGGGCGCCGCCCTCACCACGGCGGCCCTCCTGGTGGTTGGGTCGGGCGCCGATGCCGCCCAGGGCCCGGTCGGGCTGGGCACCGCCGCCAGCTTCGCCGTGCTGGCCGGAGCCGGCATCAGCAATACCGGCCCCACCGTCATCGACGGGGACACCGGCAGTTTCCCCACCCCCACCGAGACCGGCTTCAACACCGTCGTCCAGACCGGGACCAACCACGGCGGGGACGCCGTGACCCAGCAGGCCAAGACCGACCTGGGCACCGCCTACACCGATGCGGCCGGACGCCTCCCGGTCAGCACCGTTCCGGTGGAACTGGGCGGCACCACCCTCATCCCCGGCGTCTACCAGTCGGCGGCCGGCACTTTCGGCCTGACCGGCACCGTGACCCTCAATGCCCAGGGCAACCCGGCCGCCGAGTTCGTGTTCCAGGCCGCTTCGACCCTCATCACCGCCTCCAACAGTTCGGTCCGCCTCGTCAACGGTGCCAGCCCGTGCAACGTGGTGTGGCAGGTGGGCAGCTCAGCCACTTTCGGCACCGGGACCCAGTTCGCCGGAGACGTCCTGGCCTACACCTCGATCACCGCCGATACCGGAGCCAGCTTCCAGGGCCGGCTGCTGGCCGAGAACGGCGCCGTCACCCTCGACACCAACACCGTCGACAACGCCAGCTGCACGTCACCCCCGGTGACCACCTCGACCACCTCGACCTCCACCAGCACTACCTCGACCTCCACCAGCACTACCTCGACTAGCACTACCAGCACCACCCTTCCCGCCGCCGTCAAGACCACGGGCGGGAGCGGGACCGCACCGACGGTTCCGACCGGATCAGCCCGTCCCACCACCCCGGCCAGCTCGGCCGGACCCGCTGGCGCCACACCGCTGGTTGGCGGCGGGACAGGAACCGCCGGCAGCAAGGGCGCCGCCTCCAGTAGTGCCGGCTTCAACTCGGGCGGTACGCCGGCCGGTCAGCTGACCGGTCTGCCGTTCACCGGTGCGCCGGTGCGCCCGCTGGCCGAGACCGCCCTGGCCCTCTTGGCCGCGGGCGCGGTGGCGATGCGGGCCGGCCGGCGCCGCCGGGTCAGCTGAGCCGACCCGGGGCCACCATGGCCACCGGACCAGCGCCGGGAGATCAGGCCAGCAGCCGATCCAGCAGATCGATGACCGCCCCGGGTCCACACAGCTTGGGCACGGCTGCCACCGCGCCGGCCGCCTCGGCCCGCGCACCCAGGCTGTGGGGATCGGCGGCCGAGAACATCACCACCCGGCTGCGGGGGCTGGCCAGGAGGATGGCCTGGACCACCCCGGCGCCGTCGAGGCCAGGCCCGAATCCCTCCAGGATGACGACCTCCGGCTGGACCATGGCGGCCGCTTCTGCCGCCCCGGAGCGGGCGCAGGCCTCCGTCACCTGATGTCCCTGCCCGGTCAGGGCGAGCCGGAGCAGGAAGCGCATGTCCGGACAGTCATCCACGACCAGCAATCGCACCGAGTATCCACCCTTCCCGTCCGTCCCGGCCATACCTTGAACCGTGGTCGACACGGGTAATCCTGATGTCTGGACGCTTTGTCGACAATCAGCACTAAGGGTCATTTGTCCTGGTCATTAGTGACTAAAGCGACAAATTGGACCAAGGATGGGCCGTTACCCTTGGAGGATGCACCAGCGCTGGTTGAGCCGACGGGCCCTGCTGCTCCATCTGGCCGTCCTGGTGGTGGCCCCGGCCTGCCTGGCCGCCTTCTGGTGGCAGCTGCTCCGGGCCCTGGGAGGTAACGACCTGTCCTGGGCCTACTGCTTCGAATGGCCCATCTTCTCGGTTCTGGCCGTGGTCGGATGGTGGCAGCTGATCCATGACGATGGCGGCGCCCCGGCCGAACGGCATCGTCGGGCCGGGGCGGTGGAGAGGGAGCCGGTCTCGCCCCTGGTGCCCCAGTGGCGCGATGACCCCGAGGATCAGGAGCTGGCCGCCTACAACCGCTGGCTGGGTGAACTCGCTTCCTCCGGGCGGCGCAAGACGTGGCGCCCGTGACCGGCATCTCCGGGGCGCTGCTGCGCTACCGGATCATGGCCTACACGGTCGGGGTCGGCCTGGCCGTCCTGGTTTTCATCGGCATGCCGTTGCAGTACCTGGCCCACACCAAGTCGGTGGTGGCCGTGGTCGGGCCCATCCACGGCTTTCTCTACATCGTCTACCTGGCCGCCGCCCTGGACATGGCCCGGCGCTGCCGCTTCACCCTGGTTCAGATGGCCGCCATGATCGGGGCCGGCCTGGTGCCGTTGCTGGCCTTCGTGATCGAGCACATCGTCACCGCCCGGGTGCGCTCCCGGTTTCCAGAGACCGTGTCCCCCCGGGACGGCTCACTGCGAACCTGACGGCGCCGTTCCCAGCGTCACGCTGATGTTGAGCAGTTTGGGACCGCGGTAGACCCCGAGGGTCACCGTCTGGCCCGGGTTGTATCCCCGCAGGTCCTGGGTCAGGTCGTCCCAGGCGGCCACGCCCGAGCCGTCCAGGCTGACGATCACGTCCCCGGGTTGGATGCCGGCCCGGGCCGCCGGGGTGTTGGGTCCCACCGTCTCGACCAGGGCCCCGGTGCTCGGGGTGAGCCCGTAGTCCTGCTGCTGCTGGGGTGTCTCGTCCCCTCCCTGGATACCGAGGTAGGCACGGGGCAGGCTCACGGTGCCGCCCTTGCGCAGGAGTGGAACCAGATGGGTGATGGTGTCTGCCGGTATGGCGAAGCCGATGTTCTGGGCCTGGGCGCTGCCGGCGTTGACGGCCTCGTCGGAGTTCATCCCGATGACCTGGCCCTGGGAGTTGACCAGCGGACCACCGGAGTTGCCGGGGTTTATGGCAGCGTCGGTCTGGAGGAGGTTGGCCAGGGTGATGGTGGCTCCGCTGTTTGGGTCCTGGGTGGTCAGGCCCCGGCCCTCGGCTGAGATGATGCCGGCCGTGACGGTCGGGCCCCCGGACAGACCCAGGGCGTTGCCGATGGCCACCACGCCGTCACCGACCTTGACCGCCGCCGAGCGCCCGAAGCTCACCGTGGGCAGACCCGACTCCCCGGAGATCTGGATCAGGGCCACGTCATCGGAAGGATCGGTGCCGATGACCTTGGCCGGCAGGTCCTTGGCCGAACCGTTGAGGTTGACGGTGATGCTGGAAGCCCCGCTGACGACGTGGTTGTTGGTCACGATCTGGCCGTCAGAGGCGATGATCATACCGGTGCCCTCGTCCAGGGAGGTTTGGGTGCCTCCTCCACCGAAGCCGAAGAATCCCCCACCGGCCGGGCTCTGGACGACCACGGTGGACTTGATGGTCACTACCGCCGGCAGGACCTTGGCCAGGATGGCCTGGATGTCCGCCGGCCGCTGATTGATCAGGCTGGTATTACCGGAAAACTTCTCCACCACCGTCTGACCCCCGCCCCCCGATGAAGTCCGGGCGACCAGGGCCCCGACCCCCGCCCCGATCAGGGCCGCCACCAGGGCGACGGCCAGGGTGGCCCGTGCTCCCCAGGCCGGCGGGTCCGGGCGGGCCGGCGGCGGCGGGGGTGGCGGCGCGGACCAGACCGGTTCGATGGGGAGCCAGGCCGTTTCTTGCTCGCTCATATCGTCCATCCAATCACCCCTTACGGGGTGATGGTCACCGGCGTCCCCACCGGGAGGACCTTGACCAGAACCAGCAGCTGGGGATTGTCCAGGCGGATGCAGCCGTGGCTGGCGCTGGTGCCGATCACCCACGGTTCGTCGGTTCCGTGGATGGCGATCTGTCCCGGCCCCCCGTCGAACTCGGTATAGGTGTTGGAGAAATCCGACAGGCCGAAGGCGTAGGGCCCGTAGGCGCCGTTGGGATCGTTCGAGGCCACCAGCTCCGTGACATAAAACTGGCCCGTCGGCGTCGGACTGGCGGCGTTACCCACCGCCACCTCATGGGTCTGGATCAGACGGCCGGCCTGGTAGAGGTCCAGGACGTGGGCATTGAGATGGACCACCACTTCGAAGTCGTCGCTGTAGAGGCGGACCTCGGACGCCTGGATCCAGCCGTTGGCCCCGTTGGGTCGCTGGGGCAGCAGGACATTGAGCCAGTTGCCCACCGCCGACTGGACCAGGAATACCAGCGGCGCCCCGAGGCTGTTGGGGTTGGCCAGGGTGGCGCTGGGGGTCCCAGCCGCCGGCGTCGGATAGACCGTCGCCTCCGGGCCTTTGACGTAGGCCACGGCCCGGTCTCCGGCCGGCAGCGTGTTGAGCTCGTCCTCGGCCGTCTGAGGCTTGGGGCTGGTGGTGGTGGTCGAGGCCGGCGCCGAAGTGACCTCGGTGTAGTGGGTCACGGCTGAGCCGATCGCCCCCGCCGGCCGGGCCCAGGGGTCGGCTCGCCACACCAGGGCTCCCACGCCCATGGCCAGGAGGGCCGCCACCGCGCCAGCGCCCATCATCAGAGCCCGCCGGCTCGGTCCCGCCGCCACCCCGTCCCTAGCCCAGCCGCACGTTGACCCGGCCGTGAATGGCGGCCGCCGAGGACCCGACCCGGACCTCGGCCGTCCCGCCCTCCTGGGCCCAGCCCACCTTTGCGTCCCAGTGGGCCAGCTCCCGGGCCGGCACGTCCAGGACGACCTCGGCACTCTGACCCGGGTCCAGCCAGACCTTCTCGAAAGCGGCCAGGGCCTGTTCGGGCCGCTCCAGCATCGAGCCGGGGCGGGCGACATAGAGCTGGACCACCTCGGCTCCGGGCCGCCCGCCCGTGTTGGTGACCGACGCCGTGGCCCGAAGGCCCCCGTCACCGGTCGGCGCCGCCGTCACCGGGCCGTAGGCAAAGGTCGTGTAGGACAAGCCGTGACCAAACCAGAACCGTGGTTCCACCGAGTGCTTGAGGTAGTGGCGATAGCCCAGGTGGAGTCCTTCCGAGTACGGGGCCACCCCCGGCTCCAGTCCCGGGCTCTGTCCCGGCCAGAAGGCGTAGGCGGGGGTGTCCTCGATGCGGGCGGCCAGGGTGGTCGGCAGCCGGCCCGAGGCCTCGGTGGCCCCGGTCAGCACATCGGCCAGGGCCCGGCCCGCCTCCTGACCGGCGCACCACAGCTGCACCACGGCCGGGACCTCCTCCGCCCAGCCCATCTCCACCGGGCTGCCGGTGTTGACCACCACCACTGTCTTGGGGTTGGCCGCCGCCACCCGCCGGATCAGATCCTCCTGGACGGCGGGCAGCGGATAGAAGCTCCGGTCCCGGCCCTCGCTCTCGATGTCACCGTCCAGGCCGACCACCACCACAGCGGCGTCGGCGGAAGCGGCCAGAGCCGCGGCCGCCGCCGGGCGGGCCGGATCGGATGGCTCCTCGATACGGATGTCACAGCCGAGCAGGAAGGGCATCGGGGTGGGCGGGACGATCTCGACCGTCACCGCCGTGTCCTGGCCCAGCTCCAGGGGGAGCGCGACCGGCTCCCGCTCGGCCTCATCCCCGCCTTCGTAGGCAACGGCTCCGTCGATCAGCACCCGGATGCGACCGCCGCCCCGGATATGCAGATGGTGCAGGCCCGCCACCCGGGGCAGGTAGACCAGTTCGGCCGTGGCCGACCAGTCATCGGCGTCCACGCCGGGCAGCGGGGGGCGCCCGCCCAACCACATGAGGTTCGAGCGCCTGACCACCCGGCGCTGGATGGCCTCGCCCGCCAGCGCCCGCCCGGCAAAGAAGGACAGCAGCAGACCTTCGGCGCCGGCGTCGGGCCGGCCGTCGGGCACCTTCATCCGGCTGCGCTCCAGGGCGGCGGCCACCGTGGCCGGCGGGCAGCCGGCGTCATGGACGACCTCCACCCCGGGCAGGGCCTCGGTCAGGCCCTTGAGCGGGCTGATGAGGTACGGGGGCCGGACCCGGGCACTGCCCCCGCCCATGGCGTGGACCTCGGCGGCGTTGGGCCCGATGACCGCCAACCGCTTCAGGCCACCCGCCGCCAGCGGCAAAAGTGGGGCTCCCTCCACGGGCTCGTTGCGCAGCAGCACGATCCCCTCCGCCGCCGCCCGCCGGGCCACCTCGGTCCGGGCCGGATCGTCATCGAAGCGTTCCTCGGCCCCGCCCGGCCCGGCGTCCGCTCGCGCGGCCCCATCCAGGACGCCGGCGCCTGCTCGTCCGGTCCCATCCAGGACGCCGGTACGATCGGCCAGCCGCAGCACCCGCTCCGCCGCCCGCCGGATGTCATCGATCGACGCCGTGCCCTCCGCCACCGCCCGGGCCAGCTTCGGGCCCCGATGGGCGGACGGCCCCGGCATCTCGATATCCAGCCCGGCCGCCAGCGCCTCGGCGGTGGTGTGGGTTCCGCCCCAGTCGGAGATGACGGCGCCATCCCAGCCCCACTCGTCCCGCAGCAGCTCGGTCAGCAGCCACGGATGCTCCCCGCACCAGGTGCCCCACAGCTTGTTGTAGGCCGACATCACCGACCACGAGCCCGCCTCCAACAGGGCGGCCTCGAAGGGTCGCAGATAGACCTCGCGCAACACCCGCGGCTCCACCTCGCTCGACATGGTGAAGCGCTCGAACTCATAGTCGTTGGCCACCAGATGCTTGACGCAGCTGGCCACCCCCTCGCTCTGCACCCCCCGGATGTAGGCCACCGCCATCCGGGCGGTGAGGAACGGGTCCTCGCTGAAACACTCGAAGTTGCGCCCCCCGAGAGGGCCCCGGTGCAGGTTGACGGTGGGGGCCAGGTGGACCTGGGCGCCCTTGGAGTGGGCTTCCTGGCCCAGGGCCCGGCCCACCTCCTCCACCAGGGCCGGATTCCAGGTGGAGGCCAGAGCCGTGCCGGAAGGGAATAGGAGGGAAGGCGCCCCGCCGACGAAGTCCACCCCCCGGATCCCGTTGGGCCCGTCGGACATCTTGAGGGTTCCCAGCCCGATGGCGGGGATGGGCCGTATGGTCCAGGTGTCCTGTCCGGCCAGGAGGCCGATCTGCGCCTCGGTGTCGAGCTCCCCGGCCAAGCCGGCCAGGTGGTCGCCCGCCTCCGGTACTGCTGTCAAAGCTCCCCCGTTTCAGGCCCGGGCGGCTTCGGACCGACCCGGTCCGTCATCCTCCCAGATCAGGCGGGGGGCGTCGGCCCACAGACGCTCGAGGTCGTAGTAGCGCCTGGTCTCGTCCAGGAAGACGTGGACCACCACGTCCCCGTAGTCGAGGAGGATCCAATGGGCGTCGGAGAGGCCCTCCACCCGCAGCGGAGCCCGGTCCATGGCCGTTCGGACCTGAGCTTCCACCTCCTCCGCGATCGTGCGCACCTGGCGGTCATTGCTCCCGCTGGTGATGACGAAGGCGTCGGTAATGGACAGGAGGGGCCCCACTTCGAGGACGATGGTGTCCTCGCCCTTCTTGTCAGAGGCGGCCCGGGCGGCCGTGGCGGCCAGGGTGGTGGATTCGGTTTGGGATCGAATCATCTGTGGACTCAGAGTACAGACGCCGGGAGCGGATGAGGGTGACTACCGGGGCCGGGACCAGAAAATCCAGGGGACGGCCGTCGATGACCCGGGCCCGGAGATCGGTGCTGGAGATGTCCAGGGAGGGCACTTCGACCACTGCGGCCCGCCAGCCGGCAGGGAGACGGGGCCGGCTGCCGGGCCGCTTGACCACCGCCAGGGTGCAGCCGTCCCTGACCGCCTCCACCCGTTCCCAGGTGTCCAGGTCCCCGACCACGTCGGCCCCCACCACCAGGAACAGCTCGGCGCCGGGATAGGCCTCCCGGAGCTCGGCCAGGGTGTCGGCGGTGTAGGAGGCGCCGCCCCGGTCCATCTCCATCCGGCTGGCCTCCAGACCGGGGATGCCCTCCACGGCCGCCTCCACCATGGCCAGCCGGTCCTCGGCCGGGCTCACCACCCGCCGGCCCGCCTTCTGCCAGGGCACGTTGGCCACCACCAGCAGCAGGCGGTCCAGGCTCAAGCTGTACCGCACGTTGACGGCCGCGGCCAGATGCCCGACATGCACGGGATCGAAGGTCCCCCCGAACACCCCGACCCGGGTCACCGCCTCACTGGCCGGCGAGCTTCTTCACCACCTCGGCGAAGGCCTCCATCTCCGGCTCGTGCACCACCCAGTAGGTGAAGCCCCATCGCTCGCGGCGGGACTCGATGGTCTCGCAGATCTGGTCCACCGTTCCGACCAGGGCGATAGGAATGGCCCCGGCGTCTTCCGGGCTCAACCCGAAGCCGGGGGCCAGGTTGGCCAGCACCTCATCCCGGTCGATCCCGACCTGGACGATGAAGGTCAGGCACTGCAGCTCCAGGTCATCGAAGCGCTCCCCGGCGCCTTCTTTGAGCCAGGCCAGCTTCTGGTCGAACTTGGCCGGGGCCACCTCCACCGCCATCTCGGCCCCGACCACCCCGGCGGCCAGGTTGGGGTTGATCCCGACTATGTCCGCCTCTCTCCCGGCTATCCCCAGAACCCTCGGGCTGCCGCCCCCGATCAGGAGCTTGGGCCGGGGCGCGGTGTGGGGCCGGGGCAGGCCCTGCGCGGCCCGCACGTTGTAGTGGGTGCCGGCCTGGGTGGCGCTGCCGTTTTCCCACATTCCCTTGAGGATCCCGAGGGCCTCCTCGAAACGCTCGACCCGGACGCCGGGCCGGTCATAGGGGATACCCGATTCCTCGTAGTCCGTCTTCATCCACCCCGCCCCCAGGCCGATCTCCAGCCGGCCCTCGGCCACCAGGTCAAGGGTGGCGATCTCCTTGGCCAGCACCACCGGATGGCGGTAGTCGTTGTCCAGCACCAGGGTCCCCACGTTGAGGGTCGTGGTCGCCTCCGCCGCCGAGGTCAGGGCGATGAGGGGGGCCCACTGATCACCGAAGTGATCGGGGATGAACAGGGTGGAATATCCGAGATCCTCGACCTTGCGGGACAACTCCCGCCAGGCCTTGGCCGTGGGCGCCCCGGACACCTGGACAGCAAATCGGAATGGCTTCACCCGCCGAGCGTAGGTGAAAGGCTTTGCCCGGGGCCTCCCGGTAGCGGAGACTAGGGGGGTGAGTGAGTGGAGCCCCCGGAGCTGGAAGGACCGCCCCGTCGAGCAGCAGCCCGACTGGCCCGACGCCGAGGCCCTCGAGCGCGTGGTCAAGTCCCTGGGGGCGCTGCCGCCCCTCGTCTTCGCCGGGGAGGCCCGCAAGCTCACCGCCAAGCTCGGGGAGGTGGCCGCCGGCCGGGCTTTTCTGCTCCAGGCCGGGGACTGCGCCGAGTCTTTCAGCGACTACTCGGCCGACTCCATCCGGGACAAGCTCAAGGTCATCCTGCAGATGGCCGTGGTCCTCACCTACGGCTCGGGAGTGCCGGTGGTGAAGCTGGGCCGCATCGCCGGCCAGTTCGCCAAGCCCCGTTCCTCCCCCACCGAGACCGTTGACGGAGTGGAGCTCCCGTCCTTCCGGGGCCACATCGTCAATGACGATGCCCCTATAGCCGCACTGCGCGTCCCCGACCCCGACCGGCTCATAGCCGCCTACCACCAGTCGGCTTCGACCCTCAACCTCTTGCGGGCCTTCACCACCGGGGGCTTTGCCGATCTGTCCCAGGTCCACGCCTGGAACCAGGAGTTCGTGACCACCAGCACCGCCGGCCGGCGCTACGAGGCCATAGCCGCCGAGATCGACCGGGCCCTGCGCTTCATGCGGGCCTGTGGGATCGAACTGGAGGCGGAGGCCAGCCTGCACCAGGTCGACTTCTGGACCAGCCACGAAGCCCTCATCCTCGGCTACGAGGAAGCCCTCACCCGGGAGGACTCCCTCACCAACGATTGGTACGACTGCTCGGCCCACATGCTCTGGATCGGCGAACGGACCCGGGCCGTGGACGGCGCCCACGTCGAGTTCCTCCGGGGCGTGCACAACCCGGTGGGCGTGAAGCTGGGCCCGACCGCCACCGGGGCCGAGGCGGTCGCCCTGTGCGAGACCCTCAACCCCGATCGGGTCCCGGGCCGGATCACCCTCATCTCCCGCATGGGCGCCAAAACGGTGGAGACGGCCCTGCCGCCCCTCATCCAGGCCGTCAGCGACGCCGGCCATCCCGTCCTGTGGGTGTGCGATCCCATGCACGCCAACACCTTCACCAGTGAGAACGGCCGCAAGACCCGCCATTTCGAGGACGTCCTGGGGGAAATCCGGGGTTTCTTCGCCGTGCACAAGGCGCTCGGAACCTGGCCCGGCGGCGTGCACGTGGAGTTGACCGGTGACGACGTGACCGAGTGCCTGGGCGGCGCCGAAGAAGTCTTCGAGGACGACCTCCCCCTGCGCTACACCACCACCTGTGATCCTCGCCTCAACGCCCGCCAGTCCATCGACCTGGCCTTCCGCGTCGCTGAACTGCTCCGGGCCTGACTGCTCGCCCCTAGGGTGACCGGATGCTCCTGCGCATCTTCACCGAGCCCCAGCAGGGGGCCAGCTATGACCAGCTCGTCCGCGTCGCCCAGACCGCCGAACGCCTCGGCTTCGACGCCTTCTTCCGTTCCGATCACTTCCTCCTCATGGGCAACGGTGAGGGCCTGCCCGGCCCGACCGATGCCTGGCTGACCCTGGGCGGCATCGCCCGGGAGACCGAGCGCATCCGCCTGGGGACCCTGGTCACCTCCTGCACCTTCCGGCTCCCCGGCCTGCTGGCCATCCAGGTGGCCCAGGTCGACGCCATGAGCGACGGCCGGGTCGAACTCGGACTCGGCACCGGCTGGTACGACCAGGAACACACCGCCTACGGAGTCCCCTTTCCTCCTCTGGGCGAGCGCTTCGAACGCCTGGGCGAGCAGCTGGAGATCATCACCGGCCTGTGGCGCACGCCGCCGGGCGAGCGTTTCAGCTACTCCGGCACCCACTACCAGCTGGCCGACAGCCCGGCCCTGCCCAAACCGGTCCAGGCCGGCGGACCGCCCATCATCATCGGCGGCGGCGGGCCCAAGCGCACCCCCCGCCTGGCCGCCCGCTTCGCCTCCGAGTTCAACCTTCCCTTCGCCCCGCCCGACTTCTGCGCCTCCCAGTACGCCCGGGTGCGCCAGGCCTGTGAGGAGGCGGGGCGGGACCCGGGCGAGATCCGCTTCTCCGCCGCCGTGGTGGTCTGCGCCGGCTCGGATGAGGCCGAGGTCGCCCGCCGGGCGGCTCGGATCGGCCGGGACCCGGCCGAACTCCGCAAGAACGGCGCCGCCGGCACCCCCGCCGAGGTGATCGAGGCCCTGGGCCGCTGGAAGGACGCCGGGGCCGAGGTCGGCTACCTCCAGGTCCTCGACGTCGATGACCTCGACCACCTGGAGCTCCTGGCCGCCGAGGTCATGCCCGCCGTCTGACTTCCCGGCCGCCCCGCACCGGGATCTGCCACCGGGGGTGGCCACTCACCACGGACGGCGGCGCAGAATGGGGCATGCCACTTGGCGACACCACCCGACACTTTGATGTTTGTCGACTGGTGGCGAACAAATATTCGTTCCGTAACCATTCTGAAATATAGAATCGACCGACGCTTCAAGTTGTATGTGCCGCTCCTCGGCGGCCAGGGGCCCAACGCTTTAACCCCGGAGCCCGACCTCGATCCGCCCGGCGGTGACCCTCAGGCCAGGTGCTCGACGAAGCCTTCCAGCTGCTTGAGGTTCCGGCACTCGAAGACCCCGTCGCAATGGGCGGCGTACTCCCCCACGATGGAGTCTCCCGTGTCCCAGTAGGACTTGGGCTCGGGGTTGAGCCAGAAGACGTGGCGGGCCTTCTTGCGCATCTCCTTGACTATCCAGGCCTGGGAGGCGTGGTAGTTGTTGCGGGCGTCTCCGAGCAGCAGGACGCTGGTCTTGGGGGTGATCTCCTTGCCCCAGCGCTCCCAGAACACCTCGAAGGCGTGGCCGTAATCGGAGTGACCGTCCACCCATATGACGTCGGCCTCGGTGTTGACCCGCTGGATGGCCTCGGTGATGTCCTCCACCCCTTCGAAGAAGCGGGTCACCTCATCGATGCCGTCCACGAAGACGAAGCTGCGCACCTTGGAGAACTGGCTGCTGATGGCATGCACCAGATGCAGGGTGAAACGGGCGAATGCGGCCACCGATCCGGAGATGTCGGCCACCACCATGATCTCCGGCTTGGAGGGCCGAGGGTAGCGGAACTTGGGTTCGGCCGGCACGCCTCCGTAGGAGAGTGAGTGCCGCACGGTGTTGCGGAAGTCGAGCGGGCCCTTGCGGCCATGGCGGCGTTTGCGGGCCAGGCGCACGGCCAGCTTCCGGGTCAGGGGCGCCACCGCCTTGCGCAGCTGGACCAGTTCCTCCCGGGTGGCGTGCATGAAATCGACGTTCTCGGGCAGCGGCTTGCGCAGGGTCTTGGCCATGGCCTCCGCGCCGCGGTCGGCCACCAGCCGGCGGCGGATCTCCGCTTCCACCTCTTTGCGCAACTGATCGATGCGCAGTTCGTACTCGTCCTTGAGGAGGCGCTCCTCCAGCGGGGTCAGACCGCCGTCAGCCTCCTCTTTGGCCGCCTCCATAAGGCGCTTCATGAGTCCCTCGAGATCGAGGTTGCGAAGCGTGCGGTAGAGGTAATAGGTGCCCCCCACCGGCCGGCCCGGTTCCATCCCCGCGTAACGGGTGACCGACTCGCGGGCCACGGCCCGGGTCATGGCCTGGTCATCGCGCATCATGGCCTTGAAGAGGATCTCGGCCAGTTCCTCGGCGCTGAGGCCCTCCATGGCGCCCCCGCCCTTGCCTTCGCCCTGACGGCGGGCGTCGGCCATGGCTTCGGCGGCGGCAGCCTGGGCTTCTGCGCTGGCCTCCCCGTCCTCACCGTCCACGCTCCACTGCGGGCCCCGCAGGGAGAAGTAGACGTCGAAGACCGTCTCGAACGCCCGCCAGTGGGCGTTGCTCTTGACCAGGGTGGCGGCCAGGGCGTACTTGAAGGCCTCGCGGTCCTCCATGGGGATGTGCTGGATTGCCTCCATGGCGTCCAGGTTCTCCGTCAGCGACACCGGCAGCCCGGCGCCCCGCAACTCGGAGATGAACCCGGTCAGGACGTCGAGCATCCCGCCCGGGACGGGCCCGCTCACCGCGACCATGGCCGGCTCAATGGTTGGGGGCGACGGAAAGCTCCTTGGCCGCCTTGGTGATGTCGCTCTGGTACTTGAGCAGAATATGGAGGGTAGAGGTGGCCTCCTCGGCCCCGATGTTCTCGATGCCGAGCAGCACCAGGGTGCGAGCCCAGTCCAGGGTCTCGGACACCGAGGGGTGCTTCTTGAGTTCGAGGGCGCGCAGGGAGCGCACGATGCGCACGATCTGATCGGCCAGATGGTCCCCGATGTCGGGGATACGGGTGAGCACGATCTGCTTCTCGCGCTCGAGGTCGGGATAGTCCAGGTGCAGGTAGAGGCAGCGCCGCTTGAGTGCCTCGGACAGCTCCCGGGTGTTGTTGGAGGTGAGGAACACCAGGGGGATCTGGTTGGCCACCACCGTGCCCAGCTCGGGGATGGAGACCTGGTACTCGGATAGCAGCTCGAGCAGGAGGGCCTCGGTCTCGACCTCCACCCGGTCGACCTCATCGATGAGCAGCACCACCGGGTCGGTGGCCCGGATGGCCTCCAGCAGCGGGCGGGTCAGGAGGAAGTCGTCGCTGAAGATGTCCTCCTCGATGCCCTGCCAGGTGGCGCCGTCCCCGGCGGCGGCGGCGCCGTCGGCCTCGGACTCGACCACCCGGTGGGCCTGGATGCGCAGCAGCTGCTTCTTGTAGTTCCACTCGTAGAGGGCCTTGGACTCATCCAGGCCCTCGTAGCACTGAAGGCGGATGAGACGGGCCCCGGTCATGCGGGCCACGCTCTTGGCCAGCTCGGTCTTGCCCGTGCCGGCCGGACCTTCGATCAGGACGGGCTTACCGAGGCGGTCGGCCAGATAGACGATCCCGGCTATCCCCTCGTCGGCCAGGTAGTCGACGCTCTGCAGCGCATCCCGGACGCTCGGGATGTCGGTGAAGCGTGCCTCGGTCTGCCCCGCGATGGGTTTGGTGTCGGTCACGAGCGGATTTGCCCCTCTCCAGAGACGATGTACTTGACGGTGGTCAGCTGACGCAGGCCCATCGGGCCCCGGGCGTGCAACTTCTGGGTGCTGATGCCGATCTCGGCCCCGAAGCCGAACTCCTCCCCGTCCACGAAGCGGGTGGAGGCATTGACCAGCACGGCGGCGGCATCGACCTCGGAGGTGAAGCGCTCGGCCGCAGTCAGATCGGTGGTGACGA
Organism: Actinomycetota bacterium; assembly: GCA_027315345.1. Taxonomy (GTDB): domain Bacteria; phylum Actinomycetota; class Acidimicrobiia; order Acidimicrobiales; family JAJPHE01; genus DAHUYE01. The sequence goes on from DAHUYE010000016.1 coordinate 64,502, forward strand.
TGGCCTCGCTATGGCCACTGCCGTGGACGGCTATGTGGTCGATGGCGGCATCGAGATCGTCCACCACGGCCACGCTCAGCTTGAGATCCAGGAACTCCCGGCTGAAGTCATCCGGCTGGGCCGGCCCGATGGAGGGCTCAAGGGCCTGGGACCGGGCGTCACCGACCAACTCGACCCCCTCCAGGGCCCGGGCCGCCCGGGGGAGGAACTCGCCGGCCACATCGGCGTGGACGACCAGCGACTCGGCGGCGTTACACACTCCGGGCCGCTGGGTCTTGGCGTTGACCAGGATGGACAGGGCCATCTCCAGGTCGGCGGCGGCGTCGACGTAGACGTGGCAGTTCCCATCCCCGTCGATCACATAGGGAACGGTGGCGTGGGTCCGGATGGTCTCGATCAGGGAGGGCCCGCCCCGGGGGATGAGGCAGTCGATGGAATCGCGCAGCTGCATGAAGGCCAGGGCTGCCTCCCGGCTGGTGTCCTCCACCAGGATCACGGCGTCCTCGGGCAGGCCGGCCTTGGCCACTCCCTCCCGGAGGCAGGCGGTGATGGCCTGGTTGGAGCGCAGGGCCCCCGAGGAGCCCCGGAGGAAGGCGGCGTTGCCAGCCTTGAGGCACAGCCCGGCGGCGTCGCTGGTCACGTTGGGGCGGTTCTCGTAGATGACGGCCACCACCCCGAGAGGAACCCGGACCCGGCGGATATGCAGGCCGTTGGGGCGGACCCAGCCGTCCACGATCTCCCCCACCGGATCGTCCAGCGAGGCCACCTGGCGCAGGCCGGCGGCCATCGACTCGATCCGGCCCCGGTCCAGGCGCAGGCGGTCGACGACGGTCTGGGCCGCTCCCTCGTCCCGGGCGGCATCGAGGTCGGCGGCGTTGGCGGAGAGGACCTCCTCGGCCCGGTGGGACAGGATGTCGGCGCCGGCCAACAGGGCGGCGTCCTTGGCCGCCCGCCCGGCCCGGGCCACCTGGCGGGAGGCGGCCCGCGCCCGTCGACCCAGCCATTCCAGGTCGGTGGGAGGGCCCGGCATGCTCCGATTCAACCCGAAACTTGACCGGTCGGTCTATTTCCGCCGGCCGGTGCGCCGGCGCGACCGAATTGTGACCATGGGCACAATGACCCGGTCCGGCGGCGCATCAGGGCCTACCATTCGCGCATGTTCAAGCTCCTGCGGCGGATCTACAACTACCTCACCGCGGCCGGCACCCAGAAGTTCAACGAGGTGGCCGACCCCAAGGTGCAGCTGGAGCAGGCGCTGGCCGAGGCTCAGGATCAGCATCGCCGCCTGACCAGCCAGGCCGCCAACGTCATCGCCAACCAGAAGCAGACCGAACTTCGCCTCAACCGGGCCATGGAAGAGCTGGAGAAGGTCAACGGCTCCGCCCGCCAGGCGGTGCTGATGGCCGACCAGGCGGCCAAGGCCGGCGACCAGGACAAGGCCGGTGAGTACACCCGGGCCGCCGAGGCCTTCGCCAATCGGCTGGTGGCGGTGGAGTCGGAGGTGGAATCGCTCAAGACCCTGAGCCTGCAGTCGGCCCAGGCCGCCGATCAGGCCAAGTCGGCGGTGATGCAGAACTCGTCCGCCCTCCAGGAGAAGCTGGCCGAGCGCCAGAAGCTTCTCTCCCAGCTCGACCAGGCCAAGATGCAGGAGCAGGTCAATGCGGCCATGGCGTCTTTGTCGGAGACGGTGGGCCAGGACAGCCCCAGCTTGGAAGAGGTGCGCAGCAAGATCGAGGCCCGCTACGCCCGGGCCCTTGGCCACGCCGAGCTGGCCGGCCAGACCGTCGAGGCCAGGATGCTCGAGGTCCAGCACGCCCAGACCAACGCCGAGGCGGCCGCCAAGCTGGCCCAAATCAAGACCCAGCTCGGCATCACCAGCGGGGACGCCGCCGAAGAGGTCGCCAAGCCGGACTAGGGGTCAGACCAGCACCACCAGGTCGTCCCGGTGGACGACCTCGGCCGGCCCTTCGGCCGGCAGGTCGGCGGTCTTGCGCCCGGCCCGGGCCGAGACGGTGGCGCTGGCCTGGCGAACCAGGCCCTTGGCGAAGACCGCTCCCCCGCTGTCGACGATCTGAACAGCCGACTCGGGCTCGAAGCGGCCCTCCACGCGGACCACGCCGGCCGGCAGCAGCGAGGTGCCCCGTTCCACAATGGCCCGGCGGGCGCCGTCGTCGACCACCACCGTGCCCGAAGGGGCCAGGGCGAAGGCGATCCAGAGCTTGCGGGCCGACAGGCGCCGCTCCCGGGCCCGCACGAAGGTCCCCACCCCCGGCTCGCTGGCCACCGCCGCGGCCAGCACCCCGGGCCGGCCGGCCGAGGCGATGACGGTCCGGACGCCGGACCAGGCGGCCAGGCGGGCGGCGGCCAGCTTGGAGGCCATCCCTCCGCTGCCCCGGGCGGTGCCGGCCCCTCCGGCCGCCGCTTCCAGCTGGTGGTCGAACTCGGCCACCTCCTCGATGAGAGAGGCGGCCGCGTCCAGGCGGGGATCAGCGGTGAACAGGCCGGCCGTGTCGGTGAGCAGGACCAGCAGCTCGGCCCCGACCAGGTTCGCCACCAGGGCGGCCAGGCGGTCGTTGTCCCCGAAGCGCAGCTCATCGTCGGCTATGGCGTCGTTCTCGTTGACCACGGGGATCACGCCCAGCTCCAGCAGGCGGCGCAGGGTCTGGCGGGCGTGGAGGTACTGCTGGCGGTGGCCGAAGTCGAGGGGGGCCAGAAGCACCTGGCCGGCCACCAGGTCCACCCCGGCCAGGACGTCGTCATAGACGCGCATGAGGCGGCTCTGGCCCACGGCTGAGACGGCCTGGAGGGTGGCCAGGTCGGCCGGCCGATTGCCCGACAGGCCCAGGGCGGGCAGGCCGGCCGCCACCGCTCCCGAGGTCACCACCACCACCTGGTGGCCCTCGGCCCGCAGGCCGGCCACCTCCCTGGCCAGCTTTTCGATGGCCGAGCGCTCGATGGTCCCCCCGTGGTCGGTCAGCGAGGAGGTCCCGATCTTGGCGACCAGGATCATCAGTCGGGCTGGTACTCGAAAGAGAAGCCGCCCACCATCACCAGGTCCCCCTCCCGGGCCCCGGCCCGGGCCAGGGCCCGGTCGACCCCCAGGCGGCGCAGGCGGTTCTGGACGTACTCGAGGGCCTGGACGTTGGTGAGGTCGCTGATGGCCACGGCCCGCTCGGCTGGGCGGCCACGGACCACGAATCCGGCCCCGGTCCGCTCCACCGAGAAGCCCTCCGGGGCGGGGCGGTGGATGACCGGTTCGGTCTCGGTCTCCTCGGCGGCCCGCTCCCGGGCGGCCCGGACCAGGTCCATGGTCCGGCCCACCAGCCGGTTGAGACCCTCCCCGGTAACAGCCGAGATGGTGAGGTCGAGGCCGGGGATGCCTGGGCCGGCAAGGACGTCCGCCCCGGACCCGCCGGCGCCGGCCAGGTCCCCCTTGGACCCGACCACCAGGCGGGGGCGGTCCATGAGCTCGGGCCGGTAGCGGCCCAGCTCGGACAGGAGGATCTCCAGCTGGCGCTCGGGCGGGGTGCCGTCGGCGGCGGCCAGGTCGAGCAGGACGACCAGGACCCGGGCCCGCTCGACATGGCGCAGGAAGCGGTGGCCCAGCCCTTTGCCCTCGGCCGCCCCCTCGATGAGTCCGGGGATGTCGGCCACCACCATCTCCCCGTCGGAGTTGCGCACCACCCCCAGGTTGGGCTCCAGGGTGGTGAACGGATAATCGGCAATCTTCGGCTTGGCCGCCGAAATCCGCGATATCAGCGTGCTCTTACCGGCGTTGGGGAAGCCCACCAGGGCGGCGTCGGCCATGAGCTTGAGCTCCATGTCCAGCCAGCGCTCCTGGCCCACCTCACCCTGCTCGGCGAAGGCCGGGGCCCGGCGCCGGTTGGACAGGAACCGGGCATTACCCCGCCCGCCCTGGCCGCCCCGGGCCGCCAGCCACCGATCGCCCTCGGCCACCAGGTCAACCAGGAGGTTGCCCTCCAGGTCCCGGACCACGGTGCCGTGGGGCACGGGCACGACCAGATCGGAGCCGGAGGCGCCGTGCTTGGCCTTGCCTTGGCCGTGGCGGCCGTCCACCGCCGCCCGGTGGGGATGGTCCCGGAAGCCCAGCAGGGAGGCCACATCGTGGTCAGCCACCAGCCAGACGTCACCGCCCGAGCCCCCGTCCCCGCCGTCGGGGCCGCCCCGGGAGACGTGCGCCTCCCGCCGGAAGGAGACCGATCCGGCCCCTCCGTTGCCCGCTTTTACGTGGAGCTGGGCCTCATCTACGAACCCCGACACCCGACGAGCCTACCGACCGGGTCCGGTCCGACCGGAGGAGTTCAGGCCTCCTCGGCCAGCACGTCGACCAGGCGACGGCCCTTGCGCGTCCCGAACTTCACCTTGCCCGGGGCCGTGGCGAAGAGGGTGTCGTCCTTGCCCCGGCCGACATTCAGGCCCGGGTGGAAGTGGGTGCCCCGCTGGCGCACGATGATGGATCCGGAGCGCACGGCCGTGCCGTCGAACACCTTGACCCCCAGCCGCTGGGCCGCGGAGTCCCGTCCGTTTCGGGTGGATCCTCCACCCTTGGTCTTCGACATGTCCGACTACCTAACTACGGGCGGGTGATGCCCGTGATCTCTATGGTCGTGTACTTCTGGCGGTGGCCCCAGCGCTTGCGGCCCCGGGACTTGGCCTTGTAGGTGAAGCCGTCGATCTTGGGACCCTTGGCCTCGCCCACCACCACAGCCGCCACCGAGGCACCGCTCAGGGCGCCGGTGCCGGCCAGAACCTGGTCCCCGTCGACCACCAGAACGGGGTCGAAGCTGACCGAGTCGCCATTGGCGACGCCCAGGCGCTCCACGTCGAGACGCTGGCCCTGGGAAACCCTGTGCTGCTTTCCGCCTGTGCGGATGACGGCATACATGAGGTGAAGATGCTATCAGCCCGGCGTCAGTCCCCCGATAGCAGGGCCTCGTCGAAGACCACGCCCCGTCCGGCGCAGGTCGGGCAGGTCTCGGAGAAGGATGCCAGCAGCCCCTCACCGATGCGCTTACGGGTCATCTCCACCAGGCCCAGCTCGGACAGGTCGAAGACCTGGGTCCGGGTCTTGTCCCGGGCCAGGGCGGCCCGGAAGGCCACCATGACCGCCTCCCGGTTGGCCCGGATCTCCATGTCGATGAAGTCGATGACGATGATCCCGCCGATGTCCCGCAGCCGCAGCTGACGGGCCACTTCCTCGGCCGCCTCCAGGTTGTTCCGGTAGACGGTCTCCTCCAGGTTGGAGGTGCCCACGTTCTTGCCCGTGTTGACGTCGATGACGGTGAGGGCCTCGGTCCGCTCGATGATGAGCGAGCCCCCCGACGGCAGCCAGACCTTGCGGTCCAGGGCCTTGTGGAGCTGCTCGTGGACGTGGTGGCGCTCGAAGATAGGCAGGGGGTCGGTGGGGTCGTACAGCTCGACCCGGTCGGCCAGCTCCGGGCTGATGGAGGCCACGTAGTCCTTGACGTCCTGGTACATCTCCGGGCTGTCGATGATGACGCCCCGGTACTGGCGGCTGAACTCCTCCCGGATGATGCGCACGGCCACGTCGGGCTCCCGGTAGAGGAGCGACGGGCCCCGGGCCCGCTTGGCCCGGGCGTCGATCTCGACCCACTGGGACAGCAGCCGGGCCACGTCCCGGCGCAGCTCATCGGCGGTGGCGGCCTCGGCGGCGGTGCGGACGATGAGACCGTGGCCCGGGGGGCGGACGTCATCCAGGATCCGCCGCAGGCGCCGCCGTTCGTCATCGGGCAGGCGCTTGGAAATCCCGTAGGTGTCGCTGTTGGGGATGAGCACCACGAAGCGCCCGGGCAGGGAGACCTCCTGGGTGAGGCGGGCCCCCTTGGAGCCGATGGGATTCTTGGTGACCTGGCAGAGGATCGTCTGGCCCGGGCGCAGCAGCTCCTCGATCCGCTTGGACGAGGGGGGCGTGGGGTTGTCCTCCATGTCCTCCCGGTCGAAGCGGACATCGCCTCGGTAGAGGACGGCGTTCTTGGGGGTCCCGATGTCGACGAAGGCGGCCTCCATCCCCGGCAGCACGTTCTGCACCCGACCGATGTAGATGTTCCCATCTATCTCCAGGGCGTCGTCCTGGGGCCGGGACAGGTAGTGCTCGATCAGCGAGCGACCCTCCAGCACGGCCACCTGGGTGGCCTCGGGGCGGACCTGAACCGCCATCAGGTAGCGGCCCACCGGCCGGCCCTTGCGCTCCTGGCCCCGCCGGCGCTCGGCCGCCTCCAGGTCCAGGGCTTCAGCTTCATCCCCGCCGGCCGCCGACCATCCGCCCGCATCCGCTCCCGCGCCCCGGCCCCGGCCGCCCCGACGCCGCCGACGCCGACTGCCGGTTCCCTCACCTCCACTCTCGGAACCAGCCCCGGCCCCAGCCCGCCCGGCCCGCCCGGCTCCGGCCCCAGCCCCAGATGCGGCCGAAGCGGCTGCCGGCCGGGTGTCACCGATCTGGGGCCGGCGCCCACCGGCGGGCGCTGAAGCCACCGCAGCCGGCCGGGTGTCACCGATGCGGGGTCGGGCCGGCGCGGCAGCCGGGCCGTTCTCCCCGACCCGGTCGGAGCCATCCCTCAGCGGGGGCAGACTCGTTCCGGGGCCCTCCAGGGCAGACAGGTCCGTGCGCGCACCCCCCTCGGATCCGGTCCCGGCGCTGCGACTGCGGCCGCCCCGGGAACCCCGGCGGCGACGAGGCCGGCTACCGCCGGGACGGCCGTCCCCCTCGGAGCCGGGGCCACTGGAGCTGCCAGGGTCCGGAGCATCCGGAAGCCCTTCGGGCAGAGGTTCGGTCATTGACTGCGTCCCTTCTCATGACGCCTGCCGCTCGACAGGCGGCGCGTCCGTCGCTCCGGCGGGAATGGGCTCCCGCCGGGCGCCGTCGCGCTCGATCCACTGATGGGTCCGCACCGTCCTGACCCCGGCCGGGTCCACCCCAAGATGGGTCAGGAGCTCGGCCGGTCGCAGGCCCCGGCCCACGGTGGCCAGTTCGACACCGAGCACCCGGCCGGGGCCGGTGAGGGTGACGACGGACCGTTCCGGGCCGGAAAGTGCGGACAGGGCCAGAATGGACGGACGGATGTCATCGGTCACGGGCTGGCCCTTGCGTTCACGGGTTACCACTATCTCTTCGGCGGCCAGCACCTCGGCCACCGCTTCCTCCAGCCCCTCGGGCTGGTCGATTCCCACGTCGGAGGGGATGCCGATCTCCCATCGGCAGGCCACCACGTCGTGTTGGAGCGACGGTTCCCCCGGTCCGGTCGGAGCCACCGCGGTCACATCCATTCCCTCGGGCAGCATCGGGCTGAGGGCGCCGGCCAGGCCGGCCGGCCCGCCGGCCTCCTCCGGGCCCACGGCCAGCTCCACGTCGAGGTACTCGGCCACCGACTCCGCCCCGGTGGGCAGGGCCAGGCCGAAGCTGATCTTGGGCCGGGGGGAGAACCCCTCCGAGTAAGCCACCGGGATGACCGCCCGGCGCAGGGCCCGCTCCCACATCCGGGCCACGTCCCGGTGGCTGGTCCAGCGGACCTTGCCCTGCTTGGTGAACCGGAAGCGCACCTTCACCGTCTACCGCCTCACACCACTGCGGCCGGCGCCGGGGCCCGGCGCCCCACCAGGCGCACCGGAACGATGTGCCCGCTGGAGAGGTCCTGGTTGGTGCCCTGGCTTCCCCCGGCCGGGGCCACGGCCGAGGCCACCACGTGTTCCAGGCCGTAACCGGTGCATGCTCCACAGTCGTAGCAGGGAGTCCAGCGGCAATCGGGGACCCCGGCCGCGGCCAGGGCGTCCTGCCAGTCCCCCCACAAAAAGTCCCGGTGCAGCCCGGCCGAGATGTGGTCCCAGGCCAGGACCTCATCGGGATCCCGGTCCCGGTGGACGTACCAGTCGAAGGACAGGCCCTCGGCGGCCATGGCCTCCTCCCACAGGGAGAGGTTGAAGTACTCGGTCCACTCCTGGAAGATCCCGCCCGCCCGCCAGACGTGCTCGATGACCCGGCCCACCCGCCGGTCGCCCCGGCTGGCCAGGCCCTCCGCCAGGGACGCCCGGGGGTCGTGCCAGCGCAGGGTGACACCCTTGTCCTTGCGGGTTGAGTCCCGGAGCAGGTCGACCTTGCGGCGCAACTCGCCCACCGTGTCCTGCCCGAACCACTGGAACGGGGTCTGGGGCTTGGGCACGAAGCCCCCAACCGAAGCCGTCACCGAAGCCCGGCCGTGCTGGCGGCCCACGGCCACGCAGTTGCGGGCCAGCTCGCCTATGCCCAGGGTGTCCTCATCCGTCTCGGTGGGCAGGCCGGTGAGGAAGTAGAGCTTGACCCGGCTCCAGCCCTGGGAGAAGGCCGACTCCACCGCCCCGTAGAGGTCCTCCTCCCGGATCAGCTTGTTGATGACCTGGCGGATACGCCAGGTGCCGCCCTCGGGGGCGAAGGTCAGCCCGGTCCGGCGCACCTTCTGGATCTGGCTGGCGATGCCCACGGTGAAGGCATCCACCCGCAGACTGGGCAGGCTCACCGACACCTGACCGGAGCAGGCCGGATCATCGATGATCCCCTCCACCACCGAGTCGATGCCCGAGTAGTCGGCGCTGGAGAGCGAGGTGAGGGCGACTTCGTCGTAGCCGGTGCGGGCCAGACCCTCGCTCACCATGCGCCGGACCTGCTCGGCCGGGCGTTCCCGCACCGGGCGGGTGATCATGCCGGCCTGGCAGAAACGGCAGCCCCGGGTGCAGCCCCGGAAGATCTCCACGTTGAGCCGGTCGTGCACGACCTCGGTGAGGGGGACCAGCTGGCGGCGTGGATAGTCCCACTGCGCCAGGTCGGCCACGGTGCGCTTCTCCACCACCTCGGGCACATCGGAGTAGCGGGGGGTGACCCCCACCAGGCGGGGGCCGTCGTAGGCGGCCTCGTACATGGAGGGCACGTAGACCCCTGGGACGTGGGACAACTCCCGCAGCACGCCGGGGCGGGTGCCGGGGTTGCGCCCCGAGGCCTTCCAGTCGCGGATGACGGCGTTGGCCTCGGAGACCGCTTCTTCGCCGTCGCCGATGACGAAGAAGTCGACGTAGTCGGCCAGCGGCTCGGGATTGAAGGTGCAGTGGCCGCCGGCTGCAATGAGAGGGTGGCTCTCGTCCCGGGCCTCGGCCCGAACCGGGGCGCCGGCCAGGTCGATGCAGTTGAGGACATTGGTGTAGACCAGCTCGGCCGACAGGTTGAAGGCCAGCACATCGAACTCCCCGGCAGCCCGGTGGTTGTCCACCGAGAAGAGGGGGATGCGCCGCTCCCGCATCAGGGCCTCCATGTCCGGCCACGGGGCGTAGGTCCGCTCGGCCAGGGCATCGGGGCTGTCGTTGAGGATCTCGTAGAGGATCTGCAGGCCCTGGTTGGGCAGGCCCACCTCGTAGGCGTCCGGGTAGGCCAGCAGCCAGGCCACCCGGGAGGACGACCACGGCGCCACGTAGGCACCGTCCTCGCACCCGATATACCGGGCCGGCTTCTGGACCCGGGCCAGGAGGGGCTCCAGGCGGGGCCAGAGGGTGGTCATGGTCCGCTCAGTGTACCGGGAGTCCCGGTTTTTCCCTCCCGGTGGCCAGGGCGTCTCCCCCGGTGGCGAGAGGCCCTGACCGCCCGGAGCTTCAGGGCCCCAGCGAGGGCGTCTTCACCGGGCCGATGGGGTGCTGGTAGAGGTACTGGAGGACCTCCCGGGCCACCGGGGCCGCCCCGCTGGCCCCGTAGCCGGCCTGGTCGATGACGACCATGACCACGTAGCGGGGGGCGTCGGCCGGGGCGAAGGACACGAACAGGGCCGTGGGCTCGACCTTGTTGGTGCTGGCCGTGCCGGTCTTGGCCGCCACCGGGAAGGCGCCGTTGGGGAAGCCGATGAAGGTGCCGTAGGCAGTGCCGAGGCGGTCGGATACCACTCCTTCCAATCCGGCCAGGATGGTGTCCTTGGTCGCCGGTGGCAGGCTGACATGACTCATGGCCTTGCCCGGAAAGGCCTGTGCCACCTTGCCCTGGGGAGTCACGACCTGGGCGCCCACGTGGGGGGCGTACAGGGTTCCCCCGTTGGCGAAGGTGGCGTAGGCGTCGGCCAGCTGGAGGGGGCTGATGACGGTGGCCCCCTGGCCGAAGGCCATCTCGATGTTGTCACCCGCGTACCACTGGTAGTTGGGAAAGGCGGCCGGCGCCTCATCGTGGAGTTTGATGCGCTCGGCCGGGCTGTCCACCCGGGTGGCGCCCGCTCCTGCATACAGGTCGAAACCGGTGGGCTGACCCAACCCGTATTCCTTGGCCACGTTCTGGATGGGCTGGGGCCCGTAGCGGGCCTGGTCTTCGTAGAACAGATAGCCGAGGTTGTAGAAGAAGACGTCGTCCGAGGCGGTCAGGGCGGTCTGGATGTCGATGGAGCCGAGCGCCTCACTCTCGTTGTTGTGGAAGGTGCAGCCGGCCGTACAGTTCCGGATGGTGAAGGTGCCGGTGTCGTCGTAGTAGTAGCCCGGGTTGATGAGCCCGTCGTCCAGGGCGGCGGTGGCCGTGACCAGCTTGAAAGTCGATCCCGGCGTGTAGGTGCCGGCAACGGCCCGGTTGATCAGGGCGTCGGGTTTGTTGGGATCCGATGGGGCCAGCTGGGCGTACTCGGAGTTGCTGATACCCCCCACCCACACGCTGGGGTCGTAGGTCGGATAAGAGGACATGGCCAGAACCTGACCGTTGTTGGGATCGAGCACCACCGCCGCTCCGCTGGGAGCCGGGTAGTAGTAGCCGGTCAGAGGATCGCGCTGGTTGTGCAGGGTCTTGATCTCGGTGGCCAGGTCGGCATCCACCGTCTTCTGCAGGTTGAGGTCGATACTCAGCTGTACGTCGTCACCGGGCACCGGAGCGGTGGCGCTCAGGGTGCCGAGCACCCGGCCGCCGGCGTTTACCTCCAGGTTGGTGATGCCGGGTTTGCCGCGTAGGAAGGACTCGAAGGCGGACTCCACGCCGGCCTGGCCGATGAGATCCCCCTGCTGATAGCCCTGGCTCTTGAGCCGGCTCAGCTGGCTGGAGTTGATGGGTCCCACGTAACCGAGCACCTGGGCCGCAGCCGTGCCGGCGGGGTAGTAGCGCTGGGACAGCTCCTGGACCGACACGCCCGGGAACTCCGACTGGTGTTCGCGCAGGTAGACCACCTTGCTGATGTCCACGTTGGTGGCCACCGGCACCGGCTCGTACGGGCTGTATCGGCAGTCGACCAGGGTGGTCAGCACGGCCGAGGTGGTCATGCCCAGCAGGTTGGCCAGGTGCCCGATTACGGCCGGGTACTGGGTGGGGAGTTTTCCGCCGCACGAGGCGGTCGGGACCACCGAGCGGGCCACGGTGATGGCCACCACCGTCTGGTCCCCGACGATCACGTCCCCGTTGCGGTCCAGGATCAGGCCCCGCGGCGCCGCCTCGGTCACCTGCCGGGTCTGGTTGGAGGTAGCCGCCGCCGCCAGCTGGGGGGACTCCAGCACCTGCAGGTACCACAGCCGCACGAACATGGCCGCGAACAGACACGCGACCATCAGCCCGATCACGCCCAGCCGGCCGGTGGACGTGCTCGACGGCCTCACCACCGGCGCCGTCCGGCCCGCCCCGCCCGTCCGGCCCGTCCCTCGGTGTCAGGGAAGATCGCCCATCGCATGACCGGTACAACGAGCAGAGCGAGGATTCCGTTCAATACGGCTACCACGCCCACGATGGGCCCCAGGTGGTCCGAGAGCATCTGGCTCTGACCCAGCCCTGCCCCCAGAAGGGCATAGAGGATCTCTCCGGCGGCGCTGGCCACGGCCGCCCCGGCCATGACCAGGGGCCACGACGCCCGCAGGATGGTCCCGCTGAAGATCCCGGCCGCGAAGCCGATGATCGTGAAGCTCATGGCCGACAGCCCGAAGGGCGCCTGGAGGAACAGGTCGGCCATCAGCCCGGCCACGAAACCCACCATCGCTCCCCTTTCATCGCCCCCCACCAACCCCCCGGCCACGGCCACCAGCAGCAGCAAATCAGGGTGCACGCCGAAGATCCGGACCCCCGCCCCCAGGCTGAGCTGCAGGACCACGGCTATGAACAGGGCCAGCAGGACCCGGGAGCGGGCCACGGCGTTGAAGCGCCGTTCCCCTACCGCCGCCGTCATCCCGAACCCGGCACGGTGCTCGGTGGCTCCCAGACCAGCACGTCGACGAACTCCAACGAGTTCACGTCTACCACCGGCTGGATCTCGATATCTTCCTGGAGGTCCCCGGTGTGGTCACTGACCCGACTGATCCGGCCCACCGGGATGCCAGGCGGGAACAAACCCCCCTGCAGCCCGCTGGTCACCATCACGTCGTGCTTTTTCACCTTGGCGGGCGGAAAGATGTAGTCCACCCGCAGGGCCTGGCCCAGACCCTGGCCGGCAGCCACCCCGATCACCGAGCCGTCCCGAACGCCGATGCTGCTGGAAGGATCGGTGACCAAAAGGACGGTGCTGGTGGAGCGGTTGGACTGCACCACCCGTCCGACCAGCCCCTCCCCCGAGGTCACCGGCATGCCCACCTGCACCCCGGCCGACGTGCCGCGGTTCAATTCCAGGGTGAGCTGGTAGTTACCGAAGCCGGTGTCGACCACCTCGGCGGCGATCTGGTGCAGCGACGGAGCGAAAGGCAACTTCTCCAACTGGGTCAGGGTCTGCAGCTCGCGCTGCTGATCGGCTGCGGTCACCCCGGCTCGGCGGGCCGCTCCCAACTCGGCCTTGAGGGCGGCGTTCTGCCGGCGAAGGGACCCGTACTCGAAGGCCCCCTTGAAGAAGTTCCCCACCGGGCGGAAGACATCGAGCACACCCGTCTGTACCGGGGTGAAGACGTCGGAGGCGTAGCCCTTCAGCTTTCCGACATAGCCGTTGGCCTGGGTCCGGTAGCCCAGGGTGATGATGGTCCCGGCCGTCAGAACCAGGAGCAACAGGACAAAGCGCGGCCTCGTCGGGCGCCGGACGGCCACGGCCGCTCGACGGTCAGCGGCCGCGCGAAGAAGTCAACAGAGCCTTCAGCGCCGGAAACTCCTCCAGGCACTGGCCGGCCCCGATGGCTACCGAGTGCAGCGGGTTGGCGGCCACCACGATGGGCATGCCCGTCTCGGCCGACACCCGGGCGTCGATGCCGTGGAGCAGCGCTCCACCCCCGGTCAGAACGATCCCCTGTTCCATGATGTCGGCGGCCAGCTCGGGCGGTGTCTTGTCCAGGGTGACCTTGACGGCGTCGATGATGGCCGACAACGGCTCCTCCAGAGCCTGACGGATCTCCTCGGTGGTGGTGATGATGGTCTTGGGCAGACCGGTGATCAGGTCCCGGCCCCGGATCTCGGCATGCAGCTCCTCTTCCAGAGGACAGGCCGAACCGAGGGCGATCTTGATGTCCTCGGCCGTGCGCTCCCCCAGGGCCAGGCTGTACTCCTTCTTGATGAACTGGATGATGGCCTCGTCCATCTCGTCCCCGCCGATGCGGATGGACTGGCTGGTGACGATGCCGCCCAGGGAGATGACGGCCACCTCGGTGGTGCCTCCGCCGATGTCGACCACCATGTTGCCGGTGGGCTCGTGCACCGGCAGACCGGCCCCGATGGCGGCGGCCATGGGTTCTTCGATGATGTAGGCGGGCTTGCGGGCGCCGGCGTACTCGGCCGCTTCCTGCACGGCCCGCTGCTCGACCCCGGTGATGCCCGAAGGGACACAGATGACCATCCGCGGCTTGGCGAAGCGGCGCTGGTGCACCTTGTGGATGAAGTAGCGGAGCATCTTCTCGCAGATCTCGAAATCGGCGATGACCCCGTCCTTGAGCGGCCGGATGGCCTGGATGTGGCTGGGGGTGCGCCCGATCATCCGCTTGGCCTCGACCCCCACGGCCAGGGGCCGGCCGTCCCGCACGTTGACGGCCACCACCGACGGCTCGTTCAGCACGATGCCCCGGCCCCGGACGTACACCAGGGTGTTGGCCGTGCCCAGATCGACGGCCATGTCCCGGCCGAGGAAAGAGGAGAAGATGCTGTCGGACACCCAAGGCCTCCTATGGGCGGTGTAGGGCAGCCCTGAAGGCTACTCCCTGAGCGGCCTCAGCCCGCCAGAGCTGGGAAGAAGATGCCGATCTCCCGCTCGGCCGACTCGGGCCCGTCGGAGCCGTGGACCAGGTTTTCCGTCATCTCGATGGCCAGATCCCCCCGGATGGTCCCCGGGGCCGCCTCCTTGGGATTGGTGGCGCCCATCATGGTGCGCACCACCTTCCAGGTGTCCCCCGGTCCCTCCACCACCATCAGCAGGGCGGGTGAGCGGGTGATGAACTCCACCAGGGAGGCGTAGAAAGGCTTTCCCTGGTGCTCGGCGTAGTGGCGACCGGCCGTTTCGGCGTCGATGCTGCGCAGCTCGGCGGCCACCAGCCGCAGCCCCCGCCGCTCGAGGCGGGCGATTATCTCTCCGGCCAGGCCCCGCTCCACGGCGTCGGGCTTGGCGATTACCAGCGTCCTGTCCATGCCCAGCAGGGTAGAGGGTCAGGCGGACTCGCTGACAAGGGCCGAACGGGCCGCCCCTACTACGTACAGGCTGCCCGAAACCAACACCAGGTCGGTGGGCTCGGCCACCTCCCTGGCCCGGGCCACCGCCGCCGCCACGTCGTCGACCACCTCGACGGCCAGGCCCATGTCCCGGGCCGCCGCCGCCACCTGCTCGGCCGGCAGGGCCCGGGGTGTGGCCGGGGCGGTGGCGATGACCCGCCCCGCCTTCCTGGCCCCCAGGGACTCGAGCATCTCCTCCGGTGAGCGGCCCTTCAACAGCCCCACCACCAGAATCCGCCCCCCCGCCTCCGAGAACTCCTCGTCCAGGGCTGCCGCCGCCGCCCGGGCCCCGGCCGGGTTGTGGGCGCCGTCCAGGACCACCAGGGGCTGCCGTCCCACCACCTCCAGCCGCCCGGGGCAGCGCACCGCCGCCAGCCCGGCCGCCACCACCTCCTCCGACGCCGGCTGGCCGAAGAACGCCTCCACTGCGGCCACCGCGCAGGCGGCGTTGGTGGCCTGGTAGGCGCCGTGAAGGGGCAGGAAGAGATCCTCGTAGACCGCACCGGGCGTCCGCAGGCTGATCACCCGGCCCCCCACCGCCACCGAGTTCTCCACTACTTCGAAATCCTCCCCTCTCCGCCACACGCCCTCGGCCCCCACCCGCTCGGCGGCAGCAGAGAAGATCGGGGCCAGTTCCGGGTCGGTCTCGCCCAGGACCAGGATCGACCCGGCCTTGACGATGCCGGCCTTATCGGCGGCTATGTCGGCCCGGGTCGGTCCCAGCACCTCCACATGGTCCAATTCGATGTTGGTGATGACGGCCACCTCGGGCTGGACCACGTTGGTGGCGTCCCACGTTCCGCCCAGGCCCACTTCGATGACGGCGGCCTCCACGGCCTCGTCGGCAAACCAGCGGAAGGCCGCCGCCGTCAGCAGGTCGAAGCGGTGCGGCTTGGCCCCCATGAGATCTTCCAGGTCGGCCAGGGCCGAGAGCACCTCGGCCAGGTCGGCATCAGGGATGGGCTCCCCGTCCCGGGCGATGCGCTCGTTGACCCGTTCCAGGTCAGGGCTGGTGTAACCGCCGACCGACAGGCCCCGGGCGTTGAGGAGGGACGTGGCCACCCTCACCGTCGAGCCCTTCCCATTGGTCCCGGTCACGTGGATGACCGGGTAGGCCAGCTGGGGGTCCCCCATCAGCCGGCAGAGTTCCTCGATCCGCTCCAGGGTCGGCGCCTCCCGCCGGCCGTAGAGCATCGCCTCCAGGTTGACGTGGCTTTCGAGGTACTTGATCGCTTCCTGGAGGTTCACGGAGCAGACATGGTGGCCGAACGGCTCAGGCCACAGCCAGCCGGGCTGCCGACTGGATGGCCTCCAGGGCCACCGGGGCGAAGACCCGGGCGGCGCCGAGTAGTTCACCCCCAGCCAGCAACTCCCGGGCCGTCGGCACCGCTCTGGCCCGCCGGCTGCGGCGGTCCAGGACCAGCCCGATCACGGCCCCGGAGACGGCCAAGGCCCCGCCCGTGGTCAGCACCCGCTGACGGGCGGCGTCACCCTCCAGTTGGTCGTTCTTGGCCCGCAGGGCCCCCAGGCCCGCCCCGATCGCCCCGCCGGCTGCCAATCCCATCCAGATCTTTCGCATACGGCCTTGATTCCCGTTGTCAGCGGCCGGCAATCCGGCCCCCTGCCGGACGTTGGGGCTAGGAGGCGGCCCGGCGGGGGCGGTCGACCTTGGGGCCCTCGGTCTTGGGCACCAGGGTCGGGTTGACCCGGTCCAGGACCACCGAGCGGTCGACCACGCAGCGGCCGATGTCGGTGCGGCTGGGCAGGTCGTACATGACGTCGAGGAGGACCTCCTCCAGCACCGCCCGCAGGCCGCGGGCGCCGGTGGCTCGAAGCAGCGCCTGGTCGGCCACCGCCTCCAGGGCATCCTCGGTCATCTCCAGCTCCACCCCGTCCAGCTCGAAGACCTTCTGGTACTGCTTGACCAGGGCGTTCTTGGGTTCGACCAGGATGCGGACCAGGGCCTCCCGGTCCAGGTTCGACACCGGCCCGATGACGGGCAGGCGGCCCACGAACTCCGGGATCAGACCGAACTTGAGCAGGTCCTCAGGCAGCACGTGGCGGAAGAGCTCGCTCTGGTCGGTGCGGCCCACCCGGTCCATGTCGGCCCGGAATCCGATTCCCTTGCGCCCCACCCGGCTGCCGATGATCTGGTCCAGCCCGGCAAAGGCCCCCCCGCACAGGAACAGGATGTTGGTCGTATCGATCTGGATGAATTCCTGGTGAGGGTGCTTACGGCCCCCCTGGGGTGGGACGGAGGCGGTGGTCCCCTCCAGGATCTTGAGCAGGGCCTGTTGGACCCCCTCCCCCGAGACGTCCCGGGTGATGGAAGGGTTTTCCGACTTGCGGGCGATCTTGTCGATCTCGTCGATGTAGATGATCCCGGTCTCGGCCTTCTTGACGTCGTAGTCGGCGGCCTGGATCAGCTTGAGCAGGATGTTCTCGACGTCCTCACCGACGTAGCCGGCCTCGGTCAGGGCGGTGGCATCGGCGATGGCGAAGGGGACGTTGAGCATGCGGGCCAGGGTCTTGGCCAGTTCCGTCTTCCCGCAGCCGGTGGGGCCGAGCAGGAGGATATTGGACTTGGTCAGTTCCACATCGGCGTCGTGGTAGCTGCCGGACTGGACCCGCTTGTAGTGGTTGTAGACCGCCACCGAGAGGATCTTCTTGGCGTACTCCTGGCCGATGACGTAGTCGTTCAGGAAGTCGAAGATCTCCCGGGGCTTGGGCAACTCATCGAACCTGAGCTCGGAGGACTCGGCCGTCTCCTCCTCGATGATGTCGTTACAGAGATCGATGCACTCGTCGCAGATGTACACGCCGGGGCCGGCTATCAGTTTCTTCACCTGCTTCTGGGACTTGCCACAGAAGCTGCACTTGACGAGATCGCTCCCGTCCCCGAACTTCGCCACGAGTCCCCCTCCGCCTATGCGACGCTTGCTGCCTGCGGGATGCCACTCAGCTCCCGGGTCGAGATCACCTCATCGATAATGCCGTACGAACGGGCGTCATCCGCGCTCATGATGAAGTCCCGGTCCGTGTCTTTCTGAATCTTCTCTATCGGCTGGCCGGTGTCCAGGGCAAGCATTTGATTGAGAAGATCTCTCATCCGGAGGATTTCCCGGGCCTGGAGCTCGATGTCGGTGGCCTGGCCGGCCGCTCCTCCGTGGGGCTGGTGGATGAGGATGCGGGCGTGGGGCAGTGCAAAGCGCTTGCCCTTGGTTCCCCCGGCCAGGAGGATGGCGGCGGCGGAGGCGGCCTGGCCGTAGCAGAAGGTCGATTTGTCCGGCTTTATGAACTTCATGGTGTCGTAGATGGCGAACAGTGCGGTGATGTCGCCACCCGGTGAGTTGATGTAGATGTTGATGTCTTTTTCCGTGTCCTCGTACTCGAGGAACAGCAGCTGGGCACAGACCAGGTTGGCGATGGTGTCGTCGATGGGAGTCCCGAGGAAGATGATCCGCTCCTTGAGGAGGCGGGAGTACAGGTCGTAGGCCCGCTCCCCCCGGCTGCTCGACTCCACCACGGTCGGGACCAGGTAGTTGTAGATGGGCTGGATCACGTGGGTACCTCCGCGGTCTCTTCGGCTTCCTGATCTTGGGCGTCGGCCTCACCGGTGGCCAGATCGGCCGGGGGCTCCTCCAACAGGGAGAGATCCACGGCCCGGCCTTCCTCATCGACCGCCTCGACGTGGCCGATGAGCCAGTTGAGGGCCTTGCCCTTGCGCAGATCCGAGCGCAGGGAGGCCATCTGGTCGGCATCCTCGAGCTGGTGGGCCAGGTCGGCGGCGGAGGTGTTGTAGCGCTCGGCCATACCGGCCAGCTCCTCCTGGATGTCGGAGTCCTCCACCTCCAGCGACTCGGCATCGGCCAGGGCCCGCAGCCCGAGGTCGGCCTTGACCGAGCGCAGGGCCCGCTCTCTCAACTCGGCCACAAAGGTCTCCTGGTCCTGGCCGGTGGCGGCCAGGTACTGGCCGATGTTGGCCCCCTGGGACTCCAGGCGGTGGCCCAGGTCGTGGAGCTGGCGCTCCATCTCGGCGTTCACGAGGGGATCGGGGGCGTCCTCGGCCACCAGCTCCACCAGGGCAGCCAGAGCGGCCTCCCGCAGAGCCATGCGGCCCTGGACCCGCCTGACCACCTCCAGCCGCTTGCGCAGGTCGGCGCGCAACTCATCGAGGGTGGCGAACTCGGAAGCCTCCGAGGCCCACTCATCGTTGAGCTCCGGGAGGACCTTCTCCTTGATGTCCTTGACCAGGACCCGGAAGGAGATGGTCTCGGCCCCCTCCTCGGCCGGGCCGTCGAAGGTGAGGATGTCCCCGACCTTGGCCCCCCGCAGCTGATCATCGAGCTCGGGCAGGAACGAACCGGAGCCGACCTCATATAGGAAGTCCTCGGTGGAGGCCTCCTCGACCTTCTCCCCGCCCCGGGTGCCGGAGATGTCGATGGTCACGTGGTCGGAGGTCTGCGCCGGCCGGGTCGTCTCCTTGAGCTCGGCGAAGGTATCCCTCAGCCGGGCGACCTGGGCCTCCACATCCTCCTCGGTGACCTCGAGACGGGGGATGGTCACCTGCAGGCCGCCGTAGCCCGGGATGGCCACGGTGGGGCGGACCTCGACCACGGCGTCGAAGGTCAGCGGGCCCTCCTCACCTTCGCTGGTGATGTCGATCTCGGGTGGGGCGATGGCGTCGACGTCCTGCTCCCGCACCGCCTGGGCGTAGTACTCGGGCAGGGCGTCCCGGAGGGCCTCCTGCCGGGCGGCGGCCTTACCGATGCGGGCCTCCAGCACCCGGCGGGGCACCTTGCCCGGGCGGAAGCCGGGGATGCGGACCTCCCGCGACATCTTGCGGAAGGCCGCCTCCAGTGCGGTTTCGAACTCGATCTGGTCGACCTCGACGGACAGTTTGACTTTGTTGCCCTCGAGGGCCTCGACCATGGTCTTCATACGAGGAGGGGGAGTCTAAACGGTCCGCCCCCCGGTTCCGGCGGGATAGGCCGCGCCCGGCGCCGGCCCGGACCGGCTGGAGCGGCCACCCCGGCCTGAGCGGCCACCCCGGCCGGGGGCGCCGTGGGATGATGTCCCCACGGGGAGTAGCGCAGTGGTAGCGCACCTGCTTTGGGACCGCATGAACGCTCCGAAGGGATAGCGCTCCCACCAGGGCATTCACCCCTTTCCCCCGGCAAGTCAGGTGGTCGTCCCCCAGCTTTCCCCCACCACTCGTCGCGTTGAGCTATGTCATCACTGGCCGTTGTTGTCGACCGGGAGGAGCCCGGCCGGGAGGTGTTGGAGTTCGACTTCGGGGTGCGGGCCTACGAGCCGGTCGCCCCCGGTGCCTACTGGCGGGTCCGCTGGGAGGAGATGGGC
>DAHUYE010000017.1 GCA_027315345.1 Actinomycetota bacterium
CCCAGCGCCCCTCCCTCTACGTCAGGCCCTTCGGGTCATCGACGGAGCCGTGGACGACTACGTGAGCCATGCCCGCATCAAGGCTGCCGCATGAGAACTTGCTTCAAAGCTTAAGAAGGTCAGAACCAAGGAGCCCTAGCCCTGGCGCTTCAGCCGCCCCGTCTTCTTGGCCCAGCGTTCGGCCAGGCTGAAGGCGAGGAGCGAGGCCGGGATGAGGACGGCGCCGAAGACGGCCAGGATGACCAGGTTCTCCACCTGGCCGCCCGGGCCCTGCCCGTCGATAAGGGCGCTGCGGATGCCCCGGAGGACGTAGGTGGCCGGTGAGATGTGGGCCACGGCCTGCAGCCAGGTGGGCAGGATGCCCACGCTCTAGTAGACGCCGGAGGCCAGCAGCACGGCCGCCTGGACCATGAAGGACATCTGCTCACCGCGCTCGGGATAGAGCATGGGCAGGATCCCGGTCAGGATGCCGAGGCCGACCAGGCTGATGCTGCCGACGGCGATGACGGCGGCGGCTCCGGCCCAGGAGGCATGGGCCCAGCTCACGTGGAAGAAGGGCAGGGCACAGGCCAGGATCAGCAGGGTCCGCAGGGTGGCGTGGATGACGCCGAAGGTGGACATGCCGATCAGATGCACGGCCCTGGGCACGGGCGCCATGAGCGTGTGCTCGATGGTGCCCTCCCATCGCTCCCAGGTGATGACCAGGCTCATGTCGTCGAGGACGGCGGACAGGTAGGCCCACACCAGCGTCCCGATCAGGAGGAACAAGGTGAAGCGGGTCACCTCGGCGGCGGTGACGGTCCCGGTGTGGGCGGCCTGCTTGGCGATGAAGGTGATGGCCAGGGTGTTGACCACGCCGTAGACGACCCAGACGACCTCCCACAGCCAGTACCGCTTCCACAGATTCGTCTGGCGCTCGACGAAGGCCCAACCCAGGGCCACCCGGCGGGGCGGCGGCAGGCGGAACGCTTGTTCAATCGTCGACACGGGCTCTCTCCTCCTCCTCGTCCTCCTCGATGTCCTGGCCGGTCAGGGCCATGAACACCGTTTCCATGGTGATCTCCTCCAGGGGCCGCCCCTCGGCCACCTGCTTGCGCAGCTGCAAAGGGGTGCCTTCGCTCACCATCCGTCCACTCACGATGAAGGTGATGCGGTCGCAGAGCAACTCGGCTTCGTCCATGTCGTGAGTGGTCAGCATGATGGTGGTTTCTTTCTCCCGCCTCACCTCGGCCACGAAGCTCTGCACGTCGCGCTTGGATCGCGGATCGAGGCCGGTGGTTGGTTCGTCCAGCAGCAACAGCCGGGGACTGGTCAGGAAGGCCCGGGCCACGGCCACCTTCTGCTGCTGGCCTCGGGAGAGGTGCTGCATGGGCTCTTTGGCTCGGCCCTTGCCGAGCTTGAGCCGCTCGAGTATCTCGGCGCTGCGCCGTTTGATCTCGGCACCGGGCAGGCCGTAGGCCCGTCCGTAGAACAGGAGGTTCTCCTCCGGGGACATGGCCCGGAAAAAGGACGGGTCGGCCGAGACGCGGTTGAGCAGCGGGCGCACCGCCGAGGGGTGGCGCACGGCGTCGTGGCCGAAGATCCGTACCTCCCCGGCGTCGGGCAGGAGCAGGGTCGAGAGAATCCTGATCAGGGTCGACTTGCCCGACCCGTTGGCGCCCAGGACCCCGAATATCTCCCCCGTCTCCACGGCGAAGCTCACGTCGTCCACGGCCAGGTGTTTCCGCCGATTCACCGCGCCGGTATTGCCGCCGCCGCCGCCGCGTCCGTGCTCGGCGCGTCTACGCCGGCCTGTGTTCTTGAAGGCCTTGACCAGACCGTGGGCCTCAAGGGGCCGAACCCGGTCCGGTCCCGTTGACAGGGACATCGTTATCTCCTCGCGATTTGATCACGCCCGGCCGGCGGCCAGGCTCTGACGGCTCCTCCTCAACGCCCAGGGCGCCGGGGGGCCTCGAGCGGGGACTTAATAACGCTGTCTGTTTCTCACGGTCGGAGAAGGTAGCGGCGCGTCTTGGACGCTGCCGGGTAATAAATCCGGATCACAGGTAGCTCCCGTCCGTCCCACCGGCCAGGTCCACCCGGATCTCCTTGATGGCGCCGCTGGCGGCGTACAACTCGGCCAGGGTCGCACCTTGCGGGCTGAGGTGGACCTTGGATCCGCTGCCGCCGAGCCAGGTCCTGGCCTCGGCCGGCGTCAGGGGTCCGACCTCGATCTGGGCCAGGCAGCGGCCGGGCCTGACCACGGCCGGATGAAGACGCTCCAGCGGCTCGTTGGTGGTTATGGCCATCAGCAGGTTGACGCCCTGACCCAGGATGCCGTCGGTGAGGTTGAGCAGGCGGCCCAGCGACTGACCGGCCGACCGCTTGGCGTCCGACCTGATGAGCTCGTCACAGTCCTCAAGGATCAGGAGCCGGAACGGACGGGGGCTGTCCGGCTTTCGGGGCAGCGGGTCATCATCTCCGCCCAGCATCACCGAGAGCAGGTAGTTGGCCTCACCCAGCATGCGCTCGGGGTCGAGCACATACTCGAAGCGGCACTGGGCCTTCCAACCCTCGGCCAGGGCACGGAGGGCCGTGGTCTTACCGGTGCCGGGGGGACCGTGGAGGAGGATCAGCCGGCCGCGGGTCGTGGCCAGCTCCGTGGTGTTGACCCGATCGAGGGCCCGGGCCACGGGTTGGCTGTAGTTGCGCCGGATGTCCGCCCACCGACAGGCCGGCAGCTTGCGCTCGGTCATGCGCGCCCCCCACGGGGCGTTGTTCCAGAAACCGAAGCGGGTGACGGCGGGCTGGCCCGCTTCGGGGTCGGCTTCGACCGCCTCGGCCAGGGCGGCCTTAAGCACCGAGTTCCCCAGAGCTTCCTCCGCGGCCGTCACCATGATCCGGGCCGAGCCGTCGTGGGAGCGCTCGACCAGGAGAGTCCAGCCCGGGCCGGTGGCGAGGAGGGCCGAGCTGCGCTTGTGGACGACCCGGCGGACCGGCTCGACACCCGGGGGCACGAGGGAAGCCTCCTCCCGGACCCGGGTCATGCTCCGGGTCGCGGCCCAGGGTTGGGCCCCGGCCAGGAAGGGCCGCAGGGACAGGGCGCGCAGGGCGTCGGACAGTGGGGTGTGCGGCCCGAGGGTGGCCACGGCGTGCAGCTCATCGAAGGTCGACATCGGGTTGGTCATGGGCGGACGCCGGCATGGATCGTCCAGTGGGAAGTCGGGGCCGTTCCTCGGCCGGATCGGCCCGGGCGGAACTCGGTCCCATACGAGCGCCCAGCCCGTGAGAGACGGTCCGACCAGCCGGCGGCGTCGAACCGTGAGGCGTCAAACGGTAGCCGCCCGTTCCGGGGGCGGCGGGACATTTCCGAGCCGGCCCGCAGGCGGTGCACGGAAGGACAACTTGGAGTGGGCCGCGGGGGTGGAGGAGCGGGGACGGAAGCGCCGGGAAGCGACGGCCATGTCGCAAAACCGCCAGCCCGGGCCGGCGGGATGCGTCAGGCTTGAGGTTGTGATCGAGGACTTCGACCGGTGCTACTCGGCGGTGCAGTCCAAGGATCCCCGCTTCGACGGCTGGTTCTTCACCGCGGTCACCAGCACCGGCATCTACTGCCGGCCCAGCTGCCCGGCCCAGACGCCCAAGCCGGCCAACGTCCGCTTCTATCCAACGGCGGCGGCGGCCCAGCAGGCCGGCTTCCGGGCCTGCAAGCGGTGCCGCCCGGACGCCGCTCCCGGCTCCCCGGAGTGGAACGCCCGGGCCGACATGGTGGCCCGGGCCATGCGTCTCATCGCCGACGGCGTGGTCGACCGGGAGGGTGTGCCTGGCCTGGCCGCACGGTTGGCCTACAGCCCCCGCCAGCTGGAACGCCTGCTGCGGGCCGAGGTCGGGGCCGGGCCGGTGGCCCTGGCCCGCTCCCAGCGGGCCCAGACGGCGCGGGTGCTGATCGAGACCACCGACCTGCCCATGTCGGCGCTGGCCTTCGCGGCCGGGTTCTCGAGCATCCGTCAGTTCAACGACACCGTCCGGGAGGTCTTCGCCGGCTCCCCGTCCGAACTGCGGTTGAAGGCGGCGGGACGGTTGAAGCCACCGCCCCGGACCGAGGCCGGCCGAGGGGCCGGCGGTCCCCGCCAGCGGATCGACCTGCGCCTGCCGTTCCGTCGCCCGTTCTGGCCCGACCATCTCTTCGGTCACCTGGGCGCCACGGGCGTGCCCGGTTGCGAGGAAGTCAGGGCCGATGCCTACCGCCGGGTCCTCGACCTGCCCAGGGGGCCGGCCATCGTCAGTCTGGCCCCCCGGCCCGATCACATCGACTGCCGGCTGTGGTTGGACGACCTGCGCGACCTGACCACCGCCATCGCCCGCTGCCGCCGCCTCCTGGATCTGGATGCCGACCCCCAGGCGATAGACGCCGCTTTGGCTCGGGACGAGAGGTTGGGGCCGCTGACGGCCAAGACGCCCGGACAGCGGGTTCCACGAAGCGTCGACGAATCGGAGATGGCGCTGCGCGCCGTGCTCGGCCAGCAGGTCTCCACGGCCGCGGCCCGGACCCACGCCGGGCGCCTGGTGGCCGGACTCGGCACCCCGGTCACCGATCCGGAAGGCGGCGGCCTGACCCACACCTTCCCGCCGGCGGGGCGGTTGGCCGAGGTCGACCCGGACGCACTGGCCATGCCCGAAGCCAGGCGGCGCAGCTTCCTGGCCCTGGCCCGGGCGCTGGCCGGCGGGACCCTGCAGCTGGGGCCGGGGGCGGATCGGACCGAGGCCCGGGCCCGGCTGGGCGAGCTGCCCGGCCTGGGTCCCTGGACCACCGAGATAATCGCCATGCGGGCCCTGGGCGACCCCGACGCCTTTCCGGTCGGGGACCTGGGAGTGCGCAAGGCGGCCGCCCAGGCCGGCCTGCCCGCCCAGGGCCCGGAACTGGTTGTCCGGGCCGAGGCTTGGCGGCCGTGGCGGGCCTACGCCGTCCAGTACCTATGGTCGAGCCTCGACCATCCCATCAACCGCTGGCAGGCCCATACGGATCAGGAGGTGGCATGACCACGCTGACGCAGGCGAGTACCTGGATGACGACCCTGGACAGCCCGATCGGGACCCTGACCCTGGCGGCCCGGGACGGCCGGATCACCGGGCTGCACATGGACGGCGCCGACCACGCCCCCACCGGGCTGGAGACGTGGCGGCGGGACGACTCCCAGTTCAAGGAGGCGGTCCGGCAGGTGCGGGCGTACTTCGCCGGGGAGTTGACCGACTTCGATCTGCCCCTCGAGTTGGAGGGCACCGACTTCCAGCGCCGGGTGTGGCAGGCCCTCCAGGGCATCCCGTACGGCCAGACCATCAGTTACGGGGAGCTCGCCCGACGGGTCGGCAACGTCAAGGCCTGCCGGGCGGTCGGGCTGGCCAACGGCCGCAACCCGGTGGCGGTGATAGTGCCCTGCCACCGCGTCATCGGGGCCAACGGCACACTCACCGGTTTCGGCGGCGGCCTCGACCGGAAGAAGTGGCTCCTCGACCACGAACGCTCCCTGCTACACCGAGAGGGCGGCCGGTGAGCCCGGCTCGGGCCCCAGGCGGCGTAGCGTCAAGCCGTGGAAGACGGGGCGAACGGGGGCGCGGATCCGGCCGCCGAGGGTGAGAAGGTCCGGCTCAGCCCGGCCGTGTCGCTACTGCTGGCCCTGGTGGTGGGGGCCTTCCTGGCCGCCACGGCTTACCTGAGCCATCTGCCCTGGATGCACAAGAACCTGGCTCTCGATCTGGTCGAGGGGATCGTGGTCGGGGGCGGGGTCGGCGTGGTGGCCGCTACCCGTGGCCTGACCCTCAGGGAGCGTGCCCCGCGCCCGCCGCGGCGTCAGCCGGGTCGAAGGCGCTAGCGGCAGGGGCGGAGGCCGGGGTCGAGGGGACCGCGGCCGGGATGGCGACGGGCAGGCTGGCCAGGGTGCCCATGCCGGCCACGCCTTCGGCGGCCTGGAGCTGCTCCACCACGGCCCGGGCCACCCGGGGAGAGAGGATCAGAGAGACGTGGCCGTGGTCCTTGGCCAGGATGTTCACGGCGTTGAGGCCGGGCTGGCGGATCATGGCCGACCGGGGCGGCTGCACCAGGTAATCCACGTTGGAGTAGAAGGCCACCCACCGCACCCCGTCGACCCGCGGGTGGCGGTTGAGGCGTTGCACCACCCAGGACCCGGGCCGCAGCTCGGCGGCGGTGCGGCCCGGGGCGACCACGGCCGCCCAGGTCCCCTCGTGCGGGGTACCCAGGGTCACGACCGTGTCGACGACGTCAGCCCCGTCCAACTCCTGCACGTACCAGCGGGCCAGCAGCCCGCCCAGGCTGTGGCCGACGATATGGACCTTGTCCGCTCCGGTCCGCCGGCGCAGACGCTCCACCGCATCGCCCAGGCGCCGGGCTGTGCTGGGGATGTCCCGGGGGATGGGTGAGTAGTCGAAAGTCTCCACCGTTCCGAACCCGGCCGCCTTCAGGTGGCTGCGCAGGACCCACCAGCCGGAGTGGTTGTGGCCGAAGCCGTGGATCAGGAGCACGGGAGTGGCATGGGCCCCGCCGCCGGCGCCGCGGGCGCTCCGAGCCCGCATGGGCACCATCCCGGAGGGGTAGCGAGAGGCGCAGCGCAGGAGGGAGGAGACTTCCTTTATCGCTCCGACATAGGTTGCGGGACGCCGCAGTGCGCCCATTACGGTCCCCGGCCACTGATCGGTCTCCAGCGCAACCATCAACAGCGTTATACCCGCCCATCACATATTCATGAAGGATGGTTGATCAAATGGCACTTTCGGGCTGGTCAGAACGGGTCATGCTGGCCGCCGGTCGTGGAACGACCCTCGGCACCCTCATGGACCGGCTGGCCGCTGTCCATGGCGACCGTCGGATGGTGCAGGAGGCCGGCGGGGGGGAGCTCACCTTCAGGCAGTCCGCCGAGCGGGTGGGGGCGATGTCGTCGACGGTGGCCAGCCGGGTCAAGGCCGGGGACCGGGTCGTCCTGGCCCTACCCAACACCTACGACCTCTGGCTGGCCTCCCTGGCCGTCTCCCGGGCCGGCGCCATCCCGGTTCCCCTCAACTCCGAGCTGCGTCCCAAGGAGATCGAACTGGTGGCCGCCGATGCCGGCGCCGCCTGGGTGGTCCGCTCCGCCGAGGAACTCCTCGGCTCAGCCGGCGCCGACCCCGCCGACCCCGCCCCCGCCGGCGCCGGCGGCCCTCCCGCCGGCGCCGTTCCTCCCGCTGTCCAGGCCGATGCCGGCTCGGTGGCGGCCATCTTCTACACCTCGGGCACGACCGGCCGGCCCAAGGGGGCCAGGCTGACCCACAAGGCCCTCCTGGGCCAGGTGGGCGCCGCCGTCCTGCTCCCCACCGTCCTGCGCCACGACGAGGCCGTCTTCGGCCTGCCCCTGTCCCACATCATGGGATTCGTGGCCGCCCTGGGCTTCGCCACTGCCGGCATCCCCGTCTACTTCCTGCCCCGCTTCCGGCCCAACGAGGCCCTGGACGCCCTGGAGGAGCGGGAGGCCTCCCTCTTCATCGGCGTGCCGGCCATGTACCGGCTGATGGACGAGGCCGGGGCCGAGGACCGGGACCTGAGTTCGGTCCGGGTCTGGATATCCGGGGCCGACGCCATGCCCGCCGAGCTGGCCCGGAAGTTCCAGGCCATGGGGGCGGCCGCCACGCTGCCGGGACTGGGCCGGACGGTCGGCGAAGCCGCCTTCGTGGAGGGTTACGGCATGGTGGAAACCGGGGGCGGAGTGGCCCTCAAGATGTCCCTGCCCTGGCTGCGCCTGCTTCCGGGCGACTCGGTGGGCGTCCCCATGCCGCCCAACCGGCTCCGGGTGGTGGGCGAGGACGGTAAGGACGTCCCCGCCGGCCAGGTGGGCGAACTCTGGGTGAAGGGCCCCGGCTTACTGGAGGGCTATCACGGGGACGAGGCGACCACCCGGGAGGTGCTGACCGAGGACGGCTGGCTGAAGACCGGGGATATGGCCAGGAAGGGCGCCTTCGGGATGATCCACTTCGCCGGGCGGGAGAAGGACGTCATCAAGCGGGGCGGCTATTCCGTCTACGCCGTGGAAGTGGAGGGGGCCCTGGAGGAGCATCCGGCCGTGGCCGAGGCGGCCGTGGTGGCGCTGCCCGATCCCAGGGTGGGGGAGGTCCCCGCCGCCGCCATCCGCCTGGCCCCCCACCAGAAGGTCACGGCCGAGGAGCTGGCCGCCTGGGCCGCCGACCGGCTGGCCGCCTACAAGGTGCCGGTCCGGTTCATCTTCACCCCTGAGTTGCCCCGGACCGGGACCCGCAAGGTCAGGCGGGCCGAGGTCAAGGCCCTGTTCCAGGACTGAGCCGGGGAGACGTCCCGACTCGGCCCGGGTCCGTCGGCCCGGGCGTTACCACCGGCCCGGTTGGGGCGCGGCGGGGTAATTGTGGGACCATGCCGCCCCGATGAGTGTCCCCTACCGAGTGGTGGTGGCCAAGCCCGGCCTGGATGGGCACGACCGTGGTGCCCGGGTGATCGCCCGGGCTCTTCGTGACGCCGGATTCGAGGTCATCTACACCGGCCTGCACCAGACCCCGGAGCAGATCGTGGCCGCCGTGGTCCAGGAGGACGCCGACGCCGTCGGCCTCTCCATCCTCTCCGGCGCCCACATGACCCTGGTGCCCCGGGTGGTCGAAGGGCTCAAGGCCGAGGGGGCCGAAGACGTGCTGGTGATGGTGGGCGGGATCATCCCCGAGACCGACATCCCCGAACTCAAGAAGCAGGGGGTGGCCGAGGTCTTCGGGCCCGGCGCACCCCTCAACGCCATCGCGCAGTGGTTGCGCGAGGCCCTCGACTCCAGAGAGGAGCGCTGATGGATCTCTTCGAATACCAGGGCAAGCAGTACTTCGCCCGTTGGGACATCCCGGTGAGCAAGGGGGGAGTGGCCGACACCGTCGACGAGGCGGTGACCCAGGCCGAGGCGGCCGGCTACCCGGTCGTGGTCAAGGCCCAGGTCCAGGTGGGAGGACGGGGCAAGGCGGGCGGGATCAAGCTGGCCGCTGACGCCGACGAGGTCCGCACCCACGCCGGGAACATCCTGGGCATGGACATCAAGGGCCATGTGGTCAAGCGGCTCTGGATCGAGCACGCCTCCGACATCGCCAAGGAGTACTACGCCAGCTTCACCCTGGACCGGGCGGCCAAGATGCACCTGGCCATGGTCTCGGCCGAGGGCGGGGTCGAGATCGAGTCGGTGGCCGAGACCAACCCCGAGGCCATCGCCAAGCTCCATATCGACCCGGTGGACGGACTCGATCTGGCCGCCGCCCGCAAGTTGGTGGAGGACGCCAATCTCGACCCCGAGGCCCGGGACGGCGCCGCCGACATCCTGGTCAAGCTGTACAAGTGCTTCGTGGAGGGTGACGCCGACCTGGTGGAGATCAACCCGCTGATCCTCACCCCGGAGGGAAAGGTCCACGCCCTCGACGCCAAGGTCACTCTGGATGACAGTGCCTCCTTCCGCCATCCCGAGTGGGACGAGTTCCGGGGCCTGGAGGTGATGGATCCCCGCGATGCCCTGGCCAAATCCAAGGGGCTGCAGTACGTCGGGCTCGACGGCTACGTGGGCATCATCGCCAACGGGGCCGGGCTGGGCATGAGCACGTGCGATGTGGTGAAGCAGGTCGGCGGGGAGCCGGCCAACTTTCTCGATATCGGTGGTGGCGCCAACGCCGAGGTCATGGCCAACGCCCTGGAGGTCATCAACACCGATGAGAAGGTGAAGGCCATCTTCATCAACATCTTCGGCGGGATCACCCGGGGCGAGGACGTGGCCAACGGCATCGTCACCGCCCTCGGACGGGTGGACATCAAGTCACCCATCGTCATCCGCCTGGACGGCACCAATGCCGAGCAGGGCAGAGCGATCCTGGCCGAACACGAATCGGACCGGCTCATCTCCCTGCCCACCATGATCGAAGCGGCCCAGAAGGCCACCGAACTGGCCGGCGGCAATGTCACCGCCGCCGGAGGCGGCAAGGTCACCGCCGCCGGAGGCGGCAATGTCACCCCCGCAGGAGGCAAGAAGTGAGCATCTTCGTCGATGAGAAGACCAAAGTCGTCATCCAGGGGCTGAGCCCCAGCGCCGGTAATCAGGCCGCCTATCACGGTCTGCGTAACAAGGCCTACGGCACCCAGGTGGTGGCCGGCACCAACCCGGGCCGGGCCGGCCAGGACGTGGAGGGGATCCCTTTGTTTGCCTCCGTGGCCGACGCCGTCAAGGAGACCGGGGCCACCGCATCGTTCATCTCGGTGGGCCCGACGGCCGCCCCCTCTGCCATCCTGGAGGCGGCCGAGGCCGGTATCGAGTTCATCGTGTGCATCACCGAGTTCATCCCGGCCCAGGACGAGGCCCGGGTGTTCAACACCCTGCGCCGCAGCTTCCCGGCCACCCGACTGCTCGGGCCCAACTGCCCCGGCATCATCAGCCCGGGCAAGTGCAACATCGGGATAACCAGCGGGGACATCGCCAAGGCGGGCGGACCGGTCGGCCTGGTGTCCCGCTCCGGCACTGTCTTCTACCAGGCCCTCTACGAACTGACCCAGAAGGGCATCGGGCAGACCACCGGGGTGGGCATCGGCGGGGACCCCGTCCCCGGCACCACCTTCATCGACTGCCTGGCCGCCTTCGAGGCCGACCCCGAGACCAAGGCCGTTCTCATGATTGGTGAGATCGGCGGCTCGGAGGAGGAGCGGGCAGCCGACTTCATCGCCAAGGAGATGTCCAAGCCGGTGGTGTGTTACATCGCCGGGGTGACCGCTCCCCCGGGCAAGAAGATGGGTCACGCCGGGGCCATCATCAGCGGCTCCCAGGGCACGGCCAAGGCCAAGATGGACGCCCTGTCCGCGGCCGGGGCCCAGGTGGCCCTCAACCCCACCGAGGCCGGGGAGATCATGGCCGGGCTGGTGGAAAAGCTCTAGCAACCAGGCCGGTTTCGGCCCGGTCGGCCCCCCCCGCCCTTGGTAGCCTCGGCCCAGTGAGGATAGGGGTGCTGGCGTCGGGTAGCGGCACCATCCTGGAAGCCATCATCGATGAGGGGCTCCGGCCCGGGGTGGTGGTGGTGGACCGGCCCTGCCGGGCGGTGGAGGTGGCCAAGCTGGCCGGCGTGGAGGCGGTCGTCATCGAGCGCGGCTCCTTTGGCCCCGACTTCGACCGGCTCGCCTACACCCACCAGGTGGTGGACGCCCTGGTCGCGGCCGGGGTCGAACTGGTGGTCATGGCCGGCTACGGCACCATCCTGGACAAGCCCATCCACGACGCCTATCCGGGCCGGATCCTCAACACCCACCCGTCCCTGCTGCCGGCCTTTCCGGGCTGGCACTCGGTGGAGGAGGCCCTGGCCGCCGGGGTCAAGCTGACCGGCTGCACCGTGCACGTGGCCAGCCTGGACGTGGACGCCGGTCCGATCCTGGCCCAGGAGGCCGTGCCGGTCCTGCCCGGTGACACCTCCGAACGGCTGCACGAGCGCATCAAGGCCACCGAGCGCCGGCTCTACCCGCGCACCATCCGCCAGTTCATCGACTCCCAAGGAGCCCCGTTCTGATGAGCCCCCGAGCACTCCTGTCCGTCTGGGACAAGACCGGCATCGAATCCCTGGCCGCCGGCCTGGCCGACCTGGGCTGGGACATCGTCGCCTCGGTCTCGACCGGGGCCGCCCTGGAGGCGGCCGGCGTGGCCCACACCAAGCTGGCCGATCTGACCGGCTTCGCGGAGATGCTCGACCACCGGGTGGTGACCCTCCACCCGGCTGTGCACGGCGGGATCCTGGCCGACCGGTCCAAGCCCCAGCACATGACCGACCTGGACGAGCACGGCATCACGCCCATCGACCTGGTGGTGGTCAACCTCTACCCTTTCCCGGAGCGGCCCGGCATCGAGACCATCGACATCGGGGGGCCGACCATGGTGAGGGCGGCGGCCAAGAACCACGCCTTTGTCGGCATAGTCGTCAGCCCGGCCGACTATTCGGTGGTGTTGGACGAACTGAAGGCCAAGGGCGCCCTGTCCGACGCCACCCGCCGCCGCCTGGCCCGGGACGCCTTCGCCCACACGGCCGCCTATGACGCCGCCATCGTGGGCTGGCTGGACGAGCCGGCCGGCGCCCACGCCCCCTCGGTCCTGCCCCCCACCTTCCACCTGGCCCTGGAGAAGGCCCAGGACCTCCGCTATGGGGAGAACCCCCACCAGGTCGGGGCCCGCTACCGCGAGATCGGCCGGACGGGCTGGTGGGACACGGTGGTCCAGCACTTCGGCCTGCCCTTGTCCTATCTCAACATCTACGACGCCGACGCCGCCTGGGCCATGGTCCATGACATCGGCGGGTACCGCGGCGACATCGGTGGCGACCGGGCCTGCGCCGTCATCGTCAAGCACGCCAATCCCTGCGGCGTGGCCGTGGCCGATGACCTGGCCACCGCCTACCAACTGGCCTACGAGTGTGATGAGCAGTCCGCCTTCGGCGGCATCGTGGCCGTCAACCGGCCCCTCGACCCCGCCACCGCCGAGCGGATGGTGGCCGCCGCCCAGGCCGATGTCGTCATTGCGCCGTCCTACGGCCCCGGGGTGCTCGACGCCCTGCGCACCCGGCGCAAGAACACCCGCGCCCTGGAGGCCGAGATCCCAGCTGCTCCCCGGCTCCAGCTGCGCCAGCTGAGCGACGGTTACCTGATCCAGGACGCCCACCGCTTCGACGCCGGCCGGGCGGACTGGAAAGTGGTCACCACCGCCGTACCCACTGAGGAGCAGTGGCGCGACGCCGAGCTGGCCTGGCGCATCTGCGGCCACGTGAAATCCAACGCCATCATCCTGGTCAAGGACGGCCAGGCCGTCGGCATCGGCGCCGGCCAGCAGAAGCGGGTCGACTCGGGCGAGATAGCCGCCCGCAAGGCCGCCGGGCGGGCCAAGGGTGGCGCCTGCGCCAGCGATGCCTTCTACCCCTTCCCCGACGGGGTCGAAGCGGCGGTGGAAGCCGGTGCCGCCGTGGTCGTCCAACCCGGCGGGGGCACCCGGGACGCCGACGTGATAGCCGCGGCGGAGAAGGCCGGCGTGGCCATGGTCCTCACCGGGGAAAGGCACTTTCTGCACTGATGAGCGCCCACCTGATGCCCGGGGCCCCGGTGGCCGACGCCGTCTATTCAGAAGTGGCCGCCCGCGTCGAAAAGCTCACCGCCAACGGCGGGTCGACGGGGCTGGCCACCCTGCTGGTCGGTGATGACTCGGCCAGCGCCGGTTACATCCGCATGAAGCAGGAGAAGGCGGCCGAGCTCGGCATCTCCTCTCCCCACGTCCACCTCGGCCAGGACGCCACCCAGGCCGAGGTGGAGGAGGTCATCCGGGCCTTCAACGCCGATTCCGGCGTGAGCGGGCTGCTCTTCCAGTACCCGGCTCCGCCCCAGATCGACTATGGCGCCGCCCTGGCCCTCATCGACCCGGACAAGGATGTGGACGGGCTGCACCCGTTCAACATGGGCCGTCTGGCCCTGTCCATGCCCGGACCGGTTCCCTGCACCCCGGCCGGGGTGGAGGCCCTGCTGGCTCACTACGAGATCCCCGTCTCCGGCCGCCACGTGGTCATCCTGGGCCGGGGCATGACCCTGGGCCGGCCCCTGGCCATGCTCCTGTCCCAGAAGCGGCCGACCGCCAATGCCGCCGTCACCGTCATCCACACCGGGGTCCCGGACTGGTCCGGTCTGGCCCGCTCGGCCGACATCCTCATAGCCGCCGCCGGCGTGCCCGGGATTATCCAGCCCGAACACGTCCGCCCCGGGGCGGTGGTGGTGGGCGCCGGCGTACGCTACCAGGGCCGCAAGCTCCTGCCCGACGTGGATGAATCAGTGGCCGAGGTGGCCGGCTGGATCACCCCCCGGGTCGGGGGGGTCGGGCCGACCACGGTGGCCATGCTCATGCGCAACACCATCGAGGCGGCCGAGCGGGCCCACCTGCGCCGGAGCAGTTAGCTCAGGTACAGGGGGTCGGGTCCCAGGGGGGAACCGTCTCCAGACCGGAGGACGATGTGCCCCCGGTGGTCGGCGCCGTGGTCGTGGTGGTGGTCGGCAACGGCACCGACCTGACACCGGCGAAGTTGGCCCCGGTGATGAGCTCCACCCCTCCCGCCGCCAGGGCCGGGCTGGGCACTGCCTTGGCCCCGCCCAGGATGTCGGCGGCCACCGCCTTGGCCTGGGCTCCGGCGCCGCTTCCGTAGTCCACCTGGCTGGAGCCGTACTGGAAGTTGGGCGCATCCCCGGTCCCGGAGACCTTGAAGCCATCGGCCTGCAGCCCCGCCGCGGCCGAGGCGGCCTGGCCGGCCTTGCCCGAGCCATTGCGCACCGCCACTGTCACGGAGGAAGGCGGGATCGTGGGCGGGGGGGAGGCAGCCTTGGCGACCGGCGCCGGCTTCGAAGATGGCGCCCGGTAGTTGAGCCACTGCTGGATGACGGACTGGTCGGCGGTGGGCTCCGGCACCAGGTAGTCACCCAGCGAGTAGGAGTAGGCCTCGGTGGTGGGCAGGGTCCAGCTCGGGATGCCGGAGGGATGGAGATTGCGCATCTCGGCCAGGAGCCTCAGGATGTCGTTGGAGGACAGGCCGCTGTCCACGGTGACGTCGTTGACGGCGTCGCTGGCCAGGCTGTTGGCCTTGAGCGGGTTGCTGACCGCCTCATGGAGGGCTTTGGAGGCCAAGGCCCGCAGGAAGGTGTGCTGGCGGATGATGCGGCCGATGTCTCCCGTGCCTTCGGGGATCCATTCACCGTTCTTGTAGTACTGGTAGTAGCGGCTGCGGATGAGAGCGAGGGCCTGGTCCCCGTTGAGGACGTGCTGTCCGGCGGTCGGGATATTGAGTCCGCTCTCAGAGCCGTAGCCGGTCGGGGATCCGTCCCGGGCCGGATAGGGGAAGTTCATGCACACGCCGCCCACAGCGTTGTCGACGTCCATCACTCCGGTGAAGGTGACCTGAGCGACGTGGTTGATCTGGATCCCGAAGGAGGCGGTCAGGGTCTGGACCAGCTGGCTGGGCCCGTTGTTGAAGGCCACGTTGATCTTCTGGACCGACTGGGTCCCGGCAATGGTCACGGCCGTGTCCCGGGGGATGGACAGCATGGAGGCGGAATCGGTAGACGGATTGATGTGGATGAGCAGGATGACGTCGCTGCGCTGGCCGGCCACCTGGGCGGCGGAGCCGAAGTGGGCGGCGGCGCCGGCGGACTCCCCGGCCCGGCTGTCGGATCCCGCCACCAGGATGGTCAGGGGCTGGCCTCCGCCCACCTGGGTCTCCCCGGCCACCGCCACCTTCTTGATCTGGTTGAGCCGGTAGTGGATGTACGTGTAACCCAGACCGGCGGCGATGATGACCACGATCAGGCTGACGACGCTCCCAATGAGCAGCCGCCGGGGCCAGCGCCTCCGGGCCGCTCCGGCTACATCCTCCGGGCCTCCCGGACCGGGCGGGGAGCCGAACCTCTCCATGCTCACGGCGGGACAGTACCCAGACACCGGCCCAGCCGGGGTTTCGCCCGGGTCCGCGACCGGGCCGTAGCCTGGAGCGGTCATGACCAGGATCGATGACCTCCTGCGGGCCGGGCGCACGTTCTCCTTCGAGTTCTTCCCGCCCCGGACCGATGAGGAGCGCCTGGTCCTGGTGCGGACCATGCGGGAGCTGGAGGCCCTGGAGCCGTCTTTCGTGTCCATCACTTACCGGGGCGGCCGGTCCTCCCGCCGGCTGACCACCGACCTGGTGGCCGGCCTGCGCCAGACCACCAGCCTCACTCCCATGGCGCACCTGATCTGCACCGGCCACAGCCGGCTCGAACTGGCCGACATCCTGGTGGACCTGCGCAAGGCCGGAGTGGAGAACCTGATGGCTCTGGGCGGGGATCCCCCCACCGACCCCGACGCCGCCCCCGGGGAGCTGGAACACGCCAGCGAGCTGGTGGAGCTGGCCCGGGCCATCGGCGGGTTCTCCATCGGGGTGGCCGCCCATCCCATCGGCCATCCCCGGTCCCCCGACCGGGCCACCGACCGGAGGTTCCTGGCCGAGAAGCTGGAGCGGGCCGACTTCGCCGTGACCCAGTTCTTCTACTCGGTGGGCGAGTACGTGGGCCTGGTGGAGGACCTGGGCCGCCTGGGGGTGGACAAGCCGGTCATCCCCGGGATCATGCCGGTCACCAACCTGCGCTCGGTGCCGGCCATGGCGGCCATGGGGGCCCCCGTCCCCGAGGCGCTGGCGGCCCGGCTGGAGGGGGCGGGCCCGGACCGGGAAGCGGTCCGCCACGAGGGCGTGGCCATCTTCACCGAGCTGTGCGAAGCCCTCCTCGAAGCCGGGGCACCGGGGCTGCACTTCTACACGCTCAACCGCTCCACGGCCACCAGGGAGATCTACGCCGGGCTCGGTCTCGGCGCCCACGGCTGACGAATAGGCTGCCGCGGTGGCCAAGATTTCCGTAAAAAAGCCCCTGGTCGAACTCGACGGGGACGAGATGACCCGCATCATCTGGCAGTTCATCAAGGAGCAGCTGATCCTGCCCTACCTCGACATCGAGCTTTTGTACTTCGACCTGGGGATCGAGCACCGGGACGCCACCAACGACCAGGTGACCATCGACGCCGCCAACGCCATCAAGGAACACGGGGCCGGGGTCAAGTGCGCCACCATCACCCCGGACGAGGCCAGGGTGGAGGAGTTCGGCCTCAAGTCGATGTGGAAGTCCCCCAACGGCACCATCCGGAACATCCTCGGAGGGGTCGTCTTCCGGGAGCCCATCATCTGCACCAACATCCCCCGCCTGGTGCCCAACTGGACCAAGCCCATCGTCATCGGCCGCCATGCCCATGGTGACCAGTACCGGGCCACCGACTTCGTCGTCCCCGGTCCGGGCACGGTCACCATCACCTACACCCCCGCCGACGGTGGGCACCCCATGGAGATGGAGGTGGCCCGCTTCCACGGCGGGGGGGTGGCCATGGGCATGTACAACTTCGACGACTCCATCCGGGACTTCGCCCGGGCCAGCTTCCGCTACGGACTGGACCGCCACTACCCGGTGTACCTGTCGACCAAGAACACCATCCTCAAGGCCTACGACGGGCGCTTCAAGGATCTTTTCGCCGAGGTGTTCGAGGCCGAGTTCAAGGTCGACTTCGAGCGGGCCGGCATCACCTATGAGCACCGCCTCATCGACGACATGGTGGCGGCCGCCCTCAAGTGGGAAGGGGGCTACGTCTGGGCCTGCAAGAACTACGACGGGGACGTCCAGAGCGACACGGTGGCTCAGGGCTTCGGCTCCCTGGGGCTCATGACCTCGGTGCTGCTGACCCCGGACGGTAAGACCTGTGAGGCCGAGGCGGCCCACGGCACCGTCACCCGCCACTACCGGGCCCACCAGCGGGGGGAGAAGACCTCCACCAACCCCATCGCCTCCATCTTCGCCTGGACCCGGGGCCTGGCCTTCCGGGGCAAGCTGGACGGGACGCCGGAGGTGGTGGACTTTGCCGAGGCCCTGGAGCGGGTCTGCGTCGACACCGTCGAGTCGGGCCAGATGACCAAGGATCTGGCCCTGCTGGTGGGCCCGGACCAGCCCTGGCTGACCACCGAGGAGTTCCTGGAGACGCTGTCCTCCAACCTGCAGGCGGCCAGCCAATAGGGCTTGCGCCCGGCCCCAGGCCCGCCCGCCGATAGGGCCGCCGTCGGGCACTAAGGTCCCCGGCCATGGCCAACCAGAAGCCCATACACGTAGCCGTCACCGGGCCGACTGGCACCGTCGGCTACGCCGCCCTGTTCCGGATCGCCTCGGGTCAGGTCTTCGGGCCGGACCAGCCGGTGGTGCTGCGGCTCTATGAGATCGAAGCGGCCATGAAGGCGCTGGACGGAGTGGTCATGGAGCTGGACGACTGCGCCTTCCCCCTGCTCGATGACGTGGTGGCGACCTCCGATGCCGCCACCGCCTTCGACGGCGCCAACTGGGCTGTTCTCTTCGGCGCCCTGCCCAGGAAGGCGGGTATGGAGCGGGGTGACCTGCTCAGCGCCAACGGGGCCATCTTCAAACCCCTGGGCCAGGCCATAGCCGCCCACGCCGCCGACGACATCCGGGTCCTGGTGGTGGGCAACCCCTGCAACACCAACTGCCTCATCGCCCGGGCCAACGCCCCCGAGGTCCCCGATGACCGCTGGTTCGCCATGACCCGCCTGGACCAGAACCGGGCTGTGGCCCAGCTGGCCCGCAAAGCCGGCACCGCCGTCAAGGACGTGACCAACCTGGCCATCTGGGGCAACCACTCGGCCACCCAGTTCCCCGACTTCACCAACGCCCGCATCTCGGGCCGTCCCGCCACCGAGGTCATAGGAGACCGGGCCTGGCTGGAGGGGGAGTTCATCACCACCGTCCAGAAGCGGGGGGCGGCCATCATCGAGGCCCGGGGGGCCTCCTCGGCCGCCTCGGCCGCCAGTGCTGCCATCGACTCGGTCCTCAGCGTCGTGCAGCCCACGTCAGGAGACGACTGGAACTCCCTGGCCGTGGTCAGCCACGGCCAGTACGGCGTCCCCGAAGGACTGGTCTTCTCCTACCCGGTCCGTTCCTCCGGGAACGGCGCCTGGTCGGTGGTCGAGGGCCTGGAGCTGGACGACTTCGCCCGGGCCAAGATCGACGCCACCCGCCAGGAGCTGGAGGAGGAGCGGGCCGAGGTGACCGACCTCATCGGCGGCTAGGAGCGCCGCCGGCCCCGAGGGCCGGCCCACCGCCGTACGGCCCCGAGGGCCGGCCCCCGGCTAGCCGAGCGAGGAGATCAGGCCGAGCTGGCGCAGGTAGGAGAGCTTGCGCTCACAGGCCGCCTGCCACGTGGCCAGGTCGGCCTCGAAATGGGCCCGATCCCCATCTTCGAAAGCGTGTTCGAGCTCATCGAAAGCGCAATCCTCGGCGTCCAACAGTTCCCGGTACCGCTGCAGAACGTGGTCGTCGATCACCTCGGTTAGGGCCACTTAAGGACTCTCCTTCCGTTCGGTGCTGCTCGGTTGGTTCGGTTGTTCCCCCAATGTATCCCCGCCGCTCAGGGGTTGTCGGCCCGGGTCAGCGCTTGCGGCGGATGGCCCGGCCCAGGCGGGTGATGGGGTCGAAGTACCGGTCCACCACCCGCTCCTTCATGGGGATGAGGGCGTTGTCGGTGATGTGGATGTGCTCGGGGCAGACCTCGGTGCAGCACTTGGTGATGTTGCAGTAGGGCAGGCCCAACTCCTCCCGGGCCAGGGGGATGCGGTCGCCCGTGTCGTGGGGGTGCATCTCCAGCTCGGCTATCCGCATCAGGAACCGCGGCCCGGCGAAGTGCACCTTGTTCTCGTCATGGTCCCTGATCACGTGACAGACGTTCTGGCACATGAAGCACTCGATGCACTTGCGGAACTCCTGGCTGCGTTCGACGTCGCGCTGGGCCATGCGCCGCTTCCCATCGGCGTCCTTGGGCTTGGGCTGGAAGGCCGGGATCCGCTTGGCCATCTCGTAGTTGAAGGAGACGTCGGTGACCAGGTCCTTCATGACCGGGAAGGTTTTCATGGGGGCCACGGTGATGTCCTGGCCCGGCTCGAAGGTACTCATCCGGGTCATGCACATGAGCCGGGGCAGGCCGTTGATCTCGGCGCTGCAGGATCCGCACTTGCCCGCCTTACAGTTCCAGCGCACGCCGAGATCGTTGGCCTGGGTGGCCTGGATGCGGTGGATGACGTCGAGGACGACCTCGCCCTCCCGGTACTCGACTTCGTAGAGCTTGAAGTCGCCCCCCGAGGCGTCGCCCCGCCACACCTGCATGTTGACCATGTCCGGGCCCTTGGAGGCCGATCGGGGGCTGTCGGTGCTGACGTCGGTCATTTGGCCGGCTCCTCGAAGAGCGCCTTCAGTTCATCGGGCATCTCGGGCAGGGGCTCCTGGGTGATGGTGGTCTCACCCGTAGAGTCGCGGTGGATGGTGTTGTTGATCTTGGACCAGTAACCGGACGTGGAGGGGAAGTCGTCGCGGGTGTGCCCGCCTCGGGACTCCTCCCGGAGCAGGGCGCAGCGGGCCACCGCCTCGGACACCGTCAGCAACGACTCCAGGTCGAGGGCGAGGTGCCAGCCCGGGTTGAACTGGCGGTGTCCTTCCACGGCCACGTTCTTGGCCCGCTCCTTGAGCTGGCC
This sequence comes from Actinomycetota bacterium, assembly GCA_027315345.1. Classification (GTDB taxonomy): domain Bacteria; phylum Actinomycetota; class Acidimicrobiia; order Acidimicrobiales; family JAJPHE01; genus DAHUYE01. Next base: position 20,164 of record DAHUYE010000017.1, read on the forward strand.
GACCTTCTCGATGGCCTCCTCCAGTTCGGAGCGGACCCGGATGATGCCGACCAGCTTGTGCATGGTGTCCTGCAGCTCGTATTGGAGGCTGTAGGGGTTCTCCCCCGTGGTGCGGTTGAAGGGATCGAGGGCCTCGGCCGTGAGCCGGTCGACCTCGGAATCGGCCACCTGGGGGGCGGCGCCGAGCCCCTGGGCGTATTCTGCCGCGGCCAGGCCGGCCCGGCGCCCGAAGACCAGCAGGTCCCCCAGCGAGTTGCCACCCAGCCGGTTGGAGCCGTGCATGCCGCCGGCCACCTCACCGGCGGCGTAAAGGCCGGGGATGGTGGACTGGGCGGTGTCCGCGTCCACCTTCACCCCGCCCATCACGTAGTGGCAGGTGGGGCCGATCTCGAAGGGGGTGGCGGTGATGTCGACGTCGGCCAGCTCCTTGAACTGGTGGTACATCGACGGGAGCCGGCGGCGGATGAAGTCGGCCGACCTCCGGGAGGCGATGTCGAGGTAGACCCCGCCGTGCTCGGTGCCCCGGCCCGCTTTGACCTCGGAGTTGATGGCCCGGGCCACCTCGTCCCGAGGAAGCAGCTCAGGGGGCCGGCGGTTGTTGATGTGGTCCTCGTACCAGCGGTCGGCCTCGGCTTCGCTGTCGGCCGTCTCAGCCGCGAAGACCTCCGGGATGTAGTCGAACATGAAGCGCTTGCCATCGGTGTTGCGCAGGACGCCACCGTCGCCTCGCACCGACTCGGTGACCAGGATGCCCCGCACCGAAGGGGGCCAGACCATCCCGGTGGGATGGAACTGCACGAACTCCATGTCGATGAGATCGGCCCCGGTGGAAAGAGCCAGGGAGTGGCCGTCACCGGTGTACTCCCAGGAGTTGGAGGTGACCTGCCAGGCCTTTCCGATCCCGCCGGTGGCCAGGATGACGGCCTTGGCCCGGAAGAGCACGAACCGTCCCGTCTCCCGCCAGTAGGCGAGGGCGCCGGCCACCCGGCCTTCATCGAGGATCAGCTTATGAACCTTGCACTCCATGAACACGGCCATGCCCTGGGACACGGCCCGCTGCTGGAGGGTGCGGATCATCTCCAGGCCGGTGCGGTCACCGACGTGGGCCAGGCGGGCGTAGCGGTGGCCACCGAAGTCCCGCTGGGAGATGAGGCCTTCCTTGGTCCGGTCGAAGAGGGCGCCCCACTCCTCCAGTTCCAGCACCCGGTCGGGCGCCTCCTGGGCGTGGAGCTGGGCCATGCGCCAGTTGTTGAGCATCTTGCCCCCGCGCATGGTGTCGCGGAAGTGGACCTGCCAGTTGTCCTCCGACCAGACGTTGCCCATGGAGGCGGCTATGCCGCCCTCGGCCATGACGGTGTGGGCCTTGCCCAGCAGCGACTTGCAGATGACCGCCGTCCTGGCCCCCTGGGCCTGGGCCTCGATGGCGGCCCGCAGGCCGGCCCCGCCGGCGCCCACCACGATCACATCGAAGTCGTGCGTCTCCAGATCGGCCATGTCAGAAGAACCTCGGGTCGTGTATGGCTCCGCTGGCCACCAGGCGGACGTAGACGTCGGTGAGCCCGACGGCCACCAGGCTGACCCAGGCCAGTCCCATGTGGTGCTCGTTGAGGAAGCTGACCCGCTTCCAGAGCCAGTAGCGGGTGGGGCCCTTGGACAGGGCGTTGAGATGGCCTCCGCAGAGATGGCGGCACGAGTGGCACGACAGGGTGTAGGTGAGCAGCAGCAGGGCGTTGACGAACAGGATCAGGGTGCCCAGTCCCAGGCCCCGGCTGGTCACCAGGCTCCCGGCGGCGCTCACGGTGATCATGTGGGTGCCCTTCCACGCCTCCCACAACAGAATGATCGGGAAGGGGATGACCAGGTAGAGGGCATAGCGGTGCAGGTTCTGCACCAGCAGGGGGAAGCGGCTCTCACCGGTGTACTTACCGTGGGGCTCGGGCACGGCGCAGGCCGGTGGGGAGAACCAGAAGGACCGGTAGTAGGCCTTGCGGTAGTAGTAGCAGGTGCCCCGGAACATGAGAGGGAACGGAAGCATCAGGATGGCGGCCGAGAAGGGCCACCAGTTGACCAGGTGCCAGGTGGTGCCGGCCCCGCAGCGGTTGGTGATGCAGGGGGAGAAGAAGGGGGACAGGTAGTCCCTCCCCACCGTGGCCCCGGCGAAGTAGTCATGAGGCGTGAAGGTCGACCACGTCGAGTAGATGACGAAGGCGGTCAGGCCCGCCGCCGTCAGGGCCGGCTGCAGCCACCACCGGTCCACCCTCAGGTTCTGGGCCGGTCGGGTACCCCGGCCGGCTTGGACGGTTGTGACCGCCAACTTGGCGCCTCCTCGGCTCTAGCGCCGGCCCTCGGTCTCTCGGGCCGTCTGTCCCTGGCGGCGGCCGGCCCACCCGGGCAGGGCCACCAGGGCGAACCCTAAGCCCGGTTTTGCCGATAAGTCAAAGACATGTTGACACTTGCTTTCATAGGCAGTACCTATGAAGCGTGGAGTTGCACCAGCTGCGCTACTTCGTGGCCGTGGCCGAGGAGCGCCACTTCACCCGGGCCGCTGCCCGGCTGGGGGTGGCCCAGCCCTCGGTCAGCTCCCAGGTCCGCAAGATGGAGGCCGAGCTGGGAGGGCCGCTGTTCGACCGGGCCCCGGCCGGGGTGGGCCTCACCCAGGCCGGGGAGGTCCTCCTGCCTCTGGCCCGCCGGGTGCTCGACGACCTGGACGACGCCCTCTCCCAGGTGCGGGAGGTGGGAGCCCTGGGCCGGGGCCGCCTGGCTGTGGGAGCCACGCCCAGCCTGTCCACCGGCCTGCTCCCCGCCGCCCTGGCCCGCTTCCACCGGGCCCACCCCGGCGTGGCCGTCAGCCTGTTCGAGGAGGGCTCCGGGGGCCTGGTGGAGCGCCTGGAGTCCGGCGAGGTGGAGCTGGCCCTGGTCATACTCCCCCTGCACCAGTCCCGGCTGCGGACCCGGGAGCTGGCCAGCGAGGAGCTGGTCCTGGTCACGGCGGCGGACCACCCCCTGGCCGGGCGCAGCGGGGTGACGGTGGAGGATCTCCGCAACGTCGCCCTGGTCATGTTCCGGGAGGGCTATGACCTGCGGACGGCCACTTTCGCCGCTTGCAACCAGGCCGGCTTCGACCCCGTGCTGGTGACCGAGGGCGGGGAGATGGATGGGGTCCTGGCCATGGTCGGCGCCGGCATGGGCGCGGCGGTGGTGCCCAGCATCGTGGCCGCCACCCGGCCGGAGTTGAGGACCATCCGCTTCCGGCCGCCGAGCCTGCGCCGGACCATCGGGCTGGCCCGCCGGGAGGACCGGGCCGCCTCCCGGGCCGCCACCGCCTTCGAGGCCGAGGTGGAGACCCTGGTCAGAGGGGGGGACTGGCCCGGGGTGGCTCCGGCCGGCCTGATGGTCTTGTGAGGAGGGGCTCCGCCTAGGAGGGCACAGTTTGGAGGCGGCCCTGGAGGGTGGCGCTGAGGGCGAGTTGGCCTCCCGGTCCGGGGGTGAGATCCAGGACGTACTGACCCCCGCTCAGATCGATGGAGGTGACCGTGATCGTGCCCTGCCGGGTCCGGACCGTCATGTTCCCCTGGGCCTGCACCGCCCCGGGGCCGATGAGGTGGAGGGCCATGGGTGGGCGGTACAGGGTGGCGCCTCCCGAGGTGACCAGGACGGTGTCGGGCCCGGCGCTGAAGTCGGCCGACGGCTCGGCGCTGGCCAGGCCGCTGGTGCCGACCGCCACCGGAGTGGCTATCTCATAGGACCCTGACTCCCAGCGCCGCTCGGCCCCGTCCAGGTACCAGGTCGATCCCGAGCCGCCGACGGTGACGTTGACCCGCCCTGGGACCAGGCCTCCGTTGCCCAGGATGCTGAGCGGCTGGCCCCCGTACCAGTAGATGGTCTCGCCCGGCTGGTTCCCGATGGTGGCGTTGTAGATGTAGGCCGAGCCCTGCCCCCGGACCGGGATGGTTATGAGCATGGGCGTGATCAGGGCCGGCCCGGTGGCACCGGCAGCGCTGAGGCTGGTGACGGTGCCGCTGACCAGGGCCTGGCCGGGGGGCAGGGGAACCGTGGTGGGGGTCGAGGAGGTTGGCGCCGGGCGGGTCCGTGTCCGGACCGGGGGGCCCGCGGCGGCGGGGGAGTGGTGCCGGTTGAGGACCACCACCGCCCCGGAGGCGTCGGCGGTGAGCAGGACGACCACGGCCACGGCCGCCAGCACCATGGCCCGGTGCGCTCGGCGGGGCTGGGGGGCGGGAAGCCCGGACACGGCCGGGAGCGTAGGCTCGCTCCGATGACCTCACGACCCGCCACCCTCGGTCAGCTGCGCGAAGCCGGCTGGCAATCCGTCCCGGTCAAGGAGGAAGTTCGCCGTAACGCGGTGAAGCGGATCGCGGCCGGAGAGCCCGTCGTGAAAGGCGTGATGGGCTACGAGGACACCGTTCTGCCGCAGCTCGAGAACGCCCTCCTGGCCGGCCACGACATCATCCTCCTGGGGGAGCGGGGCCAGGCCAAGACCCGGATGATCCGATCCCTCACCGATCTGCTGGACGAATGGCTGCCGATCGTGGCCGGCTCCGAGATCAACGATGACCCCTACCACCCCGTCTCCCGCCACGCCCGGGACCTGGTGGCGGAGCGGGGCGATGACACCCCTATCGAGTGGATCCACCGCGACACCCGCTTCGGGGAGAAGCTGGCCACCCCGGACACGTCCATCGCCGACCTGATCGGTGAGGTCGATCCCATCCGGGTGGCCGAGGGCCGCTATCTGTCCGATGAGCTGACCATCCACTACGGGCTGGTACCCCGCACCAACCGCGGCATCTTCGCCATGAACGAGTTGCCCGACCTGGCCGAGCGCATCCAGGTGGGCCTGCTCAACGTGCTGGAGGAGCGCGACGTGCAGATCCGCGGTTACAAGCTGCGCCTGCCCCTCGACGTGATGCTGGTGGCCACCGCCAACCCGGAGGACTACACCAACCGGGGCCGGATCATCACGCCGCTCAAGGACCGCTTCGGGTCCCAGATCCGCACCCACTACCCCCTCGAGATCGAGACGGAGTTGGAGGTTGTCCGCCAGGAGTCCAACGCCCTGGAGGCGGAGGGGCTCCGGGTGCAGGTGCCCGAGTTCATGGCCGAGATCGTGGCCACTCTGAGCCACCTGGCCCGGTCCAGCTCCAAGATCAACCAGCGCTCCGGTGTGTCGGTCCGTCTCTCCATCGCCAACTACGAGACCCTGGTGGCCAACGCCGCCCGTCGGGCCCTGCGGGCGGGCGAGCCGGACGTTGTCCCCCGGGTCAGCGACCTGGAGTCACTGGTGTCCTCCACGGCCGGAAAGGTCGAGATCGAGACCCTGGACGAGGGTCGGGACGAACACGTCATCGACCAGCTGGTCAAGCAGTCGATCCTCACCGTGTTCAAGAGCCGCTGTCCGATCGAGCGGTTCAAGGACGTGGTGACGGCCTTCGAGGAGGGCGTGGTCGTGCATGCCGGGGACGACGTGGGCTCGGCTCGTTACGTCGACGCTCTGGCCTCCATGCCGGTGCTCAAGACCCCGGTCATGGACCTGGCCGGCAGCGAGACCCCGGCGGCGGTGGCCAGCGCCATGGAGTTCGTGCTCGAGGGCCTGCACCTGTCCAAGCGGCTCAACAAGGAGGCCACCGGCGGGCGGGCCACCTACCGGGGGCGCAACTGAGTGAGCAGATTCCGGTACTCGCGCTGGGACGGCACCCAGGTCGGCTTCGAGCTCGACGCTGAGGACGTACTGTCCGAGATCACCGACGATCTGCTCTACCACGGGGATCTGAACGCCGCCCTCCGGCGCATGATGCAGTCCGGCTTCGAGGACCGCAACGGGGAGCGGGTGGAGGGCATGCGGCAGCTGTTGGAGAAGCTGCGCCGTCGACGCCGGGACGAACTGGAGCGCTACGACCTGGGCGGCGTCTATGACGACATTGCCGAGCAGCTCCGCGAGGTGATGGACACCGAGCGGGCCGGCATCGAAGCGCTGGTGGAGGAGGCCCGCCAATCGGGCGACCAGCGCCGCCAGGAGGTCACCGAAGGGGTGGCCGAGGAGCGCCGCCTTCAGTTGGACATGGTCCCCCCCGATCTGGCCGGCCAGGTCCGGGCCCTGCAGGAGTACGAGTTCACCTCCTCCGAAGCGCGCGAGCGCTTCGACGAGCTGATGGACAAGCTGCGCCAGCAGCTGATGCAGAGCTACTTCAACCAGATGGCCGGCGCCCTGCAGAACACTTCGCCCGAGCAGATGCAGGCCATGAAGGACATGTTCAATGCCCTCAACCGCATGCTCGAGCAGCGAGAGGCGGGGGAGCCGATCGACCCCAGCTTCGAGTCCTTCATGGAGCAGTTCGGCCAGTTCTTCCCGGGCAACCCCCAGAGCCTGGACGAGTTGCTGGAGCAGATGGCCCAGCAGATGGCGGCCATGCAGTCCATGCTCAACTCCATGACGCCCGAGCAGCGGGCTCAGCTCCAGGGTCTGGCCAACCAGCTGCTTGAGGACATGGACCTGCGCTGGCAGATGGACCGGCTGTCCAACAACCTGCAGGCGGCCTTTCCCCAGGCCGGGTGGGACCGTCAGTACAACTTCAGCGGCCAGGATCCGCTCGGCTTCGCCGAGGCGGCCGGGCTCATGGACCGCCTGGGGGACATGGACCAGCTGGAGAACCTGCTGCGCTCGGCCAACAGCCCCGGCGCCCTGGCCGACGTGGACATCGACCGGGCCCGGGAGCTCATGGGCGATGAGTCGGCCCGCTCCCTGGAGCGCCTGTCGGAGCTGGCCAAGATGCTGGAGGAGGCCGGGCTGATCGAACAGCGGGGGGGCCGCTATGAGCTCACCCCCCGGGGGATGCGCCGGATCGGCCAGAACGCCCTCTCCGACCTGTTCTCCAAGCTGGCCCGGGACCGCCTGGGCCGCCACCAGGCCGATCCCACCGGGGTCGGCCACGAGCGGGCCTATGAGACCAAGCCCTACGAGTTCGGGGATCCGTTCAACCTCAGCATCGAACGCACCGTCCGCAATGCGCTGACCCGCTCCGGGGGCGGAACGCCCATCCGCCTGTCCCCTCAGGACTTCGAGGTGGAAAGGACCGAGACCATCACCCGGGCCGCCACCGTTCTCATGGTCGACCTGTCCCTGTCCATGCCGATGCGGGACAACTTCCTGGCCGCCAAGAAGGTGGCCATGGCCCTGCACTCGCTGATCTCCAGCCAGTTTCCCCGGGATTATCTAGGCATCGTGGGCTTCAGCGAGGTGGCCCGGGAGCTCAAGCCCGAGCAGCTACCCGAGGTGTCCTGGGACTTCGTCTACGGCACCAACATGCAGCACGGCTTCGTCCTGGCCCGCCGCATGCTGGCTCGCCAGAGCGGCACCAAGCAGATCATCATGATCACCGATGGGGAGCCGACCGCCCACATAATGAGCGGGGGAGAGGTCTTTTTCCACTACCCGCCCGTCTATGAGACGGTGGAGGCCACCCTCACCGAGGTGGCCCGCTGCACCCGTGAAGGCATCAAGATCAACACCTTCATGCTGGACGCCACCGGCTATCTCAAGGACTTCGTGGAGAAGCTGACCAGGATGAACCAGGGTCGGGCCTTCTTCACCACCCCGGAAACACTGGGCGATTACGTCCTGGTCGACTTCATCGAGCAGCGCCGGGCCATGAGGTCGAGCCGGCCGGCCTGATCGGCGCAGGACTGGAAAACCCAGGTTTTTCGGGAAATCCGGCTTTCCTCTTGCATTAATCCGCGTCCGGGGGGATGATGACAGAGTTGTAATTACATCGGTGAGAGTAGAGGGAGGCACCGATGGAGATGGCTCTTAATCTGAATGGCGCAAACGAGCGGCAGGCCTGGCAGGAACAGGCCAACTGCCTGGGCGTGGACCCGGACCTTTTCTTTCCCGAGCGGGGCGCATCGACCCGGGAGGCCAAAGAGGTCTGCCGGGGTTGCGTCGTGAGGGAGGACTGCCTCGAGTTTGCGCTGGCCAATGGCGAGAAGTTCGGCATTTGGGGCGGACTGTCCGAGCGGGAGCGTCGCCGCATCCGCCGGGCCCGCGCCATGGCCCGGCGTGCCCCTGGTGCCTCGGCCACGGCCTAGTCCGACCGGGCCCGTCCCCCCAGGCGGGCCTCGATGGTCGCCTCGGGGCTCAGGCCGAGTTGGGCCCATCGCCCGCTCGGTGTCCGCTCCAGCAGGGCGGCCGGCACCAGGCCGACCACCTCGGCCCGCTCGATTCGGGCCCCGAGTGCGACGGCCCGGTCGTAGACCTCGGCCGGCCCGGTCCGCAGCGGAGCGATCAGGTTGAACGACAGCTGGGCCCGGCCCCCCAGGTCGAAGCCCAGCGCCCGGACGTCCGGACCCCGCAGCTCCCCCGCCAGGGCCCGGGCCGTCTGCGCCGGCTGGCCGTCCAGCCACAGGTTGTAGGCCACCATGACACCGCGGGCACCCACTGCCACCGCCCCGGCCCGGGGATGGGGCCGGTCCGGGCCGAAGGCCGGGGCCAGGTCTTTGAAGGCCCGGAGCCGGACCTCGGGCAGGCTGCGTTCGGGTCCGTAGAGGAAACACGGCAATTCGAGCTCCGCCGCCGCCCAGGCCGCGAAGCGGTTCCGGGCCCCCAGGGCCGCCGTCAGGTCGGGGCCGGTTCCTGACACCTCTGGACCGCATCCGGTCGGTCGGGACGCCCCATTCGCCCCCTCAGATATCCCCAGGGGCACGAAGGGGACCACGTCGATGACGCCCAAGCGGGGATGGACGCCGTCGTGGGTGGAGAGGTCCAGCTCGGATACGGCCAGGCGGGCCAGCCTCCGAACTGCCTCTTCAACCTCGGGCCCGGCCAGGGTGAAGACGCTGCGGTGATGGTCGGGATCGGACTGCACGTCGAGCAGCCCGGCGCCGGCTGCCACCGCCAGCCGGCCGAGGAGAGAAGAGTCCCGCCCCTCACTGAGGTTGGGGACGCACTCGAGCAACTGGTCCTGTGACACGCGTGCTACCTCCGCCTTTAACGTAGAAGGATGCCGGGAGGCGCCGTCAGGGACCCGCTCATGGCCGGAGACGCGGAATGGCCCGACGCGCTGTCCCGAGCCCTGCAGTGCGACGCTCCGGGCGGCCGCCTCTGGTTCAGTGACCGGGGCGGGGCAGCGGCTCTGGCGGCGGCGGTGGGCCGGCGCACCCGCTGGCTGCGCCTCGGCCTGGTCATCCGGCCGGACCGGAGGGCGCTGACCGTGCTGGCCAAGCAACTCACCGGTCTGGACGTCCTGCTCGACGGCCGGGTGGACGCGGCCGTGGGCCAGAGTGCGGGGGAGGCCGGAGCCGCCGAGGTGGCCGACGTCCTCCAGGAGCTGTCCTCGGGCCGGCCGCTGCACCGGAGCGGGCCCCTCGTTCTCTCCGCCGGGGCGCGCTGTCTTCCGCCGTCCCGCCAGCAGCCGTTGCCCGTATACCGGGTGACCGCATCCGGTGCCGACTGGGTAGAGGTGGCGCCGGCCGGATGAGCCCGTGGGCCCCGGCCCAGCAGACCAGAACTTCGGCGGCCTAGGGCCGGCGGGCCAGGAGGGCCAGCCGGCGGCTGCGGGCAATCCGGCGGCGCTCCCGCTCCGAGGCGCCCCCCCAGACACCGTGGTCGATGTGGTTGGCCAAGGCGTATTCCAGGCACGGGCTGGCGACCGGGCAACCGGCGCAGATCCGCTGGGCCACCTCCACCCCCACGCCGTCGCTGGGGAAGAAGACGGACGGATGGATATCCCGGCACTTGCCCCTGGCCATCCAGTCCGTGTCCATCGCACCTCCTCGAAATCAACTTTGCCCTAATAACGTTCGGGACACTCGCCAGGTTTCCTCCGGTCGCCCCTAAAACGGACGGATCAGACGCGACCGTTGGGAGGCGCCCACCCGGCTCGGTAGGGTTGGGGTCCGCCCAATTTCCGCCCTGGAGGATCGTGATGTCGGTAGCGCCCGAGGTGCAGGCTCCCCCCGAGCCGCCGCGCGGCCACGCCCGGGTCGTCTACCTGGGTCCGGTCGCTCCCCACTGGGAGGTCCACTCCGAGTTCGGGGACCGGGCCCTCATCGAGGAGTTCCGCCAGCGGGCGCTGGCCCGCCTGGTGTTGCTGCCACCCCATGACCCTCAGTTCCGGCGCAACCGGGAGCGGGTCGTCCGGGACGCCGAGAGGGAGAACATCGCCCTCGAGTGGGACCTGGGTCTGCCCGAGGAGGACTCGGCCACCGGCTGAATCCTCGGCCGGGCCGGCAGCGGGCTCAGTCGGCCCGGCGCCGCAGGCGCAGGACCTGGCGCCGTTCCGTCCGGGACGGCTTGCCCGAACCGATCACATCGTCATCGCCCCGCCGCCACTGGGGCTCGGCGTGGGTGACGCCCTCCAGCCCGGCGAAGAACCCCCCGCTCGCCTCCGTCCCTTCCTCCCGATCGACGACGGTGCCGGAGGGGTCGCTACGTAGGTCGGCGTACCAGGCGGGACCGGTGGGGCTTTCCACCAGCAACCCGGCCAACTCATCAGCGGCCATCCGGTGGGCTTCGGCCTCCCCGGCGTCGGCCCGAGGCGAGAGGCTGACCGCCAGCGGATCCTCTACCGTCGCTTCGGGCGCTTCGACTAGCAGGTCCCTCAGGTCGGGATGAAGGTCGGTCACGCTTAATGATCGGCGCTTTCGATCTCGACCTTTAGGGCCGACAGCCTCCAGCCGCCAGTGAATCTCAGTCGTCCCGGGGCAGGTCGATGCGTTCCAGCCACAGGCCGGGGGCGTCCAGTTCGCTAGGAGTCGGCAGGGCGTGGGAGTCCGTCCACAACCGGGACAGGGCGGTGTCCCCGGCCCGCTCCAGCACCCCGGACACGAAGCTCGTGCCCCGGTCGTACTGGCCCTGGCCCAGGGCCAGGCCGAAGAGCCGTTCGACCATCCTCTCGCCCTGGCCGCGCTCGACCCGCCGGCGGCGCAGGGCCTCGGTCAAGGGGCCATAGGAGGAGATGAGCCGGCGGCCGGCCTGGTCGACCACGTGGTCGACGTACCCCTCGATGACGGCCACCAGGGCCTCGAGGCGGGGGAGGATGGCGCGCTGGGCCTCGGTCTGCATCTCCCCCAACAGGGCGGTGGGATCGCCCAGGACCGACTGGAGGGCCTCCGGGTCGGCGGGGTCCAGATCGGCCAGCCGGCCCTCCAGGTTGACGCCCCCCGGATCGAAGCCGGACATGTAGGCCAGGAGGAGTTCCTCCAAGGAGGCCCGGACGTGGGGACGTCCCAGAACGGCGTGATGGGCGACGTCGCTGATGCAGATCCACAGGCGCACCTCATCCGGGGGGAGGCCCCAATCCGAGGTGAAGGCGGTCACGTTGTCGGTCACGACCAGCAGCTCGTCCCCGACCGGACGGGGGATGGGCAGGTCGTACTGGCCGAGGGCCCGTTGAGCCACCGATCCGACCATCGACCCGCACTGCATCCCCATGAAGGCGGACTGCAGGCCTGGAAGCAGCGGGCCGAGCATCTGGCCCAGGCCGGCCCCCATCTCGCCGCCGAGGCCCAGGTCATCGGGGAGGGTGGGTGTGTCGGTCGTGGCGGGGGGCTGCAGGGCGGCGGCCAGCGCTCCCAGCAGGGGCTTCCACGCCTCGAGCGTCTCCACCGCGAAACCCAGCCGGGTGACCGGCCGGACCGTCACCGACCGGCCGGTGGCGGAAGTGGACATGCCCGTCACATGCGAGACGTTGAGATCGGCCACCCGGACCAATTCCTCCAGGCGGATCCGCTCCAGAGGATCGACGTTGCCGGGATCGTTGCCTTCGGTGGCCGTCCACTGGGCGAACTGTGCCGCCATCTCCCAGTTGACCGGACCGGCGGTGGAGAGCATCCGTCCCAGTTGGGAGAAGATCATCTCGAAGGGATTGCCCCCGGGGGGCGTCGTCATGGGCGAATGCTAGGTCTGTCAGTGCCCGGTCAGATCACCGAGGGTCACCTGGACCGGCCCGCCGGCCTGATCCCCGGCCAGCCCCACCGAGATGCGGGTCCCGGGTTGGCGGAGCTGAACCGCGGCCCAGAGGTCGTCCACGGTGGAGATCCGCTGCCCGTCGATGTCGGCGATGACATCCCCGTCGTTGAGCCCGGCCTGCTGGGCGGGGGAGCCGTCCTCGAGTTGCTCGATCTGGACTCCGTCCCGCACGGCGGTGGCCCGCTCGACCCCGATCCAGCCGTGGGGCACGGCGCCGGTGGCCAAGAGGCTGTCCACGGCCTGGCGGGCGGTGGGCCCTGACACGGCCAGCACCGGCACGCCGTTCACACCCAGGGCGCCGGCCACCCCGATGAGCCGGCCGGCCTGATCGACCAGGGGGGCGCCCACCGCCCCGGCAGGCAGAGGCACATCTGACGACAGGGCGCCCAGCATCGGATTGCGGCCGGGCACGTCCGAGTTGGCCCAGGTGGATTCGATCTGGCCCAGATAGATCCGGTCGGGGGCGGTCAGGGCGCTTACTACCTGGTCGGAGGCCGGCAGGGTCCCGGCCACCGCTATCCCGGTCCAGGTGGTGGCCTCGACCCGGAGCACGCCGACGTCGGTCACCGGGTCGGTGCCGACCACGGTGGCCATCAGCCGGTTCCCATAGGCGTCGATGACCGAGACCTCGTCGACCCCGTCCACCAGGCTGTCGGTCGTCAGTACCACCCCGGGAGTGGTCATCTCCACCCCGTAGCCGTCGAGAGAAGCGCCGCCCTTGTCCGCCTCGACCTGGACCAGCGAGAGGCGGGCACCGCGTGCACCGGCCGTCATGGTCGGGGACACCGACGCCATCTGGCCGGTTCGTCCCGGGCCGGCCGATGACGGTGCCGCCCCGGAGGCGAGCGAGGGCCGGTCCGGCTCCAGCCCCAGGGTCACCACAGTCGGGCCCACGTTGGTCTGCGGGGCGGCCTGCACCGGCGTCGCTGCCCCCGCCGATCCACCGGTCCCACCCGGTTGAGAGGCTCCGCTGGCCAGCGATGAACGGCCGCGGTCGGTTACGACCGAACCGCTCAGGAGCATGGCCCCAGCGGTCAGGCCGGCCCCGAGCAGGAGGCCGGTGGCCACGGCCAGGACGGGCCGGCCGAGACGCTGGCGCCGGGGCTCCCGGATCGGCCCGGCTCCAGGCGCGCCGTAGCCTCCGGTCCCGAGCTCGGACGGGTGGCGCCAGAGCCGGTCATCAGGAGGCAGCAGAGGACGGGACCGGTCCTCCGGTTCGTCTCCCTCTTCGCCCAGGAGGGACATATCCGGAGGATACCGACACGATCCGTCCCGGAGGCGTCGCCCGGCGCCCGAGGCGGCCGTGCGGTGCTGTCGTAGCATTGGCGCCCGTGAGCCGCGGCGAAGACAGCTGGACCGGCCTGTCGGCCGAGCCGTTGCCGGTCCAAGAGGTCACGACCTGGGCGATACGGCCGGATTGTGGGGCGGTGGTGACCTTCCTGGGCACGGTGCGGGATCACGCCGAGGGCCGACCCGGGGTGACCGAGCTGGAGTACGAGGCCTACGAGGAGCACGTGATCGGACGCCTCGACGCCATCATCGAGGAGGCCCGGAGCCGATGGGGCCTGGGCCGGGTCGCCCTCCTGCACCGGATAGGAAGGCTGGAACCGACCGACAGCGCCGTGGTGGTGGTCGTCAGCGCCCCCCACCGCGGGGCGGCCTTCGACGCCGCCCGGTTCTGCATCGACACCCTCAAGGCCACCGTGCCCATCTGGAAGGCGGAGGCCTGGGAGGGGGGCCGGGACTGGGGCCTGCAGTCCCAACCGGTGCAGCCGGCCGCCGAGCGCCTGGAGGCCCCCTCGGGAGGGGCCGGGTGATCAACCTTCTCTACGTAGGTCTGGCGGTGGCTGTGACCGGGTTGGGCTCCCTCATCATGGTGCTGCGCAACCGGCGGCCCCGCTCCCTGCAGTCGGGGGTGGAGGAGTTCGCCCGGGAACTGCGGGCCCTGGCCCCGGAGCCCCCGCCCTCCACCCGCAGCCGGAGGAGGTGACCGGCTGCCCCGGGATCTGGCCATAGACCTAGGCACGGCCAACACCCTGGTGTACTCGCGCGGCCGGGGCATAGTCCTCAACGAACCGACGGTCATCGCTCTCAACTCTCGGACCCAGGATGTACTGGCCATGGGCCAGGAGGCCTGGCAGATGATCGGGCGCACGCCTGGCTACATCGTTGCCGTCCGGCCGTTGCGCAAGGGTGCCATCACCGACTTCGACATCACCCAGCGCATGATCCGTCTCCTGCTGGAGCGCTCGGGCGTGTCGCGCTTCAACCGTCCCCGGGTGCTCATCTGTGTCCCCTCGGCCATCACCGAGGTGGAGCAGCGGGCGGTGGAGGAGGCGGCCCGCCGGGCCGGAGCCGCGGCCGCCTACCTGATCGAACAGCCCATGGCGGCGGCCATCGGCGCCGGGCTGCCCATCAACGAGCCGTTGGGGAACATGGTGGTCGACATCGGCGGCGGCACCACCGAGACCGCCGTCATCTCCCTGGGCGGCATCGTCGCCCTCCAGGCCATCCGGGTGGGCAGCTTCGACATCGACGGTTCGATCCAGTCCTATGTCCGGCGCGAGTACGGGATCGCCATAGGCGAGCGAACGGCGGAGGAGATCAAAGTCGCCATCGGCTCCGCCTATCCGGTGGACGACTCCGTCAAGGCCGAGGTCCGGGGCCGGGACCTGATGACCGGACTGCCGAAGACGGTGATCCTGACCCCCGATGAGGTCCGGGCCGCCATCGAGGACCAGGTGGGAGCCATCGTCGACTCGGTGGTCCGTTGCCTCGGGGACGCTCCGGCCGAACTGGCCCAGGACCTCATCACCGAGGGCATCCACCTGTCCGGAGGCGGGGGGCTCCTGGCCGGCCTGGACCAGCGTCTGGCCGAGGAGACATCCCTCCCGGTGAGGCGGGTCCAGACTCCGCTGGAATGCGTGGTGCTGGGAGCCGGAAAGTGCCTGGAGGCCTTCGACTCGCTGAAGGTCATGTTCATGGGGGCGGAGCGCTAGTAGAGCGCTACGTCGCTAAGAGCGTTGACGGGCCGGACGGTAACGGGCCGGGTCAGGACTCGCTGAGGTCCTCGGCCGCCTGGCGCACCTGCCAGTCGCGGTCTTCCCGGGCCCGCTCCAGGGCGGCATCCACCTCGGGTCCTTCGAAGGGAGCCAGGGCGATCACCGCCCGGCGCCTCACGGCGGGTCGGTCGGCGGTGGCGGCCAGGATGGCGGCCAGCCCATCGGGATGACCGATGGCCCCGAGGGCGGCCACGGCCGACTCCCGGCACAGCGGATCACTGTGTCCGCTCGCCATGGCGGCCAGGGCCGGCACCGCCGATGGGTCCCCGCGCTCGCCCAGAGCCCAGGCGGCCATCTCGGCCACGGCTGCTTCATCCTCCAGCCGGGCCAGGAGCTCCGTTTCGGGATACCCGGCGGCCAGCTCACAGGCTCTCCGGCGGACACCCGGATGAGGGTCGCCCAGGGCTGTCTCCAAATCCGCCGGGCTCAGCTGGCCCATCCGCTCCAGGGCCCCGAGGGCCACGGACCGGACCTCGGGGTCGTCGTGGGTGAGGAAGGTCCGGGCCGCGTCCGCGTCGCGGCGGTGGCCGGCCGCCGCCGCCGCCCGCAGGGCATCCCCGGTCAACTGCCGGAGTGGCCGAAGAGGGCGACCAGAACGAGCACGGCGGCACTGATGGTCAGGGCGGCGGCCACCCCGAGGACCGCGGCCAGGATCAGCAGCTTGGCCAGAGCCCGACCCCGGGACGGCGCCTCGATGACGAGCCGGGGCGCCTCCGGGACGGAGGCGGCTCGAGCCGGGGCGACCGGTGCCATCTCGGTGGTGGCCGGCGGAGCGACCGGTGCCATCTCGGTGGCGGCCGGCGCCACCGGCGTCTCCCCGGAGGCCACCGGCGGGGTAGGCCCGGGGGTCGGCGGGACGGTCCCGGGCCCGGTCGGAACGGTGGCGGGAGCGAACGGGTCCAGGTCCAACATCCAGTGCCACCAGTCCCCGGAGGGCCCCGGGTCCAGCCGGGTGAAGGGAAGCTCAGCGGACCCGTCAGGTTGTCCGGCCGCCGGGGGGGGCGGGGTGCCCGCGCCTTCGGCAGGTGGCTCCCCGCCGGTCTGGTCGGGGACGCTCATCGGCTCGGGGCGAGACGAAAGCAGCCACCCGGCATGGCAGGCTGTAGCAGCCGGGTACCGATGGGCCGGCCGACTGCCGACTCACAGGAGAACTCAACCGCGTTGGACCCGATGAAACAGATGGTACCGGGCCGGTCCCGGTCCGCATGGGCTTCAAGGACGATGACCGAGCGACTGTTCCCCTGGACGCTGGGCTCCCTGATCGCCCTGGCCGTAGCGGTGTTGCTGGTGGCTGAATTCCTCCACATCCCGTATTACGAGTTGTCCCCCGGGCCGACGGCGCCGGTGTCCGAACTCATCTCCGTACCGGCGTCCCATCGCCACCCGGTGCACGGATCCCTGCTGCTTGTCACCGTCTATCAAACCCATCTCACCACCGCCGGCTATCTGCGGGCCCAGGTGAGCAGCAACGTGGCCGTCTACAGCGCGGCGCAGATCCTGGGCGGTCTTCCGGCCAGCCAACTGGTGGCCCAGGACCAGGCGGAGATGTCCCAGTCGCAGCAGTCGGCCGAAGTGGCCGCTCTGCGCCGGCTCGGATACTCCGTCCCCGAGCACGGCACCGGGGTGCTGGTGGCCTATATCCTCAGCCACACTCCGGCCGCCAAGGCCCTCCAGGTGGGTGACACCATCCTGTCCATAGACGGCCAGGCGACCCCCACTGACAATCAACTGGTCGCCGCCCTGGCCCAGGACCACCCCGGGCAGTCGGTCAACCTCTCGGTTCAGAATGCCAAGGGTCAGGACCGCTCCGTGAAGCTCACCCTGGCCAAACGCCCGGGTTCCCCGTCGGGAGGATTCCTCGGTATCGAGCCTCTCACCCGGGATGACCGCTTCGACTTCCCCATCAAGATCGCCATCAACGCGGCCGGAATCGGTGGGCCCTCGGCCGGGCTGGCCTTCACCCTGGGAATCATCGATGCCCTCACCGGTGGCAACCTGACCGGCCGGCACGTGATGGCCGCCACCGGGACCATCGACGTCGACGGGAACGTAGGGGATGTGGGCGGCGTGGCGGAGAAGACCGTATCCGTGGCCCGGGCCGGCGCCACCCTCTTCCTGGTTCCGCCCCAGGAGTACGCCACCGCCCGGGCCCACGCCGGGCCCCACCTGAAGGTGGTGGCGGTCTCCACCCTGCAACAGGCCCTTACGGCGATCGGAGCCAACGGAGGGGACTTGCGCGACATACCTCCCCCTCCTCCGGCCTTTCGGTAGTCTCGGCCGTCCGACGGCGCTTCGGCGCACCGATTGGTGGGACATGGGAGCATCGGCAGCCCAGTTCGAGTTCGCCGCTGAAATCGTCACCTTCCTGGTCGCCCTGGCCGGGTTCGCACTGGTTCTTCTGAGGGCCCAGCTCTACGGGGCCACGCCGCCGCGGTCGGTGACCCTGGGTACAGCCTTCGCGTCGCTGGGAACGGCGGCGTTCATCCACGGCGCCGTGAGCCCTCAGTTGAACGCGCCGCCGGCGGTCACGGGGCTCAGGCTGGGCGCGGCAGTTCTGTTCGCGGTGGCGAGTACCGGCTCCCGGGGCCGGTCAAGGCTGCCTTTACCGGCCGTGTCGGGAGGGGCCCTCCTGATCGGAGCGGCGGGGATCGGCGCCTTCTGGCTGGCTCGGGTGCCGGCCGAGAGCCTGCTATTGGCCGGGTCGCTCGTAATCGGAGCGGCATTGGCCTATGCCAGTCGCGGTTCGATCGGGGCCAAGCTGACCGCCACCGCCGGCGCCACCCTCCTCCTGATGGTCGTGGTTCTTTCCATCGCCCTTTCCACCGTGCTGTCCACCACCGTCAGGGACGACGCCATCAAGCGGCTCCAGAGTCGAGCGGACCGGGCCGCGGCCTCGGCGTCGACGGCCTGGCAGTCCGAACTCCAGGACGCCAAGCTGGTCTCCTCCTCCATTCAGGGCCTCGGCCTGGCCGCCCCGGTGGCGGCCGGGACCCCGGGGGCTCAGGCCCGCTTGGCCACCGGGTTGTCGGACCTGGCCACGCAGTTCTTCAGCAATGTGGGACTGGAGTGGGTGGGACCGAGCGGGGCGGTGGAGGCGGTCTCCCCGCAGTTCGGGAAGGACTTCGGTGCCTCGGCGGCCGCGGATCTGGCCGGCAGCAGCCTGGTCCGCCGGGCGCTGTCCATCGGCGCCTGGGCCGGCACGTCGGGGGTGGTCGGGCGCGCCGCGCTGGCGGTGGGGGCGTACCCGGACGCGGCCGGTGGATCGGTGCTCGGAGTGGCCTTGGCCGTGAGCCCGTTGGATTCGAGCTTTTTGGATTCGGAGATCGGGGACGACACCACCCTGTCCGCCGTGCTGGTCTCCAACGGGGTCGTGCTCAGTTCGTATCCGACCCGGACGCCCCGGCCCGATCCGGCCGAGCAGGCTCTGGCCGGCGCCTACCAGTCGGGCCGCCGGGAGGCGCCGATCACCAGTGACGGGCGCTACACGGCCGGAGCCAGCGTGCTGGCCGGCAGCGGTCAACCGGTCATGGCCTTGCTGGTGGAGACGTCGACCTCGGTAGTCGACGCCACCCGACAGTCGCTCTTCCACGACCTGTTCCTCATAGCCCTGGGCGGTTCGATCATCGCCTTCCTCGTCTCGGTGCTCATAAGTGATCGCATCAACCGGGGGTTGGAGCAGCTCACCGCGGCCGCCGGGCGGATCAGCAGTGGGGAAAGCGGCGTCCGCACCGGCGTGGTGGCCAGCGATGAGATCGGCGTGCTCGCCGACGCCTTCGATTCCATGGCAGCGTCCATCGAGGAGAAAACCTCCGCTCTGAGCCAGGCGGCGCTGGACGAGGCCGCCCTGCGGGGCCGGTTGGAGTCGGTGGTGTCGGGCATGGGTGAGGCTCTGGTGGCTCTGGATCCGCATGGGCGGATCACCGAGTTCAACACCGCCGCCGAGCGTCTGACGGGCCGGTCGCGCTCCCGTAGCCTGGACCGGCCGGCCGCGTCGGTCTTTGAGGTCAGGCTGGACGGCGGTGGTGACCTGATCGAGCGGATCCGGACCGGACTCGAACGACCCCTCACCGGTCAGGGGACCCTGGTCAGGGATGACGGCCTCGTACCCGTGTCGGTGTCGGCGGCCGCCTACGAGGTTGAACCGGGAGAAGCACCCGGAGCGGTGGTGCTTTTGCGCGACCTACGTCCAGAGCGCGAGCTGGAGCAGATGAAGACGGAGTTCCTCTCCCGGATCGGGCACGAACTGCGTACTCCACTGACGGCCATCCTCGGCTTTGCCAGGCTGCTCGCATCCCGGCCCGTACCGCCCGCCCAGGCCGAGATGCTGCACGACCAGATTCTGCAGCAGTCCAACCGGCTGCTTCGGACCGTCCAGATGCTCGAGTTCTTCGCCTCGGCCGGAGCCAATCGACTGGGCCTGGATCTGGCCCGGGTATCGGCCCGGGATCTGGTGGACGACGCCTCGGGCCGGTGGGAGGGTCGGATCGAGGCGGACCAGGAGTTGCGTTGGCAGGTCGGCCGCGCTCTGCCGGAGGTGGAGGCCGACCGGCGCTGGATGGGGTTGGCCCTGGATGAGCTCATCGACAACGCCGTCAAGTTCTCCCCCGACAGCGTGAAGGTCCGGGTCTCGGCCGGCCGCAGCCCGGACGGAGGGCTGTCCATAGCCGTGACCGACCGGGGACAGGGGATGTCGGAGGAGGATCTGGGGGCGGTGTTCGACGAGTTCGTGCAGGGCGACTCGTCCGACACGCGCCAGTTCGGAGGGCTGGGGCTGGGCCTGCCTCTGGCTCAGAGAGTTGTCGAGGCCCACGGGGGCCGGATCGAAGTCTCCTCCCGCCCAGGGCGGGGATCGAGCTTCACCATCCTTCTTCCCTCTGCCGACCGTCCGTCCCGCCGCCGGAGCCGGCCGGGTGGGTCACGAGTCTGAGGCGTCCCACGTCGTAATCTCGTTCGATGGCCGGTGACCTCCCCCGACCCTCCCATTACCCGGTTCCGCTGTCGCCGGATGAGTTGAGGCGACACTCGTTCACCAACTCCTTCCGGGGTTTCGATCCCGGTGAGGTCAGGGAGCTGCTCGACGCCGTGGCTGTCGAGCTGGAGCGCCTCATCCGCAGCGAGGAGGCGTTGAGGGCCGAGCTCCGCCAGGCCCGGCAGTCAGCCGCCAGCCCCCGGCTGGACGAGGCCACTCTCACCGCCGCCCTGGGCAATGAAGCCGCCCAGATCCTGCACTCGGCCCATGAGGCCTCGGCCGAACTGCGCCGGAAGGCGGAGGACAGCGCCGCCCGGGTCCTGCGCGAAGCCCAGATGGCGGCCGATTCCCTGCGCGCCTCTTCGGAGGGGCTCCTGTCGGAGCGCACCTCCGAGGCTGAGGCGGGGGCGGAAGCCATCCGGGCTGGGGCTCAGGCTGAGGCACAAGCCATCGTGACCCGGGCCCGGGAGCAGGCCGAAGCGGCTCTGACCGAGGCCCGGGCCCGCTTCGACGCCATGTCCGAGGAGGCCGAAGCGCTCAAGGCCAGAGTGCTGGGCGATCTGACCCGCCGGCGCCGGAATCTGGTGGCCCAGCTCGAGCAACTGGGGGCGGGTCGCGACAGCATGCTCCGGGCGGTTGGGGACGTCCGCCGTCTGATCGATCAGGTGACCGGCTCCTTGGAAGGCCTCGAGCTGGAGGCCAAGGCGGCCGCCGACAACGCCCTGGACCGGGCCCGCCGGGCGCCTGATCCGGATGAGCCCGTGTTGGAGGAACTCGTCCAGACCGGACTCGGGGCCGCCTCCCTGGGCGCGCCACCGCCGACGCCGGCGGAGTCGGTGGCCGAGACCCCCGCACCGGCCGTTTCCATCCCGGCCCCGACTGTGTCGACGCCGGCTCCGGCCGCTTCCATCCCGGTGCTCGGCCAACACGAACAACCGGCTCCGCCGGCTCCAGCCGTTCTTCCCCGGGGCTGGGTCCAGCGGACGGAAAGGGCTCCGGTGCCCGAATCCCCGCCGGAGCCCGAGCCGGTTCACGAACGGCGGATGTCATCCCTCCGGATTCTGCGCCGGCGGGAGGAACGAGCCCATTCTTCCGAGTCGGGCCCCCCGCCGCTTCCGGAGGAGGGGATCCGGATAATCCGCCCCGCCCCGGCGGAGGCAGAGCCGGCGGCGGAGCCGCTAAGCCCGGCTCCACCCGTCACCCCGCCGTTGTCCCCGGTGGTTCACGCCACGACCGCCGCCTCTCCGGCTCCGCCGGCTGCCCAGTCTGAGGAATTACCGGCACCGGAGTCAGTCCGGCCCCAGGGCGCGGATGGGGTACGGGTTGAAGGGACCGAGGGCGCTGACGCCGAGCGGCCCTCGGTCGATGAACTGTTCGCCCGGCTCCGAGCCGAGCGGGAGGCGGCCCGCCGGGATGCCGATGCCATCTTCTCCGATCTGCCCGCCCCGGGGCCCGGCCGCGCCGGGTCCGATGCGGAGCCAGGACGGGCTGAGGTCCCGGCCGTGGAGCCTGAGACGGCTGTGGCGGCCGCCTCGGGTGGCCCGGAAGGAGGCGGTGCGACCGGGGCGGGCGAGCCGGTTGGCGAGGCGGCGGGCCAGGAACTCCGAGCCGAGCCGCCGGCGGAGGAGTCTTCCGAGGACTCCCAGGAGAACTGGCTGCAGCGGCGCAACCAGATGTTGGCCCCGGTCCACGACCGCCTGGCCCGTAAGTTGAAGCGGACGCTGCAGGATGACCAGAACGATCTCCTGGACCGGGTGCGCAGCAGCACCCGCCACCCGCAGGCCGAGCCACTGCCCCCGGAGTCGGATCACCAAGCCCGCTTCGCGGCGGCGGCCGAGCCCATCCTCGGGGAGGCCTTCGAACGGGGATCCGAATTCGCCCGGTCGGCCCTGCCTGGAGTCTCGGGTGGGGATTCCGGGGCCGCGCACACCCGGAGTGTCGCTCGGGCTCTGGCCGCTGACCTGGTCGGCGATCTCAGGGTCCGCCTAAGCCGAGCCGTGGCGGAACCGGGCTTCGATGAGGCCGGTCTGGCCGACCTGGTGGGTTCGGCCTACCGGTCCTGGAAGGGAGCTCGGATCGAGGGTCTGGCCATGGACCATCTGGTGGCCGCCTTCGAACGCGGCGTCCTCGCCTCCGTTCCCCCCGAAGCCAGGCTCGTCTGGGTGGTCGATGATGACGGCGGACCCTGCCCGGACTGCGATGACAACGGACTGGCCGGAGCCACAACGGCCGGCTCGGAGTATCCGACCGGCCAGACCCATCCGCCCGCCCATCCCGGGTGTCGCTGCCTCCTGGTGCCTGCCCTCACCTAGAGTTCCCGCCCGTGCGGACCATTACCGACCGCCCCGCCCGGGGCCGTCCTTCTCGCGGGCGGATCGGCCTCCTGATCCTGGCGGTCGTCATAATCATCCTGATCCTCTCCTTGAGGGGAATAGCCGGGTTCTACACCGACTACCTCTGGTTCGACTCGGTTCATTTCACTTCGGTGTTCCGGGGTGTTGTCGTGACCAAGGTGGTACTGGCCGTCATCTTCTGCGCCCTCTTCTTTATCGGGATACTGGCCAGCCTCACCGTCGCCGACCGGCTGGCGCCGGCGGCCCGGTCCATGGGACCCGAGGATGAGTTCGTCCAACGCTACCGGGACACGGTTGGCCCTCACGCCAGGAAGGTGCGCCTGGCCATATCGGTGATCTTCGCCTTGCTGGTGGGGACCGGCGCCAGCGGGCAGTGGAACACCTGGATCGAATTCCGTAACGCCGTCTCCTTCGGTGTGAAGGATCCTCTGTTTCACAAGGACGTCGGATTCTTCGTGTTCCGGCTGCCGTTCTACTCCTGGCTGCTCAGCTGGGTGTTCCTGGCCGTCGTCGTCATCACCATCGTCACCGCCGTCGCCCACTACCTGAACGGCGGCATCCGACCCCAGGCGAGCTCCAACCGGGTGACTCCACAGGTCAAAGCCCACCTGTCCGTGCTGCTGTCGATACTGGCTCTGCTCAAGGCCATCGGCTACTACCTGGCTCGGTACCGGCTCGACCTCTCCACCCACAGCGTCGTCAACGGTGCCCTGTACACCGAAGTGAAGGCTCAGCTGCCGGCGCTGACCCTGCTGGCGGTCATATCCATAGTGGCCATGATCCTGTTGGTCACGAACATATGGATGAAGGGCTGGGTGTTGCCCGCCCTGGGCGTCGGGCTGTGGGCGCTGGTGGCCGTCATCATCGGGGTCATCTATCCGGCCTTCATCCAGAAGTTCCGGGTCCAGCCGGCAGAGAACGCCTTGGAGCGCCCTTATCTCCAGCGGAACATGTCAGCCACCACCGCGGCTTACGGAATAGGCACCAACCAAGTGCAGGTCACGCAGTTCAACTACACGCCCGATGTCAGTGCCACCGACCTCAATCTGGACGCCGACTCCATTCGGAACATCCGCCTCTGGGATCCGGCTTTCGCTGCGCAGACCTACCAGAAGCTGCAAGAGATCCGGTCTTATTACAACTTCCCCAACAACGACCTGAGCATCGACCGTTACATGCTCAACGGCCAGCAGACCCAGACCCTCCTGGCCGTTCGTCAGATGAACGCGGCCGATCTACCTCAACAGTCCTGGGTAAATCTCCACCTCCAGTACACCCATGGATACGGAGCCGTCCTCTCGCCGGTCAATGCCGCGACCACCGATGGCAACCCGGTCTTTGACATCTCTGACGTCCCTCCCGTCTCCAATCCCGGCGCGCCCTCGATCACCCAGCCCGATGTCTATTTCGGCCTCGGTATCAACGGTTTTGTGATCGTCAACACCAAGACCCCCGAGATCGACTACCAAAACGCCGACGGCTCGAACGTGACCAGCAGCTACACCGGAGACGGGGGTGTCCAGCTCAGCTCCTTCCTGCGGCGCGCCGCTTTCGCCGTCCGATTCGGTGATCTCAACACGCTCATATCCGGCCAGATCAAGCCGACATCCAGGATCATCTTCGTCCAGGACATACAGCAGGAAGTGGCCAAGGCCGCCCCATTCCTCCAGTTGGACTCTGATCCTTACGCCGCCATCATCAATGGTCGGATCGAGTGGATACAGGACGCCTACACCTCGACGGCCGCCTACCCCTACTCCCAGCTGGCCGACACCTCGTCTCTCCCGTCCAACAGCGGGCTCAACATCCCTCTCAACTATGTGCGGAACTCGGTCAAGGTGGAGATCGACGCCTACACAGGGCAAATGAAGTTTTACGTGATGGACCCATCCGATCCCATTATCCAGTCCTATGAGAAGGCTTTCCCTGGCCTGTTCACTTCGGGCTCAAAGATGCCCATGGCCTTGCGAAAGCACCTGCGTTATCCGGAGGATCTGTTCCGGATCCAAACGGCCATGTATGGCCGCTACCACATCACCAACATCAACGACTTCTACAACGCTGCCGATGCCTGGAACGTATCCCAGAGCGCCGGTGTGGGCTCGCCCACCGCCACCAACCAGACGGTCACCACGGATGCCGCTGGTCTGGTCGTCTCGACCGTACAGAAACGGATGGATCCCCAGTATGTGTTGGTCCGCCTGCCCGGCCAGACCCAGCCCGGTTTCATGCTCCTGCAGACGTTCGTCCCGGCCTCCCAGGGGGACAAGCAGCAGAACCTCTCGGCCTTCATGGTCGCGGAGTCTGATCCGAGCGACTACGGACAGCTCAAGGTCTACGAGACGCCACCGGGGGCCTCCATCCTCGGTCCGGCATTGGTCGATGCCCAGGTGGCCGCCGATCCGGCCATAAGCGAACAGATCAGCCTCCTCGACCAGCACGGCTCCAACGTTGAGTTGGGCAACCTCCTGGTGATCCCCATCCAGCACTCGCTCGTCTACGTCCGCCCGCTCTACGTAGAGTCGAGCACGAACCCCCAGCCGAAACTGGAAGACGTCATTGTTGCCTCGGGGACCCAGACAGCCATGGCCTCGACCCTGCAGGCTGCCCTGACCGCGGTCTTCGGATCGGCGCCGGCCACCCTGGAGCAGAGGGCGGGGTCTTCCCCCGCCACCCCGGCCAAGGGCTTGTCCTCAGCCGCCGCCCAGGACCTGACCGCCGCTGCCCAGGACTACCAAAAGGCCCTGAACGACCTGCAGTCGGGCAACCTGGGCGCCTACCAGCAGGACGTCAACAACATGGGCCAGGCCATTGACGCCGCCAACGGCCAGTCCTCGGCCTCCACCACCACGACCACCACCCTGGTCCCGAACGGGACCTGAATCGCCCGTTTGAACCCGGAGTCGAGGCTGCTAATGTTCGTGCTCCGCCGCGGGGTGGAGCAGTCTGGTAGCTCGTCGGGCTCGTAACCGAATGGTCGCCAGTTCAGGTTTTGCCCCCGCCACCAAGTATCGGCGTTTTTCGCGCCTCTTTGCATATGCACAGGCCGCTGACCAGCATGTTTGGGTCGGCGGCTTGTCGTTAATGGGGCGAGTTTGTGGGGTCCTACTCAACTCCTGCATAGGGCAAAAAGGCGGCGCGCCAGGGCAGGGGTGGGCCGACACGCTGCGCTTTCGCGCATGGAGGCAGGCGGCGTTCGAGGGCTGCGCAGGGCATGCCCAATGCAGCGCCACGCACGTGCCCTACTCATCGGTGCTCGGGGTCGCCCGCACTTCGGGGGCGCTCGGCCGTCCCTCACCGCTGGCGCTAGGCCGTAGCCGAGAGCCAGCTAGGCATGCGGCGGCCAGGGTGTGGCGTGACCGACTCCGCGAGTCGATATTTGTTGCCCGCATCCACCGGTACGCCGCATGGGGGAGGCGACCGGGGAATGTCACCGGGTGGGTATCACGGGAACGACTGGGACGCGGGCGCATGCGGCTTGGACGAAGGCCTCAGGGCTCGGCTGCGGGACAGGGGGGCAGGACCTGTGCTGGCGAGCGCCCGAGCCGTCAAGATCCGGTCATCAACCCGAAGGTCCGCTGTCGCGACGGCTGAGGTTGTTGATAAGTGCTGTCGGCTTCATCGTCGGCGCCCGTCACCCGTGTGGAGCGGTTGTCGTCGAGTGGCGCCCGCTTCGAGTGTCAGTCCTGCTGCTCCGACTCAAGCTCCTACACTGAGCGTTGGAGCAGGCAGAACTCGTTCCCTTCGGGGTCGGCCAGCACTACCCAGGTCGCATCCTGCGCTTGCCTGACATCGGCCCGCCGTGCCCCGAGGGCTAGGAGCCGCTCCAGCTCTGCCGCCGTGGTCAAACCATCGGCGCGTAGGTCCAGATGCAGTCGGTTCTTCCCCTCCTTGGCTTCGGGCACCCGGAGGATGTCGAGCGCAGGCATCCGCGTCCCCGGAGCTGCCAGGCTGACCCCCGTGTCGTCTTTCTCCACCGCCACCCAGCCGAGCACTTCCTTCCAGAACCCGGCCAGAGCGGTCGGATCGGTGGAGTCGATCACCACGGTAGCGAGCTGGCTCGTCATCGCCCGATATCATCTCAAGACCACCGTCGCCCCGCACGGAAGCCCACAATGTCCCTTCAGGCCGAACCGCATCCGGGCGATTCGCACCGTCCCTCCTACCGGGCAAGAGTCCACCGGCGAGACTGCGATCATCAGCCTATCGGTCGTCCTCCGCACGGCATGTCCGGCATCGGAAGGGCTAGTCGACCGCGCTCCCCGAGTTGGCCCGTCGCAACCACCGTGCGGCGGGCACCGATGACCCGAGCCTGAACCTGCTTCAGCAAGCGCACCCGCAACCCCTCGACAGGCAGATCTGCCCGCAGGAAGTAGTCCCGGTCCGCACCCGTAGGTGCTCGACAAGCCTGGTCCACATGGGCGCGCGGCAGCAGCGGGTTGGTAGGCCCAGCCGCGCCATCCTGGCCTGCTGCTCCAAGTCCTTGCGGTGCTGCGATGCGACGCGCTCCAGGAGGGGGTTCATGGCATTCCCTCCATTCAGCCGCAGCACCCACGTGACCCTGCGGTGGGCTGCGCGTCGGACTCCGAGCCGCTCTCCGCGCTAGAGCACACCGCCGGCGTGGGCTCCCCCGAGGGCGTCTCGCTATCGGCGAGCACGGTGTAGACCTCCCACCGCTCGCCGCGGGGAGTTCCCTCCACCCAGAACTTGTCCTGCTTGGCGTAGCAGCACGTCGTCCCGCGCTCGTCTCGGGTGGCGAGACCAACCTCGGCCAGACGCGCTTGCTCGGCGTCGACCGCGTCGACCGTCTCGACTTCGACGCCTAGATGGTTGAGCGTCCCGCCCTGCCCCGGGTTCTCGAATAGGACCAGCTTGAGCGGTGGCTCGCCTACCGCGAAGTTGGCGTAACCCG
Source organism: Actinomycetota bacterium (assembly GCA_027315345.1). Taxonomy (GTDB): domain Bacteria; phylum Actinomycetota; class Acidimicrobiia; order Acidimicrobiales; family JAJPHE01; genus DAHUYE01. The sequence goes on from DAHUYE010000017.1 coordinate 47,441, forward strand.
GGCGGGTCTTCGCCGGGCTGACGCCGATCAGCTTTGAGTAGAACGCGGTCGCCTGCTCGAGGTCGTCGACGTTGAGTGCGAGCTGGATCCTGGACATGGTGACTCCTCCTTGGCTAGATGAATGTCTAGGATAGACTATCCTCGACATACGTCAAGGAGTGTGGCATGGTGGGCGTATGCCGAAGGCACTGCCGGTCATCGACCTGTCAGCGGGCTTGTGCTGCCCGCCCGTCGCGGCAGGCGTCGTCAGGGACGCGGCAGCACTGGATGTGGCGCTCCGGTTGAAAGCGCTCGCTGACCCGGTGCGGATCAGGCTGCTGTCGATTGTCCTCTCCGCCGGCGCGGATGGACTGCGCAACGTAGACCTCGCTGCCCAGCTGGGGCTCACCGATGCGACGATCAGTCACCATCTCGGCCAGCTCAGCCGAGCTGGCCTCCTCTTGGCCAGACGCCAAGGCACGAACAACTACTACACGCCCGACCGGGATGCGCTTAGCGCGCTCGCCCAGGTAATTGATCCCCGCTGCTGTTAGTCGCCCAACGAACGCGCATTCCGCTCAGAGGCATCGTGGCCCTCCAGTTAGGACTGGGCCGCGTCGGCCTTGCGCTGCCGGGCCGGAACTGGACCAAGTCCCGGCCGCGGTCATCGATGAGATGAGACGGTGGATGGCGGCCAAGAATCCTTGAATATGGGGTCCATCAGCGCCGAGGAGGCGAAGGGATGGTCGCGGTGGTATTTGAATACCCGACCACCCCGCCGGGCCAAATCAGCTTGGGCTGGTAGAGATGGAGGTACATCCGGTTGATGCGCTCCAGCTCCATGGTGACGCGGTCGGCCAGGACGTCGGCCACCCTGGCGGGTAGCGCCATCCGTGGGCTCCGGTCGATCAGGCGTCCTCATGGCCACCTTCCGCTTCGAGCGCCACGTTCCTGGTTACGTGCCGCTCGGCCGGACCTACGAGCGGTTCCCGCCTGACGACGGGGTGGTTCATTCCGGGGGCCGGCTCAGGGGCCAGCCCCCTCACGTTCTACGACGTGAACGTGCCGCGAACACCGCCTAGCCGGGCTGGGGCGAAGCCCCGTTAGGCTTGGAAGTCTGGACTTCTGGCTCTGGGGATCCCATGTCTGGTGTCCGCCTGTCGCCCGCCTTGGCGAGGACGTCAGTGGCCGCGACGGAATGGAGTTGCGCCGGCTTCGGGGGTCCTGGCGAATGTGGTCACGCGCGGTCTGGCTTCTCGGAGTGGCTGAATGCCCGTCGGTAGCCGGTGGGGGTGACGCCGAGGTCCGTTCTGAATCGGCTGCGCAAGTTGGCGGCGCTGCCGAGCCCGGAGTGTTCGGCTACGAGGTCGACCGATAGGCGCGTGGTCTCGAGTAGCTCGCGAGCTAATCCAAGGCGTTCCCTGTGCAGCCATTGCTGGGGCGTGAGCCCGGTCTCGGCAACGAACCACCGAGCGAGGGTGCGTTCGCTGGTTGAGGCCCGCCGGGCGAGGCCTGCGACGCTGAGGCCGTCGGCGAGGTGTTGGCGGGCCCAGTCGTAGAGGTTGCCGAGTCGAGCCGAGCGCTCGAGT
>DAHUYE010000026.1 GCA_027315345.1 Actinomycetota bacterium
AGCCTCTGGGCCTCGTCATAGCTGGCTCCGTCAACCACCGCCTCCAGGGCTTCCTCAAGAGCCCACGGCTCCCAACGACCAATCCTCGCCATGCGACACCTCCTGGTAGGGAGCTGTCGCGGTCACCGGTTGAGCCCAAGGCTCTAAAGAACGGCCCGAAGCGACCGAAAGAGGATGACAGCCGTTCCTACACTGGCCCCGACCCGTTCCCGGGCCCGACTTCACGGATCTCCGACGCCCTCTCCCCCCGCTCCCGAACTCAATCCGATCCCGGCGGCCGCCTCGAGGCTGACCCGCGCCCTGGCCCTGAGCATCTCCTTGGTGCTGGGCCTGACCCTGGCCCTGCTGGGCAGCGGCCGGCCGGCCCGGGCCGACGGCACCGGGGGAAAGGTGGCCGGCATGGTCGTCTCGGCCCTGGGACAGACCGAGGCCCCGGCCACGGCCATGAGCGCGGTGGCGGCCGACGGCATCAACACCGTCTCGCTCTACGTGTGGTGGTGGGCCGCTCAGCCCACCTCCACCTCCCTCAGCCCCTACGACGGCACCCAGACAGATGCCTCCCTGACCAGCCAGATAGCCGCCGCCCACGCCGCCGGCCTCAAGGTCATCCTGACCCCCATCTTCGTGTGCGGAGGATGCCAGGGGGGCTGGCGGGGCGTGATGGAGCCCAGTTCCATCCCCGATTTCTTCGCCTCCTACCGGGCCTTCATGAACCACTACGCCCAGTTGGCTCAGGCCGATGACGTGTGGCTCCTCTTCGTCGGCTCCGAGATGACCAGCCTGGAGGGCCAGACAGCCCAGTGGGAGTCGGTCATCTCCAGCGCCCGGCAGTACTACTCGGGCCAGGTCGGCTACGAGCAGAACTGGGATGTTCTGGGCCAGCCCCAGTTCCTCAGCGACGTCGACGTGGTCGGGGTGTCGGCCTACTTCCCCCTGGACGACTCGGCCAATCCCTCCGAGTCCCAGCTGCTGGCCGACTGGACCGACAGCCGGAACAACAACTACCAGGGCCACAACTGGGTGGACGGTCTCATCCACCTGGCCGATAGCACCAACAAGCCCATCCTTTTCGGTGAGGTTGGCTACATGGCCAGCGACTACGCCGCCAGCCAGCCCTTCGATAACAACTATGTCAATGACAACCCCACCCTGCAGGCCAACCTCTACCAGGCGCTGCTGCAGACCTTCTCCGGCTACAGCTGGTGGATGGGAGTGGCCTGGTGGGAGTGGTCCGACGCCTCCGGTGACGCGGCCCGCACCCCCCGGGGCAAGGCGGCCGAGACCCTGCTGCGCAACTGGTACGTGAACGGCTGGCGGCCGGGCGGGGTCGGCACCGGCACCAACCAGACCGATCCGGCCACCACCACGACCACCGCCGCTCCCGGCTCGGGGGTCGTCTCCGGCGCGCCCGGGAGCGCCTCCGCCGCCGGCCTGGGCGGCGCCGACTCCCCGGGGTCCTCGGCGTCGACGGCGGGCGCGGCCGGCTCCAGCCCCACCGGGTCGTCCGGGGCCTGGGCCTCGGCTTCCTCCGCCGACCGGGGGCCCGGAGCCGACAACTCCTCCGGGACGGCGGCCCGGACCGCATCGGATCCGGCCACCACCTCGCCGACCCGCCAGTCCGGCCGGCCCTATCCGCTTCCGTTGACTTCGCCCGGCACCGGGCCCGGGACCGGCTCGCTCCGGGCCGCCGGGACCCTCGCCTCCGGGCGCATGGTGCTGAGCGATTCCGGCCGGCCCGGTACCCGGGTCGCAGTCGACGTGGTGGGGGCCCTGGCCCTGCTCGCCCTGGCCGGCATCGCCACCTCCCTGCCGGTCATGCTGATCGGCCCGGTGGCGGCCGAACGGCGCCGGCGGCCCCAGTTCCAGGACGAGTTCGACCTGGACTGAAGCCGAGCGCCGGCCCGGGCCGGCCGGGTCAGGGCCGGGCCGTGGTCACCACGGCCTTTCCGATCACCCGGCGGTCGCCCAACTCGTTGAGGGCCGCGGCCGCCTCTTCCAGGGGGAAGACCGAGGACACGGCCGGGTGCAGCTTGCCCTCGCTCCACAAGCCGGCCAACTCGTCCATGTTGCGGCGGTGGTCCTCAGCCTGCCGGGCGGTGAAGCTGCCCCAGTAGACCCCCACCAGCTCCGCCCCCTTGAGCAGGGGCAGGTTGAGGGGCAGTCGGGGGATGGGCCCGCCCGCGAAACCCACCACCAGATACCGCCCGTTCCAGCCGATGGAGCGGAAGGCCGGCTCGGCCAGATCCCCGCCGACTGGGTCGTAGATGATGTCCGGGCCCTGGCCTCCGGTCAGCTCCTTGAGGCGGGCCCGCAGATCCTCCTCGGCGTAGTTGATGGTCATGGCCGCGCCGTGGGCGCCGGCGGCGGCCAGCTTGGCCTCCGAGGACGCCGCCGCGATCACCACCGCCCCCAGGGCCGCCCCGATGTCCACCGCGGCCAGACCCACCCCGCCCGCCGCCCCCAGGACCAGGAGGACCTCCCCCGCCGCCAACCGGCCCCGGTCCTTGAGGGCGTGGTACGAGGTCCCATAAGCAGTGAGGAAGCTGGCGGCGGTGGGCATGTCCATGCCGGCCGGAATGGGCAGGAGGGCCCGTTGGGCCACGGCCAGCCGTTCGGAAAAGCCTCCCACTCCGCATAAGGCCATCACCTCGGTCCCGATCAGACCGGCGTCGACGCCCTCGCCCACGGCCGAGACGGTGCCGGCCACCTCTCCCCCCGGGGAGAAGGGCAGGCCCGGCTTGAACTGGTACTCGTCCTTGATCATGAGCAGGTCGGGGAAGTTGACCGAGGACGCCGCCACGTCGACCACCACCTGGCCCGCGGCCGGCTCCGGATCGGGGACCTCCTCCAGGCTGAGTGATTCCGGGGGCCCGAACTGCCGGCACATGACCGCTCTCATGGCCGGGATTGTGCCAGGCATGCGCCATGCCGGCCGGTTGGGGTGGGTACGGTTGTCATGCCGATGACCGTCGATGTCGAGCTGCTCTATCGCCAGCATCTGAGTGGGAGCGATCGTCGGCTGCTGGCCGAGGCCGCGCCGGGCACCTCCGTGGTCGACGCCCTGGGGGCGGAAGGCACGGAGCGGGCCGTGTTCGGTCCGGACGAGTGGGGCGGGGCCGGGGGGCCGGCGCCGGTGACGCCGTTCCTCACCTTCGCGGTGGCGGTGCACCGCACCGCCTGGTCGTTGTCCCAGAGCACCCACATCGATGAGTGGGCCGGTCCCCATGTACGCCTGCCGGTCTTCGACGTCCCCCGGCTCTCGGAGTTCCTGGCCGATCCGGTACGGCGCTTCTTCATGGTCGAGCTACTGGCGTCCTACACCCATGTCTCGTCCGGCGTGGCCTGGGAGCGCACGGCCCGGGGCTGGCGCCGCAAGCGCTTCAGCGAGTTGGACCCCCTCACCCTGGCCGGCCTGCTGGAGTCGGTGGGCCCGGAGGAGCGTCCCGGCGTCTACCGGCGCCTGGGCGATCTGGCCCTGTTCCTCACCGGCGTCTTCCCCGACCACACCGCCCGGGAGCTGCCCACCGGCGCCCGGGCCGCCCGCCTCTTCCGGCTGTCGGGCCTGTCCCCGGCCGAGGTGGAGAGCCTGGAGGGCCTGGCCCTCTACGAGTGCCTCGGGTCCCGCTGGTACCGCCAGGCCGGCCGCTCGGTGGCCGGAGCGGCCACCGCCTCCCTGGCCGCCGCCGAGGAGTACGGGGAGCGCTTCAACGACGCCAGGCGCATCCTCAACTCGGTGACCGACCGCTACCTCTTCCCGCTGCGCCAGCAGTGGTTCGGCCGCTGAGAGTAGGTCGGGCCGTCCTGGCCGGCCTGGTTCTGGCCGTCCTGGCGGCGGCCTGCGGGGGCGGCGGGAGCGCCGCTTCGGCCCCCGGTCACCGGGCCGGCACCACCACCATCGCCCCGGCCACGACCACCACCGCCTCCCCGGCCGGACTGGCCTTCCTGGACGCCTGGGGCGCCACCCTGGTCTCGTGGAACGACAACCACACCATCGACCCCGCCCGCCCCGGCTCCTACTGGCCCCGGCTGCCCGATGACCGGGACACCTACACCCACCTCTCCGATCCGGCCGGCCGGGTGGTGGGCTACGTCCTGGCCCTGGACCCCTCCGTCAGCGCCGCCGACGCCCTGACCCGCCTGGCCAACGATCTGCCCCTCGACGCCCGGGTGGTGCAGGACCGCACCCTGGCCGGCTGCGCCCAGGTGGTGGAGACCAGCCCGACCATCGACGCCATCGCCCCGGGCGGGGTCCTGGCCGAGCTCACCAGCTTGAGCGGCTCCTACCAGGCCTCGGCCGTGGCCACCGTCACGGTCTCACCCCTGAGGGTCGATCAGTCGCCCCCGGGTCACTGCTGAGACGATCAACCCGGACGGTCCGGGTCCTCCAGCTGGGCGGCCACCTGGCTGAAGAACCAGCGCCGGTAGGCGGCCACCTCGGGATCGGCGGCCGGGATCAGGAGCGCCCGGTCCCCCACCGAGACGGCGTCGACCTGCTCCAGGGTCTCGAGCACGGACCGGACCACCCCGCCGGCGTTGTGCTCGATGTCGACCACCACGTCCACCCGGTCCCGGCCCTGGGCCCAGGCCTCCGCCGCCTGGCGGGAGATGTCCTCCTTGGGGCGGAACACGACGTCGCGAACCGTGCCCATGGTCTGGAGCACCGACTCGGGAAGCCCACTGTCGACCGGCCCGTCCCGGCGGCCGATCTGAACCAGGGCCAGCTCCCGGATCACGTCGTCCACCTGCTCGATGACGGCCAGGAGCCGGGCCGTGTCCACGTCCTCGATGACCACCCGGCGGGGGGTCACGCGTCCACCTCGGCCCAGATGGCCTTGCCCGCCTCGGTCTCATCCACGCCCCAGCGGTCAGAGGCGGCCTCGATGAGCATCAACCCCCGGCCGTAGGTCAGGGGATCGACGGCCAGGGCGGTCTTCTGACGGGGCTTGATGCTGTTCCCATCGTGGACCTCGACCCGCACCGTCCTCTCCCCCGGGCAGGTGATGAGGATGGAATAGGCGGTGCGGGCGTGGAGGATGGCATTGACGGCCATCTCCCCGACCACCAGGCAGACGCGGTCCCACAGATCGCCCCGGCCCAGCTCGGAGAGCGCGGCGCGAGCGAACCCCCGGGCTGCGCCCGCACTCTCCGGAACCGGCTGGAAGCTCTGTTGATAGCTGGCCGGGCCGTCATTTCGACCCATGGCGCAAAGCTAATCACCCGGCCCCCGGCGGTGGGGGTTCCGGGCGCCCGACCGGCGCCGGTAGGGTCGGCCGGGTGGACCGGAAGTGGTGGACGCTGGTGGCGGTGTCGGTGGGCACCTTCATGCTCCTGCTCGACATCACCATCGTCAACGTGGCCCTGCCCAACATCCAGCACAGCCTGAAGGCCAGCTTCTCCGACCTCCAGTGGGTGGTCGACGCCTACGCCCTGTCCCTGGCCTCCCTGCTGCTCACGGCCGGCTCCCTGGCCGACCTGTTCGGGCGCCGCCTGCTCTTCGCCATCGGCCTGATCGTCTTCTCGGCCGGTTCTCTCCTCTGCGGGCTGGCCAACAGCTCCCTGTTCCTCATCGCCTCCCGGGCCGGCCAGGGCATCGGAGGGGCGATCATGTTCGCCACCGCCCTGGCCCTGCTGGCCCAGGCCTTCCAGGGCCGGGAGCGGGGCACCGCCTTCGGGGTCTGGGGGGCGGTCACCGGACTGGCCGTGGCCGTCGGCCCGGTGCTGGGCGGGATCATCACCACCGAGATCAACTGGCGGTGGATCTTCCTGGTCAACGTTCCCATCGGGGTGGTGGCGGTGATCGTCACCCTGGCCCGGGTGGAGGAATCCAAGGAGTCCAGGGCCCGGCGCCCGGACTGGGCCGGCTTCGCCCTGTTCACCCTGGCCCTGGTGGCCCTGGTCTACGGCCTCATCCGAGCCTCGGAGAAGAGCTGGGGCGACACCGGTGTGGTGGCCTGTTTCGTGGCCGCCGCGGTCCTGCTGGGCGCCTTCCTCCTGGCCGAGCGCCATGGCCGCCACCCCATGTTCGACCTGGGCCTGTTCCGGGTCCCGACCTTCGCCGGGGGTCTCCTGGCCGCCTTCACCATGGCCGCCTCCATCTTCGCCCTGCTGCTCTACATCGTCCTCTACCTCCAGAACGACCTCGGGTATTCGGCTCTGGCCACCGGCCTGCGGCTGCTGTTCCTGTCCGGGGCCAGTCTCCTGACCGCCACCGCCGCCGGGCGCCTGAGCGCCTCCATGCCGGTCAAGTGGCTGATCGGGCCCGGCCTGGCCCTTATCGGCGTCGGCACCCTGCTCATGGCCGGCCTGCACGCCTCCACCCCCTGGACCCACCTCATACCCGGCCTGATCCTGGCCGGCCTCGGCGTGGGGATGGTCAACCCGCCCCTGGCCTCCACGGCGGTGGGGGTGGTGCCCCCCGCCGAGGCCGGCATGGCCAGCGGGATCAACAGCACCTTCCGCCAGGTGGGCGTGGCCGCCGGCATCGCCGCCCTGGGTTCCCTCTTCGCCACCAAGGTCCGCTCCGACGTGGTGGCCGGGCTGAAGCCCCTGCCCGGGATCGGCCCCCACGCCGCCGCGGTGGCGACGGCGCTGGTCCAGGGCAACTCCGCCATGTCCGCCGCCCGGGGCGCACCGCCGGCGGTGCTGGCTCAGATCGGCCAGGTGGCCCGGGCCAGCTTCACAAGCGGTCTAAACGAGATCCTGATCATCGGCGGGGTCCTGGTCCTGGCCAGTTCGGTCCTGTGCTTCTTCCTCATCCGCAGCCAGGACTTCACCCACGGCAGCGCCCAGGCCGGAGCCCGGGCGGCGGCGGCCGCCTAAGCCGGCGCCTAGAACGCCGGCTTGGCCCCGAACCGGCCCGGGGAGGCGGCTCCCCGGTCAGCCGTTGCGGGGAAGTTCGCTGAAGGCGACGGTGCGGTCGTTGCTCGGCTCCTTGGGCAGGCCGAGGACGCGTTCACCGATGATGTTGCGCTGGATCTGGTCGGTGCCTCCGTAGATGGGGGGCGCCTGGGCGTAGAGGGCGGAGTTGGTCACCGCCCCCAGGAAGGGGTTCCCGGTGGCCTCGGTGATGGCCTGGTTGTCCTCGGGCTTGTAGGCGTGGAGCATGCCCTGAGCGCCCACGATGCGAAGGCCCAGGTCCCGCTGCATGCGGACCATGTCACTCATGGCCAGCTTGGAGATGTTGGCCATGCCGGGGACGTCCTTGCCCTGGGACCGGGCCGCCTTGACCCGCTCGGCATTGAACCGGCCCAGCTCGCCCATGATGTGCAGCCGGGCTATGTCCTGGCGGATGGTTCGGTCCTTGATCTTTCCGTTGCCCTGGGCCAGGCCGATGAGAAGGGAAGCCGCTCCGGCCCGGGCGCCGCCGCCCCCACCGCCACCGCCCCGGCCGCCGCGGCGGGGGGCGTCCCCGTCCGGGCTGACGAACTCGGCCACCTTCCGGTCCAGCTGCTTGGCGATGGTGCCCGGAGCGGCACCGAAGCCGCCACCACCACCCCCGCCGGCGCCCAGCCCGGCCCGCTCGTTGGCCAGGGTGGTGTTGGCCACCGCCCAGCCGTTGTTCCTGCCCCCGATGATGGCGTCGCTGCGGACCCGGGCCTCGCTCAGGAAGACCTCGTTGAACATGGCGTGGCCGGTCAGCTCCCGCAGGGGCCGGACCTCGACGCCGTCCTGGTGCATGTCGATGGCGAAATAGGTGATGCCCTGATGCTTGGGCACGTCCCAGTCGGTGCGGGCCAGGAGCATGCCCATGTCGGCCATCTGGCCGGTGGAGGTCCACACCTTCTGGCCGTTGACGACCCACTCCTCCCCGTCCTCGATGGCCCGGGTGGTGAGCCCGGCCAGGTCGGAGCCGGCCCCGGGCTCGGAGAAGAGCTGACACCAGGCCTGCTGGCCGGTGACGATGTCGCGCACGTAGTGGTCGATCTGCTCTTGGGTCCCGTGGGTGGCGATAGTCGGGGCGGCCAGCAGGAGGCCCAACCCACCCGGGGGGCCCAGGGCGCCGAAGTTGGCGATCTCCTGGGCGACCCGGACGGCGTCAGCCCGGGACAGGGCCCGGCCGTAGGCGTTGGTGGGCAGGGAGGGGGCCGACCAGCCGGCCGTTCCCAGCTTCTCCCACCACTCGGCCACGGTCAGGTCGAGGTTCCAGTTCTCCTCCAGCCAGGTCCTCAGCTCATCGACTATCTGGTCCGTGCTCTGGGTCGGCTCGGTGGTGGTCAAGGTTTGCTCCCCTCTGGCCCGCGGGCCAAAAACCGGCCGGCCGCTCTTCCCCGTTTGCGGCCGAGGGCGGGCAGATTACCTGAGGGAACCCTCAGCTCCCTAAACCGGGGAAGGCGTCCCGCAGCTCCCGCTTGAGGAACTTGCCGGCCGGGTTCCGGGGCAGAGGCTCGGTCACGATGGCTATGCGGGTGGGGATCTTGTAGGAGGCCAGGCGGGCGCCCAGGTGCCGCTGGAGCTCGGCCGGGGTCAGGTTCTGGCCGGCCCGGGGCAGGACCACGGCGGCCACCTCCTCCCCCAGCCGCTCATGGGGCACGCCGAAGACCGCCGCCTCATGGACAGCCGGGTGCTCATAGATGGCCGCTTCCACCTCGGCGCAGTACACGTTCTCCCCGGCCCGCAGCACCATGTCCTTGGCCCGGTCCTCGACGTAGACGAAGCCTTCTTCGTCGACCCGGCCGATGTCCCCGCTGCGCAACCAGCCCTTGACGATGGTCTCGGCGGTGGCCTCCGGCTTGCCCCAGTACCCCCGGATGAGATGGGGGCCCTTGAACCAGATCTCGCCCCGGGCCCCGGGCGGAAGCGGCTCATCGGTGTCGGGGTCGCGGACCTCGATCTCCAGGATGGGGGTGGCCCGCCCGGTGCTGGTGGGGTGGCTCAGGTAGTCGGGGCCGGTGTTCTGGGGGCCGTAGGCATTGGTCTCGGTCATGCCGTAGCCGATGGCCGGGCCGCCCTGAGCGAAACTGCTGGCGACCCGGCGCACCAGTTCGGGAGGGGCCGGGGCCCCGCCCCCACCCACACTGACCAGGCTGGACGTGTCGAAGTCCTTGAAGCGGGGCGACTCCAACAGGTCGAAGGACTGGGTCGGCACCCCGACGAAGTTGGTGACCTTCTCCCGCTCGATCTGCTCCAGGGCCTTCTCCGGGTCCCACTTGTACATGATCACCAGCTTGAGCTGGCTGATGAAGCAGGACAACATCACCGAGACGCACCCGGTGACGTGGAAGAGCGGGACGATCAGAATGAAGGTGGGCGGGTTGGGCGGGGCGTCCCCCGGGGCGGGCGGAGCAGCCGGCCGCCGCCTCATCTCCACCGCCGCCCGGCAGCCGAAGCCGTACAGCGACTGGATGACGGCCCGGTGGGTGGAGACGGCGCCTTTGGGATGCCCGGTGGTGCCGGAGGTGTAGAGGATGGTGGCGTCGTCCTCAGGCCCGATCTCGACCGGAGGCAGAGGAGTGCCCGGGGTCACGACATCGTTCCAGTGGTCGATGTCACCTTCGGGGAGGTGGGCGGCCCGCACGGCCACGGTCCGGATGCCGAGGCGCCGGGCGCTGGACCGGGACCGTTCCACGCGCTCCTGGTCGGCCACCAGCACGGAGGCGCCGCAGTCCTCCAGGGCGTAGTCGAGTTCCTCCTCGGTCCACCAGGCGTTGAGAGAGACGGAGATGGCCCCCACCGAGAGGATGCCGGCAAAGGCCATCACCCACTCGGGGTAGTTGCGCATTCCGATGGCGACCCGGTCGCCCTTCTTGATGCCATAGCGCGACACCAGGGCCGCCCCGAAGGCGTCGGCCGAGGCCATCACGTCCCCGAAGCTCCACCGCTCGTCCTCGTAGACCAGGAAAGTACGCTCCACCCCCCGGGCCGGGGCGAACAGATCCTTGAGGCTGGGCGGGGCGTTGAGGAAGGCCCGGTAGGTAATGCCGTCCACATCCAGCGGCCCCACCTCGAAGCGCTGGCCCGGACCGGTGACGTCGGCCACCGCCTCCTCGTAGGTCATCGTCATGGTTCTCTTCTCCACCCCTCGAACTGGCCAAGTCGCCCGGACGCTACCGTCCGCCCGGATGACCGACGCCTGGCCGCCGGAACGCTCCCGCCACGGATAGCGCGATCCGCTCCGGTCGGGTAAGCATCAAGGCATGGAAGATTGGCTTTTCTTCGAAGGCGCTCCCCGGTACTGGATCCAGGCCGTCCTCGGGGTCATCTTCCTGGCCTCGGTGGGCGACATCATCTACCACCTGGCCCACTGACCTGGATCGTCGGTGGCCGGCCCGGCGCCGTGTGGGTGTCCGGCGGACGGGAGCCACCCGAGACTCCACCGGCATGGGTCAGGGTGGGGCCGGCCGTGTCGGCGGCCCTGATGTCGGATCTCGGGCTCGGAGCGGATATCGGCGACGGCCCCGGACGGCGCCGTTAGCCTTGGGTCCATGGAAGTGGCCCAGGCCCTCAAGCTGCAGAACGTGGCCTACGACGTGCGCGGCCCCGTACTGGACGAGGCCATGCGCCTCGAGCAGGAGGGGCACCGCATCCTCAAGCTCAACATCGGAAACCCGGCTCCCTTCGGCTTCGAGGCCCCCGAGGAGCTGCTGCGCGACGTCATCCGGAACCTGCCCAACGCCCAGGGCTACAGCGACTCCAAGGGCATCTTCCCGGCCCGCAAGGCGGTCGCCCAGTACTACCAGGGCCTGGGACTGGACGGCATCGACGTGGACGATGTCTACCTGGGCAACGGGGTGTCCGAACTCATCGGCGTTTCTCTCCAGGCCCTGCTCAACGACGGGGACGAGGTGCTGGTCCCCGCCCCCGACTACCCGCTGTGGACGGCCATGGTCACCCTGTGCGGAGGCAAGGCCGTCCACTACCTCTGCGATGAAGCCGCCGACTGGATGCCCGACCTGGAGGACATGGCGGCCAAGATCACGCCCCGCACCCGGGCCATGGTGGTCATCAGCCCCAACAACCCGACCGGGGCGGTCTACACCCGGCCCATGCTGGAGGCCATGGCCGAACTGGCCCGCCAGCACGACCTGATCATCTTCTCCGACGAGATCTACGACAAGGTCCTCTACGAGGACGCCGTGCACACCCCGATGGCCCTGGTTGCGCCCGATCTGCTCTGCCTGACCTTCAGCGGACTTTCCAAGGCCTACCGGGTGGCCGGGTTCCGCTCCGGCTGGATGGTGGTGTGCGGGCCGACCCAGCACGCCCAGAGCTACATCGAGGGCCTCAACGTGCTGACCAACATGCGCCTGTGCGCCAACGTGCCGGCCCAGCACGCCGTGCAGACTGCCCTGGGTGGCCATCAGAGCATCCAGGACCTGGTCCTGCCCGGCGGCCGGTTGCTGGAGCAGCGGGACCTGGCCTGGCGCCTGCTCAACGACATCCCCGGCGTGTCCTGCGTCAAGCCCATGGGCGCCCTCTACGTCTTTCCCCGCCTGGATCCGGAGGTGTACCCGATCCAGGACGACGAGCGCTTCGTCCTCGACCTGCTACGAGCGGAGAAGATGCTCGTGGTGCAGGGCACCGGCTTCAACTGGCCCGATCACGATCACCTCCGCATCGTCACCCTGCCCCCGGCCGAGATGCTGGAGGACGCCATCGGCCGGCTGGCCCGGTTCCTGGCCGCCTGGAGGTAGCCAGTGATGCACGGGGCCCAGTGGCTGTGGTTGATCATCCTCATGCCGGCCGGACTGCTCTTCGGCGCCGGCCTGCGGGCCCTGATGGCCATCGGCTCGCGTTCCGCCGCCCCGGCGGCCCCGGGGCCCCGGACCGGGTGTGCCGGCTGTCCGGTGGGCAACTGCTCCCGCGCCGCGCCCCAGCTCTGTGAGGAATCCGCCCCCGGGTTCTGAACCGCCGCACAACTGCCGGCTCAAGCGACGCCGAGAGTCAACGTCTGCCACTATCTGGCCGGGCACCTGCCCAGCGCGGAGGGGACAAATGCCGACAGAACAGCCATATGAGGGCGTGATCGGACGGACACTGGAGGAATCCCGGCCGTGGTGGCCCCCCGTCCCCACCGCTCCGGAGGGATCGCCCAACATCGTGGTCGTCCTGCTCGATGATGTGGGCTACGCCCAGTTCAGCTGCTACGGCTCCGACATCGCCACCCCCACCTTCGACGCTGTGGCCCGCCGCGGCCTGCGCTTCTCCAACTTCCACACCACCGCCCTGTGCTCACCCACCCGGGCCGCCCTGCTGACCGGGCGCAACCACCACACCAACGGCATGGGCCGGATAGTCGAGTTCAACTCCGGCTTCCCCGGTTACGACGCCTACGTCCCCAAGGACAGCGGGTTCATCTCCGAGGTCCTGCTGGCCAACCACTACGCCACCATGGCGGTGGGCAAGTGGCACCTGGCCCCGCCGGCGGAGATGACCGCCGGGGCCCCCAAGGACAAGTGGCCGCTGGGCCGCGGCTTTGAGCACTTCTACGGCTTCATGGGCGGGGAGACCGACCAGTACCACCCCGATCTGGTCCATGACAACCATCAGATCGACCCGCCCCGGACCCCGGAGGAGGGCTACCACCTGACCGAGGACCTGGTCGACCGGGCCGTGTCCTACATCACCGACCTGCGGGCGGTGTCCCCCTCCAAACCGTTCTTCCTGTGGTTCGCCCCCGGGGCCTGCCACGCCCCCCACCAGGCCCCGGCCGAGTACATCGAGCGCTACGCCGGTGCCTTCGACCAGGGATGGGACCGCTGGCGGGAGGAGGTCTTCGCCCGCCAGGTCGAATCCGGCCTGCTGCCTCCCGGCACCAAGCTGTCCGAGCGGCCGCACTGGGTGGCCGCCTGGGACAGCCTCACCCCGGACGAGAAGCGGCTCTACGCCCGCATGAAGGAGGTCTACGCCGGCTTCCTCACCCACACCGATGACCAGGTGGGCCGGCTGCTCTCGTTCATCGACTCCCTGGGGGAGACGGACAACACCCTGGTCATGATCATGAGCGATAACGGGGCCAGCGCCGAGGGCGGTCCGCGCGGCTCGTTCAACGAGATGTACTTCTTCAACTTCGAGCCGGAGAGCCTGGAGGAGAACCTGGCCCGGATCGATCTGCTCGGCACCCCCGACGCCCACAACCACTACCCGTGGGGCTGGGCCTGGGCCGGTAACACCCCCCTCAAGCGCTGGAAGCGCGAGACCCACGAAGGCGGCGTGTGCGACCCGCTCATCCTCAGCTGGCCGGCCCGTCTCGGCACGGCCGGGGAGACCCGCCACCAGTACGTGCACGCCATCGACGTGATGCCCACCATCCTCGACCTGCTCGGAGTCGAGCCCCCCGAAGTCATCAAGGGGGTCAAGCAGCGTCCCATCGAGGGGGTGAGCTTCGCCCACCTTCTCTCCGATGGTCAGGCCCCCAGCCGGCACATCACCCAGTACTACGAGATGCTCGGCAGCCGGGCCCTCTACCACGAGGGTTGGAAGGCGGTCGTCTTCCACGCCATGGCCGGCCTGCCTTATGACGGCAGCGATCCGCGCAAGCCCTTCGAAGAGGACGACTGGGAGCTGTACCACGTGGCCCAGGACTTCTCCGAGACGGTGGACCTGGCCCAGGCCGAGCCGGAGCGCCTGGCCGCCATGATCGAACTGTGGTGGTCGGAGGCCGAGCGCTATCAGGTCCTGCCGCTCACCAACCAGCCCATAGCCGGCATGGACAACCGCTGGCGCCGGGAGCGCTTCGAGTTCCGCCCCGGCATGGCCAGCCTGCCCGAGACGCTGGCGCCCAACCTGCGCAACCGCTCCTGGCGCCTCCTGGCCGAACTGCACGTCCCCGAATCCGGGACGGTTGAGGGGGTCATCGCCACCCAGGGCTCGAACGCCGGGGGCTGGGCCACCTGGGTCAAGGACGGGCGCCTGCACTACGTCTACAACTTCCTGGGGGCGGCCCTGACCACGGTGTCGGCCGAGGTGCCGCTTCCCCCCGGGCCGGTCACGGCCCGCATCGAGTTCACCGCCACCGGAGCCTTCCAGGGCGACGTGGACCTCTACTACGGGGACGTCCCCGTCGGCCAGGGTCACATCCCCCGCACCCACCTCATCACCTTCGGCATGCACGGCTTCACCGTCGGCTACCAGCGGGGCCCGGCCGTGAGCCCCGCCTACGAGGGTCGGTTCGAGATCACCCCGGGCTCATTGGAGCGGGTGGTGATCGAGGCGGCCGGGCGGCCCTGGCGCGACCCCGAGCGCGAAGACCGCGCCGCCATGTCGATCCAGTAGGGCGCCCCCCGCCGGAGCAGCCCCCGGACGCCGGCCTACAGGGACGCCAGGAACTCTACCAGCAGCCGGTTGACGTCTTCGGCCCGCTCCTGCTGGGTCCAGTGCCCGGTCCCGGGCAGGATGTGCGAGCCCCGCAGGCCGGGCAGGGTGCCGGCAAAGGCGTCGATGGAACGCCGCCCCCAGGCGGTGGGACCGTCGCGCTCCCCGCCGATGAAGATGGACGGCACGGTGATGGGCATGCGCCGCAGGCCGGCCAGGTCGTGCCAATCGCGCTCCACGTTGCGGTAGCGGTTGAGACCGCCGGTCAGGCCGGTGCGTTCGAACTCCCCGGCGTAGAAATCCAGGTCGGCCTCGCTCAGCCAGGCCGGCATCGACTCGGGGATGATGAAGCGCTCGCACAGCTTGTGACCGGGAGCCACCGTGGACATACCGCCGGCCTCGGGCGGCGGGGCGTCGCCCGAGGCGGTGAAGTAGAAACCGAGGATCCACCGGCGCACGTCCGGTTCGATCTCGGCCTCGGCCCGGCCCGGCACCTGGAAGTACTCGATGTAGAACTCCTCCGTCCCGCCCATGAGTTTGTAGGCGTCCCGGGGGTTGGTCCCCCCGTAGGGCGAGTACGGCACCGAGAGCAGACCCAGGGCCCGGAACAGGTCCGGGCGCAGCAGCACCGAGCTCCAGGCGATGGGCGAGCCCCAGTCATGGCCGATGATGACGGCGCTGGTCTCGCCCAGGGCGTGCACCACCCCGACGTTGTCGGCCACGTGGCGGACCATGCGGTACTCCTCCACCGCCGCCGGCTTGGACGACCGGCCGTAGCCGCGCACGTCGATGGCCACGGCCCGGAAGCCGGCCCCGGCCAGGGCCGGCAGCTGGTGACGCCACGAGTACCAGGACTCGGGGAAGCCGTGGACCAGGAGGACCAGGGGCCCCTCCCCCATCTCCACGGCGTGGATGCGGGTGCCCTCGGCGTCGAGGAGGAGATGACGGGCCCCAGGGAGATCGATGGCGCCGGCGCCGGGCGCCGATGTCACCTCAGTCCTCCGGAGGCCGGGGCTGCCGGCGCATGGTCCACAGCGGCGGGCCGTTCTTGACCGGATGCAACTCCCGGTCCAGCTCGTAACCGAAGCGGCGGTAGTAGGCCAGGTTGGCCTCCTTCTGGGTCTCCAGGTAGGAGACCAGTCCGTCCCGGTCGGCCTGAGGGTAGACCTGGCCCTGCAGGGTCCCACCGATCCCGCCCCGCTGCACGGACGGATCCACGGCCAGCAGCTGGAGATACCACATCTCATCCTTGGGATGGATGCCCTCGATGGCGAAGAGGTAGCGGGCTCCGTCGAGGAGGGCGCGGGGCCGGGGGATCATGGCCACCAGGGCGCTGCGCAGCTGGCGGGCCTGAGCCCCGACGGAAAGCGGCCAGGCCCCCGGCCGCACGAAGGCGGCCACCCCCACCAGCCGGCCCGAGGCGTCACGGGCGCCGTGGACCACCGCCCCGGGCTTGCTCTCGCCCACCATGGCCCGGAAGAAGATGCCCAGAGCCCTCCGGCGGATCCGCTCGTTGCCCATGAGGAACACGAAAAAGGGATCATCGGCAAAGGCCTCGGTGGCCACCACGGCTATCTCGTCCAGGGTGGCCTTGTTCAGATCCAACAACTCGATGGTGACGCCGGCCGGCGTCTTGGCTGCCATGGTGGGCCCGTCCTCAGTTCACCGGCTCCAGGATGACCAGGGGGATGTCCCGGGTCGTCTTCTCCTGATAGCCGGCGTAGTTCTTGTAGCGGGCAGCCAGGCCGGGCCAGATGCGGGCCTTCTCCTCGGCGGTGGCGATGCGGGCGTGGCGGCGGCCCTTGAAGTCCCGGGTCATCACCTCGACCTCGGGGTGGTCCCGCAGATTGAGGAACCAGTCCGGGTGCTGGGGCGACCCGCCGTAGGAGGCCACCAGGACCAGGTTGTCCCCGTCCTTGGCCGGGGAGGTCAGCATGGTGGTGCGGGGCCGGCCGCTCTTGCGCCCGGTGGTGGTGAGTTTCACCACCGGCATCCCCATGAGCTTGCCCGCCACCACGCCGTTGGAGGCGGTGAAGACGTTGCGGTGGACGGCGTTGACCACCTTGATGAAGCGGTCCTGGGAGTTGGCCATGGCCGGGACCGTACCCGGTCGGGCCGTCAGGCGTACAGGGACCGGACCGCGGCCACGGCCGCGTCGGCTATCGCCTCGGCCGCCCCCGGGCCGAACTGGGTCATGCCCACCTCGTAACCGGCCTGGGCGTACTCAGCGGCCGGGGGCACATAGCCGACCGAGCCGTTGGCGTAGCCGGCGATGAGTGGGAAGCCGAGGCGGCTGCGTTCGGCCACATCCCGGCCCGTGGCCACGAAAAACTCCCCGGGCAGGGACACGAAGGCGCACTGGTCCGAGACCCGCAGGGCCTGCACCTCCACCGCCTGGGTGCCGGCGCGCAGCTGGGCCAGGCCCCACTGGCGCACCACCCCGAGCTCGTTGACCCGGGCCTGGAGCCGCCGCCGTTCCTGCCGCGACACGCCGGCGGAGGCCATGGCGGTCCGCAGCTGGTCCAGTTGGGCTTCGGTGTCGGCCACCGGGGGGCGGACCCGGCGTTCGACGTCGAGCCGCGTCACGGCCGCATCGAGGCCGATACCGCTCAGGAGCATCCCGGAGGCGGGGACCTCCACGTCCTCGGACCAGCTCAGGTTGGCCGACCACTGGCCGCCGCCGGCCAGGGGCCGCATCTCCAGAGCCAGGCGGGTGGCGGCCGCGCCCACGATTCCGCCCACCCGTTCCACCTCGGTGTGGTCATGGGCCGACCACACCGGGTTGATGTCCCCGGCGGCCCCCTGGAGATAGATGGCTGTGCCGCCCAGGTTGCGCTCCAGGCTGCGGGCCATGGCCCCGGGCCAGTCGGCCGAGTACTCCAGGTTGTCGTGTTCGCGGACGGTGGAGTGACAGGCGTAGGAGACCAGGGTGAAGACCGGGGGACGGTCCCGGCCCGGGTCGGCCACCAGGACCCGCAGGGTGTCCTCGATCGGCCCCAGCGGGTCCCGACGGTTGAGGCTGATGGAGCTGAGCTCCACCGAGCCCGCCTCCAGCCGCACCGGCACAGCCGACCGGCGGGCCATGGTCACCGCCCCGGCCAGCTTGGCGGCGGTGACGGCCACGAACTCGGGGGCGTCGCGGAGCCGCAGGCCGGCCGGCCCGGCGTGGGTGTGGGTGGCCGCCACCAGCACCCGCTCGGCGGGCAGGCCGGCCCGGGCCTCGACCAGGCGACGGGTCTCGGCCACCAGTTCCGAACCCACCCCCAGCAGGTCGCACACGATGATGGCGATCTCACCCGCTCCGTCGGACAGGACCGCCACCCGGGCGTGGAGAGGGTCGATGATCCCCCGCGACGGGTCCGAACGGCCGCCGTAGCCGCCCATGGGCAGGCCCACCGGCGGGGTGATGTCGACGGTGGCCGCACCGGCCAGGACGGAAAGCGCGGCCATGGAGTCGGTCACGAGGGGGCATGCTATGAGCAGTGATCCGGCCCGGCCGGACCGGTAGAGGAGGCTCCCATCCCACTGGCCATCGACGGCGGCACTCCGGTGCTGCCCCGTCAGCCCGACACCGGCAAGGGCGTGGCCCTGCTGGGCGATGAGGAGCGCAAGGCCGTCCTGGAGGTGCTGGAGAGCCGCTCCCTGTTCCGCTATTACGGCCCCGATCTGCGCAACCAGGTGGAGGGCTTCGAGCGAGCCGCCGCCGAGCGCCTCGGCGCCGCCTACTCGGTGGCCACCTCCTCGGGCACGGCCGCCCTGCGGGTCGCCCTGGCCGCCCTGGGCGTGGGCTGCGGGGACGAGGTGGTGGTGCCGGCCTTCACCTTCATCGCCAGCGTGAATGCGGTGGTGAGCATGGGGGCGGTTCCGGTCTTCGGGGAGATCGACGACACCCTGGGCCTGGACCCGGCCCGGTTGGGTGACGTCATCAGCGAACGCACCGCCGCCGTCATGGCCGTGCATCTCGAGAACGGGCCCTGTGACCTCGACCCCATCCTGTCCGTCACCAAGGAGCGCTCCATACCCCTGCTGGAGGACACCGCCCAGTCCATGGGGGCCTCCTACCGCGGCCGTCCGCTCGGCTCCTTCGGCGCCCTGGGGGCCTTCTCCCTTCAGTTGGAGAAGAACGTCACCGCCGGAGAGGGCGGTCTGGTCACGACCGATGATCACACCCTCTGGCTGCGGGCGGCCCGCTACCAGGACCAGGGCGGCCAGTTCGTGACCAGCCACGGGTCCGAGCGCGGCACCGATGAGGTGCCCGCCTTCGTGGGCGAGAACCTGCGCATGACCGAGATAGCCGGGGCCATCGCCGGCGTGCAGCTGTCCCGCCTGGACGGGCTGCTGGCCGCCCAGCGGGCCAACTGGAGCCGCATCCGGGCCGGCATCGAGGCCCACCCCGGCCTGGAGTTCCGCCGCCAGCCCGATCCGGACGGCGACGGCGGCTCCTCTCTGCACGTCTTCCTGCCCGACCGGGATACGGCCAAGCGCTTCGCCCGGGCCCTCATCGCCGAGAACGTGCCGGCCGGCCAGATGTACCGGGGCCGGCCCGTCTACGCCACCGAGTCCATCCTCGCCAAGCGCACCGCCTCGGGCAAGGGCGGTCCCTGGAACTGTGCCGAGCATCCCTGCGCCATCGACTACCGCATGGGGATGTGCCCCCAGACCGAGGAGCTGGTGGCCCGCTCCGGCATCATCGTGGTGGCCGCCGGCTACAGCCCCCAGACCTGCGACGGCATAGCCGAGGCGGTCAACCAGGTGGCCGAGGCGGTGCTGGCGTGACCCAGGCCGAGCTGCCCTTCGGCTCCATGTACCGCCACGGCTTCGTGCGCCTGGCCCTCGGCATCCCCACCGTGCGGGTGGCCGATCCCGCCTTCAACGTGGCCCAGACCCTGGAGCTGGCCCGCCAGGCCTCGGAGGAGCGGGCCGCCCTGTGCATCTTCCCCGAGCTGGGCCTGTCCGGGTACTCCATTGATGACCTGTTCCACCAGGGGGCGCTGCTCGCGGCGGTGACCTCGGCCCTGGCCGAGGTGGTCGAGGCCAGCACCCACCTGATGCCGGTGCTGGCCGTCGGAGCCCCGCTCCGGGTGGGCAGCGCCCTCTACAACTGCGCCGTGATCATCCACCGGGGCCGGGTCCTGGGCGTGGTGCCGAAGAGCTATCTGCCCACGTACCGCGAGTTCTACGAGAAGCGTCAGTTCGCCGCCGCCCGCGACGCCCTGACCGGACGGGTGCAGGTGGGGGGACAGGACGCCCCCTTCGGAGCCGATCTCATCTTCGAGTGCGCCGACGTTGACGGCCTGGCCCTTCACTTCGAGGTGTGCGAGGACGTCTGGGTCCCCACCCCGCCCTCGAGCTGGGGGGCCCTGGCCGGAGCCACCGTGCTGGCCAACCTGTCGGCCTCCAACATCGTGGTGGACAAGGCTTCCTTCCGCCGCCTGCTGTGCCAGTCCCAGTCGGCCCGCGGCCTGGCCGCCTACATGTACTCCGCCGCCGGCACCGGGGAGTCGACCACCGACCTGGCCTGGGACGGCCATGGGCTCATCTGTGAGAACGGTGACCTTCTGGCCGAGAGCGTCCGGTTCGCCCCTGGTCCCCAGCTGCTGACCGCCGATGTCGACCTGGGCCGGCTGATGGCCGACCGCATGAGCCTCACCAGCTTCACCGACGCCGCCCACGACCAGGCCGAGCGCATCCGGTCCTTCCGGCGCATCCGTTTCGAACTCGACGTGCCCCATGAGGAGGTGAAGCTGCGCCGCGACATCGCCCGCTTCCCCTATGTGCCCTCGGACCCGGAGGGCCTGGCCGAGCGCTGTTCGGAGGTCTACAACATCCAGGTCCAGGGCCTGGCCGGCCGGCTGGCCGCCACCGGCATCGAAAAGATGGTCATCGGCGTGAGCGGCGGTCTGGATTCGACCCAGGCCCTCATCGTGGCCGTGAAGGCGTGCGACCGCCTGGGCCTGCCCCGGGAGAACGTGCTGGCCTACACCCTGCCCGGCTTCGCCACCTCGGCCGAGACCCTGTCCAACTCCCACCGCCTGATGGATGCCCTCCGGGTCAGCGCCGAGGAGATCGACATCCGGCCCTCCGCCACCCAGATGCTGGCCGACCTGGGCCACCCCGCCGCCGACGGCCAGGCCGTCTACGACCTCACCTATGAGAACGTCCAGGCCGGGGAGCGGACCTCCCACCTGTTCCGGCTGGCCAACCTGCACAACGCCCTGGTGGTCGGCACCGGGGACCTGTCCGAGCTGGCCCTGGGCTGGTGCACCTACGGGGTCGGGGACCAGATGTCCCACTACGACCCCAACGCCTCGGTGCCCAAGACGCTCATCTCCTATCTGATCCGCTGGGTCCTCGACACCGGTGAGGTCGGGGAGGCGGCCCAGGCGGTCCTCGGGGACATCCTGGCCACCGAGATCTCCCCGGAGCTGGTGCCCGCCGGGGAGGGCGGGGTCATCCAAAGCTCGGAGGCCAAGATCGGTCCCTACGAACTGCAGGACTTCCACCTCTACTACACCCTCCGGTTCGGCTACCTGCCCAGCCGCACCGCCTACCTGGCCCACCACGCCTGGGGTGACCGCAGCACTGGGACCTGGCCCGACCTGCTCCCCGAGGAGCGCCGCCACGAGTACGACCTGGCCACCATCAAGGCCTGGTTGAGGGTCTTCCTGCACCGCTTCATCCAGACCAGCCAGTTCAAGCGCTCGGCCCTGCCCAACGCCCCCAAGGTCGGCTCGGGCGGCTCCCTCTCCCCCCGGGGGGACTGGCGGGCGCCCAGCGATGCCAGCTCCCGGGCCTGGCTGGACGAACTGGAGGCCAACGTCCCGGACTGACAATCCGAAGTTAACGTTGACGTGAGAGTCCGGTATTCTGGCGGGATGCTCGCTACCGCCGATACCGGTCGGCGGGGCATCCCCTACAAGTGGATCGCCCTGTCCAACACGACCCTCGGTGTCCTCATGGTCACCATCAACCAGTCGATCCTGCTCATCTCGCTGCCCAACATCTTCCGGGGCATCAAGCTCAACCCGCTGACCCCGTCCAACACCTCCTACTTCCTGTGGGTGTTCATGGGCTTCATCCTCGTCACCGCCGTGCTGGTGGTGAGCCTGGGTCGGGTGGGCGACATGTACGGGCGAGTGAAGATGTACAACCTCGGCTTTGCGGTCTTCACCTTCTTCTCCATCCTTCTGTCCATCACCTGGATCAGCGGGGTGGGCGGGGCGCTGTGGATCATCATCATGCGCGTCTTCCAGGGCGTCGGCGGGGCCTTCCTCTTCGCCAACTCCACCGCCATCCTCACCGACGCCTTCCCCGAGCACGAGCGGGGCAAGGCCATGGGGATCAATGGCATCGCCGCCGTCAGCGGTTCGTTCCTCGGCCTCATCCTCGGCGGGGTGCTGGCCCCGATCGAGTGGCGGCTGGTGTTCCTGGTGTCGGTTCCCTTCGGGCTGTTCGGCACCCTGTGGGCCTATCTCAAGTTGCGCGACAGCGGCATCCGCCTGCCGGCCAAGATCGACTGGTTGGGCAACGCCACCTTCGCCGTCGGCCTCGTCTCCCTGCTCACGGGCATCATCTATTCCCTCCTCCCCTACGGCGGGCATCCGACCGGCTGGACCAACCCCAAGGTGCTGGCCGCCATCTTCGGCGGCATAGCCGTGCTCGGCCTGTTCGCCTGGATCGAGACCAGGGTGGACGAGCCCATGTTCCGGCTCAACCTGTTCAAGATCCGGGCCTTCACCACCGGCAATATCGCCGGCCTCTTGGCCGCCCTGGGCCGGGGCGGGCTGCAGTTCATGCTCATCATCTGGCTACAGGGAATCTGGCTGCCCCAGCACGGTTACAGCTTCGCCCAGACTCCGTTGTGGGCCGGTATCTACATGATCCCCCTGACCCTGGGCTTCCTCCTGCTGGGCCCGGTGTCGGGCATTTTGTCCGACCGCTTCGGGGCCCGCGGCCTGGCCACTCTCGGCCTGGTGGTGTCGGCAGCCAGCTTCCTGCTGCTCGAGTTGCTGCCCATGAACTTCAGCTACATCTGGTTCGCCCTGCTCGTGTTCCTCTTCGCCGTCGGAATGGGCCTGTTCTTCTCCCCCAACCAGGCGGCGGTGATGAACAGCCTCCCGGCCGACCAGCGCGGCGCCGGGGCCGGGATGCTCAACACCTTCCAGAACTCGGCCCAGGTGCTGTCCATGGGCCTGTTCTTCACCATCGTCACCCTGGGCCTGGCCTCGGCCCTGCCCACCCATCTCTTCGCCGGCCTGACCGCGGCCGGCGTACCCGCCGCCGCCGCCCGGACGGTGGCCAACGAGCCTCCCATCGGCAGCCTCTTCAGCGCCTTCCTCGGCTACAACCCGGTCAAGGAACTGCTGGCCCCGACCGGAGCGTTGTCCCATCTGAGCTCGGGCCAGGTGGCCTACATCACCGGTCGGTCCTTCTTCCCCCACCTGATCCAGGCGCCGTTCGCCAAGGGCCTCCACCTGGCCTTCGACTTCGCCGCCGGCGCCAGCATCATCGCCGCCATCGCCTCGGTCCTGCGGGGCAAGCGCTACATGCACACCACCGCCCCGGTCGGTGACGAACTGGCCGAAGGGGCGGCCGAGATGGGTGCCTCTTTCGGCGTGGACGAGGACGGCGCCGAGGCCGACCGGGCCGGCCTGGCCCCGGCCCGCAGTTGACCCTCACCGCAGCGGCCGAGGTCGGAGCGCCTGGTGCCGGCCCCCTGCTCAGCATCGGGGCCGCCGCCCAGCGGGCCGGGGTCTCCCAGCGGGCCCTGCGCTACTACCAGGAGCTCGGCCTGGTCACACCGGCCTGCACACCGGGGGGACTCCGCCGGTACTCGGAGGAGAACCTGGCCCGGGTGGCGCGCATCCGCGAGTTGCAGAACCTGCTCGGCCTCAACCTGGATGAGATAGCCGTGGTCCTGGCCCGCGAGGACCGCATCGGCCAGATCCGCCAGGCCTACTACGACGCCTCCACCGTGGACTCCGAGCGTCACGGCCTGCTGGTCGAGGGCCTGCGCCTGCAGGAAGAGCTGCGGGCATTGGTCCTGGCCAAACGGGCGGCCATGGACGACTTCCTGGCCGACCTCGATGCCCGCATCGCCCGGATTCACGCCCTGCTGGAGGAAGAAAGAGGGCAGTGAGCGACCGCCGCCCACGGCGGGGTGGCGGTCGCTCAGTACCCTCCGCCGGCCGGTGCGGTCAGGGCCGAAACCAGGCCCTATCCTCACCGGCGTGTACGACCGCCTGCGCCGGGCCACCCTGGCCTCCTTCGTCATGCTGACCGTCCAGTTCGGCATCGGCATGGCCGTCAACCTCTACGTGAAGGTGCCCAAGTCTGACCGCGGGGCCGGCATCGGTCACGCCCTGACCGCCGGGCCCTACGGCATCACCGTGCACATAGTCGTCGGACTGTTGCTGATCCTCTCAGCCGTGGGCCTGTTCTGTTACGGCCTGGACCTGTTCGTGTTGGGCTCACCCTCCGGGCCGGCCTGAGCCACCCGCCCGGAAGCCCGCCTTTCATGCCCCTCCCCCCGCCTGAGTTCCCCGCCTTCGACCCGGCCGTGGCCGAGGGAATGGTGGGCGCCGGCGCCGTCATGGCCGGCATCCCGGAGTATCTCGGCATCCGCACCGTGGAGGCCGGGGCCGGGCGGCTGGTGGCCGAGGTGGCCGTCCGGGACGAGCTGCTCAATCCCTTCGGCGCCCTGCACGGCGCCGTCCTGTCGGCTCTGGCCGACCACGTGCTGGGGGCGGTCGTCTACACGGTGGTGGAGCGGGGCTACTGGGCCGCCACCACCGAGTTCAAGCTCAACTTCCTGGCCCCGGTTCGGACCGGGACGGTGCGGGCCGAGTCGTCCATCATCTCCATGAGCCGGCGCACAGCCGTGGTGCGCATCGACATGGAGAACGAGGGCCGGGCCGTGGCCGCCGCCCAGGGCACGGTCACCATCGTTCCGCCCCGGGCTTAGGGGCTACCCCACACCCGCCCGGCGCCGCCGGCGGCGGGCCAGCACCAGGCCTCCCCCCACCGTGGGGCCGACCAAGGGTAAGGCGGCGGCCGGCCGGCGGCCTCGTTGCCGCCGGCGGTACAGCAGGCCGCCCGTAACGGCCAGACCCAGGACCGGTATCAGGGCTGCCAGAGGGGCTTCGGGTACGTCGCCTCCCGTGCCTGAACCGGCGCCGGCCAGGCCGTAGACCTGGATGTCGTTGATGATGCTGGTCACGTTCGGAGTGCCGAAGCCGGTGACGTAGTCCCAGCCCGGAGTAGCCGGGTAGCCGTTGTCCCCAGCCACGATGTCGTTGAAGTCCGACCCGGCCGAAGGCCCGTCACCGAGGGTGTAGAGAATGGGGGCCGCAAAGCCGTAACCGGCCGGAGTGGACCCGCTGGACTGGATGCGGGCCCACATGCCCTGCCAGAGCGGGGCCGACAGGCTGGTGCCGGCCCCGGTGCCGTCCGGGCCGATGTCGTACCCATCGCCCAGGACATCCCCGGATTGGGCGGCCACGTCGGGCAGTCCGCGGCACAGCGCTCCGGTGTTGTTGGTGTTCCCGTTGACACCGCTCAGGCAGCGACCGACCACATGACTGTCGGCCGCCTGCCAAGGCGGAGCCGGGATGAAGTTGGACGTCCCGCCGCCGCCGAAGTTCCATCCGTATTCGGCCACCCGGCTGGCCGGGCTACCCCCGTCGGTGTAGAGAACCGTCCCACCGACTGCCACCGCGTAGGCGCTGGCGGCCGGATAGTCGACGCTGGGGGCGCCGTTGTACATGACTCCGTTCCCGGCCGACACGACCGGGAGGATGGCCGCTCCGCAAGTGAAGCCGGTGTCGCCCGTACTGGCGAAGAGGGTTTTGCCCTGCATGTCGGCCAGCAACAGCTGGCTGTCGATGACCGGCTCCTGATCGTCGCCAAAGGCGAGGCCGGGTACGACGCTCTCGTTGTCGTTGGTGTTGAGCGGCTCGAGCGGGCCTCGCCAGATGCCGTTGAGGGGGGTCTGCTCGCACACCCCTTCCGAGGCGCTGGCCTGCCGAGGCCCGTTCGGGTCCTGAGCCCAGGCGATAAAGGCCTTGTCCAGATCGGGGTCGGCCAGATTCTGGGAGAAGTAGAGCTGGAGTGAACTGACCTCGGGGGCCATGCCGGTGCTGGCGGTGAAATCGATGTCCCACTCCCCATTACCACTGGTGTCGGTCCCGCAATCTGGCTGCCCGTTGGGACCGGCGTCCACGCAGTGGAGGGTGACCGGGACCCGGGGAAGGTGGAACTCGGTTTCGAAGTTGGCCAGGTTGTTGAGCGGCTCGGTGGGGTCCCCCTCACCGATGACGGCCAGCTGCTGGCCCTTGCCGGCAATGTCGGCGGGCTGCTGGTAGATATTCCAGAGGTCCTGGGGTGTGGTCGTCATGGATATCCCGGTCCCAGCCGCTTTGGCCTGCGCCTGCTCGGCTTTGGCGGCCGCCACGGCCGCGGCCGAGTGCGACAGGGTCGGCAGCCTCCAGTGCTGGGCCGTGTCCAGACCCACGATGGTGCCTATCTGGTCGCCCGACCACACCGTGGGGCCTTGTTGGTTGGCCACGAAACTGGACCCGTCACCGGATCGATAGGTCATCTCATCGACACCGAAGGCCTTCCGGATGGCAGCCGGGTCGCCCTGAGCCGAGACCACATCCCCGGTCACGGCCACGTCGGTCACATTCAGGCCGGCAGCCTTCAGACGGTGCACCACATCGGCGGTGACGGCCGGGGCGGGCCCGAATCGCCTCCCCTCCTGGGCCGGGGTCAGGAAATGGTGGTAGTCGGCATTGCCCTTGGTCGAGATGGCCTGGAGATAGGCCATTTCGGCGGCCGGGTCGGGGTCCTGGATGGCCACCACCACCCGCAAGACGGTGCCCGACGGGGCCGGACCGACCACCTGGTCCTGGGCGATCCCCGGTACCCGGTCCCAGGTGAGAGTGACCGGGTGGCCGGGATTGAAGGGGGATGCCGGAGCGGTGGAGGCGGAGGCAGTGCCGGCCAGCAGTGCCAGCGGGCCGGCCGCCAGCACCCCCACGGCCGCCAGCCGCCAGGCCTTGATAGGCCGCGCCCTCATCTACTTGGCTCCGATGGCGACGGTCCGCCGGCGGCGGCGCCGGATGAGCAGACCGGCCGCCCCCAGGCCGATGACCGGGATGGCCGCGGCCACGGGAGCTTCCGGAACCTGACCGCCGCCGGGAGTTCCGCCGCTGGTGCCGGGGTTACCGGTGGCGGCGCAGACCTCCCCGAGCGTGTAGGGGTAGTTGGCGGCCTGGGTGTCCAGGACCTGAAGGCTGCCGCCCGCCGTCGGGACACCCACCAACTCATCGCTCTCCCCGCCGAGACCGGTCAGCACGGCGCCGGGTCCCGGATGGCCCACGTCGGACAGCGGAACGGTGACGCTGATCTGGCCATCGGGACCGGTGGTGATACTCCCGGTGGTAAGACTGCCCGCGCTCTGGTACTGGTTGGAAGTGCCGACCTTGTTGACCGTCCCGTAGCTGTAGTCGATCGTGCCGGCCACGGTCACCTCAGCGTTGGTGAAGTAGGTGGTGCCGGCGTAGGTCCAGTACATGTAGTACTCGTTGGCCGTCCCGTACGGCGGGGTGGAGCCGGCGGAGTCCTTCATGTCGTTGACGGTGAGAACGGTGGTGAGAGAGGTGCTTGTGTTGTGGATGTCGCCCTGCACCAGAGCCATCTGCGGGTAGTCGGTCCCCGTTGGGTCGATGGCCGCGACGGCCTGGGCGTTGGGGGCGCTCCACAGCGGGACGCAGGCCGCATCGACCGGATTGCCCGACCCGGACCCGCCGCCGCTGGTGGAAAGGAGGGTGCCGTTGGTGCCGTCGTAGTAGCTGACGGTGTTGGAATTGGGCGAGGGGACGTCGTTGATCGGGGTGGTGCTCCCGTCGAGGGCCTGAGTGAGCGGCGTCACGTTCATGACCCCGAGCCCGCTGGTGTAGTCCCAGCCCGGACCGGACACGAAGTAGCCGTTGGAGGTCGGGGGGCTGGGCGGGGTGTCGTTCGGGTTCCCGATGTCGTAGAAGGCACTCTCATGCTGATAGAGGCTCGGGTCGGCCAGCCCGTTGCCGCAGTACGGGGCGCAGTCGGAGGAAGAGGAGTTCTGGGGCGCGGCGGCCTGGACTCGAGCCCACATGCCCAGGGACAGCGGGGAGGAGAGACTGGTGCCTCCCTGCTGGGTGGCTGAGCCGTCGTAGTAGATGCCGTAGCCGTTGGTGACGATGTCGCCCGACTGGGCGGATATATCGGGCACGGCCCGGCAGGGAACGGCGGACGTATTGGGGTTGCCGGCTTCGTCATAGGGGCACTGCATGGTCCCGGGACCCCCGGAGCCGGTGCCGTTGATCTTCGCCTGCCAGGACGGCTCCGGGTAGATGAGACTGCTCCCACCGCCGGTGTCGTTCCAGGAGTACTCGACCGAGCGCTGGTTGGGGGTGGCGCCGGTGGTGTAGAGAACCGTGCCGCCGACGCAGGTGACCTCAGGCAGGGCGCAGGGGACGTTGACGTCGGGGAAGGCCTGGTTGGCCACGCCGTTGGTGTCAACCGGGACCACGGGACAGGACGAGCCGTCGTCACCGGCCGAGGAGAACAGCGTGCGGCCCTCGAGGGTTGCACCCTCGAGGGTCTGCTGGTAACTGGCTTCGGCTGCCTGGCCCATGGCGAAGTCAGTCCCGGAGGGAAGCTGCTGGGCGGCGGGATCGTACTCGCACTCCCCGTAGGAGGCGCTGGCCTGCAGGGGTGCAGCGGAGTCCCCGGCCCAGTCATCCACGACACTCAGGACATCGGCGTCGGTCAGGCTGGTGCCGAAGTACAGGTCGAGCTCGGACAGATTCGGAACCATGCCGGTGGAGGACTGGGTGTCGATGTCCCACTCCTCGTCCCCGGCGGTGTCGGTGTACTTGGCGGCCGCGCCGTCCACCTCGACCACCCGGACCGGGACATTGGGCAGGGCGTCGGAGCACTTGATGGCGGCGCCGCAGGTGGAGAGTTGGTCCGGGTTGGCCTCGAAGTCGCGCAAGTCCTGGATCGGCGGCGTCCATGCCCCCTCGCCGAAGATGGCCACTCTCTGGCCCTGGCCCGTATCGCCGGCGGGCTGGTCGTAGGTTGACCACATGTCCTCCGGCGTGGTGGCACCCATACAGGGGGCGCCGTTACTGGCCGGGGTCTGGCAGAAGCTCTGCTGGGGCCTGGACCCGGCCTTGAGTGAGTTGGTGTGCATGACCTGCGCCGTGTTGAGACCGACCACGCCGATGATCCCGATCCCGGCTGGCACCGTCGGGGCGTTGGCGTTGGCATAGAAGTGCAGTCCGTGCCAGACGTAGTTGTCGATGGTGACACCGAAGGTGGTCTCGGCCTGCCCCACCGTTCCGGTGAGGACGATGAGATCGCGACTGGTCGAGACCCGGTTGACAGTGAGGCCGTGGGCGGTGCCGTATGACAGGGCGGCCCGGTAGTAGCCGGCCGGAGCGCCGAATTCGCTGGCGATCTGGGCCGTGGTCAGGAAATGGTGGTAGTCCGGACTCCCCGGCGTGTACACGGCCTTGAGCTCCGCCGCCTCGGCGGCCGGGTTGGCCCCGGACAGGGCGATATCAACCTCAACGGCGGTGGAAGAAGGCGTGGCTCCGGATGGTGCCAATGCACTCAGTCCGGGGATGACATCGGCGCCCAACCGGGTCATGGCCGGAGCCGGAGCAGCGGCGGAGGCCGCGCCGGTCATGGCCAGGGAAGTGGCGCCGGCGACGGCGGTAGCGGCAAGCACGGCAAGGTAGCGGCGCAACAAGAGAGTTCCTCTTCTGTCGAATGGTCGGCGGGGGTCAAGCTCGGAAGGCTGAACCGAGTGGGAGCGAATGCGGCAAGCCCCAGATAGAGCGCTCCGACTCTGGATGAGAAGGTTTCCGGGGCAGGTGGTGATCTCCTCCCGGAAACGGACAAATTTCTGTTAAGGGCCGATGAACGACCCCCTTTGGCTAGAAGTCGCTAACTCTTGCCCGCCAAGAGCCGGTGCGCGCCGCCGGTCCGGGGCCGGTGCCTCCGATGTCTTGGGAGTCGGGGTCCATCTGGCCTGACGGGCACCGATCAACCAACGCATCAATGCGATGAAAGGCCCGGCGGTCTCGAACAATCCACTGATCGGGGTGAGCAGAAGAATGGTCAGGTGCTGGCGCAGACGGTTGAACCGCGACAGCTGTTGATACCGCAGATTGCGGGCCAAGCCGATTTGATAGGAGACGACCCATCCCGCTCCGGCCAGCAGTATGAACGCCCGCCACACGCCGAGCGGTGAGCTCAGTGCCGCCTGACGGATGGCCGGATGCAGAAAGAAGAACAGGCCGGCAAAGCCGATGGGAAAGCCCAGGGCGTAGGTGCCGACCCGGAAGCCGACGGCCAGCCGCAGCCGGCGACGCTGGGGAGCCGGGATGGAACGCAGATCGTCGCGCTGTCCCATCGCCCGCCAGCCCTGCAGCGCTCCCAGGACCCAGCGCAGTCTCTGCTGAATGGCCCAGTAGACCGACAGTGGAGGCTGCTCGAGCATGGTGGCGCCGTGCCAGCCGAATCCTTCGTCACCGAGCATGGAATAGGCCCGCAGGCCGAAGAGCAGATCCTCGGCGATGTAGGGCTGGCCGTCGACGGTCCCGAAGTCCCATCCGATCTCGTTTTCCACCGCCTCGTCCACGACCAGGTTCGAACCGTGCAGGTGAGGCGGCGGGGGGTTGGACATGACCCGAGCGCATTCCGAGCAGCCGAAGGGCCGCAGCGACTCCATGGCCCGGCACATCCAGGGCGCCTTGTCCCACTCCAGCGGGTAGAGGATCGGGCCCTGGCTGACCGGGGCCGGGTTGTCCGACAGGTAGTCGACCAAAACCAGCAGGTGATCCTCGGTGACCAGTGTCTCCTCATCCAGATGGACGATGAAGCTGCGTCCCTCCACTGCGTTCCAACCGGCCAGACGACGCTCGACCATGTGGTGCATGGCCCTGGCCTTGAGACCCGTCCCATTCGGCGTGCGGTAGCTGGCCGGCAGGCAGAGGGCGCGAACAGGGATGTTGGCCGTGGCGAAGTGGAGAGGCAGATGCTCGGCCTCCTGCGCCGATTCGGTGATGACCTCCACCGACATCTTCGGCGCCAGCCAGGGCTGGGCGGCGGCTATGTCGACGATGCCCTGGACGGTGCGCTCCACGATGGCCGGTGCGCCGCCCCGGGTCGTGACCTGGAACTTGAGGTTAGGAAGAGCCCGGGTCGCCAGCACGGCCACATCCACCTCCGGCGCCCGGGCGAAGTACCTGCGGCTCGACAGCCAGCACCGGTAGTAATAGACGTAGCGGACGGCAATGCCGCTGAGCAGAACAGAGAGGACCACGGCGGTGGCCTTGTAGGCCTGGCCACCGGGCAGGGTGGCCGAACTCGATCCCGGCAGCCATTCGGTGACCAGGGTCATGAGCACCGAGGTGGCCGTCAGGAGATAGGTGACCAGCAGCAGACCCGCCGCCGCGTAACCGGCGGCCCTCCAGGCCCGGCTGCTCGTGGTCGGTGATCCGGAAACAACCGGAGACCTCCGGTCACGGCTGTGGAGCCACACCACACCCTGATGGCGGAACAGGCTCTGTCCGGCCACAGCCGCCGCCAGCAGGATGGCCACCATCAACAGCACCCAGGGCAGCGGCAGGAGAGGGAGCGGGGAGCGGGGCGACAGGACGGCCTCGAAGCGTGTCCCTGAGCCGTCCCGCGCCGATGGGCCCGAGCCGCCGGCGGCGGCTCCCGAGGGGACCCCAGGACCGGTGGCCGCACCGGGGGCGTACGCCTCTGGGCCGGCTGCTCCCGAGGAGCCGGCCGGGGTCGCGTCCGTGCCGTTGAGAGAGGCGGGCCAGAAGACGGCGCCGGTGGCAGCCGGAGCGGCTCTCGAGACCGAAAGAGCCACCAGCCCAGGGGCGTTTCCGGCCGGCCCGGCGGGGCCCGAGATCGTCGCGATGCCGGACGGAGCCCCGCCCGCGCCGGACGTCAGTGATCCCCCGCCGCTGTCCACGGTGCCGACCGGAACGCTCACCCCGTCGGCCCGGACCAGTTCCAGCTGACCGGCAGCACCTCCGGGAACGGTCAGGGTCACCAGCCGATCACTCCACGTGCCTAGAGCCGCCACCCCGCCGATCAGTGCCGCACCGGAGGGCCCGAAGCCCGAGCCGGTGACCGTGAGGACCTCTCCGGCATGGACAGGGCCTCCGGGCGAGACCGCGCCCAGCACGGGGGAAACGTCCAGTGTCCCCGCCGGTATGGAGATGTCGATCGACGGGCTGGTGGAGCCGCCGGCGGTGTCGTAGGGCGCCAGGAACTCAAGCGTCAGGACGCCGTTGCAGTACGCCACCGGTCCCGGGACCTGCAGCCGGCTGTCGCTGAAAGCGGTGGCCGGCACGGCCGGGCCCCCGCAGTAGGAAGCCAGCACGGAAGCTCCCGGCAGTTGGGCCAGGCCGAAGCCGTTCCCGCTGACGCTCAACGGTGTCCCTTCGGCCGGGTCGGCCGGAAACAGTCCGTCGGCGACCGGGATACCGACAATGTTGAAATTGGAGTTGCTGAGCGAGGTGTCACCCAGGGCATCGGTCACTCGGACCCGGACCGCTCCGCCCGGGGAACCTGAGGGCATGGCGAAGTGGACCTCGGTGGCCGAGTCGGCCACGGCTGCCACGGTTGACCCCCCCAGCGTCACCGCCACCGTGCAAAGGGGGCCGGAGAGACCCGAACCGGTGACGAACACGGTCTGGCCGGAAGAAGCCCAGTGCCGCCCGTCAGCGGTAGCCACACCGGTCACAGCCGGGGAAGGACAGGCGTCCACTCCGGCCACCGACGGACCGCCTCCTGCGGCACTCGACCCCGTGCTGGTGGTCAGCCCGGTGACCGAGGTGGGGAGGGAAAGGGCGCCGGCCGGCGCCGCACCGATACCCCAGGCGCCGGACAGTCCTGCTCCAACCACCACCACCACCGCCGCCAGCCGGCGCCGGCGGTCCGAGGTGCTCGGCCGCCGGCTCATCGGACCGCGCCGCTCGGGTCGGAGCTGCGGGCGCCGATCACGGCCCGGCCGAAATGGACCAGGAAACTGCGGCTCTGGTTCAGGTTGGCCCCCAGGCTGATGGGCCGGGTAGCGGCGGAGGCACCGGTGTAGGCGGCCGTGACCACATACTCGGCGTCGACGGGAGCCAGCAGGACTATGCGCTCGTAGCTGGTCCCCAGGGCTGTCTCGACCGGCCAGATCCAGTACAGGGCGTTCCACCGGCCCACTAGGCCCGGGATCTTGAGGGTCATCACAGTGGCCTGGACGCCGGCCCCCAGACCGACCCGTTGGATACCGGACAGGCCGTAGCCGTGGTAGTCGTAGCAGGCCAGCACGTCATAGGTACTGAAGGAGGACAGGTTGGGGGTGTCGATCACATCGGCGAGTACGGTGGCCGCCCCACCGGCTGTCGGGGCATAGGCGTAACGGGTCCAGACCGCTCCGGAGCCGAAGTACTGCGACGCCCAGTCGTAGCGGTCGATGGGCTGCACCGACCAGCCCGGGAGCTGGATGGGGGCTTGGGCAAAGGAGACCAGTCGGGGCGTCCCCAGCTGGCCGGCCAGGGGACCGAACCGGCCGAAGTTGCCGTCGGCCGCACCGACTGCGGCCGCCACAAGCGAAACGACCACGGCGGCTCCGAACAGCCGGCCATGCAGCCTCCACCGGGTCGGAGTGGCGGCGGGCTGGTCGGCCGGGGGAACCCGCGGCGCAGCCGGTCGGAGGTCGAGACGGAAGCGGCCCAGACTGCTCACCATGAGGGCCACCCCGGCACCGAAGAGCACCAGGCCGAGGACGGGATGGAGTCCGTCCAGGGCGACGGTCTGGCCGAACCGGGAGCCGGCCCAGAAGATGAGGATGAGACGGACCAGATTGAGCCCGTAGACCAGCACCATGCCGGTACCCAGCCAGAGCCCTTTGGCCAGCTTGCCCCCTTCGACCAGGGTGAGCACCGCCATGCCGACCAGGCCGAAGCCGATGAAGCTGTCAACACCCGTGCAGGCCGACACCACGCTCAGGGGGAACGTCGCTCCGGCGTGATGGACCATGAAGATGGTGCCGCCGCTGGCCCCTGAGGGCGTGGCCACCGGCAGGACCCTGAGTAGAGCCCGCACCGACGCCAGGGTCAGGTTGCTGAACTGCGCCATCCCGTGGTCAAGGGCGAAGTTGTAGGGAACCGGCCAGGCCAGCAGCAGGAAACCGACCGCCCAGCGCATCCGCCACAACGCCGGAGCGCCGAAAAGCACGGCTACGGCCCCGGCGGCGAAGAGAGGAAGCGAGAGGAGATCAACCCGGTAGAACCAGAAGAGGATCGACATCCGGTCCGGCAACACCACCGCCATCAGCAGGGCCGTGCCGAGCAGGGGCAGACCGACCAGGTAGTCGATGTAACGGTCCTGAACCACCGAAGCGGGCTGTTCCGGCCGGCTCAGGAGCACCGCGATACCCAGGGCGATGAAGGGGGCCAGGCCGACATAGGCCAGGGGTGTGTCGCTGCCCAGCGACCCGAGCAGGCTGCTCAGGGAGTACCGGTACGCCACCACCAGGGCCGCCAGCAGCAGCAGCGCCCGGAACCATGGTCGGGACGAGATCTCAGTCGAGATCCGTCCACGCCAGTTGCCGCGGGTCGCGCCCCATTGGTTCGAATGGTCAAACTGCGCGGGCACTGCACCTCCGGGAAGTATCCCCGAGGTTTCACCGCCGGACGAACCATGTCCTGCCTAATTCCGGTTTCCGCCCTGTTAAGTGGTCAGGCGCCCGTGAGGCCGGCGCGAAAAGCGGCCAAAGTCAGTGGCGAACTGTCTATCTGCCAGTCCGTTTCCTTAGAAGCATCGAACCAAATGAAGCCTGAAATCGACGGGTCAGATCGCAGGTAGCTGAAGAAGGAATCGATCCAGGCTGACTTGTCACCGCCGACCGAAGTGCTGGCCACCTCGGTGATGAGCATCGGGCGTCGCGTTATGGCGCGGAGCTGGCTGACCGAGGATCCGAACACCTCCGCCGGCGTCTGCCACTGATGACCGTTGGTCGTTCCCCAGTTATAACCGTCCAGTCCAACCCAGCTGACGTAGGCGTCACCGGGATACAGAGACTCCATCGGCGTGGCGCCCGGGTAGGCAACATTCGGACTCCACACGAAAGCGACGTTGCGGGCCCCGACGCCGGCGAAGACATCGTGAACGTGGCGAAAGGCAGCCACGTACTCCGCCGCCGTCTGCCCGTTCACACCCGGTGACCATCCGTACCAGTTTCCGTTCATCTCCGGATCGAGACGCAGGAGCACCGGTATGCCCAGGGATCGCAGACCAAGGGCCCAGGATCGGATGTAGCCGTCGTACCGGCCGGCGGCAATGGCGCGGTCGGTGATGGTGGTGAGACGGGACGGATCGTCCGACAGCCAGGTGATGACCGGAGTCGAACCGTTGGCGGCCGCCGCTTCCACATCGGCGGCGTTGAATGCGCTGTAGGGACCGGCCCAGTGCTCGTACCACATGACGTAATCGGCCCGCCTACCCACCTCGGCCTGGAGAGACCTGACCGTGGCCATGGTCCCGGGGAAGTCGGGGGCGTACAGGCCCCACTTGCCGCCGTAACCGCTCTGGGTGGTGGCCGGCCTCGGGACGGCCACCGTGTGCGAGGCCGGCTTCACCGCGGCCAGGGCCGGACCGGCGCTGACAGCCAGGCCCAGGGCCGGACCGGCGCTGACAGCCAGGGCCAGAGCCGCCAGGCCGCCCAGAATCGATGCCCGGCCGCGAGTGGACCGCCGTCCGCTCTCCCCTTCAGAACTCCGCACCCGGTATCTATCGGCATCCCGGGCTCCTACCTGACCCCGATTTGCACCTTTTCGCCCTGACTCAGGAGGCGGCCGCCACCAGGGGCTGGTCGGCCGGCCGGCTCAACTCCAGCGCCTCGTCCACCAGGTCGCTGCGCTTCATGATCCGGTAGTCCTTGAGGTAGCTCTGGTGCACCTGCCAGGGGTGGCGCGAACCCTGCTTGGGCATGCGGTCGGCCGAGCGCAGAACGTATCCCGAGGTCAGCCCGAGCAGGGGCTGGGTGGTGATGGACGGATCCCGGTTGACCGGCATGGCCCGGGTCATCTTCTGCTCCCGCATCCGGTTGAGGAGACGGCACACGTAGTCACAGGTCAGGTCGCACTTGAGCGTCCAGGAGGCGTTGGTGTAGCCGACGGCCATGGCCAGGTTGGGGACGCCCTCGAGCATCATCCCCTTGTAAGCCAGCTTCTGGGACACGTCCACGGCCTGACCGTCCACGCTAAGGGTCATCCCGCCGATGAAGAGGAGATCGAGGCCCGTGGCGGCCACCACGACGTCGGCGGCCAACTCCCGGCCGGATTCGAGTCGGATCCCTGACTCGGTGAAGGTCTGGATGCGATCGGTCACCACATCCACCGAGCCGCTGGAGATGGCCTTGAACAGGTCACCGTCGGGCACGGCGCAGAACCGCTGGTCCCATGGGTTGTAACGGGGATTGAAGTGGGTGTCGATGTCGTAGCCGGCCGGCAGTTGCCGGGCGAGCATGCGCCGCAGCATGCGCTTGACCATCTCGGGGCGGCGCTGGCTGACCTGGTAGAAGGCCTGGGTGGTGAGGGCCTTGTACCAGCGGATCACCGGATTCGAGTAACGGGCCGGCAGGATCTTGCGCAGCAGATTGGCCAGCGGATCCTGGGTCGGCATGGAGGCGATGTAGGTCGGGGAGCGCTGGAGCATGGTGACGTGGGCGGCCGTCTCGGCCATGGCCGGCACCAGGGTCACAGCCGTGGCCCCGCTGCCGATGATGACCACCCGCTTACCGGCGTAGTCGAGATCATCGGGCCAGGCCTGGGGATGGATGACGGGACCCTCGAAGCGGTCCCGGCCCGGGAACTCGGGCAGGTAGCCGTGGTCGTAGCGGTAGTACCCGGTGCAGGAGTAGAGGAAGCCGCAGGTCAGCTGCTCGGTCCGCCCCGTGCCCACTTCCTCGGCCGTGACCAGCCAGCGGGATTCGGCGCTGGACCACTCGGCCCTGACCACCTTGCGCCCGAAGCGGATCTTGTCCACCACCCCGGTCTCGGCGGCGGTGTCCCGGATGTACTGCAGGATGGCCGGCCCGTCGGCGATGGCCTCGGCGTTGGGCCAGGGGCGGAACGAATAGCCGAGGGTGAACATGTCCGAGTCGGAACGGATGCCCGGGTAGCGGAACAGATCCCAGGTACCGCCCAGGTCCGCTCGCGCCTCGAGCACGGCGTAGGTCGCCCAGGGGCAGTCCCGCTCCAGGTAGGCGCCGGCCCCCACGCCGGACAGCCCCGCCCCCACCACCAGCACGTCGAGATGCTCCACCACGGCCCCGCTCCTCTGAAGGCTCCGGCCGCCCGGCCGGATAACCACCACTATCTTCTACGATTCGAAAGAAACGGTCAAGTCGTCAAATTAGGTGCCCGGGGTCTCCAGCACCCCGGCGGCCTGGAGGCGGGCGATCTGCAGCGGGTCGTAGCCGATTTCGGCCAGGACGCCCAGGGTGTCCTGGCCGATCAGCGGGGCCGGCCGGGGCGTCTCCTCCTCCAGCCCCTGGAAGCGGGCCGGCCGGGGCGCCACTCGGTAGGGCCCGGCCACCGGGTGCTCGACCACCTCCAATTCCTCGACCAGGTCCTCGAGGGTCGCCACCGCCGCCGCCGGGATGCCCCGCTCCCGGCACCAGGCCAGCCACTCGGCGTTGGTACGCCGGGGCGCCACCGCCCCCACGAGCTGGTAGAGGCCGGAGGGGTCGTCCCGGGGGCGGGGGAAGGTGGAAACGTCGACCCCGAGGGCGGCGGCCTCGGCCACCAGGGCATCGTGATGGCGGCGGTGATAGGGAAAGATGCAGATCCATCCGTCGGCGCTGCGCTGGGCCTGGCGGGCCGAGGTGAGGATGCGTTGGTAGCCCACCGGCCCGGAGGCCGGCTCGGACATGGCCGCTCCGCCGTGTTCGACCAGCACGAAGGAGCGCACCGCCTCGGTCATGGCCACTTCTATCCGCCGGCCCCGGCCGGTCCGGGCCCGCTCCAGCAGAGCGGCGGAGATGGCGAAGGCCAAGGTCAGGCCGCTGACCTTGTCCGCCACCAGGCTGGGGATGAGCTGGGGCACACCGGTGACCCGGTGCAGCACATCGACCAGGCCGGTCTCAGCCTGGATGACATCGTCGTAGGCGGGATCGTCCCGCCGCTCCGAGTCGGAGGCGAAGCCGGCCGCGGTGGCGTAGACGATGTCAGGTCGCACCGCGGCGATGTCCTCGTAGGTGAGTCCCAGACGCTCCAACGGTCCCGGCCGCAGATTGCTCACGAACACGTCCGAGGTGCGGGCCAGATCGAGCACGATCTGCCGGCCGGCGGGAGCTTTGATGTCGACAGCGAGGTTGCGCTTGTTGCGCAACAGGTTGAGGGCCACCCCGGTCAGTTCTGGATGCGGGCCGCCTCCCATTCTCCGGTTGGTGTCCCCGCCCGCCGCCTCGATGGTTATGACATCGGCGCCGTAGTCGGCCATGAGCTGGGTGGCGTAGGGCCCCATCACCACCGAGGACAGATCGAGGACCCTGATCCCCTGGAATGGACCGGCGCCGGACGTCATGACCCGACCATATCCAGCCCCGAGCGCGCTGGGGCCGGGCGCTAACCGGCCGGAGGCGAGTCGAAGGCCAGGGCGGTGCCCAGTTCGGACATGAGATCGGCGATGCTCCTCTGGTCGGCCACCAGCTCCCGTCGCCCCCGCCCCGGGGCGTTCGTGACCAGGCCGGCGTCGCGCAGGAGCTTGATGTGGTTGCTCATGGTGGGTTGGGCCACACCGAACTGCCGGGCCAGTTCGGTCACCGTGCTCGGGCTGCCGGCCAGCTGGTTCAGGATGGCCAGGCGGGTCGGCTCGGCCACCGCCTTGAGGCGGTTGGCCACTGGCTCCAACCCGGCTCGGGGGTCCGCCGGCGCCGCCCGCACGCCGATGAGGAGGAGATCGGGCAGAGCGAAGATCAACCCGAGAGGAGAAGGCCGCCCCGGTGGGCCAGGACCATCAGCTCCATGCACCCGCCGCACGAGATGGCCAGATCGGCCGGCCACAGCGAACGCACCCGCTCAAGAATTGAGGCATGAGCATCCACCCCTGGCAGACGGAGAGGTTGGCCCAGGCCCACCAGCGCCAGCGGCTGGAGGACGCTGCCGGGCACCGCCTGGTCCGGGTAGCCCAACCCGGTTGGCGGGACGGCGTCGCCTACCGGTTCGGGACCCAGCACCACGCCACCCCCGACCGCCACCGGCCGGCCTCGGAGGGAGGGATCGAGGACCTGTTCCCCCTGCCGGGTCAGGCGGTCGAGTCGAATCCGGCCGCCGGCAGCCGGGTTTGCTCCGGCTAGGCCGACAGTTCGGCGGGGACCGAGGCCAGGGCCTCCTCGATGGCCGCCACCAGGCGGCGGGCCGAGGCCGGCGTCAGCTCTATCCCTACCCGGGCGGCCGGTCCGCCGGTCGGGTCGGCCAGGTCGATGTTCAAGGTGTGCTCGGCCATGGCGTGCACGGGATGGTCGAAATAGACCGTGGCCGTGGACAGCCGCATCCAGTGGCCCTCCGGTCCCTTGGCGCTGCCTTCGACCCTGTTCTGGACGGTGGTGTAGGTGCACATCGCTCAGGCCCCCAGATACTTGCCGTAGAACTCGCTGATGCGGGCCCAGCCATCGGTGGCCGCCTCCACGTTGTAGGCGGTCCGGTCCACCGAGAAGAAGGCGTGCCCGGCGCCGTCGTAGCGGTGGAACTCGTACTCCTTACCGTTGTCCTTGAGAATGGCCTCCAACTCGTCGACCTGCTCGGGGGTGGGGAACTTGTCCTCGTTGCCGAACAGGCCCAGCAGCGGGCAGCGCAGGTTGGGGAGCTGGTCGACCAGGTTGGTGACCCGCAGCGGAAAACCTTCCGGCACGATGCCGGTGACGAAGGCGCCGTAGCAGTCCACCGCCGCGTCCAGGTCCAGGTTGCAGGCCGCCAGCACGCTCTGGCGGCCACCGGAGCAGTAGCCGATCACGCCGACTCTTCCGTTGGAGGAGTCCAGGCCCCGCAGGTGCGACGCCGCTCCCGACACATCCCCGATCAGACGCTCATCGGGCACCCCGCCCTGGGCCCGGGCCGTGGCGGCGGCGTCGTCCGGAGCCGCCCCGGGTGCCTCCCGCCAGTACAGATTGGGGCAGATGGCGTCATAACCCATCTCGGCGAATCGCCTCGTTATCTCCTTCGTCCCCCGGTCATAGCCAGGCATGTGATGGATGACCACCACCCCTCCCCGGGAGCCGCCCCCCAGCGGACGGGCCAGGTAGGCCTCGATCTCGTCGTCCCCGTGTCCCTTGATCCTGATCGTCTGCGCATTGAGTTCGCTCATCGGGCGGAATTCCCTCCGCCCAGCGGGGCGATGCCGACCCCGGCGTGGTCATAGGCCCCTTCCGGGTCGGCCCGCACCTGCTCGTCCAGGAGGCGGGCGTCGTCTCCCACCAGGATCCGCCACCGCCCGGCCCGCACCCCTTCCAAAATGATCTTGGCGGCGTCGGCCGCACTCAGGGGCGCCGAGGTGCGGAAGCCCTCCTCCATCATCTTGACGATGTCGCGCACCTGATCGGCGGGCAGGTCGCCCGGCATGCCCCGGCCGGCCAGCAGCTGGCGGGTGGCGTCGAGGTCGGTGTCGGTCAGCTCATCCGGCTCCGGGCGGCCGAAGTAGCGACGGGAGTTGGCCACGATGTCGGTGCCGATGTGGCCGGGCATCACCACCGAGACCCCGACGTGGGGGGCGTTGATGCGCAGATCCTCGATCAAGGCCTCGGAAAAGCCCTTCACCGCGAACTTGGCCGTGCTGTAGGCGGTATGGGGCACTCCGGGGCCCAACGAGGCCCAGAAACCGTTGACGCTGCTGGTGTTGACCAGGCGGGCCTCCTCGGCGGCGATGAGGAGGGGCAGGAAGGCGCGGGAGCAGTAGTAGACGCCCCACCAGTCGACACCGAAGGTCCGTTCCCAGTCTTCTCGGCGGTCGGCCAGGAAGCTGCCACCGCCGCCGATGCCGGCGTTGTTGAAGACCAGCTCGAGCACGCCGCCGTGGGCGGCCACCACCTCGTCCCGGAAGGCCAGGACGGCCGACTCATCGGACACGTCGCAGATGTGAGTGGTGATCTTCACTCCCTCGGCGGCGCCGGCCTCCGCCCGGGCCAGCGTCTCGGTCAGCCCGACGGCGCTGACGTCACAGGTCGCCACCGACGCGCCCTCGGCGGCCAGCTGGATGACCAGCTCCCGGCCCATGCCCGATCCCCCGCCCGTCACCACGGCCCGCTTGCCCGCAAAGGTCCCCATTGCCTGCTCCTCTCGATCGGCCGCCACCGTAACGCTGACGGGCTTTCCGGGGCGACCTGGCATAACGTGGTAACCGGCCGGCCGGGGGGGCCGCCGCATGGGGGTGGGGTCGTGAATCAGCCAGCGGGCATGGTGGGGCCGGCCGAAGTCGAGGCCATGGTCAGGCGGTACCTGGCCCGGGTGGCGGTGCGGTCGATCCCGGTGCTGGCCCTGCTGCTGGCCGCCCTCCTGGTCATCATCCTGGTGCCCAGCCACAACAGCCAGCCGGCGGCCACCTCGCTGGGCAGCGGTTCCGGTTCCTCCGCCGGCGGGTCCGGGACATCGACCGGCGCCCAGTCGAATGCAGCCCAGAGCCCAGCGGCCGGAAACCAGTCGGGCTCCTCAGCGGGCTCCTCCTCGGGCTCAGTCGGTGCCGGTGGCTCGGTGGGCGCGTCGGGCGCTTCGGGCGCTTCGGGCGCGGGCCCCGGCGCTACTGGCGCCTCCGGGTCGGCCGCCGGCGCCGGCGACGTGTCCCGGACAGGGGTCAAGTGCGGGCCGGGGGTGCGCCAATTCAGCTACTCCAAGTACGCCCCGCTGTGCGTGCCCGCCTTCAGCGGCAACAACGGCGGCGCCACCGCCGCCGGGGTGACCGGCAGCACCATCACCATCGTCTACCGCAACCGCTCCTCGGGGGAGTCGGCCGCCATCTCGGCTGCGGCCGGAGCCGCGGCCGGCGGGACCGACGCCCAGTACCTCCAGGACATGCAGACCTTCGTCGGGTACTTCAACAAGATCTTTGAGCTCTACGGCCGCCATGTGGTCCTCAAGGCCTTCAACAGCCAGGGCGACTACGTCCAGGAGGACCAGGGCCAGGACCTGGCCGCGGCCGAAGCCGACGCAGTCACCGCCAAGGATATGGGCGCCTTCGCCGATGTCTCCTTCCCTCTGGGATCGAGCACCCAGCCCTACGAGGAGGACCTGGCCCGCCAGGGCGTGTTGTCCATGGGCGCCACCTACATGCCCCAGTCCTGGTTCCAGCAGTTCGCCCCCTACGAATACTCGGCTGCCTCCCCCACCGGCACCCAGGCCGGGGATCACACCATCCATCTGGTGTGCACCCGGATGGCGGGGATGCCGGCCATCTTCGCCGGGGATCCGCTGATGCAAAAAACCAAGCGGGTCTTCGGACTCATCACCCCGGAGAACCCCATCTATATGCAGACCGGGGACCAAATCCAGGCCGGGCTGTCCGCCTGCGGGGTCAAGCTCGCCCGGCGGGCCAGCTATGCCGTGGACATCCCCACCTACCAGCAGGAGGCGACCAGCATCGTGGCCGGCATGAAGGCGGCCGGAGTGACCACCATCCTGTGCGGCTGTGACCCGCTGTTTCCGATCTTCGCCGCCAACGCCGCCGATGCCGAGCACTACTACCCGGAGTGGGCCGGCCTCGGCTTCGGGGATCCGCTGGCCCGTCTGCCCTCCTCCGACCAGATGAAGGACGCCATAAGCACCGACGGGACCCAGCCGGCCGCCGACGCCACCGAGGCCTACACCGCCTTCCAGAAGGCCGACCCGGGGGGCAAGCCGGCCGAGATCTACTTCCCGCTGCCCTATGAAATCCTCCTCTACCTCTTCGATGCCCTCCAGGGCGCCGGGCCCGACCTGACCCCGTCGAGCTTCCAGCGGGCCGTGTTCTCCATGCCGGCCTCCCTGCCCAACGGGGACTTCGGGCCGTGGCAGTCGGGGGTCAACAAGTACGCCCCCTTCACCGCCACCCAGGTGGGCTGGTGGGACCCCAACGCCATCAGCAAGTACGACAACATGAAGGGAGCGTGGCAGAGCTGCGAGGGCGGCCAATACTTCGCCTTCGACAACCCCGAGGCCTTCGCCCCGGCCGGGCGCCAGCTGCACTGTTTCAACAAGTAGGCAGGAGCCGGGCGGCCCGGTGATGAACATCTAACGATGGCCGACTCATTTCGCCGTCCAAGAAGGTTCCGTCCAAACCGGTCGAATTTGACCCGGATCGCCTTGGTGGCGGCAGGGTCGAGCCTGGCTCCGCTGGCCGTTTCGGCCCTACCGGCTCAGGCTTCTGCTCCGGCCCAGGTCGCCTGGGCGGCCACGGCCACCCGGGCCGCCGACACCGGCCGAGCCGTGGCGCTGGGCAGCCTGAGCCCGAGCCGCTCCGTCAGCCTGGTGGTGACCCTCAAGGCGCCCCACCCCGCCGCCGAGGCGGCCGCCCTGCGAGCCATGTACACCCCGGGCAGTTCGACCTTCCACCACTTCCTGACCCCGGCCCAGTTCACGGCCCGGTGGGCCCCCAGCCCGGCAGCGGTGAGTTCGGTGGCGGGCTACCTGGCCGGCCACGGCTTCAGCCACATCCAGGTGCTCTCCAACCGGATGGCGATTACCGCCGCTGGTACCGCCGCCGCGGCCGCCTTCGCCTTCCACACCCGGCTGGAGTCCTTCCGGGCCGGCCGCCTGCGCTTCTTCGCCAACACCGCCCCGGCCCTGGTCCCGGCGGCGCTGTCGTCCTCGGTCCAGGCCGTGCTGGGCCTCAACGACCTGCCCCTCCCGCTCCTGCACCCGATCCGGGCCAGGACCCAGGCCGGTTCACCCAGCTTCGCCGGGCTGAACCCGGCCCAGTTCCAGGTCACCTATGACGCGGCCGGGACCCCGAGCGGATCGGGCACCTCCATCGCTCTCCTCACCGAGGGCAGCCAGACCCAGGTGCTCAAGGATCTGCGCCAGGCCGAGACGGTCAACCACCTGCCCAAGGTGGCCGTCACCGAGATTCCGGTCGGGGCCCAGA
This sequence comes from Actinomycetota bacterium, assembly GCA_027315345.1. Classification (GTDB taxonomy): domain Bacteria; phylum Actinomycetota; class Acidimicrobiia; order Acidimicrobiales; family JAJPHE01; genus DAHUYE01. Next base: position 43,429 of record DAHUYE010000026.1, read on the forward strand.
GCACCGACACCACCGGCGTCGACGAGTTCGACCTCGACACCCAGTCCTCCACGGGCATGGCCCCTTCCGTCAAGAACCTGTACCTGTACAACATCGGGTCGCTGGTGGACTCCGAGATCGACCTGGACTTCACGACCTTCGTCGCCCAGGACAAGGCGGTGGCCATGTCAGCCAGCATCGGGGGCTGTGACTTCTCGCCTTACCTGGACGGCTCCATGGTCAGCACCGACTCCGTGCTGCAGGAAGGGGCCCTGCAGGGCCAGACCCTGTTCGCCTCCACCGGTGACAGTGGCTCGACCTGTGGGGCGCCGGTGAACGTCGGGGCGCCCAGCGGCATCCCCGAAACCAACTGGCCCGCCTCCGGGGAGTTCACCACCGCCGTGGGCGGGACCTCACTCATCACCGACTCGAACGGCAACCGCATCAGCGAACTGGGCTGGTTGGGCTCGGGCGGAGGCATCAGCTACCTGGAGAACCCGGGCTGGTGGACGGCCGATTCCGACCTCGGCTACGACGCCCAGTACGCCACCGGCGGCCGGGCCATTCCCGACGTCGCCCTGGACGCCGACCCCAACGTGGCCACGCCGGCGCTCATCTACGTGGACGGCCAGGTCTCCTACGTGGGCGGCACCAGCCTTTCCTCCCCCCTGATGCTGGGGGCCTGGGCCCGGCTGGAGTCGGCGCACAAGAACGGGCTCGGGCTGGCCTCCATCGACCTCTACGCCGTCTATGACAAGGTCAACCCCGGTACCACCCTGCTCAGCTCTCCCATCGATCAGGTGGCGCCCGCCGCCGATCCCTCGCCCGTCCCGGGACTCACCGACATCACCCTGGGCACCAACGGGACCTACGTCGCCCGCCCCGGCTATGACGAGGTGACCGGCCTGGGCGCCCCGGACATAGCGGCTCTCAACAAGGTCATCCCCTAGCCGCCGGCCGGTTCAGGTGAGCTCCAGCTCCTGGCCGGCCGCCAGCCGACCCTCCCCCACCACCTCGGCGTAGGCGCCGGCGCAGGCCCACAGACCCAGGCCGGGCACTTCGATGCGGTTGTGAGTCGCCACCGTGCGCAGGGTGTCACGGTCCGCCGCCAGCTCCGGCTGGGCCAGGGTGGTCATGACGCAGCGCATGGCCGGGATGGTGACCTTCATGCCGATGCCACCGGTACCCATGAGGCGCTGGCCGGCCCAGTCGTTCTCCAGGAAGGCCGCCGGCCCGTCCGTCTCGATCAGGAAGTTGGGCCGATAGCGGCGCACATCGAAAGCGGAGGCGGGGTTGAGCTCGGACAACCGGGCCAGGGTGGAGGTCGTGATGAGGTGCAGAGGGAAGGCGTCGACGAAGGTCCCGCCGGATGCGGCCATGGACACGCCGAACTGGCTGATCCGCTCCCCGGAATCCTCCGTGCCGATGCTGGTGGCGGTGATGACGTCCTCCGGGGCCAGCCCTTCGATATCCGGCCAGACCTCCTCGAAGACGCTGCCGGCCGGGGGCTCCGAAGTCAGATGCGCGGCCCGGCCCACGGCGGCCGAAAGGGCCTGGTCCACATCCGGGGCGTCGGAGCGCACGCTCCGACCACCGGGCAGGGTGATCTCCACCAGCCCGGGTTCCAGCGTCCGGGCCCGGAAGTTCAACAGCGAGCCCCACTTGCGGGGGTGCTTGGCGGTGGCGACCTTTCCATCCTCGGCGTCGATGAGGGCGAAGGCCCGATCCCCTTCGAGCCCGCCGGGACCGAGGACGGCTTCGTCCAACACCTCGCCCTGCATCGACTTGACCGGATAACGCCGGATGGCACCGAGGCGGTAGGCCATGAAGGAAAACTACCGCGGCCCTTAAGCTGGCGCCCATGAGCGAGTCGCCCGAGCACTTCGACGTGCTCATAGTCGGAGCCGGGATATCGGGGCTGGGAGCGGCCTACCACCTCGGTCAGCAGTGCCCGGACAAAAGCTTCGTCATCCTGGAGGCCCTGGACGGCTTCGGGGGCACCTGGTGGACGCACCGCTATCCGGGGGTCCGCTCCGACAGCGACCTGTTCACCTTCGGCTACCGGTTCAAGCCCTGGCGGGGCGCGCCCCTGGCCACCTCGGAGGAGATCCTCAAGTACCTGGGCGAGGTCATCGAGGAGAACGACCTCGACCGCCACATCCGTTACCGCCATCGGATCACCAGCGCCGAGTGGTCCAGCGACCACCGGCGCTGGACGATCTCGGCCGCCCGCCTCGACACCGAGGAGGTGGTCAGCTTCACGGCCGGGTTCCTGTGGATGTGCCAGGGCTATTACCGCCACAGCCAGGGCTACACCCCGGAATGGGAGGGCCTGGAGGACTTCGGGGGCCAGGTCGTCCACCCCCAGACCTGGCCGGCCGACATCGACTACGCCGGTAAGAAGGTGGTCGTGATCGGGTCGGGAGCCACCGCCGCCACCCTCATCCCGGCCATCGCCGACCAGGCCGGGCATGTGACCATGCTGCAGCGGTCCCCCACCTTCTTCTTCGTGCGGCCCAACACCAACGAGCTGGCCGACACCCTGCGGGAGTTGGACATCCCCGAGGAGTGGACCCATGAGATCGTGCGCCGCAAGATCGTCCACGACCAGGACGCCATCACCAAGCTGTCCTTCGACGCTCCCGAGATGCTGCGCCAGTTCCTGATCGACACCATCAAGCCCCTCCTGCCCGAGGGCTTCGACGTCGACCGCCACTTCAATCCCGCCTACCGGCCCTGGCAGCAGCGCATAGCCGTGCTGCCGGACGGGGACCTGTTCAAGGCCATGAAGGCCGGGCAGGCCTCGGTGGTGACCGACCAGATCGTGAGGTTCAACCCGACCGGGATCGAGCTGGCCTCGGGGGAGGCGCTGGACGCCGACATCGTCATCACCGCCACCGGGTTCGACCTGAGCGTGCTGGGCGACATCGAGTTCTGCATCGATGACGAGCCGCTCGACTTCGCCGGGACGGTCACCTACCGGGGGATGATGTTCACCGGAGTGCCCAACCTGGCCTACGTGTTCGGCTACTTCCGGGCCAGCTGGACGCTGCGGGCCGAGCTCATCAGCGACTTCGTGTGCCGGCTGCTCAACGAGATGGACCAGAAGGGCTCCACCATGGTCGTCCCGGCTCTGCGGGAGGAGGAGGCCGAAATGGCCCTCGGCCCCTGGGTCGACCCGGACAACTTCAACCCCGGCTACCTGACCCGGTCCCTGCACCTCATGCCCAAGCAGGGCGACCGGGACCCTTGGCGGCTGCTGCACGAGTACTCGGTGGAAAAGGAGCTCCTGCCCAAGGCGGACCTGGACGACGGGACCCTTCTCTTCAAGTAGCCCCTATGGTGATGGGCCAGCCGAGCGCGGAGGACGGAGAAGACATGGCCGAGGTCAGGGAGGAAGCCGAGTTCCCCACCGGGATCGATGAGGTGTGGAAGCTCGTAGGCGACTTCGGCGGGTTCATCGAGGCCATGGGCCTGCCGGTGAAGCTGGAGGGCGAGGGGATCGGCCAGACCCGCACCATCGAGATGGGACACGCCCCCATGGTCGAGCGGCTGGAGGAGCGGGACGAGACCGCCAAGCGGCTGGTGTACAGCATCGTGTCCGGGCCGCTGCCCATCGAGAACTACCGCTCCACCATGCAGCTGACCGAGGCGGGGGGATCGACCCGCCTGGCCTGGTCGGGGACCTTCGAGCCCGCCGCCGGCGCCAGCGAGGAGGACGCCGCCAACATCGTGCGCTCCGTCTACCAGGGCGGCATCGGCGGCCTGAAGGGCCGCTTCGGGGGCTGAGGACTCCTCACCCCAGCAAGTCGCGGCACACATCCACCCACAGCCGGGTGGTCAGTCCCAGGGACTCGGTGTCGATACGCTCATCGTTGCCGTGGAAGCGGGCGCCGTACTCACCTGCATCCAGCGAGGGGCTGAACAGACCGGCGCCGTAGGCGACCGCTCCCATGGCCCGGTAGATGCGGGCGTCGGTGAAACCGACCAGGAGCTGGGGCCGGAGGCTGGCGCCGGGGAAGGGCTTACCCACGGCCCGCTGCAGGCTGTCCCACAGCGGGGTGTCGATCCGGCTGGTGCTGGCGGCGGAGACGATGATGTCCTCGATCTGCACCGCCCCGGCCAGGTCACCGAGGGCGGCGTGAAGGTGGGCCACCACGTCATCGGACGTCTCCCCCGGCAGGGTGCGCACATCCACCTCCACCTCGACCGCCCCGGGGATGACGTTGGTCTTCATGGGACCGCGCACGGCGTTGGGGGAGAAGGTGGTGTGGGTGCAGGCATGGAAGTAGGAGGCGGCCGAGGCGTCGGGCATGGCGGCCAGGACGTCATCGATGCGGTCCTCGTCCAGGAGGGCCGCCTTCTGCTCATCACTGATCGGGAGGCGGTCGACCTGGTCCCGCCACAGCTCATGGAACCGGGGCCGGGGCCGGTATTGGTTGAGGCGTGAGACCACCGCCGCCGCCTTGACCAGGGCGTTGTCGGAACGCCAGGGTCGGGAGCCGTGGCCAGGGGTGCCCGACACCCGCAGCCGGCGCCACGACATGCCCTTCTCGGCCACATTCACCCCGACCACGGGAGCCTCCGGGGTGCCGGAGTGCAGGCCACCGTTCTCGGTCAGGACGTAGTCGGCCCGGATGGCGTCGGGATGGTGGTCGGCCATCCACTGGGCCCCGTAGGCGCTGCCGGATTCCTCGTCGGCCACGGCCAGGAAGATCAGGTCCCCGCTGGGCCGGAAGCCGGAGTCGGCCAGGTGACGGAAGGCCACCGCCATGGAGGCGGTGAGGTTGAGCATGTCGATGGCGCCCCGTCCCCACACTTCGCCGTCGATCAATTCTCCCCCGAATGGGTCATGGGTCCAACCGGGATCCTCGGCCGGGACCACATCGGTGTGGCCCATGAGGCACAGCGACGGCGCCCCCGGCACCCGGCCCTCCATGCGGGCCACCAGGGTGGTGCGCCCGGGGGCAGCCTCGTAGCGGGCCAGGTCCAGGCCGCCACCCTCGAGGAAGGAAGCCAGATCAGCGGCGTTGCGGTGCTCCTGGCCGGATGAGGCCGTGCCGTCGTTGACACAGGCGTTGCGGATGAGGGCCTGGAGCAGTTCGACGCTGGCCCCGGTCAGCTCCTCAGCCACGGGCATCCGATCGGGCCGCCGCCCCCGGGTTCAACTCAGTTGAGGGGATAGGCCGACACCGGGACCACCACCGAGTTGGAGGCCTTATCGAACCAGGTCTGCTTCTCCCTGTCCCAGAGCATCCAGAAGTAGCCGAGGAAGATGACCCAGGCCGAGGGGATGCTCACCAGCCAGCGCAGGAAGGCCCGGCCGTATCCGATCGCACCGGTGCCGTCCATGGAGATGACCCGGATGCCGGTGGCCATGTATCCGGGGGACTGGCCGCGCGGAGAGCCGAAGAAATAGACGATGTAACCGGCGTCGATCAGCACGCTGAGCAGCGACCCGGCGTTCCGCAGCAGCAGGTCCAGCACCAGGGAGATGACGAAGAGGATGACCCCGTCGATAATCCAGGCCCCCAGCCGGCTGCCGAAACTGGCCCGGGGTCCGGACGGACCCGCCCCCGGATACTGGCCGGGGTACTGACCACCGACGTAGGGGGCACCCGGATGTGGCGGGGGCCCGGCGTAGGGGCCCGGGTCCGGATACCGGCCCGGGCTCGGATAGGCGGGAGGCGGCTGACCCGACCAGGTCGGCTCCTGTCCACCCCCACCAGGCTGAAAGTCCGACATGTCCGGCTCCCGTCCTCGCTGGCGGTGAGCCTACCCAGCCGACTCCCAGAAATCGAGCATCCGAGCCGGCTAGGCCGGGGGAGCTTCGGTGGTGCCGGCCACGATCCGGTTCCGGCCCCCGTCCTTGGCGGCGTAGAGGCTGACATCGGCCCGCCTCATCAACGCCTCCGGGGCCTCCTTACCGTCCCAGAGGGCGATGCCCACCGAGATGGTCACGTCCGGACGGATGGACTGGAGGCGACTCATGACCGTGACGGCGTTCTCGTCATTGCAACCGGTGAGCAGGACGGCGAACTCATCGCCCCCGAAGCGGGCCAGCATCGACGCTCCGTCGGGCTGGTCGAAACGGGCCAGGTAGTCCGTCTCCCGTAGCTGGTGCACCCACGCCGCCGACATCTCCCGCAGCAGCAGGTCGCCCTGGCCGTGACCGTGACGGTCGTTGATCAACTTGAAGTCATCGATGTCGATGAGGGCCACGGTCAGGTGCCGCTCGGGATGGCGACGGGTACGGGCCATTTCCCCGACCAGGGCCTCCTCGAAGCACTGGCGGTTGGCCAGGCCGGTCAACCCGTCGGAGCGGGCGGCGTGGCGCAGATCGGAGATCAAGTAGCTGACCACCCCGGCGGCCACCGCCAGGGCGGCGGTCATGGTCAACCAGCCGCCCAGGCCGAGCCAGGTGTGGCGCCCGATCAGGTCGACCGCCCCGAGGGTGGCCACAGCGAAGATCAACTGCCCCAGGGCCCACGGCCGTGGATAGAAGTAGTAGGCGTAGACGACCACCCATATGTAGAGGCAGGCGTAGATACTGACGCTTCCGGCCGAACCGCCGTAGTAGGCGACGGCGGCTATGACGACCGATCCGGCGGCGGTGACAGGGTTGTAGCCGAGCGGGGGGATGCGGCCCTCGGTCAGCCTCAGGCCCAGGGCGGTGACCAGGGCCAGCACGGCCAGGCCGAGGAGGACGCCGCTGTGGCGGTGGGGCCAGGCCGGCAGGGCCAGGGTGACCAGGACGATGAGCCCGCCCGCCGAGAACATGACCGCCCCGGCCCGTCCCATTTGACGGCGCAAAAGCGCCGAATCAGTACTCCCCCGCACTAAATAAACATAACTGATCTGGTCAGGATTCGGCCATCGAGCCTCAGCGGAGGTGGACGAGAATCGAACTCGCCGGACGGGGTTCACCCGTCCCACCCGCTTTGAAGGCGGGGGAGCCCACCAGGCGCTCGGACACCTCCGCCTCGGACATTACCGGCCGGTGTGACCTGCCCCGCCGGCGCTCAGCGCACGATGAGCGTGGCCTCCTCGGCCGGGACGAACTCCCCGATGACGGGATGGCTCTCGATCTCCCCCGCCAGCAACAGCCCGCCCGAGGTCTGGGCGTCGGCCAGCAGCAGGAGCTCCTCCTCGTCCAGATCGGATCGGAGGTGGGAGCGGACCCACTGCAGGTTTCGGACGGTGCCACCGGGCACGTAGCCGGCGGCCAGCGCCGGGCGGGCTCCGTCCAGGTAGGCCACCTGGCTCGAATCGACCACCGCGCTCAACCCGCTGGCCCGGGCCATCTTGTACAGATGACCGAGCAGGCCGAAGCCGGTGACGTCGGTGCCGGCCTCGATGCCGGCGGCCAGGGCGGCCTGGGAGGCGGCTGCGTTCAGCTGCACCATGGTGGCCACCGCCTCGGGGATCGCTTCACCGGTCTGCTTGTGCCGGTTGGCCAGCACCCCCAGGCCGAGCGGTTTGGTCAGGGTGATCGGATCACCCGGGCGGGCCCGGTCGTTGCGCAACAGCCGGTCCGGGGCGGCCGTCCCGGTTACGGCCAAGCCGTAGGTGGGCGTGTCGTCGCGGAGGCTGTGGCCGCCGCCCTGCAGACAGCCGGCCTCGCTCATGACCACCGCCCCTCCCCGCAGCACCTCGGAGGCGAGTTCATCCGGCAGCCGGTCGGTAGGCCACTTGAGGAGGTTGAGGGCCGCCACCGGGCGGCCCCCGGTGGCGTAGACGTCGGACAGGGCGTTGGCGGCGGCTATCCGGCCCCAGTCGTAGGCGTCGTCCACCACCGGGGGGAAGAAGTCGGTGGTGAGGACAAGAGCCACCTGGGGCGAGATCTGGATCACGGCGGCGTCGTCCCCCGTGGCCGGCCCGCATAGAAGATGACCCACCGGGGCCCGGGCCGCGGCCGCGGCCCCGGTGTCGTCCGCGGGCAGGAAGGCGCCCTCCAGGATCGACTCCAACTCCGAGGCGGAGATCTTGCCCGAGCAGCCGCCGTGGGGGGCGAACTGGGTCAGGCGCACCCCGGACGCAGGACTGGCCATGGCGGTGAGGCTAACCAGCCCGATCGGCAGCCCATCCACGGTTGGCACAATGGGCGCCGCCCATGGCCGAGCCCCCCTCCCCTCGCCCCCCGTCCATCGACCAGATGGTGCGCGGCCTGGCTCCGACCGGCCTGCCCCATCCCCTGCTGGTCGACCTGGCCCGGGAGGCGGTGGCGGCCGGTGACCCGGCTTCGGCCGAGGAGCGCGCCGTCCGCCTGCGCCGTTCGCTGCTGGGCCGGGTCATCAACGCCACCGGCGTGCTGATCCACACCAATCTGGGCCGTTCCCCGCTGCCGTTCACCAGTACCGGCTCCTACACCAACCTGGAGCTGGATCTCGAGACCGGGCGGCGGGGATCCCGCCAAGCCAACGTCTCCGGCCTGGTGGCCCGCCTGGCCGGCGCCGAGGCCGCCCTGGTGGTGAACAACGGAGCCGCCGCCCTGCTGCTGGTGCTGAGCTCACTGGCGGCCGGCCGCCGGGTGGTGGTCAGCCGGGGGGAGCTGGTGGAGATCGGCGGCGGCTTCCGGGTCCCCGAGGTGATGGCGGCGTCGGGGGCCACGCTCGTGGAGGTGGGCACCACCAACAAGACCCGTCTGGACGACTATGCCGGAGCCGGATCCGACCAGGACACCGCTCTGATCCTCAAGGTCCACCAGTCCAACTACCGGGTGGTCGGCTTCACCTCCGAGGTGGGGGTCGAGGCGCTGAGCCGCCTGGGCCCACCGGTGGTCTACGACATCGGCTCGGGCCTGCTGGACTCGGACACACCCTGGCTGGCGGGGCCGCCCCCGCCGTGGTTGGCGGGGGAACCCGGCGCCCGCCAGGCCCTGCAGAACGGGGCCGCCCTGGTCACCTTCTCCGGGGACAAGCTCATGGGCGGGCCCCAGGCCGGGATCATCGCCGGCCGCGCCGAGCTGGTCGAGGCCTGTGCCCGCCAGCCGCTGGCCCGGGCCCTCCGCCCCGGCGGTCTCATCCTGGAGGCCCTCCAGGAGGTGTGTCTGTCCTATCTGCGCCGCCACTGCGTGCCCTTCTGGCGGATGGCCACCCTCCCGGTGGACGAACTGAGCCGGCGGGCTGACTGCCTGGCCAAGAGCCCCGACGCCAAGGATTGGTCCGTCACCGCCTGCCGCTCGGTCCCGGGCGGGGGCTCGCTGCCCGGAGTGCAGATCGACTCGGCCGGCCTGTGCACTCCCGGGGACCGGCGGGCCGCCCTGCTGGCCGCCGCCGTCCCGGTGCTGGCCCGGGTCCAGGACGGACACACCTTCATCGATCTGCGCACGGTGGATCCGGCCGAGGAACCCGACCTCCTGGCCGCCCTGGGCGGCGCCGCCCGCCCGTGAGCACCACCGCCGCCCGGCCACCGGCCCTCCGCCCGGGCCTGGTCCTGGGCACGGCCGGCCACGTCGATCACGGTAAGTCCACCCTCATCCAGGCCCTGACCGGCACCGACCCCGACCGCCTGGCCGAGGAGAAGGCGAGGGGCCTGACCATCGACCTCGGCTTCGCCGCCATGAAGCTGGCCTCGGGGCGCACGGTGTCCTTCGTGGACGTCCCCGGTCACGTCCGCTTCATCAAGAACATGCTGGCCGGGGCGGGAGCGGTGGACGCCTGTCTGTTCGTGGTGTCGGCCGTGGAGGGCTGGAAGCCCCAGTCGGAGGAGCACCTCCGCATCCTGGAGTTGCTGGGGCTGGAGACCGGGGTGGTGGCTCTGACCATGGCCGACCGGGTGAGCCGGGAAGAACAAGCCGCGGCGACGGCCGCGGTGCAGGATCGGCTGCGGACCTCGTTCCTCGCCATGGCCCCGGTGGTCCCGGTCGGCTCCGTCACCGGCCAGGGCCTGGATCGCCTGGGCGACGTGCTGGACAAACTGGTGACTCGCCTGCCCGCGGCTCGGGACCGGGGCCGGCCCCGGCTGTGGATCGACCGGGCCTTCCCCGTGGCCGGCGCCGGCGCCGTGGTCACCGGGACCCTGGTGGACGGCTCGCTGCACGTCGGCCAGAACCTCGACGTCGTTCCGGGAGGGCGGACGGTCCGAGTCAGAGGTCTGCAATCCCACGGGGCCGCCTATGGCAGCGCCGGGCCGGGCAACCGGGTGGCCGTCAACCTGAGCGGGGCCGGCCACGCCGAGTTGGCCCGGGGCCAGGCCCTGGTGGTACAGGACCAGTGGTGGCCCGCCTCCAGCTTCGATGTCCGCCTCCGGGTCCTGGACGGCCTGGGCCACGGCGTGGGCCGCCGGGGCGCCTACCGCCTCCACGTCGGCTCCGCCGACCTGCCCATCCGCCTCCGACTGCTGGGGGCGACCGAACTGGCCCCGGGCCAGGAGGGCCCGGCCCGGCTGTTCCTCGACACCGAGGTGGCCCTGCTGCCCGGTGACCGCTTCGTGCTGCGTGAGTCGGGCCGGGCCGAGACCGTCGGGGGCGGGACCGTCCTCACCGTGGCCCCGGTCCGCCCCGCCGCCCGGGCCCGCCCGGACGGGACCCCGGCCCAGGTGGTGGAGGAGCGGGGCTGGGTCGACACAACCACCCTGGAACGCCTGACCGGAGTGCGAGCCGAGCCGGTGGTGGGCCCCTGGGTCGTATCGGCGTCCGAACTGTCCCGCGCCACCAGCCAGCTGACCGAGATGCTGACCACCGCCGGCGAAGCCGGCCTCGACACCGCCACCCTCACCGACCACCAACGGGCTCTGGTGCCCTTACTGGCCGAAGTCGAGGTGGTGGGCGGCATCCTGCGGCGGGCCGGAGCCCGCCCGGCTCAGGAGGAACACCCCTGGTTGGAGGAGTTGCGGCGCCACCCCTTCGACCCACCGGCCCCCCACGGCATCGACCGGCTCCGTCTCCGCCAGTGGGTCCAGGAGGGGAGGGTGGTCGAGTGTGAGGGGGTCTACTTCGCCGGGGCGGCGGTGGAGGCGGCCACCCGCACCTTGGCCCGGCTCCTGGCCAACTCGCCCGGCGGGGTCACCGCCTCCGAGGTGCGCTCCGCCCTGGGGACGAGCCGGAAGTTCGTGCTGGCTCTACTCGCCCACCTGGACCGCACCGGCGTGACCCGGCGCCGCGGCGACGTGCGGGTGGCCGGCCCCCGCCTGCCCACCCCCGGCTGACCCCGAGTCCAGCCGGGCCCGTTGGGGGACCACGGTGTACTGCGGGTCCCGGGCCGAGGCCATGCCCCCCCGGAAGACCCCGAAGCGGGTGCAGGCCGAGGCCAGGATCAGGGCGGCTCCCGAGGCGCGGGACAGCGCGCCGATCGAACGTCGCCGGAAGGGCCGGGCCCGTCCTCCGGAGCCCAGCAGCCGGGCGGCCAGCGCGCCGCCGGCCCCGGCCGCGGTCAGCACCCGGCCGGCCCGCAGCAGCCGGGCGGCTTCGGGAGCGGAGTAGGCCTGGCCGGCCAGGCCGGTGGCCGACTCCAGCCGCGCCGAAGCGGTCAGCTCCACGGCGGCGCCGATGACCGCCATGCCCACGGCCGGACCGGACTGACCGGCGGGGGCGGCGGCCAGCCCCACCCCGGCGGCGGCGGCCAGCGAGGAGCCGGCGAAGAGCGGAGGCAGCTCCCGCCATCCCTCCCGCCAGGCCGGCACGGCCGTGTCGGCCAGCAGCACGGCGGTGTAGGTCGACACGGCCGGACCCAGGACGGCCGCCCCCAGGGTGGCGGCGGTGCCGGTCCGGGGGAAGCGCCCGGTCAGGTCGGTGCCGGCGGCTATGAAGGCGGCGGGGGCAAACCCGGCCAGGATCCACGAACCCACGCTCATGGGCGAGGTCGGCTTGAAGGTGCGCAGCATGTTGTAGAAGCGCGAAGGTTTGCCCAGGTCCTTGACCAGGGCGCCCATGGAGCCGGTCATGGCCAGGGCGGAGGCCAACTTTGCCGCCCGGGCCAGACCGGGCCGCCCGGTCAGGGCGGCTCCGGCGGCCATGGCGCTGGATGCTCCGGCCAGGCCGCCCAGAAAGATGTAACCGGCTATCTCGCGTTCCTCCCACACCGGAGGGTTGATGACGGGCAGGCCGTAGTAGGAGCGGAACTCGGCGTCGGGGACCATGGGGGTCTCCCGGCGGGGACTCATCTCCGGGTCCCCAGGAACGCCACCGCCACCGCTCCGGCCAGGCCCAGGGCGGAGACGGCGGCCCGGCGCCACATGTCGGGCAGCTGGCGGGTGGAGACCACCGGGTCGGGGGGCAGTCCGTATACCTCGGGCTCGTCCAGAAGGAGGAACATGGCTCCGGCCCCGCCCACGCCGTCGTCGGGATCGTGACCGTAGAGGCGGGCTTCGCTCACGCCGCGCTGGTGGAGCTCCTCGACCCGGCCGGCGGCACGTGTCCGCAACTCTTCCAGTGGGCCGAACTGGATCGACTTGGTCGGACAGGCCTTGGCGCAGGCCGGCTCCATGTCGGCCTTGAGGCGGTCGTAACACAACGTGCACTTCCAGGCCCGGCCGTCGCCCTTGCGCTGGTCGATAACGCCGAAGGGACAGGCCGGGATGCAGTACCCGCAGCCGTTACAGACATCCTCCTGCACCACCACCGTGCCGAACTCGGTCCGGAACAGGGCCCCGGTGGGACAGACATCGAGACAACCGGCCTGGGTGCAGTGCTTGCACACGTCCGAGGACATGAGCCAGCGGAACTGACCGTCACCCTCATGATGCAGGTCGACCTGCTGGGCGCCCAGCCGTCGTGGCTGTTCGATGAAGGCCACGTGCCTCCACGTGTCGGCCCCCAGGCCCTGGGTGTTGTCATAGGACATGCCGGTGAAGTTGAGGCCGTCCTCGGGGACCTGGTTCCACTCCTTGCAGGCCACCTCACACGCCTTGCACCCGATGCAGATGGACGTATCGGTGAAGAAACCCATCCGCGGCCTACTCGTGACGCTCACGACCGGCCCTTACCTGTCTCCAGGGTTATGCCGGCCCGTTCCTGGTACTGGCGCAGCAGGTCCAGGCGGGCCGCCCCGTCGGGCCGGCGGCCGGGGCGGATGTCCACCGTGAAGGCCTTGACCTCCTGGATGTGGACGTTGGGATCCAGGGCCAGATGGGCCAGCTCGTTGGCGCCGTCCCCGGTCGAATACCCGTTGGCGCCCCAGTGGTAGGGCAGGCCGATCTGGTGCACGGTCCTTCCGCCCACCGCCAGGGGCGCCATCCGGTCGGTGACCATGACCCGGGCCTCGATGGCCTGGCGGGCGCTGATGATGGTGGCCCAGCCCCCGTGTTCCAGGCCGGCCTCCCGGGCCAACTCCGGGGATACCTCGCAGAACATCTCCGGCTGCAGTTCGGACAGGTACGGCAGCCAGCGGCTCATGCCCCCGGCGGTGTGGTGCTCGGTGAGCCTGTAGGTGGTGGCCACGTAGGGGAAGACCTCGGCCCCGGCCTCCCCGGCCGAGGGGTGGTACAGGTTCTCCCGGCGGGACGGCATGATCTGGCGAGCCGGGTTGCGCTGCTGGGGATACAGCGGATTGGACACCGGTGAGTCCTGGGGCTCGTAGTGGGTGGGCAGGGGCCCGTCGGCCAGGCCGGAGGGGGCGAAGAGCCAACCCTTACCGTCGCCCTGCATGATGAACGGGTCGTCCCCTTCGATGGCGTCGGGGCCGCGCGCCTCCTCCGGGGACCGGTACCAGGGCGGCTTGTCCTCCTGGAAGTCAGGGACGTCGTGACCGGTCCATCGGCCGGCCCCTTCGTCCCACCACACGTAGGCCTTGCGCTCGCTCCAGGGCTTGCCCTCGGGGTCGGCCGAAGCCCGGTTGTAGAGGATGCGGCGGTTGGCCGGCCAGGCCCAGCCCCACTCCGGGGCCACCCAGCTCTGATCCTGGCCGGGCTTGCGCCGGGCGGCCTGGTTCTCGCCCTCGGCATAGACGCCGCAGTAGATCCAGCAGCCGCAGGCGGTGGAGCCGTCGTCCTTGAGCTCGGTGTAGGCGCTCAGGGGCTCGCCCTGGGCGTCGTGGCCGTTGATCTCGGCCAGGACGGCCTCGGCGCTGGGCTCGGCCAGCGCCCCCGAGGTCGGGTAGTCCCAGACCAGATCCCGCAGCGGGGCGTCCATGGGATCGGTGGAGCCGGCCAGCTTCTGCCGGATGATGCGGCCCAGGTGGAAGTAGAACCACAGTTCACTGCGGACGGCGCCGGTGGGCTCGACGGCCTGGTGGTGCCACTGCAGCATGCGCTGGGTGTTGGTGAAGCTGCCGCTCTTCTCGGTGTGGGCGGCGGCAGGGAAGAAGAACACCTCGGTGGCGATGTCCTCGGTGCGCAACTCGCCACTGGCGATCTCCGGTCCGTCCTTCCACCAGGTGGCCGACTCGATGGGGAAGAAGTCCCGCACCACCAGCCAGTCCAGGTTGGCCATACCCAGCCTTTGCATACGGGCGTTGGCCGAGCCCACCGCCGGGTTCTCCCCCACGATGAAGTAGCCCTTGCACGTCCCGTCCAGCTGGGCGTAGACGGTCTCATAGGTGCTGTGACTGCCGGTGAGACGAGGCAGGTAGTCGAAGCAGTAGTCGTTGTCGGCGGTGGCGGCTTCACCCCACCAGGCTCGAGCCAGGCTGGTGAAGTAGGCGGCCATGTTGGCCCAGTAGCCCTGAGCGGCCGCCTCGCCCTCGATGTAGGTATCGAGGTCGGTGTCGACCCCGGCGTGGGGCATAGGCAGGTAACCGGGGAGGATGTTGAACAGGGTCGGGATGTCGGTGGAGCCCTGGATGCTGGCGTGGCCCCGTAGGGCCATGATGCCCCCACCGGGCCGGCCGATGTTGCCCAGCAGGAGTTGGAGGATGGAGGCGGTGCGGATGTACTGGACGCCCACGCTGTGCTGGGTCCAGCCCACCGCGTAACAGAAGGCGGTGGTGCGCTCCCGGCCCGAGTTGGCGGTGAGCGTCTCGCACACCCGCAAAAAGGCGTCCTGGGGGACGCCGCAGACCCGCTCCACCATCTCCGGCGTGTAGCGGGCGAAGTGGCGCTTGAGCACCTGGAAGACACAGAGGGGGTGCTGGAGGGAGTCGTCCCGCTCCGGCCGGTGGGTGCGCAGGCTGGGCCCGCCCGAGCCGTGGGACTGGGAACGGGCGGCTCCCTCCGGGCCGCCGGCTCGGCTGCCCGCTCCCCCACTGTCACCGTTCTCCTGTTCGTTCTCCTGTTCGTTCTCGGCACCCTTCTTGCGCTGGCCGGCCGCCGATTGCGTCTCGGTGCCCTCGTACTGCCACTTCTCCTGGTCGTAGCTACGGGACTCTTCGTCCCAACCGGAGAAGAGACCGTCCAGGTCCTCGGTGTCGCGGTACTCCTCGTTCAGGATGAACGACGCGTTGGTGTAAGCCAGCACGTAGTCCCGGAACCACTTCTCGTTCTCGATGACGTAGTTGATGATCCCGCCCAGGAAGGCGATGTCACTACCCGCCCGCAGTGGGACGTGGATGTCGGCCACGGCGCTGGTCCGGGTGAAGCGGGGGTCCACGTGGATGATGGTGGCGCCCCGTTGCTTGGCCTCCATCACCCACTGGAACCCGACCGGATGGCACTCGGCCATGTTCGAGCCCTCGATGACTATGCAGTCGGCGTTGGCCAGATCCTGCTGGAAGGTGGTGGCCCCGCCTCTACCGAAGGATGCCCCCAGACCGGGGACGGTGGAGGAGTGTCAGATCCGGGCCTGATTTTCGATCTGCACCGCCCCCAGGGCGGTGTACAGCTTCTTCATCAGGTAGTTCTCTTCGTTATCGAGAGTGGCGCCGCCCAGGCTGGCGATGCCGAGCGTGCGCCGCACCCGGTGCCCATCCTCGGTGTCCCACTGCCAGGTCTCCCGGCGGGTGCGGATGACCCGGTCGGCCACCATGTCCATGGCCCGGTCGAGGTCGATCTCCTCCCAGTCGGCGGCCCCGGGCCGGCGGTACAGGACCTTCTGGGCCCGGGTCGGAAGGGTGGTCAGCTGCAGGCTGGCCGAGCCCTTGGGGCAGAGCCGGCCCCGGCTCACCGGGGAGTCGGGATCGCCTTCGATCTGGATGACCCGGCCGTCCTTGACGTAGACGTTCTGCCCGCAGCCCACCGCGCAATACGGACAGACCGACTTCACCACCTTGTCCGCCTCGACCACCCGGGCCTGGAGCTCCTGGGTCCGGCGGGAGCGGGCTGCCGCTCCCCGCCCGCTGCGGTCGGGCCCGAGCAGTTGGCGCAGGACCGGCCAGACCGGAACCGCCTTGGCCTCCCTCACCGGCCAGTGCCCGTTCGTGCCGCCTCCACGCTGTCGACCCTAACGCGTCCCGAGGGCCGGGCCGGTAGGGTCGGCTGACTTGGCCGGAACGCGACTGACGGGGATTCTCCTGACCGGCGGACTGAGCCGGCGCATGGGGAAGGACAAGGCCACCCTGGTGGTCGGCGGCATGACCTTGGCCCGTCGCTCGGCCCGGCTCCTGGCCGGCGCGGCCGACCGGGTCATCGAGGTCGGGCCCGGTCACTCCGGCCTGTCCTTCCTGGTCGAGGAGCCACCTGGCCAGGGTCCTTTGGTGGCGATCGCCGGCGCCCGACGTCACCTCCGCCAGGAGGGCTGGACCGGGCCGGCCCTGGTGCTGGCCTGTGACCTGCCCCGCCTCGAGGCGCAGGTGCTGGAGGTACTGGCCCACTGGCCGGGCTCCGGAACGATCCTGCCCACCCTGGGCGGACGGGACCAGCCCCTGTGCGCCCGCTGGTCGGCCGAGGACCTGGACCGAGCCGTCGCCCGGGCCGAAGCCGGGGAGCGTTCGCTGCGCTGGCTGTCGGACTCGAACCCGATCCGCCTGGCCGAGACGGACTGGCCCGAACCGGCGCTGGCCGCCTCGCTGGCCGACGCCGATACGCCAGAGGACCTCGAGAAGCTCAGCCCGCCCCGGCCGGAATGACCCGGTGCCGGCCCGAGTAGACGTTGGCCCGGCCTTGGCGCACGAAACCGGCCAGGGTCATGCCCGTCTCCAGGGCCAGCTGCACGGCGATGGATGACGGAGCCGACACCGAGACGAGGACGGTGAAGCCGGCCACGGCCGCCTTCTGCACGATCTCGAAGCCGGCCCGGCCCGACACCACCAGAACGAGCTCGTGGGCCGGGAGCTCTCCTCGGCGGGCCAGATGGCCCACCACCTTGTCCACGGCATTGTGGCGGCCGATGTCCTCCCGCACGCAGACGGGCTCGCCCCGGGCGGTGAAGGCCCCGGCGGCGTGCAGGCCGCCCGTGCTGTCGAAGATCCCCTGACCGGCCCGGAGCCGCTCGGGCAGGCCGACCACGACATCGACAGGCAGTACCGGGCCCAGCCCGGACAGGTCGCTCACCGCCCGCCGGATGGCGTCCACGCTGTCCTTGCCACACAGCCCGCAGGCCGAGCTCACCAGCCAGGGCCGGGCTCCCTCCACCGGGGTCGTCTCGTAGCCGTCCCGAAGGCGCAGCTCGACGGCGTTGTCATCGGCCGGGGCACCCCAGTGAACCGACTGGATGGCCCCGGGATCGTCCACCAGCTGCTCGGTGATAGCGAGGCCCCAGGCCAGGTCGAAGTCGTCCCCCGGCGTGCGCATCACCACCGCCGCCGGCGTCCCGGGCTCCTCGGCGGTACCGCCCAGCCGGATCTCGAGAGGCTCCTCGGCGGCCAGATGGTCCTCCTCGGTGGCGCCGGCCCCGCTGGCGCCGAGCCGCCAGACCTCGGTGACCAACTCCGCCCGCCCCCGGGCCCGGTCCAGACTCACAAACGGAGTCATACCACCGGCAAGGTCATGGATAGCTTGGACCGGGAGCCTCGGAAGCGAGAGACCCCATGCCGTTCTGTCCCCAATGCGGATATCAACACGGTGACCTGGACGAGCTCTGTCCGAGCTGCGGCAGAGGCCTGGCTCCTCCTCGGCGCCCGGTAACCACGCCAGGCGCGGCGGCCAGCCCCCCGCCCGGACCAATGGGCACCGGGCGGGGCGGGACCTTCAACCGTCGCAGGCGATGCGGGCGCCCACATCACCCGGCACCGGTGACCCGTCTCGCAGCCGGGCGGGGCGAAGCAGCTCTCTGATCGCCCTCCCAGACCGGCCAAGGAGGTTGGATCCGGTCGGGCTGAGGGTAGGTTCGATGCCATGGACCAACGACGTTTAGGACCGCTCACGGTTTCCGCCCTCGGGCTCGGGTGCATGGGGATGTCCGAGTTCTACGGCCAGGGTGATGACGAGGAGTCGGTCAGGGTCATCCGGCGGGCCCTGGACCTCGGGTGCAACTTCCTGGACACCGCCGACATGTACGGCCCGTTCACCAATGAGGCCCTGGTGGGCCGGGCCATCAAGGACCGCCGGGAGGAGGTGGTGCTGGCCACCAAGTTCGGTAACGAGCGGCGCCAGGACGGCACCTGGATCGGCGTAAACGGCAGCCCGGAGTACGTCCGGGCCGCCTGTGACGCCTCTCTGGGACGCCTCGGAGTGGACCACATCGACCTCTACTACCAGCACCGGGTCGACACCTCGGTACCCATCGAAGACACGGTTGGAGCCATGGCCGAGTTGGTGGAGGCCGGCAAGATCCGCCACCTTGGCCTGTCCGAGGCCGGGCCCCAGACGATCCGACGGGCGGCGGCGGTTCATCCCATCGCCGCGCTGCAGACCGAGTACAGCCTCTGGAGCCGTGACCCAGAGGACGACATTCTTCCCACCGTCCGGGAGTTGGGCATCGGCTTCGTGGCCTACAGCCCGCTCGGTCGGGGGTTCCTCACCGGCCGCTACCGCTCGGCTTCCGATCTGCCCGAGGGCGACAGCCGAGCCCAGCGCTTTCCGCGCTTCAATGAGGAGAACATGGCCCACAACCTGGCGCTGGTGGAACGGGTCGAGGAGCTGGCGGGCCGGAAGGGCTGCACAGCCGGCCAGGTGGCTCTGGCCTGGGTGCTGGCCCAGGGCGAGGACATCGTGCCCATTCCGGGGACCAAGCGGCTCAAGTACCTCGAGGAGAACCTGGCCGCCGCCGATGTCGAGCTATCCGAGGAGGATGTGCGGTGGTTGTCGGACAATGTCGGTGCCCCCCAGGGCGACCGGTACGCCGACATGGGAACCGTCAACCGCTGAGGCACTCGCTACGGAATTCGGGCCCATCCCAGAGCTTCACCCAGCCGGCCACGAGTGGTGGAGGTGGCAGCGTTCAGGCGTCGGCAGCGGTCCGCTCCACGCCCAGGGTCAGAATCAGATCCTGATGAAGTTCCATCCAAATGTCGTGATACGAATCGCTCAAGGGGGCTGTGAACCGGTCGAGCTGGCCACCGGCGACGGCCCTGGCGGCCGCACTCAGACGAGGGCGGTAACCCGACAGCCGTTCTAATGCCTGCCCGAGTTGTCCCAACAGCGGCTCATTGTCCCGATCGAAGGCCACCAGCCGATCTATGACGGCGCGGTCGTACTCAGTGTCTTCATGGTCATTGGGGATCAGGCCGTCGCCAGTTCCGGTCCGGAGCTGCCAGTCGGTACAGAGTTGCTTGAACTCCGAGTTGCGCACCACGAACTCGGAGTAGACGGGATGGAGGAGCTCGACACAGTTGGTCCTCTGACGATCCCGCTGCAATTCACTGAGGTGCATATCGCGACCGGCCGGGGTCAAGGTCCAGCCGCTGATATGGCCCTGGCGGTGATAAGCCAGACCCTCCTCGCCCAAACGCTCCAGGGTCCGGACGCATACATCGGATTCGCTCGTCAGGGCTGAGGTGAGGGCATCGACCGAGACGAAGCCCCGGATGCGAAGAGTATGAAGAACAAGAAAGGTCGGGTCAGCAGACATCGGGTTGTTCAGCGCTCGGGAAGTTCCAGGATCGTCACCGTGCCCGCCGTGCCGTCGACCTCGATGAGAGAACCCTCGGGGATCCGGCGGGTGGCGTCAGTGACGGACACTGCACACGGAATCCCCAATTCGCGCGACACGATGATGGCGTGGCTGATTTGAGCGCCGACGTTCACGACCACAGCGGCCGAGGGCACGAACAGGGGCGTCCAGGAAGGATCGGTGATGGGGGCGACCAAGACCTCGCCGGGCTCGAGCATGCCCCCGTCCGAGGGATCGAGAATGACCCGAGCCCGTCCGGAAGCCTTCCCGGGACAGCCGGGGATACCGCTGAGCACGGTCCCCCTGGCCACCTCTTCCACCAGACCACCGCCCACGGCTGGCCACTGCTCGGGGGCCACCAGGCCCTCGTGGATGACGAAGGGAGGGATCTTCTGGGCCAACTCCGCCCAGCGCTTTTCCCGCTGGCGGATGGTTTCCTTGAACGACTCTGGCTCTTCCAGGAACGCATCGACCTCGTCGGCCATGAGCATGCCGAAGTTCTCCACTGCATCGAAATGGCCGGCCGCCACCATCCGACGGCCGAACTCGTGCATCATCACCCGACACTCGTTGACCAGACGCACGATGTTGGTCTTGGAGCGCTCCCGGGCCGGCAAGAAGACGGCCGCCGAGCGCATAGCGGCCAGAAATTGGCCCTGCGTGTCGGGGTCACCAGCGAGCATCTCTGCCACCTTGGCCGTGAGTTCCTCCCGGTCTTGGACCAGGGCGTCTTGGTGGCCCTGGGGCGCGGCGTCCGGCGGGGACAGCCGCATCCGGTCGATGGCGGTAAGCGCCAGTTGGGGGTTTGTCTCCCACGTCGGGCTCCGCATCTCCCATTCGTTGGGACCCCGGCTGCCGAACTCGTAGAGGAACTGGTCCAGGGAGGTGAGAAACGCGGCCACCTCGGGGGAGTCGGTGGCCTGTAGCCGCCCGAGGAGATCGGCCACGCCGGCATCGAAGGCGGCGGACAGTTCCTTGGACTCCGCCGCCAGGCGACCAAGCTTCCACATGGCCCAGGACGGTGCCGCGGAATCCACCCCACCGAGGCCGGCCAGCAGTCTCATGGCCAGGCCGGGGTCTCCAACCGCCTGGCTGACAGTGGACACGATGCCGGTGGGCACCAAGGCGCAGTAGCTGGTGAACAGGTGATTGGCGAACAGCTCGCGGAACCAGGTGTCCATCAGGTCCCGGGTACGGTCGACCAGCTCCCGCGCCGACAGGGTCGCCAGGTCGGGACGCTGGCGACGCAGGTCTTCCATGGCCCGCTGATCCTCGATCAGCTGTGTGTGTTCGGGCGCGCTCATGATCCACCCGAGGGTGGCGGCCACCCGTTCGCTGTGCTCCGGGCTCTCGTCGCCCGGTCGGGATTGGTAAGGGGGTGCGTCGGACTGTTCCCCGAACAACGCGTAATCGACGAGTTCGGGGGTCAAACCCGGAACTCGGACCCCGAATATCCGCGAGACGGAGACGTTCAGGTAGGCGTAGCCGTAGAAGACCCCGAGGATCTCGATTTCGTGAGGATCGAACTCGTCGTAGTCGAAGACGCCGAAGCGGACGAAGGCGTCTCGCCATCCCTGCTCTGAGCCGGGGATACCGGCCAGGGTCCAGGACAAGGGGGCGACCGGATCGGGGAAGACCTCTCCGACGTTGCCACGGGTGTAAATGGGGTGGCGCTGACTCGGCTCGTTGTCGACTACCCAGCGTTCGGACATGGATACCTCCGGATCATGGAGCTACGTGTGGATCTCTCAACTGGGCTACAGGGCTTCAGCCGGTGCGACGCCCCTCCCTGAGGCGGCAGTCACCTGGCACAGTTCGGTGATATCGGCCCAAGTGGCCGGTTCGTTCCACAGGCGCTCGAAGGCGCCTTCGGCCTCATCGGTGAAGCCATGGCGGAGGAGAAACTGATACCGGCGGCGGGCCTTGTGGACCTCTATCCCCCGGGCCGCGGCCCGTCCTAGGGCCGAGGCGTCCCAGGCCACTCCCTGCTCAGAGGTCAGCTCCTCTTCGGCCGGCGCCCCGGCGAACTCAGGCGAACGGCGGTCGACGACGCGTTGGAGCAACCGGGCCAGCTCCTCTACGGCGGTGCTGCGCCCCAGGTGCCGCGGCCGCGACTGGTCTTCCAGGGCTCCGCTGGGGATCGCCAGCACCACCGGTGAGACCGACGAGATGACGCCCATGGCATTCGGGCTGCCCTCGTCGACCTCTATGCGCAGTCTCTCGCCCAGTAAGCCCAGACCAACGGCCACGCCCTCCGCCAGCGAGGCCAACTCCTCCCCCTCGAAATAGACGATGGCGAACTCCGCCGGGGTGATCTCGACGCTCCCCCCCCGGGGGCCGGCCTTCTCGGTCATCGGTCCTTTTCCTCCCCTCCGGGGCCGCCCCGACCCGAGACGGCACGAGGATACGTCGGCGTGCCAGCCCAGTAGTATGCAGGAAGGGGCGGGACAGGACCGGTGACCAAGACCGGTGACGGAGCCCGCCGAGGCCTTCGGCTCAGATATGCGGGGGCACAGACATACCGGCACAGAGACAGGAGCGCGGATAACGATGCAGAAGCACATCCGACCGCAAGATCTGGCCCGGGATGACCGGTTCAACCGCATCACCACCGAGCAGCGCTTCAGCGATCCCCGCCAACGGGGCGAGGAACGCCGACTGGACAAGGGAGCTGCCGACTTGGCCGACCGGGCCCGGAGGCAGATGCACGGCATCTTCGTCGGGGAGATCCAGGCCCTCGAGGGGGCCGGTCGCACAGCCTTCGACTTCGATTCCCCCGGGGAGGTGCCCTATGAGCTCAAGCTGGACATGGCCCGCCAATGCTGGGACGAGGCTCGCCATTGCGAGATCTCCCTCAAGCTGGGCGACCATATGGGGATCCGCGTCGGTGAGTTTGCCGAGAGCACCCTCCTCTTCGAAGCGGCCTGCCATGAGGATCCCGTGTTCCGTCTAGCCGGGGTCAACCGGGCTCTGGAAGGCCTGGCTATCGATGTGTTCACGACCATGCGCGAGTTCGGTGACTCGGTGGCTGATCCCATCCTGGAGTTCTGTGAGGACTGGATGCTGGCCGATGAGGTCACCCACGTGCGGATGGGATCGAGTTGGCTACGGGCCGTAACCGCCGATGACCCGGACCGTCGGGCCCGGGCTCTCGAATTCCAGCGTACCGTCGACGGACTGTTCAACTTCCGCGGTGTCCGGGGTGAAGAGGCGGGCGCCGGCATCCGACTGGCGCGCCGATTCCGGGAGATGGCCGGCTTCACCAACGAGGAGATCGATGACATCGCGGCCATGGCGCAACGCGATCGCCTAGCCGCCGCCGCCTCGGCCAGCTGAGCTCTGCACGTGCTCACCACGCCTTAGCCGGCCCGGAGCCTTTGGCCGGCTCCAGTTCCCTGGGCTTCCGTCAGAGCGATGGATGAGGTCCCGGGCGGCTGGTCCAATTATCTTTCCGGGGTGCAACTCCTTCTGATTCGCCACGCCGAGCCTGTCCGGGTGGAAGCCGAGAGCGGAGTAGCCGACCCTTCCCTTACCGAGGCCGGCGTCCGCCAGGCGAGCCAGCTGGTCGAGTGGCTGAAGAGCGAACGACTCGACCATATCGCCGTGAGTCCCCTGCGGCGCGCCCGGGAGACGGCAGCTCCTCTGGCCGACGCCTTCGGACTCGAGCCTGAGGTGATTACCGGCCTGGCCGAGTTCGACGCTGAGGCCCCGAGCTACATCCCGATGGAGGAGCTGAGGGCAACCCGGGATCCCCGACTGAGCGCGCTGACAGAAGGCCGGTGGGAGGAGCTCGGCTCCCTGGTCGAACCCGAAACCTTCCGCCGGAGGGCCGTAGACACCGTCAACCGCCTGGCCGCCGCCCATCCGGGCGAGCAGGTGGCGGTGGTGTGTCACGGTGCGGTCATAAACGTCTATCTGGGCGATGTCATAGGCACACCGCGCCTGATGTGGTTCGAACCCCGCTATACCTCTGTGAGCCGGGTCCTGGTGTCACGCGGCGGAGTACGGACCGTGGGCTCGGTCAACGAGGCGGCCCACTTGCGTTGAGGGCCTGCGGCCCTCGACCAGCTGCAGGCCATCAACCAGAAACGCAGCGGCATCACCGGCATACCCACCGGCTCCCGGGACTGAGGGCCCGGGTCAGCCCGGGGACGAGACCGGCCGCAGACCCCGCTCGGCCCGGCGGGCCCGCCGGCGCTTCATCACCGAACGGCGGCGCAGGTAGACGGTGCCGGTCAGGCCCACCACCGTCAACAACTCGGCCCAGTTCCAACCCTCGGGGCTGGCCGGGGTGTGCTTCACCGTCCGGGGGGCGGCGGAGGCGGAGGACCGGGCCGCGGTGAGAGCGGTGGCGGGCAGGGTCGTGCGAACGGGCGGGAGCTGTTCCACCGCCGGCTCGGCGCTCACCGGGGTGGCGAAGCCCTGGTTGAACAGGGCCTCGGCGTCGGAGAAGAGGCCGGCCGGGGTGTCGTCCATCAGGATGACCAGCATGGTCCGGCCGTCCCGCACCGCCTCGGTCACCAGCGTCTCACCGGCGGCCGGGGTCCAGCCCGGTTTGATGCCGATGACGCTCGGGTCCTCGGCCAGGAGGCGGTTGTGGTTGGGCAGCTCGTGGGACTGCCCGTCGACGCCCTGGAAGACGTAGTGCTGAGTGTCGACGATGGTGCGGAAGAGCGGGATGGTCATGTCGACCCGGGCGAAGACAGCCAGGTCGTAGGCGGAGATGAGATCGCCCTGGCCGAACTCGAAGCTGTCATCGAGGCCGGCCGGATCATCGAAGACCATGGGGTCGGTGGCACCCAGCTCAGCCGCCACCCGCCCGGCCAGCTGCCCGAAGGCGGCCGGTGACCCGCTGACCCGGTCGGCCAGGGCCACGGCGGCGTCGTTGGCCGAGACCATCAGCAGGGAGTACAGGGTCTGGTCCAGGGGCCAGACCTGGCCGGCCTTCATGTTGATCTTCATGGCTTCCTCACCGGCGGCGTCCGCACCCACGGGCACGGTGGCGTCGGCCGGCAGGTACTTCATGGCCAGGTAGGCGGTGATGATCTTGGCCACGCTGGCCGGCCGGACGGCCAGGTGTTCGCCCGAGGCGGCCAGCACCCGGCCGTTGCCGGCGTCGGCCAGCAGCCACTCCTTGGCGCTGGGGGTGAAGCTCGCCCCCGGCGAAGCCTGACCGCCCCCCGGACCGGCCGCCTGCCCCGATTGGGCGGCGGTGGAGGTCGAAGCGGCCGAGCCGGCGCCGGCCAGGCCGATGACGCCGGCCCCCACGACCATGGCGGCGGCCGCGGTCCGCCAGACACCCCGAATCACGGGGCCAGACTAGAAGTTGGGCCGGCGCCGGCCAGGCATGTCGGTCCGGCCCCCTCAGTTCTCGACCGGGACCACCTCGAGTTCGAAGTCGGCTGCCCGGAATGTGACGGTGAAGTAGCGAAAGAACGACACCTGACCGAGCAGGCCCCAGGCGTAGGGCCATGGTTCGGCGAAGCCAACCTCTGCCTCCCAAGTGTGACCAACCGCCGTCAACCGCACAGGCAGGAGCCGCGCCTCGGTGACTGACCCGCCAACCACCACGGCTCGAGCTTCGAGCTGTCGCAGCTCCAATCCGGCTTCCGTCGCGATCCACCCTGGCAGCAAGGAATTGATCGACCCGGTGTCGGCCAGACAAGGAAAAGTGGCGTCATCCAGCCCCGCAACCGAGACATCGAGGATGGGCCTGGGCCAGCCCCCGGCTCCGGGCAGCTCGGTATAGGGGACGATCAAGGCAGCTCGACGGACAGAGCGGAGCCCATCGAGGCATTGGACTCGGGAACTAGCCAGACCCGGGCCTGGAGGTTGTAGCGGCGGAGCCAGGCCAGCACAACCTCGGGTGACCCCGCGTCAAACAGCACCTCGCCTGGGACTTGGGCCACCCAGCGACCCTGATAGGGCTCGAGCATGGCCGCCTCCGATCCCCCATGGGGCCCCAGGGCCGTAGGGGTGCTGCCCGGAGAAGCAGCCTGGCGTCGGTAGACACCCAGCCCGAGGCGGCGCAGCACGGCGCGGGCCTGATGGGTGGTGAAATCGGCGCGATCCAGCCCGGTCGCGGCCGCCAGCACCTGCTTGGGCGGATAACGCCTCCCACCCACCACCACGTAGTGATCCCGGATCGGCTCGGGCTCTATCCCTTCGGCCGCGGCCCCGATGGCGGCAGACGTCAGATCGAAGTCGTGCCCCGCAATCCGGGCCGTTGTCATCGCGTCATCCTTTCTGATTCCTACTTATCGCAGCCTACCTGGTCGTCCAGTCCTCAGACCCGGCCTGGCTACCCAGGTGACGAGGGGCGAGCGGCTCGATGGGACTACGCCGGCTGACCCCAGAGCAGGGCGGAGAGTCCTGAGTTGCGGGATATACGCCGGGTCAGGGCTTGCCTCACCGAGTCCTCGCTGCCGACCAGCAGCAGACGTTGGGTCGTTCGGGTCACGGCGGTGTAGAGCAGCTCCCTGGACAGGAGCCGGGACTCGACCTCCGGGAGCAGGACGACCACCGTCGCGAACTCCGATCCCTGGGACTTGTGGATGGTGGTGGCGTAGACGGTCTCGATGGAACCGAGGCGGGATGGGCTCACTAAGTCGGCGCCGGCGGGGCGGGCGAAGGACACCCCCTTCCTCTCGTCGGGAAGTAGCACGCTCACACCGGAGTCACCGTTGAAGAGCCGCAGGGTGTAGTCGTTGGCGGTGACCATCACCGGCCGGCCCGGATACCAGGGTCCTTCGGTCAGGCGGTCGGGATCGTCCTCGGCCAGCCAGGCCTCGATGCGCTGGTTCCACACCCCCACTCCGGCCCGACCCCGCCGATGGGCGCACAGGATCCGGGTACTGCCCAGTACCCCCAAGGCGCCGGCGGCGTCGCCCGCCAACGCCGCCGTCCGGAGGCCGACGCCCCAGCTCCGGGCCACCGCGCGGACCGGACCCAGGGCGGCCTCGGACGCCGAGCCGGGGTCGATATCCAACCAGCCGACGGCTTCGTCCCGACCTCTCAAGACTTCCATGGCCCGGTCGACGTCGCCGTCCCGGATGGCCGAGGCCAGGTCCCCCAAAGTTCCAGAGAATCGGAAGTTCGTCCGCAGCAGGACGATCGAGTCGGTGATCGCCGGCGCCTCGGGGGCCGCATCATCGACGGGGACGGTCGTACCGGTCAGCGACTCCAGCTCCACGCGGGTAGGAGTCTGCACACGCATACGGGTGGCGTTCGGGCCGACCACGTCTTCGAGGACGGCGCCCGATTCGACCGAGGCCAGCTGTTGGGGGTCGCCCAGCAGAATCAGCCGGGCGTCGGGCCGCACCGCCTCGACCAGGCGGGCCATCAGAGCGGAGGCGACCATGGACGTCTCGTCCACGATCACGACATCGTGGGGGAGGTGGTGATGACGGTCGTGGCGGAACCGGCTGGCGTTGCCGGGCTGGGTTCCCAACAGCCGGTGCAGGGTGGAGCCACCGATAGCTCCCAGGCGGCGGGCCGTCTCATCGTCCACATCGAGTCGTGACAGCTCAGCCGAGACGGCCTCCTGCATACGGTTGGCGGCCTTGCCGGTCGGGGCGGCCAGGGCGACCATCAACCGCCGGCCCGAGGCCGCCCGGGCCTGCTCATCGAGCAGGAGCAGCAGCCGGGCGACGGTGGTCGTCTTGCCTGTCCCCGGACCGCCGGCGACGACCGTCAGGCGACGGGTAACCGCCGCAGCTGCGGCCCACCGCTGCTCTGACGACGCCTCGTCCGGGAACAGGTGCCGGAGCCCCTCCGACAGCAGCACCATGTCAACCGCTGGGCCCGAAGCCTCGGCGCGCTCACGAAGGGAGGAGGCCAGCAGTCGCTCGTCCCGCCAGTGCCGGTCCAGGTAGAGCGACGCCCCCGCCAACCGCAGCGGGCGGTGGGCCGGATCCTCCCCGACCGCCACCATCGGGCTGGCGGCTATCCGACTCAGCCACTCCCCCTCCTCCGGCCAGGGAAGAGCGTCGATGTCGACCTCAACGTCCGTGTCGAGGGCAACGTTCTCCCGCACGGAAGCCAGGTCCACACACACATGGCCGACTCGGGGCGCCCGTACGGCCAGGGCGGCGGCCAGCAGCACGTCCTCATCGATCTCGGGGCCCAACCGACCCAGACACATCGCCACGTGCACGTCGGCCGGACCGAGTATCCCGGCCCGGTTGAAAGAACCCAGAACCGTGTCCTTGTCGACACCCAGCACCAATCTGACGTCGTTGGGATCCACGATGGACTCGCCGAACGGGCCGGCCGAACCATCCGAAGTCACGATCACCATGGCTCAGGCTCCCGCCGGCACGGGGCTGCCGGTGGCCAGGAGGTCGGACACGGCGACCACCAGGTCCGGAGGTGTCGCCCAGGAGAAGACTCCACAGGGTTGGCCGTCAACCAAGGGGACTTGGGCGCCGGCCATTCCCCGGAGGAACAGATAAAGCATCCCGCCCAGGTTGCGGTGCGGGTCGTAGTCGGGAAGGCGCCAGCGCAGATAACGGTGCAGGGCCACGCTGTAGAGCAGGCCCTGCAGCGGATAGTGGGCGTGTTGCATCTCGGCGTCGAGGACGGAGGGCCGGTAGTGCCAGGCGCTGAGCGACTCGCCCTCCGGTCCCAGCCAGTTGGTCTTGTAGTCGACGATGAAGTAGCGCTGATCCCCGCCTGCATCGGCCTGGCGGAAAACGAGGTCGATGCTCCCGGTCAGGTAGCCGCGCAGGTGCGACGCCAGCAGCGGGTCCTTCAGCCTCTCGGCGTAGCCGGCCAGGACGGAGGCTCCCTCGGTGTGCACAGACATCAGCTCGGCCAGGTCATGGGTCAGGACATGACCGACGGGCTGGTCACCGCCGGCCAGAGGCAGCTCGAAGGTCACTTCGTCGAGGCGGTCACCCCTCTCGATGTCGCGCAGTCGCACGCCGCCGGGCAGCGGTCCCAGGGGGGTGTCGATGGCCACGGTCAGTGCAGAGGCCAGCCCGGGACCGACCAGATCGGCCCGGCCGCGGCGGTGCTGGGACTCCAGGACCCGGGCCAGCTCCACGTCGAAGTCAGCGGAGGCGAAGTCCGTCTGCTCAAGGACCTCGTGGACGAAGGTGCCAACTTCGGCGCCGCCGGGCAGATCCGCCCACGGCGAGGCGGCGGCCCGCAGAGTCATCTCAGTGTCGGCCGAGATGGAGGTCTGAGGTTCCGCCACAACCGCCGGGCCGGCGACGGAGGGCTCGTCCACCGTCCCGACGTTCTCCGGCTCGCTTCCGATCTGGAGGTCGTGGGCGCCAGCGGTGATGCCGGAATAGGACGTCCGCCGCCAGGAGCGGTCCAGTGACCGGTCCAACAGCGCCACCTCGAGGTCCGCCGCCGGCAAGGCATCCCCTCCGGCCCAGCGAACGCCCCCTCCCCCGGTAGCTCGCTCCACGGAGACAAAGCCGGGAGCCTTGGCCGCCACCTCCTCGAAGCGGGCCAGCATCTGGGCATCGGAGGGCCTCCTCTTCGGGCCCTTGGACGGAACGGTGCCGTCCTCCGATCGGGATACGAGCAGGCGGGCCAGTGCCGTCTCCTGAGCATCGACCACGGCCGCCCACCAGATGACGACCTGGTACTTGGCCCGGGTGAGAGCGACGTACAGCTGGCGGAGGTCCTCGCCCCGTTCCTCGCTGAAGAAGGCGTCGTAGTGGCTCTGGTATTCCGGGTTGTCCGGGTGGCGGCCCCCCACGTCCAACTTTTGCTCGCCCGTCTCGGTGTGGAACACGATCGGGGGCCCAGGCTTGACCTGGTAGCCGATGTCCCAGAGGTAGGGGCAGTAGACGACGGGGAACTCGAGGCCCTTGGCCCGATGCACGGTGAGTACCTGCACCGCATCGACGTCGGTATCGAGGCGCCGGGCCCGGTCATCGGTGTCGGTCTGATCCTCCCCCGCCTCCTCGATGCGCCGGGCCAGCCAGGCCCTGAGACCGGAGAGACCGGCCTGGGACCGGGACGCCTCGGCATGGAGCAGCTGGGCGACGTGGTCCAGATCGGTCAGCTGACGCTCGCCCTCTTCGAAGCGCAGGAGGCGGGCGGCCATGTGCTCCGACACCAGCACGGCCCGGCCCAGGGCGGAGACGCCCCGGCGCTTGATCAGCACCTCCCAATGGCGGAGCCGGTCCTCGACGTGTTCCCACATCCGGTCGTCGGCGGAGGCAACCTCATCACCTGTCAACCCGAAGAAGGGACTCAGCGCCACCGACACCACCCGCCCCCTGTGGGTCGGCTGCTCCAGAGCCGACAGGAGCGACAGCCAGTGGCGGGCTGCCGAGGTCTTGAAGACGCTCTCGGCGGCCGCCACGACCGCAGGCACACCGGCCGACCTCAGGGCCTCTTGGACGAGAAAGGTCTGGCGGTTGCTCTGCACCAGGACGGAGATGTCACCGGGCCGGATCGGGCGCCGAGTCTCATCACCGGCGGCGTTCCGGTCCACCAGCTCGGCTTCATTGGACAGCAGGGCGGCAACGTCCCCGGCCAGGTCCTCGGCCACCCACTCGACGGCGGAGTCCTTCTGGTAGGAGCTGTCCTTGTTCTTGACTATGGCGTGGTCATCGTCATGGTGGACGATCCGCAGTCGCAGTGGAATCGGGCAGGGAGCCCCGTGCAGCCCCGGAAGTCGATGCGCGTCGCAGGGCTCCACGGGGCGGAACGGAATGTCCGGATGACCAAGCCGCAGGGGATGGAAGAGGGCTTCCAGGCCGGCGAGCAGGCCGGCATCGCTGCGCCAGTTGGTGCCGAGGGTGAACTGTTGTGCAGCCGTTCGGGCGGCGGCAAGGTAGGCGAAGACGTCGGCGCCCCGAAAGCCGTATATGGCCTGCTTGGGATCGCCGATGAGAACCAGGATGGTTTCCCCCTCCCCGAAGGCCCGCCTGACCACCTCCCACTGCACCGGATCGGTGTCCTGGAACTCATCGACCAAGACGACCCCGTACCGCCCACGCATACGCAGGCGGGCGGCCTCGCCCCTCTCGTCGTCCTCTGACAGGGCATCGCGGAGGCGGACAAGCATGTCGTCATAGGTAAGGAAATTGGCATCGGTCAGTCTCTGGCGAGTCTGGGCCCTCACCGCCTCGGCCAGGCGGCGCCGCCGTCCGGGGTCGGTGGTCCTCAATTCGGCCGCCGCCGGTTCTAACGCGGTACTGGCGTTGGCGACGGCAACTTCGCCGACCTTGCCGGCTGCCGCCCGGTCGAACTCCGGGGCGCCGGAGAGACCGAGCGAGCGCGCCAGGTATACGTCGTCGACCACCTCCGACACCAGGTCCCGGGGATCCTCCAGGAGCTTGGCCCCTTCGGCCACCTGGCCGGCCACCCCGAGACCGGATAGGACCAGCTGGCAGAAGCCATGAAGGGTCGTCACGGTGGCAGCATCGAAGTTGGCCAGGGCCCGGGAGATATTGAGGTGCCGACTGATGACCGTGCCCCGGTCGCCCTCCACCAGGAGCTTGATGACGTCGTCGGCGTCGGCGGGCAGGCTCTCGGAGTCGAGCCAGCGATCGAGGGCCTCCTCGGCCTGGACCAGTCGCCCTCGAATGCGGTCCCGCAGCTCGCTGGTGGCCATACGGGTGAAGGTCACGGCCAGGATGTCCGACACGTCGGCTACACCTTCGGCGATCAGCCGAGCCATCAGGGCGGCGATGGTGTAAGTCTTGCCCGTTCCTGCGCTGGCCTCCAGCAGGGTCACTCCGGAACCCGGCAGAGGGCCGCAGACGTCGAACGTCAGAAGTTCGATGGCGGGCGCAGATAGGAGGCCGTCCTTCTCATCGGCAGAAGGCGGGGTGGCCGCGCTCATGCGTTGTCCAGCCTCTCGGGATGGTCGATCACGTCGTCCCACAGAAGATGGGCATACAACTCGAACCGACTGTACGCCGGGCGAGACGACGCCGGATCATCGGTCCTGGGTCTCTCGTCTAGGAAGCGCTGAAGCGGCGCCTCGTCTCCATACAACCGGACGTGCTCGGGTTCCTCGTTCTCGCCATACCGGTTGTAACCCGACTCCCAAGCCTTGCGCGCCTGGCTCTCCCAGTCATCACTGAACCTCGCCGCCTCCACGGCCTCGGCCGAGGTGCGACAGAAGATCGGCAGAGGCTCCCTCAGGTTGCGCTCATAGAGGTCCACCAGAATGACGAGCCGACTAATGGCGGCCTCCCGGCGGAAAGCCGGCGGACCGGACAGCGGCCAGAAGGCGCTGCGGGCGACCGGGCTCACCCCTTTATAGGGCTTCTTGCCAAGACCGAAGGCCACCGCCGCCACCTCCAGGTCCGGCCGGCAAGCGCTCAGGGCCAGGAACCGTACCCACGCCGCCAGGCGCTGCTTGGGCCTCAAGCGGGAGTACGTACAGGTGATGATGGTGCCGTCCCGCACGTCGCTCACGCTGCCGATGAGATAGCGGCCGTCCGGTAACTCGACATTCACCTCATAGGAAGCACTGGGGCTGGACGTGCACGGCTCGGCGCCGAAGCGATCGAGGATCCGTTCTACACACGGGGCGACCTCGTCCAGGATGGCGGCGTCGAGGGGAGAAGGGGGCAGCAGCCCTCGAGCCACTTCAGCGGCCAGGGCATCCTCTGGGCTGGCCCCTTCCAACCGGGCCTCGAGCAACCTGTCGCCCACCCCCCACTTCTCGAGTGCGTCCAGTTCGAGCGGGATGGCGTCCTTGATGCTGTCGCTGCCGCCCACGTAGAGGCTCAGCCGCTCCCGCAGAAACTCCTTGGCCGGATGTTCGACAAACCGCACCAGGGCGGCCAGCTCGACCACACCGCTCTCCCTGGGAGGCAGGGGTCCCGACAAGAATGGCGGCACGGAAACCCGATCGGTCTGGCGGGATTCGGCCGCCCGCAGTTGCACCGGATCGAAGCTCCAGGGCCCACGGTGTCGAAGTCCCGTATTGGTGAAGTTGACCGGGGCGAAGGGTTGCAACGGGTGCTCGGTCATGATGCGTGTGCGAGCCTTGGCGCCATCAGACTCCAGCCGTACCGTCCGATCGATGACGTCGAGCAGCTCGGATACCGGAACGGCGGGCGGCTTGGGCTGGTTGGTCCGCTGGTCCCGGCCGGCGTAGGTGATAACCACCGCCTCCTGGGCGGCCAGGAGGGCGTCCAGGAGCAGCTGACGGTCCTCGCTGCGGGGCTCCCGATCCCCGACGTGGGGCTCCGCCAGGAGGAGGTCGTCACCGTCCTCACCCTGGTGACGGGGGAAGACCTCATCGTCCAGACCGAGTAGACAGACCACCCGGTGGGGAACCGACCGCATGGGGACGAGGGTGCAGATGGTGAGGTCACCGGTCCGGAAGTTGGCCCGGGTGGGCCGCCCGGCCAAGCGATCGGCGAAAAGGGCCCTCACCTCAGCCAGGTCCAGCTCCCCCTCGGCCCCACTCACGCCGGACACCTGGGCTTCGACGCCGACGTCCTGGAGGATCCGCCGCAGCTGCTCGTGCTGCCAGGCCTCAGAGGGTGCGGCCTGCGCCATCGTTTCGGTGGCCCGGCTCAACGCCTCGATCCATGCGCCGATCGGAGCCCGACCGGCCAGATCGTGCAGGGCCTGGTTCAACCGGGCGATGAGCTCGGCCACCCGGCCGGCTAGATCGACGTCGGGGCCGGAAACGTCATCGAGGGGAACGATGTCCCCAAAGAGGCGGCAGTCCTCATCGGCCATACCGATCCCGACCAGCAGGCGGTCCAGTCCGGAGTCCCAGGTGTTGGCCCGGAGACCACCGAGGCCGCGGCTGGATCGCTGCAGGGAGTCAATGCCCCAACGGATCCCGGCGCTACCGACCCACTCCTGCACCCGGCCGAGGGCGTCCTCATCGATCTGGAATCGGCGCCCGACCGGCTCCATGGAGATCAGATCGAGGACCTGGGACGCCGTGACCCGGGCGGCGGACAGATCCAGGAGATGAGCGGCCACGGCCAGGAGCGGATTGGTCTGGCGTATGGCCCGGTCGGCCAGGCGGATGGGCACGACCGGCAGATCGGGCTCGCCCTCGGACTCGGTCACCCCGAAGGCGGCCTGGATGAGCGGGGCGAAGGACTCGATGTCCGGGCACATGACGATGACGTCCCTCAGCTCCAGGCTGGGATCATCCGCCAACCGGTGGAGAACGGCGTCGCGGATCACCTCGACCTGGCGGGTCCGGCCGTGGCAGCTGTGCACGGTGAGGCTGTCGTCATCCGCGCTCAGGACGGGCCGAGGGTCATCCCTATCGGCGAAGGGCCCGAGCCCTGGCGGGCGCCGATTGGCACGGATGTCTCCTTGG
The DNA here is from genome assembly GCA_027315345.1 of Actinomycetota bacterium. Lineage (GTDB taxonomy): Bacteria > Actinomycetota > Acidimicrobiia > Acidimicrobiales > JAJPHE01 > DAHUYE01. Next base: position 77,487 of record DAHUYE010000026.1, read on the forward strand.
ATCAGACCGAGAAGATTGGAGCCGTCCGCGTCGACCGCTCGATGCTCGCCCACGACCGGGGATGTTTCGCTCAGCACCAGCTGCATCTCTCTGGCGTCACGTCCCCAGGACCGGAGCAGAGGGTTGACGGGGATATCGGCGGTGGGATCACTCGCTCGCTTCCGGTCGTAGCCGTGGAGGTCAATGGCGGCCGCTTGGTCCCAAAGGGCCCGGGAGGGGTGGAGGAGGAAGAGATGGACGTCCCGGTGGACGCCCAGCGCGCCCAGTATCCGGACATAACTGGCCGGCAGCCGGGTCAGCCCGAAGAGCGAGAAGCGCTCCGGCAGGTCGACCAGGTCCGGTTCATCGGCCAACCGCTCCATCGCGGATGTGAACCGCTCGGCCGGTCCCGGTACGTCGATCCGGGTGCGCAGCCGGCGCCACAGCTCGGACTGCCATTGCTCCGCCGGGTTGTGTTCCGGGTCGATGACCAGTTTTCCCTGGTGCCAGGCCTGGACCATCTCGGGCCGGTGAACGGCGTAGCGGTCGAAGAGGTCGGCCAGGTGCCGAGCGGTGGTGAACCGACGCAGGGACTTGTGTCCCCCCGCATCCGTGGGTGAGCTGTCTCGCAGATGGGCGGACAGCAGGGCCATGAACGGCTCATCCAGACTCTGGTCAATTACTCCGAGCAGGGGCCAGACCGACCGCTCCGGCGGCCAAGGGTCCTCTTCAGGCAGAAAGCCGGAGGCCGCCGAGGTGGCCCGACCCACGATCGTGCCTGGGAAGGGAAAGTCGACATTGGCGCACACCCCATCCCCGCCGGCGCCGCTGCCGAGGCGGTGGGAGAGCCGCTGGGTGAGCCATCGCTCGACCCCCCGCGTGGGTACGGCCACCATCTCGGCCTGCATTGGGTCCCCGACCGGCCGACTGAGAAGCTCAGCCAGCTCCCCTACCAGGCCGTCAGCCCGTTCTGCCCTATGGATGTACAGCATCGCTCCGCCCCTCCCGAGGAGAGGGTACGGGTCGACTGTGACCGGGTCCAGGGAGTCGGCCCACCTGGGCTCCGGGTGTCGGTTTTCCACCTGCACGGCCTGAGGCCCCGTGGAGGTGCGTCGCGGGTTCGGCGGGACCCGTCAGGTCGGGCGGGCTGACTCAGAGCTTCCGGGGTAGATGTCGTCGCACGCGCACCAGCATCCGCACCATCTCCTCTGCCAGCTCCTGGCCGGCAGCTCTCGGATTGTTGAAGACGACGTACTCCTTGGCGACCAGCGTGGCCAGATAGTCGAGCAGGGCCGGCTCACTGTTTTTCACCATCAAGTAGTCAGGGTGGGACTCGTTATACAAGACGGTGCCGGTCTCCTCACGAAACCGGCTGCGGGCGCCGGTCGGCTCCGGGTCGGGGGCCAGGCTGGGTAGGGCCGAGTTGCGGCGTCCTTCGGGGTTGGCACTCCCGGCTTCGGGCTTCGGTCGGCGCACCGGGTCCGACGGCGGCGGGAAGAGGTCCCCTATGGGTGGGGGCTCAGGATCGTCTGGCCGCGGTCGGTGGGGTCCGCCCGAGTCCGGTCCGTCGAGGACCCCACCTGTGCCGGGTTCGTCTCCAACTGGGGTTCGCATCGGATTGTCCAGATCGGCCAACTCCTTGAGAACCCTGCTGAAGACGCGCCGGACGACGTCCGAGAGCCGGTCAGCAGTCTGGGCATCCACTTCCTGGGCGACCCGATGCACAGTCTGAGCCACGGCCGGCTCCACCGACTTGACCGTCTGGACGAAGACCGGAAAGGCTTCACGATCCCGGAGGACGGCCCTGCGCCCGGCGCTCTGCTGGAGTGACTCAAAGACGATCTGGCCCGCGACTTGATCCGTTGCCCAGGGCCCCTCGCTGAACTCATCAAGCTCGGAGAGGTCGTCAATGATGGTCGTGCCGGCTCGTCCGACTACCGCAACCCTCCGCCGCTTGCCGTCGGGAGGCGCCACATAGAGCGAAAACTCGATTCGGCCCCAAAGGGTCGGCTTGGCAGCAATGGACAGCCGGATCCCGTCGGGCTGCTCGGGAAGGACGACCTCAGCACTCCGACCCTCGACTACCTCGATCCCATAGTCGCCCCTGGCCAGGGCAGCCCCCCGCCGGAGTCTCAGATAGTCGACGACCTTGCGCTGAGTCAGAACCCGTAGGACATCCGGGTCGAGGTCGGAGAGGTAGACCGTGGTACCTGGCTGGGAGCGGACCCGCCGGCGCTCTCGCTCAAGGAGGGCGGTAACTCGTCCGCGCTCGAGCCGCAGGGCCCACGTCTCCGGGGAGTCCTCCTGTCGAGACACGATGTCACAGCGCCCGCCAAGCTGCTGGTAGGCCAGGATGCCGATCGCCTTCTCACCTAGGGTCCGGGGGTCATCCGCCTTGGCCGACTCGAACAGGCTTCGGGCCATCTCGCGGAGACGATCGGGGGACAGCCCACGCCCGTCGTCGTCCACGGCCAGGAAGGGTTTCTGTCCCCGCCGGCGGATTACAACCCTGATCCGAGCGCCGGTTCGACCGGCCTCCGCATACTCGTCAGCGGCGTTGGAGACGAACTCGTTAAGAGCGTCTTTTGGATCCTGGTAGGCCTGCCCGGTAACGAGGACGGCCTTGGCCAGGTTACCTATCCGAAGTCGAACCTTCTCGGCCGGCACGCCCTGGATGGTAGGCAGGATGGGCGGTCACGTCAGATGAACCCTCCGTCCGCACCCAGAAACCCCTGGCCTCGTACCAGCCCCACCGCCAGGGTACAGGCCGGGGTCCAGCGCTGGCTACCCCCTTCTCGGACGCCTACACCCGAAGCTAAACGACTCAGTGGCTATAGCATTTTCGGTCTGTGACCGAGGGAGCCGATGACTGCCTCCGATTCGCCGAGCGACTCCTGGCCTTGTTGGAAGCCACTAGGTACTCCGCTACTTACAAGCTGGCCACGCTGCTAGCAATCCTAGAACTGGTGGCCGAGCAACTGGACCCCGAGACCGGTGCTCCGTCCGAGCTACGGGGTCGACAGGTGGCCGAGCGGGTTATCGAGCTCTACTGGCCCCAGACCTCCCCATATGGGGCTCCTGCCGGCGCCGGGCCCAGAGTCCTCGCTCAATCTCCCCAAAACGACATACCAGCCAAGCTCGGAGCGTGGCGAAGGCTTCATGATCTGGGTCCGGGGGCCAGCATCGAAGACGCGAGAGCCGTCGATGAAGCTGGGTGGCAGGTTCTCAAGGGTGAACTGGTTGCAACCGTTCTCGGGATGCCGCTGGCCAAGTTGCAGCGCTTCGGTGAGGGCCGCGGAGCTATTGAAGATCGCTTTATCTATGACTTCGCCTGGCCCGATGAAGTCAAGCGCGGGACCACGGATCGCGCTGACTTCGACGACCTGCTCCGCTTGCGCCCGAACGTTGGCGACTGGCTAGTCCGACTGACTCCGCTACTGAGACCCTTGATCGAGGCGAAATGGGCTTCGAGAGTCGCGGAGCGCAACCCCGATCTAGTTGACCGGCAGCGTCTCGACGACTTCCTGTTCGGATCGTCTCGCATCAGCCTGGAGAGGATCCGAGGTCCACTCTTCGATGCCCAAGGCGCTCTTTGCTTCTACTGTCAGACGCTCATCCATCGGCAGCCGGCTGTGGACCATTTCCTTCCGTGGTCACGACATCCGGACAACACCATCGACAACCTCGTGGTTGCCCACGCGTCGTGCAACGGGGCGAAGTCGGCCAGTCTGGCCGGCGTTCGGCATCTCCAACGCTGGCTAGAGCGGTTTCGGCCTGATTCCCCCTCGGCCAAGGCCGTCCGCGAGATTGCCGAGCTCACGGATTGGCCCCGGAGACCAGACCGAACACTGGGTGCCGCCCGTGCCATCTACCTATGGCTTCCAAGCGGAACGCGGATGTGGGTCGAGCAGAGCACCTTCGAGCCGCTGGAGGCGGAAGAGGTACGCCGGCTGTTGGCCGCTTGACGACCGGAGGTCGTTGACCCACGTCGACGACAGCACATCTTGCGCCCCCGGCACGACTCGAACGTGCGACGCACGGTTTAGGAATCTAGCCCGGACCGTTTTTCCAGTTTCACTGGATCCAGAACGTCAATGTTTCCGGGCCTTTTCGCGTCCACCAGATCCATTGAATCTACTGCATTTTCCGCGTTTCATTCCCAATCCATTCCCAAAACTCCTACCGCTGTCCTACTTATTCGTACCCTAGTAGTACAATCTCTGGATGGTGACCGGACGACAGAAGCGATCCATCTAGTTACCACCCGAACTCGATGAAGCCGTGCAAACCGCAGCCGAGCGCGAGGGCCTCACCTACAGCGCCTGGCTAGCAAATCTCATTCGCAAGGAACTCACCATCCGAAGAGGTCTACGCGCCGTCGGAGCGGTCAAACGCGGCCAGAAGGGTCCTTCAATCGAGGAGTTGTCCTTGGCTCGGCATTGGGCGGAGGAGGTGCAGCGGCGAGGTAAGCGCAGCGGCACTCGGCCCAGGAAATCCGACTGATGGGCGTCACGTACGACACCGGAGCGCTCGTGGCCGCGGCTGCGGGTCTGGAGCGGATGTGGGCCCGCCATGAAGCTCTACTCGAGATACGAGAAATTCCCACCGTGCCAGCCCCATGTATCGCCAAGGCTTGGGGTGGGGGAAGCCCGCCGGATCAGCTGGCCCTGCTGCTTGCCGGCTGCAGAGTCGAGGCCCTGGACGAGACCAACGCCGGCGCCGTTGGTGCTCTCGCCTCTCGGACCGGGACAGCCGACGTGGCAGCGGCTTTTGTGGTCGAGGGGGCCCTGAGACGTGGCGACCTCGTGGTGTCCTCTGATCCGAACGAGCTCGGGATCATCGCCGCGTCCGCCGGCGTGTGGCTCGAGGTGCACTTGCCTTGATAGCCACCTGATCGGTCGGTGACGGTGCCCTTCACCGTTGGAATTTCAAATCTGCTGTGGGCTACTGCCACAACGTGCAGATTGGTAGCGCCAGGATTCCCTGATCCAGGCGGAATGCACGCGGGCCGGTGTGGAACACGACACCGCCGATGAAGCGGTCTCCAACAGCTCCGCGGAGCCAGACCAGATGGGCGGCGTCGCCAGACCCCGGTGAGCCGCCGGCTTTGATCTCGATGCCGATGACCCGTCCGTCGGGCAGCTCCGCCACTAGGTCAACTTCATGTCGTCCGTTGGCGTCGCGGATATGGAACAGACGCAGTCCCAACTCGCTCACTGCGCAATCGGCCCGCATCTGAGCCAGGACGAATGTGTCGAGCAGGCGACCCAGCAGATCACCATCGCGCAGGACGCCCCTGGCATCGACGCCGAGCAGCGGGCCGAGGAATGCCGGGTCCACGAGGTAGCGCTTGGGAAGCCTGACCAAGCGGTTCAGGCGGTTGCTCGACCATGCCGGCACTCGCTCGGTCACGAAGAGCTGCTCCAGGATGGTGTCGTAGGACGTGGCCGTCGAGCGGTCAATGCCCACTGTGTCGAGGAGAGTCTGGAGTGTGGGGATGCCGGCAGTGCTGGCCGCCAGCGCCTGCAGGTACCGCCGGAGGCGGGCGGGGTCGCGGACCGCGCCCACCTGCGAGACGTCACGGGACACGATCTGGTCGACGTAGCTGGCCAGCCACCGCCGCCGTACCGTCTCGCTGGCCGCCAGAGCCAGCTCCGGGAATCCTCCCCGCAGGGCGCGCTCGACGTAGCCCCGGGTGTCGGTTGGCTCAGGCGGGCTGGGCGGCAGAGCCTCGAATCCCCCTGACAGGAGGCGGTCGAGGAGCGGGGCTTCCTCGGCCTTACCCTCCAGCTCCCGCTCGGTCAGGCCGTATAGGGGCACCCGGATCAACCTCCCGGTGCCCGGCCAGCCGGCCGTCGTGAGGTCGGCCTGGGTCGAACCGGTGACGACGAAGTGCCCGGGGACGGGATCGTCGTCAACGGCCCGCTTGATCGCACCGAGGACCTCGGGGACCAGCTGCCACTCGTCGACCAGAAGGGGAAAGGGGCCGTCAGCCAGCATGGCGTCGGGGTCGGCCCGCGCTGCGGTGGCCTCCGCCGGTCGATCGAGGCGGATCACCCCCCGGGAGTGACGGCGCCCGGTGGTGGTCTTCCCGCACGCCCGCGGCCCCACCAGGAGCACGGCCGGCTGTCCGGCCAGGAGCTCACTCAGAAGCGGGTCCACGAGGCGGGACAGGTATTCGGGCGTTCCAACTCCTCTTGGCCATGATCTAGCACAGGTGTTAATCAGACTTTAGCACGCCCCGTGCCCCACAGATAGCACGCCATTGTGCGCGCCGGTCTCCGCGCCAACGCATGCGGAGCGCAAGCCACCGGCCCGGCCGCGAGGGACCTTCAGCCAGCTTGGCGGAACTCTTCGTACCTCTCGGCCAGACGCTCGGAGTCGGGGCGCGAGTGTCTGTCACGGGGGACGGTGAGGACTGCGCCTGCCATCTCCTGAATGCCGTGACGAAGCATCGGACCATCGATCTCCTCCAGCACGCGGGCCTTGACCTCGAGGGTCAGGTCGGGTCGCACTCCGATGATGTTGCGGTCGAAGACGGCGTGATGGATCTTGCACAGAGAAAGACCGTTGGGTACGACTGGGTCGCCACGAGGATGGCCGTCGGGCAGGATGTGCGCCGCATCAAGGAGCTCAGGGTGTCTGAGACGGCACATGGCACAGGCATCCTGATAAGCCCGCAAGACCCGGGCCCTGAATAGCGGCTGGTGGAGTCGGGCCATCGTGAGGCGGGCGACATAGTCCCGAGCTAACACGTCAAGGGCCCGCTGTGCTTCGTCCACGGCCAGGGAGAATTCATGGCGCGCCGGATCCTCAGCAACCAACCAGACGGGATAGCGAGCCACATACGTGCCCCGGTCCACGCCAATGAAGTAGACGAGGGGGAGCCCGGACACCATCGCCTTTCGGAGGGCCCGGTTGTCCGAGTGAGCCGGGTCCACTCCCCTGTACTTGTATCGGACGAGCCCATCTTCTCCGAGGTCGTCGGCGTATGGCGGCGTCTGGTCAGGCCTGGTG
>DAHUYE010000028.1 GCA_027315345.1 Actinomycetota bacterium
AAAAGATCCGCCGCATCGGCCATGGCTTCCGCAACTTCGCCAACTACCGGCTGCGTCTCTTGCTCCACTCAGGAGTTCAATGGAACACTCCGGTAACTGCACGAATCAGGGGCCGTCACCCACAGCTCGCCGCGTAGACCCGGTGATGGGGCCGAGGAGGATGCCGGGCATGACGCGTAAGGGCTGGACGGCTTCTTTGTCGTCGAGGGACAGGGGGACCCACCCGGAGGAAGCGACACCTGTAGAGGCGAGGGCTCGGAGTTGGTTGCGGTGGCACCACTACCAGACGCGCAGCTCGCGTCCGTGTTGGCGACGGCTCCGGGCTTCGCCGGGCAGGGTGACAGGCCCGGGGGAAGACTCAAGTCGGCTTCGGCCGCCGCGCCCGGCCCCGAAGGACTTGTGGACTGCGCATTGCTCTGACAGGCGGCACGGGGATCGGACGTCTTGCCAGCAGGAGTAGGACACGGCGCCGTTCCCGGAGGACGATTTACGGCCGTTTGTGGTGGCGTGCCGCTCGAGTTCGGCGGCGGCGATGGAGCCCCAGAGGCCGCCGTACCGAGCGTCACAGTAGCAAGACACAGAACGGCGGCGAACAATGAAACGAAGCGACGCATTGATCCTCCCACCCACTGAATCGAATCGAATCCGACTTCAAAGCGATCCATCCCGTAGGTACGGTTCGCGGCAAGTCGCCCGTTATTGGTGAGTATGCGCCACGCAGAGTGACTGGTCAAGAGGATCCTTACCCGGCGTCATGGCGCACCGCCGGGCCGGCCGGGCGCGGCGGTCCGGACCCTCCCGCAGCGCGGCCTGACCACGATCCCGGCCAAGGAATCAATTCTGTCGCAACAACCCCCGCTCTCACCGCCCAGGGCGCGGGCCCCTGATCCGTGGTGCCGGCGGCGCCGGCGCCGGATGAGGCTGGGGCGCCGCCTGGCGCACTGCCTCGGCCTTCATGTACTCGACGTGGCGGGCCGATCCCGGTCGCAGCTCGAATGCCTCGGCCTTGACCTCCACCATGGACGGGCCGTTGAGCGTCTCCACCGCCCCCAGGGCGGTGTCGGGGACCGCCCGGCGCACGGCGGGGATGGGCCAGTGGCTCTCACGGACGGCTCGGGCCAGGCGCGGGGCGGCTCCGGGATGGGCCTGTTCAAAGCCGGCCCGGGCCACCGCCGTCTCCTGGAGTCCGACCAGCTCTGCCCTGGCCTCAGTGATCTCGACCTCCAGGTCGGCCCGGTGGGGGGCGGCGACCGTCTCCAGGTGGTCCCTGGCCTCGGCCAGGGCCCGGCCCATGCGCTGGGCCCGGAGGTGATGCCGGGCCCGGGCGACCGGGGAGCGGGCCCAGTCGGCGGCCTGGTTGGCGGAGTCCAACACAACCTTCTTGACCCTGACCGCCTCAGCGGCTTCGGCCAGGGCCGGGTCGGCCCAGCGACCCTGGCCCCAGCCGATCCGCTTCTCCATCGCCTCCAGTTCCTCCAGGCGGCGGTCGGCCAAGCGGATCTGCTCGTCGGAGACCGGGGCGGGGATGACCGCGGCGATGGCTTCGCCGGTGGCTTTGACCACCGCCCGCTCCAGGCCGGGGTAGATGAGATGCAGGGGCGCCTCTCTGGCCTGGGTCGCTCCGGCCGGCCAGGTGGTGTCGATGGCCCAGCGGACTCGGCGGGACGTGCTCCAGTCCCGGACCAGGTCCTCCCTGGCCTGGGCCTGGTCATCGGCGGCCAGGTACACGTGAGTTTGCTCCCGGGCCCGGCTCATGGCCACGTAGCCCAGCTCTCGTCCTCCCCCGTCGCCCAGCACGTGGGCCGTGTCCACCGTGGCGCCCTGACAACGATGAACGGTCATGGCATACCCATGGGAGAGATGAGAGGCGTCGATGGCGTCACCTTCCAGGCGCACCCGGCGACCGTCGCCCAGCTCGAGGACCAGGGCCGGGGTGTCCCCGGCGTCATCGGTCAGATACACCGTGGCGATCTGGGAGGTGACCACCCCGGCGTCGTGGTTGGGGGCGGTGAAGACCACCCGGTCATCGGCGGCATAGCGGGCTCCTCCGGGGGCGGTCATCTCCACCCCGGACAGCGCGCCGGTGTCCTGGAGTCTCTTTCGGACCAAGGCGTTCATCTCCGCCACGTGGTCTCGGCGCCAGGCCAGCAACAGGGCGTCCCGGCCGGCGGAGCAGTCGGCGAGGTAGGCATCCACGGCCGCCTCCATGGCCGTCTGGCGATCCGGTTCGGTCCGGATGCGCCCGGTGCGGGCGTAGTAGTCCACCGCCGCCTCCACCTCCCCGTGGCGCAGCTCGGCCAGGGCGGCCCGTTCGGCCTCGTCGGACTGGCGGCGGTTCTCGGTCAGGCTGTGCAGGCCGGGATGGCGATCGGCCACCGCCTCCATGGCTCCCCCGGGACCCACGGCAGCCAGCTGGAGAGGGTCACCGACCATGACCACATGGGCCCGGGCCGCCCCCGCCGCGTTGAGGAGCTTGAGCAGGTCGCGATCTTCTGTCATGCCGGCTTCGTCCAGGATGATCAAATCCGTCGGGGCGAGCCTGATGCGCCCTGCCTCCAGGGACCGGGTCAGGGAGGCCACGGTGTGGGCGTCGATGTTTGCCTCGGTGCCCAGGTTGCGGGCCGCCTGGCCCGAGGTGGCACTGCCCAGTACCCGGTGCCCGGCGTTGGTCCAGGCCAGGCCCAAAGCTTCGAGGGCGGTCGTCTTCCCGGAACCGGCCACCCCGATCACGGCGTCGATT
>DAHUYE010000049.1 GCA_027315345.1 Actinomycetota bacterium
ACCGTGTCCGGCCGAGGGGACCCTCAGGTGGATGCTTCAGCGAGGGCCGGGACTTCTCGTGGCCAAAATCAGGGACTTCTCATGGCCACCACCTGGGACTTCCTGTGGCCAAAACCAGGGACTTTTTCGTGGCCATGGACAACGTCGGCGCGGCAGCGCCCGTCCAGCGGGCTGTAGCAGGCCAGGTCCCGGCCCCGGAGCTCCTCCTCATTCGTTTCCGGTTCGAGATTCCCGGGGCCGGGTCCCCTCGACCCTCTCTAGGGTGGCCCCGGCGGCCGCCGCCCGTTAGGTAGGTAGCCGCCGCCCCGCCGCCTACGGTGCCGGTCGGCGCCGCCGCCACGGCGGCGCCGTCGAGGGAGGGTCCATGCCGGAGAGGATCGGGGTCATGGGTCGGGGGTCATGGGGGCGGGCATCGCCCAGGTGATGGCCCTGGCCGGTCACTCGGTGATCTGTGCCGACATCGACCAGGCCGCCCTGGACAAGGGCCGCGAGACCATCATCACCGGGCGCTTCGGCTTGGGGGCGGCCGTCGCCCGGGGTCTGCGTTCCCAGGAGGAGGCTGATGCCGCCCTGGCCCGGGTCAGCTTCGCCCTGGGCAGCGCCGCCCTGGGTGACCGGGACCTGGTCATCGAGGCCGTGCCCGAGCGGCTGGAACTCAAGATCGAGGTGTTCAAGGAGCTGGACCGGATCTGTTCGGCGGGGGCCATCCTGGCGTCCAACTCCAGCGGCTTGCCCATCACCGCCCTGGCCGCAGCCACGAGCCGGCCCCAGCTGGTCCTCGGCTGGCACTGGGCCTCCCCGGCCCCGGTCATGCGCCTGGCCGAGATCGTGCGCACGGCCTGGACCGCTGAGGAGACAATCGTTGTTGTAGAGGACCCGGAAGATGCACTGCCGCTGGGGCGTGACCTTGAGACCCCGGTGCCGGAACAGAGCGGTCAACCCCGTGGGGGTCTTCACTGGTCCCCGCCCCTCAGCAACATCTGTTGCTGACCAACAACAGTCACCGATAATACTGGTCCCGGATCGATCCGCCCAGTCGGCACCCAGGGGTCGCTGAGCGGACCCGGCCTGCCACTTATCGCGGCGTTCTCACACTTTCTTAACATCAGGGGCCGATGATGGACGCCGATGAGCGTAGACATCGTTCGATCGGACATCGCCCTTTTGTACAGGCGGGCCGGTTTCGGGCTGAAGGGAGCCGAGCTGGACACCCTCGTGCCCGCCGGATATGAGGCCGCGGTCGAAAGCCTGCTCGCGGGGTTGACCGGCCCCGACCCCGCTGGCGACGCCGAGGTGGTGCCGGCTTTCCCCGCTATTCAGGTTCCCGGAGCAACGGCATCAGCATCCGAGCGTCGGGCGGCCAACGCCGAGCTGCGCTCCGGCGTGACGGCGCTGCAGGAGTGGTGGATGCGGCGCATGGTGGCGACCTCCACCCCGCTTCGCGAGAAGCTGACCCTGTTCTGGCATGGACACTTCGCCACTGGCGCTTCCAAAGTCCGGGATCCAGAGCTCATGTACCTGCAGAACCAGCTTTTCCGCACCCAGGGCGCTGGCAGTTTCGAGGCGTTGACCCAGGCGGTCGCCAAGGACGGAGCGATGATGTTCTGGCTCGACACCGAGACAGACAAGAAGGCCCACCCGAACGAGAACTTCGCCCGCGAACTGATGGAACTGTTCACAATCGGAATCGGGCACTACACCCAGGACGACGTCGTTTCCAGCGCCCGCTCGTTCACGGGCTGGTCCTACTCTCGCAGAGCCTACCGGTACATCTTCGAGCCCTCCCAGCACGACTATGGAGCCAAGACGTTCCTAGGCCAGACCGGTGACTTCGACGGGACCGGGGTCATCTCGATCCTGGTCAACAAGCCCGACTCGGCCCGCTTCGTCCTGGCGAAGCTATGGAGCCATTTCGCCTACCCGGTCACGACGGACGACCCGGTGATCGATGACCTAATGGGGGCGTACGGGTCGGGCTTTGACGTGACGGGGTCGTTGCGGGCGATCTTTCTGCACCCGAACTTTCGCTCGGCCAAGACGCGAAGCGGGCTGGTCAAACAGCCGATCGAGTACGTCACCGGCGTCGCCCGGGCTTTGGGTGTGAAGGCCGGTTCCTCGCCATCTGAGAGTGGCAGCGGGTTGGCCAGCCTGGCTCGCTTGGCCACCGCCCTCGGCCAGGAGCCTTTCAACCCGCCCAATGTCGGGGGCTGGGGGCAGAACTCCTACTGGCTCGATACAGCCACCGCCGAGGTCCGCCTGGAGTTGGCGCTTGTCTTCGCCCGATGGGCCGATCTGAGTGCGATCGAGTCGGTACCGCCATCCCAGCGCCCGGCCGCAGTGGCCGACCTGCTCGGTCTCGACGGTTGGGGTCCCACCACGGCCAGCGCGCTCGAGACACAAGCGCACCGACCTAGACAGCTCGTCGCCCTCGCGCTCGCCTCCCCGGACTACGTCGTCGCCTGAGCAGGAGCCACCATGACTTGGATTCCCCCACCTCAAGCGCCACCTGATCGTCCCAGCTGGCCGGAGCGGCCGGGTATCGCCGGTCGCTTGTCTCGCCGGCAGTTTCTTGCCGGCGCGGGCGCCATGGGGGCGGCGGCTGCGACCGCCGGCGCACTGGCGGCCATCCGCCCTTGGGAGCAGCGCGCCAAACCGGCGTCGGTTTCATCGAGCGGCACTTTCGGCCCGCTGGTGCTGATCACCCTCTACGGGGGCAACGACGGTCTCAACACGGTCATCCCCTACAACGACCCCGCGTACCTCTCGCTGCGTCCGAACCTCGGCTACCAAGCTTCAGAGGCTCTCCCCCTGGCCGAGGGCTTGGCCCTGAATCCGAAACTGCCCGGCCTCCAGTCCCTCTGGAAGCGCGGCCACCTTGCCATCGTGCGCGGGGTCAGCTACCCCAACCCCAACCTCAGTCACTTCGCCTCAATGGCGATATGGCAGACCGCCAACGTGATCGACGGGACCGGCTCGGGTTGGCTGGGGAGGTGGCTGGACGAGGTTGGTGACGGGCCGGAGCGAGCAATCAGCGTCGGCGCCACACTCCCCCCAATCCTTCGGGGGGACAAAGAGACGGCGGCCGCGATCATCGGCCCGACGGTGACCCTCTCAGGGGACTCCGCCTTCCAGGAGGCATACGCCGCGATGCAAACTGCCTCACCGGACCGAGTTGGTCTGGTAGCGGACGTGGCTAGCTCCGGTCGGGACCTGCTAGCACTCCGGCAGCGTCTGACCGACCTGCAGGCTCCGCCCAAGGGGGGTGGCCGAGCTGGAGCGGGTACCGCCGGCGCGGCGACGGTGAGCGACGGTGGTGGGGTCGTTGGCCCGAACGACGTCCGCTCCGCGCTGGCCGTCGTGTCCGACCTGATCACCGCCGGCGCCGCGGCGCAGGTGTACCAGGTCAGTTTGGCAAGCTTTGACACCCACGCCGATGAGAAGGCCAACCACGAGAGACTGCTAGGTGAGCTCGACACCGCAGTAACAGCCTTCTTCAAGGGACTGGCGGGAAGCCCCGGCGCGGACAGCGTGGTCTTGATGACCTATTCGGAGTTCGGGCGCCGACCGGGCGAGAACGCCAGCGGCGGGACCGACCACGGAACGGCAGCACCGTTATTCGTGGTCGGGCCGCAAGTTCGAGGCGGGAGGTTCTATGGCGAAGAGCCCTCGCTCACTCGGCTCGACACCAACGGGAACCTGCTCTCCAACATCGACTTCCGTCAGGTGTACGCAACCGTCCTGGAAAAGGTTCTCCGCACCGACTCCAGGGCCATACTCGGCAGCCGTTTCCAGACCCTCGACTTCGTCTGATGCGTCGGAAGGCGGCGGTTCGTGCGTCTTGGTCGATGATGGACCTCGCTGAGTCCTGGTAGCGCAAATTGGCGCCGGTGGGCGTCATGATCCAGCTGCGCGGGGCGGTCGTAGAGCTCCCTTTGGTAGGGCGTTGCGGGGCGGTGCGGGTTGCCATTGTTTACGTAATAGGTAACTATTCACTCCCAGTGGATGTATTCGAGGCACTGGCCGATCCGACCAGACGTCAGGTGGTGCAACTGCTCGGTACCCGACCTCACCGGGCGGGTGAGCTTGCCCAGGCGACCGGAATGACCCAGCCGGCCATGAGCCGGCATCTGAAGATCCTGCTCACGTCCGGGATCATCGAGGACGAGCGCGTCCCCGAGGACGCCCGGGTCCGGCTCTTCAGACTGCAGCCGGAGTCGCTGGTGGTCGTCCGGGCCTTTCTCGATCAGCTGCAGGCGGAGTGGCGCAGCCAGCTTCGCTCGTTCAAGCGACACGTGGAGGAGAGAACACGATGACCACCATGACCGAGCAGATCGTGGTCGACGTTGACCCGGTGACGGCCTTTCGGATCTTCACCGACGAGTTCGACCAGTGGTGGGGACGCGGCCCTATCGATGCTTACAACTCGGCTCGCCTACTCGAGCGTCGGATGGAGAGCGGGGTCGGGGGTCGCTTGGTCGAGGACTACGGTGGAGAGGAGCTGGTCACCGGCACGATCACCATTTGGGAGCCGGGCGCTCGTCTGGCCTGGACGACCCGCAATGACGTGACCATCGAGGTGACCTTCGAGTCCCAGGCGTCTGGGACCCGGGTCCGGGTTACAGGCACCGTACCGGACGGGGTCGATGGTACCGCCCAGCTGTCCATGCTGCGGATGGCGCCGCAATGGTTCCCCCGCTATCTCGACCGGCGCAGTCGGGATGTCCGCCGTCCGGACTACGGCCGACTGCACCTGGTCCTTCGATCCGCCACGCCGGCTGCCACGGCGCGCTGGCTGGTCGAGGTATTCCAACTCGAGGCCACCGCCGACATCCCCAGCCAGGAGGGCGATCCCGAGTACACCTGGATCGAGCTTCGCGTCGGGAACAACTTCCTCGTGCTGTGGGGCGGGGGCGGCCAGGCTGGCACCGACTCGCCCTTTGTCTACGTGGACGACCTCGATGCCCACCTCAAACACGCCGAAGCCGCCGGCGCCAGGATCCTCAGTCCCATAGCCGAGCGCGGGTTCCGGTCCTACTCCGCCGCCGACTGTGAGGGGCGCCACTGGATCTTCGCCCAGAACGGCCCCCGCATTGGACGATGATCCCAACTCCTGCCTCCCACCCCAGCGTGTGTCCGTTTCTCATAGTCGACGGTGCCCAGGACCTGGTAAAAGTTCCTCTCGGCGGCCTTCGGGGCCACCGAGCGGGAGCGCATCACCCGCACCGACGGCAGCGTCGGCCACTCCGAGGTCCAGCTGGGCGACTCGGTCGTGATGCTAAGCGATGCCACCGACCAGCTCCCGGCTCGGCCCTCGGCGGCCTACGTCTACGTGGACAACGTGGATGAGACCTTCGCCCGGGCGGTGCAGGCTGGAGCCACCGTTCGCTCCGAGCCTGCCGATCAGTTCTACGGGAACCGAGAGGCCGCCCTGCTCGATCGGTGGTCCAATATCTGGTGGGTGGCCACCGCCATCGAGGAGGTCCCGCCGGGAGAGCTCCAAGCCCGATACAACGAGCAGGTCTGAAAGATGTACGCCCTGGTCGTTGAGGTGGACAATCGAGAGGAGGATCCGGAGGAAGGCCGCCGCGGCTTGCGGGAGGAGCTGGCCCCCGCCATGCGTCAGCTGGCCGGTTTCGTCTCAGCCACGTTCATGACCGCCCAGGAGCGCGGCGTGGGCATCGGCGTCGTCGTCCTGGAGACCCGCGAGGGGGTTGAACGCCACGCCGCGGGGTTCGTCCCTGGCGCGGAGATACGTCCTGGGGTTCGGGTGACGCGCACGGAGGTGCTCGAGGTGGCGGCCAGGGCGTGATCCGGCAAGCCGTGCCCACGGCATGCTCGTCTCGTTGGAGCTGATGCGGACCGGGCGGGTGGCACTCCGGCGCAGAGGACGCCGCCGTGTCAGGCCTGGAATGGGACCTTCGACTCTGGTCGGTGGGTCGGGCCCACCCCATGCTCCTGGCATGACCATTGGCCGGATATGACCGGAGGGCACCCCGATGTCGCCAGGGCCGCTCGAGGCCGCCCCGAGGCGCGCTCCCACCAGGTCCCGCGCTCGACCCGACTGCGCCGGACGGCTCTTGGCACGCTGGTCCTGGTCATCCTGGTTGTCGCTGCCGTCCTCCTCCGCTCTCCTAAGGCCACTCCAGCCGCGGGGCACGGGGCGACCACTACCGATGGCCGGCTTCCCTTCGCCTCGCCCCCGGGCCGGGGAATGAGCCCGGGGCCGAATCTCGCCCCCGGTTCAAACCCGGCGGTGCTCCCCGGTGACGTGCTGGTGGCCGACGAGGAGAACGACCGCCTCGTGGCGATCGACCCCGCCGGCAACATCGTCTGGCAGTTTCCCCAACCGGGCTCCCTGGCGGCCGGGCAGTCCTTCCGTTCGCCCGATGACGCCTTCTTCATCCCGAAGGCAACCGGCATCATCGCCACCGAGGAGACCGACCAGGTCATCTCCCTCATCAGCCTGGCCCCGGCGCGACTGCAGTGGCGCTTCGGCCAACCTGGAGTGGCCGGCTCGGGACCGGACCAGCTCTCCAATCCCGACGACGCCATGATGACGCCCAACGGCTATGTGATCGTGGCCGACATAAAGAACTGCAGCCTGCTGATCCTGCGCTCCGGCGCCACGGCCCCCGCCCAGCGGATCGGTATCCAGGACACCGCCTGCCTGCACGCCCCGCCGCTGCGCTTCGGGAGCCCCAACGGCGCCTTCCCCCTCACCGACGGCAACTACATCGTCACCGAGATCAACGGGGACTGGGTGGACGAGATGTCCCTCTCGGGCCAGATCCTCTGGTCGACCCACCCGCCGGGGGTGGCCTACCCGTCGGACACCAACGAGGTCTCCCCCGGCGTCTATCTCAGCGTCGACTACTCGAATCCCGGACAGATCGTGGAGTTCAATCAGCAGGGTCGTCTCCTCTGGCGCTACGGACCCACCACCGGCTCGGGCAGGCTCGATGACCCTTCCCTGTGCGAGCCCATCCAGAGCAGCGGGGACATCCTCTGCAACGACGACGCCGATGACCGAGTCATCGTGGTCGATCCGCGGCTCAACCGGATCGTCTGGCAGTACGGTCATGACGGCGTGTCCGGACGGGGTCCGGGCTACCTGGCCGGGCCCGACGGCGTCGACCTTGCGCCGCCCTACTCGCTCCTGGTCCGCCACGCTCGGACCATGGGTCTTCCGACCCTCACCTGCGCTTCCGGCCTGGCCAGCGGCGCCTGCACGGTGTTCCCGGGCTCATGACGGGCCCATGACCCCCGGTCGTCGCGCCATCTGATCGGGCCGGGCCCCCGGGCCCGGGAACTACCTCAGCTCCCGACGCCGGCCAGGTGGTGGACCTTGGGGCAGCGGACCCGGAGCCCCAACTCGCAGACCGAGCACTGCCACCGGTCACTGCCCGGGATCCTCCACAGGGCGTTGCCGCAGCGGGGGCAATTGCTCTGCCAGACCGAGCACTCGGTGCCGGCCAGGCGACGCGAGCCGAGCGGACAGCCCCGGGCGTAGCAGGTCGGCCAAGCCGGGTCGGCCACGATGCAGTCGACCGGGCACTTGGACACGCATTTCCCGCAGTCGTCGCAGGTGTAGGGATCTATGGCGAAGATGCCCAGGAACGAGTCGGTCTTACTCAGGGCTCCGGTAGGACAGCTGTACTCACAGCCTCCGCAACCAATGCACGCTTCGGCCACAACGCGAAGACTCATCGTCTCACCTCCCAGTGACCCGGGCTGGGTCCCCTAGCCCGCAGGGGTCCGGGCGGGTTGGACGTCCTCGGGGTGGAACTCAGGGAGGCCCCCCAGGCAGGCGGCGCAGGCGAACTCCGGCACCACCACGCCTTCGACCGAGTAGCGGTGGCGGTAGGCGGCGCCGTCCCACTCCCAATATCCGTAGGGAAGATCGACCACCCTGGTCAGGGCCTCCCCACAGCCCGGACACGTCGGCGCCGATCTAGAGCCTTGCATCATGTTCGTCATCACGTCCCTCTCCATAGTCTCTGTCGCGGTTTGTCTCTGGTGGGCCCTCAGGCCCCCGCCGGTGCCGGCGCCCCGGCCGATGCGATCAGCCCTGGCATCCCGTCGAAGAAGCGCTGGACGGTCTCGGCGTAGCGGAAGAAGCGATCGACGCCCATGGGGTCGACCCCTCCCAGGCGGAGTCGCTCGCCCAGCAGCACGAGCGAACTGATCGTGAGCCGGCCGGTCGAACGGCCGTTGGCCACGATGTCGTCGCGGATCTCCTCCCAGACGGCCAGTTCCCCCTCGAGGCGGCAGTCGGCATGCACCTGCTCCTCGGGCTCGAGGGCCACCACGTCCTCGCAGCCGTAGTCCCGGAAGCGAAGCAACACCCGCAGCGGGCCAGCGGAGCCGCGTCCGACTTTCACCTCCAGGTCCAGATCACACAGCCCGAGGGCCTCGAACTCGCCCCGGTGCTCCTCCATCTGGGCCGCCAGGCCCCGGAACACCTCTACCGAGTCCATCGGGATGACCGTGGCGTGATAAGTGGTCATAGCTAGGCCACCTCCACGGCGGTCGGGTCGATACCGAGCAGATCCATCGGGATCTTCGTGCGCTCCAGGCGGTTGAGACCGGCGCGCTCGCAGCGGGCCAGGTAGGAGGTGAGCATCTTGACCGACAGGCGCTGAGAGAGCGGGAAGCCGTCCTCCGCGATGCGCTCCACCCCTCCGGCCAGAAGGGTGGCCATGGCCGTGTTGTTGGTGGGCTGGGCACCGAACTGGAAGAGGACCTCCTCCCCGGCGTCGAGGGCCTCGTGGATCTCCTCGGCCGCGTCCGGATCGTGCTCGATGGAATAGCGCAGGTGCAGAGTCCCGAAGGCCACGTGGCGGGCCTCGTCCTGCATGACCAGGCGGAAGATGCGCTTCTCCACGTCGGTGGGGGCGATCAGCTCTCCCTCACGGAACAAATCCAGGATCAGACCCTCCCCCAGCAGGTGCAGCAGCGCGCTGGCCTGGGTGAAGCTCTTGGCCTGGAGAATCTCCCGGAGGAGCAGTTCCCCGCCCCGGCGGGCCTTCAGCAGCCCGCCCCCGTTGGCCAGTGCCCGCTTGCGGAAGACCTCGGCATGGCGGGCCTCGTCCATGATCTGGGTGGCCAGGAACATCTTGGTCTCCAGGAAATCGTGATTGATCCGCCACATCCACTTGGCCGGGAGGTCGGTGGCGATCATCTCGACCTCGGTGAGCATGGTGCAGAGCTGGCAGACGGCGTGCTCCAGGTCGGAGGGCAACTCGGTGAGCTGGCCCCAGGGGATGTCCCGGGTGGCCGACCACTGCCGCGAGACCGCCTCCTCATAGAGCTCGGCCACGTTTTCGGCCCACACCTCGGACTTGCGGTTGACGATGTATCCCATATCGGGCATGTCCGGATCTACGTCGGCCCCTCTCGGCGCCATGGTGCGCTGCGGCGGATACTCGGGGACCTCCCGGTAGGAGCCGACGGCTATGTCCATCATGGTGAGACCCCGTGAGCTGGGCTTGGGGCGCACCCCCCACTCGCTGCGCGCCCCGCGCAGCCACTCCCAGTCCAGGGGCATCCCCATGGGGTCGGTCTCGGGGAGCTCACGGCTCATGGTGCCCGGCGCCGTTTCGGTCAATGCGCCACCTCCTGGTCGGCAGCTCTCCTCGAGCTGTGTCCTTATCCGAGTGACTCTGAGGGCTCGCCGTGGTCGCCCGATAGAGCCAAAGGTCCCGGACTTGTCGGTCGTCCCCCTCGACAACCGCTCCGGCCGTGGCGATGGGAGCTGATCTCTCTTTGCGGTGAAGGCGGCAAAAGTCGGGACTAAAGACCCTGGTGGAGGTGGTGGGGCCGGAAGGACGATGCGCGGATAGGACCGGGGAGTTCCAAGGAAGGACGATCATCTTGTTCAAGACAAAGGTGAATAGGACTGCGGAGCTTGGGACCGATGAGGCACGGCTCTGGAGAATTGACCCCACCCTGGATGCATCATCTCCAAGGCAGCGTCGTCACCGGGTGTTGCTCGAGGAGCCGGACCCGGCGGTAGCCTGGGCCGCCTGGCGTTCGCTGGGGCGGTGGGGCTACGACGTTTCATGGTGCCCCGGCCCTGTCCCTGGCCAGGGGGATGCCCCAGAGCGACCCTGTGCGCTGGTGACCGCCGGGCGGTGCCCTTTGCTCGAACATGCCGACGTGGTGGTGTCATCCCTACAGTGGGACAAAGAGGCATGCAGACAGGTCCTCGAAGCCCTCGGATGTCAACCGCCAGGGACACCGGTGATCGTCGAGGTGCTCAGCCCGTCCAGCAGCCGCGTGGCTCCGTTGCTCCAGGGCAAGCGCGTCCTGAACACGCCGGTAGTGTCGACAACGCTTCTGGCCGCGGTGGATGAGAGCGTTGGCCGGCGCGCATCCTCAGCCCCGACCGGACCGTGCTCGACCTGTTTGAGCCCATCGTCCGTTACGGAAGGGTCGAAGTCGACACCCTGTCCCTACTCTGAGCGCGACCACGCATCCCAGGCTGCTCGAGCACCTTGGCCACCTCGCGCAACGTCGTGCGCAGAGTCGCTCGGCTGAGCCGCTCGCTGAGGGCGAGGTCGGCCGCCGCGGTCACGGACGGGGGACGGAATTTGCCCTTCACCCGCAGCTCGGTTCTCTCCTCGTCCAGCCGGTGAGAGCTGAGCGTGCCCTCGAAGCGCGACGACGGACCGAGCGATCCTCCGGCCTCCCAGGTGAGGCTTTGGACCCCACTGTCATCGTCCGTTCGGAGGGCAACGGCGGGGGTGACGGAGGGCAACCAGGAAAGGGTGGTGCGGTCGATCCCCTGGCGGAGCCCCTCGGCGTCGCGGTAACCGGCCTTGATGCAGGCGGGCAGCCAGGAGGCGGCCTTGGTCAGACCATGGCGGACGACGTCGACGGGGAGCTCGACCTGCACCCAGTCCTCGATGACCAGCGTGGCCGCGCCGTGGCGGTGAGAGTCGGTCGGCACCGGGTGGTCCGCCCGCTCGATCGCCTCGTCCCGGGCGGCGATGGCCGCCAGACTGGTTCGGCTCAGCGTGTCCCGCAGGGCGGCGGTGGCCGCTCCCCAGGTCTCGTGCAGCGGGCAGACCTGCTCCCAGCGGCACGGTCCCTCCCCGAGGGCGCAGCGTTCGGAGCGGAGCGGACCCTCCCCGGCCTCCACCACCTCGAGCAGGCTCACCTCCTCGGGGGGTCGGACGAGGCGGTAGCCACCGGCCTTGCCAGCCCGGGAGGTGGCCAGACCGGCCCGCACCAGGTCGGCCAGGATCTGGGAGGCGAAGGTCTGGGGCACGTCCATCTCGGCCACCACCTCGCGGATCTTCCGGTAGTCACCGCCGGCGTAGGCCCGCGCCAGGCACAGGGCGGAGCGGACCACGTAGTCGCCGCGCTTCGACAGGGTCATGTCCACCACCTAAGTGTAGTCCATGACTTGACGTATACCAACTACATCGGGTAAAGTGGCACACGTTTAGTCCTGAGCTATAGGTCTAGGAGAGTTGATGACGCTGCTGAAGGATCCAGGCCTGTCCAAGCCGGAGACGGACCCGGTGGCGGTGGCCATCCGCCTGCGCCCGCCCGTTCGTTCCGGTGTCACCGAGCGCTTCGCACCGAGTGACCCTCCCAAGGGCTGGGACCTGGCCGCCCACCCGAGGGTCGCCCGGATCCTGCGGAGCCGCAAGTTCCAGTTCGCGCTGATCCTGCCCAACCAGATCATCTTCTGGCTGGTGATCGGCCTGGGCTTGCTCGGCACGGTGGTCCCCGGCCTCAACTTCGGCACCGCCATCACCTGGTACATCTGGTTCTGCCTCGTATTCGTGATGATGGTGGCCGTCGGACGGGCCTGGTGTGTGATGTGCCCCTTCGGAGGCTTTGCCGAGTGGATCCAGCGGCGCACCTTCTGGCAGCGCACCCAGCGCCGCTTCGGCCTAGGTCGCAAGCTTCCCGAGCCGATCGCCCGCTACGGCTTCCTGCTCTCGGTCGGGGCCTTCCTCCTCCTCACCTGGATCGAGGAGTACTTCAACATCGCCGGCCCGGGCAACCCGTGGGCCACCAGCTTCATGGTGTTGGGCATAGTCGGCAGCGCCCTGGTCTTCTTCCTCGTATTCGAGCGGCGCACCTTCTGCCGGTACGTGTGCCCCCTTACCGCGCTCATTGGGACGGTCGGTGCCATGGGTTCAGTGGCCGGGTTCCGCACCCGGGACCGCCAGGTCTGCTTGGACTGTAAGACCAAGGACTGCATGCGCGGCGGGGTAAACGGCTATGGATGCCCGTGGTACACCTGGCCGGGCAGTGCCGACTCCAACCTCACCTGCGGCCTCTGCAGCGAGTGCTTCAAAGGCTGCCCGGAGGGCAACATCGGCCTTTATGTGCAGAAGCCGCTCACTTCGGTGATCGCCCCGACCCGGCGCCGGGCTGATGTCGCCTGGGCGGTGGCCCTGCTGTGGGGCCTGGTCCTCTACCAGCAGTTCAACGCCACCAACGTATTCGCCACCCTGGACGGATGGCTCAACCGGGTCACCGGCCTGGCCTACCCAAACCCGGTCGACTACATCGGGTTCATCGCTCTCATTGCCCTCGTTATGGCCGGCATCGTCAAGGCGGCGGAGCGGGGCCTGTCCCGGCGTGACTTGGATCCAGCTCTGGCCGTGCGCCTCGCACCCTACCCGGCTCCCGCCGCCACCCATCTGGTGACCTCGGGCCTGGCCCTCAGCTCGGGCCTGGCGCTCAGTCCGGGCCTGGCGCTCAGCTCGGGCCCCGGCACCCGCCCGTCGGTGAACTTCATGTCCCGCACCAGCCGGTTCCGGATGTACTTCCTACCGCTCATGTACGGCCTCATCCCCGTGGTCGGCGCCGACTACTTCGCCCGCCAGCTGCCGAAGTTCCTACAGCACGCCTCACGCATCGTGCCGGCGATCGGGCACCTGTTCGGCTCCGGCTCGACCAGCTCGGCGCTCTACAACACCCGCCTGATGTCGGACCCGGGCATCGTCATGGTCCAGGTGGCCGTGATCGCCCTCGGCATGTTCGCCTCGATGTGGGCGAGCTGGAAGATCTCGGGCCGGGACCTGACCTGGATCTCCCGACGCCCGCTGGCCGCCCGGGCGGTGGCGGTTGCACTGCCACTGGCTTGCGGCCTGGTTGCAGCCGTCCTTTACGTGATCATGCACGCCGCGGACTAGGGAGGAACCACGATGACTCTGCTCCAACCCACAGTCGGACCCACGCCCATCGCTCGGACCCCTCATGTCACCGTACTCACGGACCGCTGCGCCGGATGCCAGGAGTGCGTCATACGGTGTCCGACCGGTGCGCTCACCATGGACCTCGGCGCCTGGGTGGCCGTAGCCGATGACAATCGCTGCGTCGGATGCCGCCAGTGCGTGCGGACCTGTCCGTTCAGTGCCATCGAGGTGGACGGTCCACTGGTCGTGGCGCCGCGGGAGGCCGCCGCCTATCACCAGGTGGCCGAGCTGGCCGGCAACCTGGAGGAGACGCGCCAGGGGTTCCCGACCTGGACCGCGGTTCTGGCCGAGACCGAACGGTGCCTGGCCTGCCCGGACCCGACCTGCGTGCGCGGCTGTCCGGTGCACAATGACATCCCGTCCTTCATCGCCGCCGTCCATCGGGGGGACCTGGACGAGGCCCACCGGGTGCTACGCCTTACCAGCTTCCTGCCCGACATCTGCAGTCGGGTCTGCGACCAGGCGCTGCAGTGCGAGGGCGCCTGCACCTGGTCCCTGGCCGGGGGGGCTCCGGTCGCCATCGGCGCCATCGAGCGTTTCATCACCGACAACGCGCCGGTCCCGGCTCTCCAGGCCGGCCCGGGACGGGGAAGCGGTCTGTCGGTAGCGGTGGTCGGCTCCGGTCCGGCCGGTATCGGCGCCGCCTTCGAGCTGGTGCGGGCCGGAGCCGAGGTGACCGTGTTCGAGAAGGACGTGCGGCCCGGTGGCCTACTGCGCTGGGGGATCCCGAGCTTCACCTTGCCGCGCCAGGTGGCCGAACGACCGTGGGGGCAGTTGCGGGCCGCCGGGGTCCGCCTGGTCAGTGGCCATGAGGTCACCCCCGAGCGAGTGGAGGAGCTCCGCTCGTCCTACGACGCCGTCATCCTCGCCCACGGAGCGGGCCAGGCGCTGCGCCTCCCGGTCGAGGGTGGAGACCTGGGTGGAGTGGTCGACGCCACCGAGTTCCTCAACCAGGCCCGCACCGCGCTCATCCAGTCCCGTCCCTGCTCGCTCCTCGCCCAGAGCGAGGAGCGCCGCGGAAGCCGGCCGGCCACCGTGCTCGTACTCGGAGCGGGTAACACGGCCATGGACGTCGCCCGCCTGGCCCGCCGGCTCGGCGCCGGGGTCATCTGCGTGGACTGGATGGACCGCCGCTTCGCCCCGGTGCGCCCGGACGAGCTGGAGGAGGCCGGCCACGAGGGAGTCGACATCCGCTTCGGTCGGACCCTCACCCGCCTGGAAGGAGACGCCGGGCAGGTGGAGCGGGCCGTGCTGAGCACCACCCGCCAGGTCAGCGCGGCCAAGTTGCCCGAGGTGACCGGAGCCGAAGTGACCAGGGAGAATGTCGACCTGGTCGTCATGGCCATGGGTTACCGGATCGAGGCGGCTTTCCCCGGCGTGGCCCCGGACAAGCCGATCACCCGCCGGGTCCCCGAACTGGTGGACCGTCGGTTCCAGGCCAGTGGGTTGCTGGCCGGCGGCTCCCCCGCCTTCGCCCGGCACCGTCCCGTCGGAGAGCTGTCCCTGACCCGGGAGATCGGCCGGATGAGCGCCGGTCTCGGGACGGCGGATCGGGTGTTCGTGGCCGGTGACGCCCTGGTGGGGCCCTCGACGGTGGTCGAGGCGATGGCCCAGGGCCGCCGGGCCGCCGAGGCCGTCCTCGACCGTTAACCCCATGTCCGTCCAACGGCCCGTCCGTCCGAACGAGGGTCCCGGGCGAATGCCCGGGACCCTCGCTACGACACCTTCCGAAGCCGATCCTCAGAGGTGGCCGGGTCGATCAGACCGAGGCAGATACACCCAGACTGACCATCTCCCTGTCCACCTCCTGCTGGTGCTCTTCGGCATCACGCTTGGCCGCCTTGGGCCGCCAGCGTCCTGCCATCAGCAACACGAAGGGTAGGAAGACCACTTCCCCGGCCACGGTTACCCACCACCAGTGCATCCACTGGTGCGGGGTGGTCTTGGCTGCCTGTTCCACGGCGGCGCCGTGGGCTTGCAGATAGGCGAAGGCCGGCTTGGGCACCTTGCCCACGGCTATGAGCTCCTGGAGCGCTTGGGACTGGGGTTCGTTGAATTTGGTGGCGATCTCCCCGATGGCCTTCACCGCGGCCGTGGTGTTCTTGGGGTTGGCCGTCAGGGCTGCCAAGGTGGCCGGATCGATGGCGCTCACCGTCTTGAGCTGGGGCGCGTACTGCGTGGCCAGGGCAGAGACCTGGGCTCCGTAGGTGACCAGCGGCGTCATCGAGCTGACCACGAAGGGGAGGACGAAGGTGGACACGGCCACGATCACCCTGATGATCCATCCCCATACGGCCAGGCCGGTGGCCGTAAGGGCCGGGTTTCTCCTCTCGACCGTCTCGGTGAAGCTGGCCATCCAAGGCGCGTAGGCCACGGCCAAGAATCCCGCCAGCAGGGAGATGATGAGGACGAAGGAGTAGTAGCTGGTGTGGGGATGGGTCGCCCGGCTCAAGAAGATGATGGTCATGACTATGGCGCCGACACCTCCAAGGATCATGAAGGGTTTGCGGACCCGGAGCCGATCCGAGACCAGGCCGACGATGACCAGGACGAGGGCGTCGAGAGCCCAGAACCAGTTGCCCAAACCGTTGGCCTGCTTCTCGGTAAACCCGAAGATGGTCGTGAAGTAGATGACGAAGAACCCCACGGCGGCGTAATAGAAGAGCAGGAAGACGCTGATGGCGAAGGCCGAGCCCACCACGTCCAAGTGCAGCATCTGACGCCACGGGTGCTTGAGGGCGGCTTCGATGTCCAGTCCTTTGGCCCTGGCCTCGATCAGGGCCCGGTCGCGACTCGAGACCATCAACTGATCCCGGATGTTGGGAGACAGCTCCCGCAGGCCGAACAGGGCGATGAGGAAGACGACGATGCCGGTCAGGCCACAGATGGTGTACTGATCCTGCCAGGCATGCAGATGCGACAGGGTGTTGGAAGACACCTCGGAGACCACCAGGCTGCCTATCACCGGTCCCAGGGTCCAAAAGCCCATGGCCGATGCCCTGCCCAACTGGGGGGAGAAGTCCCGCACCAGAGCCGGGGTGGCCACCAGGATGATGCCTTCGACGAAGCCGACCAGGATCACCAGGCCGGCAAAGACCGCTTTGTTGGGTGCATGAGGCACGGCAAAGGCGGTCAGCAGCCCGGTGACGAGCAGCCCGGCGGTGACCAGATTGGCCCGGCCATAGCGGTCACTGGCCCCGGCTATGAGAGAGGCGAAGGCGCCCAGCGCGTTGGCGATCACGCTGATGTACACGTAGTACTTGAAGCTCATGCCGTACTGCTGGATGATCGACGGGGCGACGGAGCCGGCCACGTAGAGCTGGTAGTAGAGCAAAATGGTCGCCAGGACCACTATGGCCAGGATGACCATCCGTGGCCCGGTGTCCGGGTAGTGGTCCAGCTCCCGTTTCCAGAGCCGGGATATCCCCGACCGCTCGCGGGTGGGTGTGATCGCTCCAGCAGTCGCTGTCATCGGCATCTCCAAGCGTCTTCGCTATCGGGATCCCCAGGTGGGGCTCTTCCCGGTCGTCCCATCGTGCCGGCGGACGACCCATGTATCTTGCCCGTTACGCCCGGACCTTTGGTCCATGGTCTGGTCGTGGGGGCGACCCGGGCAACCAGCGGGGCCCGTGGCAACACCTTGGCATCCGCTACGGGTATGGCGAATCGGACGGTATGTCCCTTTCTGATGGCGACCGGGATCGCTCGGCGTCGGGCCGGGGGTTAATGAGCGCCGACCTGCCGTCGATGACGGGAGGGTCCACGGCGGGGAGGCAGCATGCGATATCCAGATTTGCAATTGTCGCCACATCGGAACCACTCCAGAGGCGTCTCGCCCATGGGATTACTGTGGATTACTGATGGGGGACGACCCGACGCTCGACACGGCATTTACCCGGCTGGTTGGTTGTCGGCTCCCGATACAGCAGGCAGGGATGGGGGCGACGGCCTCTGTCTCTCTGGCCGCTGCGGTGGCGGATGCTGGCGGCCTCGGCATGCTCGGCACCGCGGCGATGCCCCACGGGTTGGTGGTCTCTGCGTTGGACGCCCTGGCTGCCCGTACGGCAGGGGTGTTCGGGGTCAACTTCCTCGTTCCGTTCCTGGACCGGGAAGTGATGATCCAGGCCGCGCAGCGGGCCAAGGTTGTGGAGTTCTTCTACGGCAGCCCGGACGCCGAGTTGGTCGAGATAGCGCATGCTGGGGGCGCCTTGGTGAGTTGGCAAGTGGGGTCCGTCGCTGAAGCAGTCGCCGCGGCCGACAGTGGCTGTGACCTGGTCATCGCGCAGGGCATAGAGGCGGGCGGTCACATCCGAGGTGAGGTATCGCTCCTCCCGCTGCTCACCGGTGTACTCGACGCGGTTCGGGTTCCGGTGCTGGCGGCGGGCGGGATCGGCGGCCCCCGGTCGGTATCTGCTGTTCTGGCAGCCGGAGCCGCCGGAGCGCGTGTAGGGACGCGCTTTCTTGCCGCCGAGGAGGCGGATGTGCATCCCGTGTACCGGGCGGCGCTGCTGGCTGCCGGCGCCGAGGACACCGAGCTGACCACGGCCTTCTCGACCTGGTGGGACGCTCCGCACCGCGTCCTGCGTGGATGCATAGCCGCAGCCTCGGCCGATGAGGACGAGTTCGTTGGCGAGACCGATTGGGGCAACCACCGAGTTCCGATTCCGCGCTTCTGCGTGCTTCACCCCTTGACGGCCACGACCGGCCGAGTGGAGGCCATGGCGCACTACGCCGGACAGTCCGTGGGAGAGGTCCGCAAGGTTCAGCCAGCCGCGGAGATCATGGCAGAACTCGTCAGAGACCTCGGCTGCTGACGCCCTCGCCACTGGGGTCCCCAGTCCTGGGAGGCTCTGTCAGAGGACGATGAGCCCCGGGCTGCCACGCCCCGGCCTTCCGGCCGGCCATGACTTGGCCCTCGCGCCCTACCGGAAGAGACTGCCCGGGTCGTCGACCAGCGGCGGGCCGTCACGAAGCCCCAAGCGCTCGCGGAGAGGCGTCAGATCAAGAGCCGACTCACCGGCACGGGCCGCCACGGCGGCTCCGTGTTCGAAGTGACGGATGAGCGCTTCGAGGAGCACTACCCGGCGTGGGTGTTGGGCCGCCTGCCGGGGGGTGGCTCCTTCCAGGGCCGGGACTTTGGTGTCGATCCAGCTGTCCATCCAAGCCGCGTCGGCGTCAGGACCGCTCGATCGACCGACCATCGGTCGGCCCTGGAGGCTGAGATCCTGAACGGGGTCGATGCGCCGAAGGTCGAGGGGCTCTCCGGCGCCCATGGTCCTGAGGCGCTTCGAGATGGTCTCGAATCGGGCCTGAGAGTTGGTCTGTACTTTGACGGCGTCACCTTCGAAGCGGACCATGCCGTTCACCCAGCGCTGGGGCTGGCCGTCATCATCCTCCAGCGGTCCCCAACCGTTCTGCCGGGCCAGGGCCCGGGCCTGATCCCTATTGGTCCGAGCCTCCTCCGGCGTCATCATCCGCCCCAGCCACGTGAAAGCCGACACCTCCTCGGCTGGCTCGTCGGAACCGGCTCTGAAGTCCGGATGAACCAGCAAACGTCGCCGCAGATCGGCAGCCTCCCTGATCGGGAAGGTGGCGGTGATCAGCTCGATCGGGTCACCGTCCATGTTGTGCACCGCCGGGGACCGCCGTCGACTGGCTTCCGCCGCGCCGGCCAGATGCGGCAGGCAACTCCCGGTCACCTTGCTCACAAAATCCGCCTCGGCCGGCTCCATCGGGTCCAACAAGTCACTCAGAACCCCGTGGGGCCTGGCGGGCCCGGGACGGCGGGCGGGCCCGGGAGGACGTAGGCCCTTGTCCCGGACAATCGCCCGCATGACAACCTCGGCCATCGACAGGACGTTCTCGACGGCCTCATCGGCCTGCTGGGGTTCGAGGCCCAGAAGCGACTGACCGCTCTGCCAGACCCCGGCCACCGGAGCCAGCGGTCCGGCCAGCACCGTCCAGCGAGCCAGCCCCTCAAGCTGCTCCGGGGCGAAGACGGCATACACCCGCCGGCGGCTCACCAGGTCGGTCACCCACAGACCCCGGCTCCATGACTCGGACGGGTCGGGCCAGTCACCCGACCACAGGCCGTATCGGACATGGCCCAACCAGTCCCGGGCGGCGGCGGCCGTGACCGGGTCGGTACCGGGGTCGCTGGCGAGTCGGCCTAGCGGCGTGCTGTCGAGCGAGTCGTCTTCCGACTCCATGAGCCAGAATCGCTCACTGGCCAGCCCCAACAGCTCAGTCGGCACGTCATCGAACTGGCCCAGATCGGCGTACTCAACCACGGAGTCGCGGAACTCAGTCAGGAACTCTTCCCTCTTCTCGGCCAGGTAGGGCCGATCAGATATGTAGGCCTCGACCTCATCCCGAAGTCGGTACAAACGACCCCGGTCGGTCAACCGGGCCAGGAGGCCTCGGGCTATGTCCGCCTGTTCATCGGACACGTGGTCGTCAAAGAAGTTCGCCAGGACTGGATCGTCACTGTCCAGCGCCGCCGTCCGAGCCAGCAGACGGGCCCGGTACTGCTGAATGTCCTCATCCTCGGGAGCCCGGACACACCACTCAGTGACCAACACCATGGCGTCCCCCAGCCGGCCCTCATCGGCCGCGCCGGTGGCTGGAACCCGTCGCCTCAGCTTCTAACCGAGCTCTCCCCGGGCCGCCAACAGGGACTCGACGGCGGCCACGGCGGCGGAGGCCGGCCCTTCGAAGGCGACCGAGCCGTGCTCGAGCACCACCGCCCGGGCGGCCAAGCCCACCACGTGGTCCACGTGCTGTTCGACGATGAGCAAGGCCACTCCTTCGGCGTGGATGCGGCGCAGGTTCTCGTAGACCACGTCGATTATCGCCGGAGCCAGCCCCAGCGACAGCTCATCGGCCACCAGCAGCCGCGGCGGGGCGACCAGCACCTTGGCCAGAGAGAGCATGCGCTGTTCGCCACCCGAGAGCGTGGCGCCCTTCTGGTGCCGGCGGCCGGCCAGCACAGGAAAAGCCTCGTAGGCCTGCTCTCGGCAGGCGGCCACGCCGCCGCGGCCGGCCCGCTGGTGGAAAGCCAGGGTCAGATTCTCCTCGACGGTGAGCCGGCCAAAAACACCCCGGCCTTCGACGACGTGGGCCACTCCGGCCCGAGCCAGCCGGTACGGCGGCTGGTTGGTCCGGTCCACGCCATCCAGGGTCATTCGACCGTCGGTGACAGCCAGCAGGCCGCTCACGACCCGGGCCACGGTGGACTTACCGGCCCCGTTGGAACCGAGAAGGGCGACCGCCTCCCCGGCACCGACCGTGAAGCTGACCCCGAACAGCGCCCGGTACGGGCCATAGGAGGCACTCACCCCGTCCAGCTCCAGCGCCGGCGCCTTGACGGCGGGCCCCGCCACGCCCTCACTCGGAGCCGCCGGTTCCTTCACCTGTCGGTCCCGAGGTAGGCATGGCGGACCCGGCCCTCGGCCATCACCGTCTTCAGGGGACCTTCGGCTATCACCTGGCCGAGATCCATGGCAATGGCGCGGTCCGCCACCCGCTCCACCATGGCCAGGTCATGCTCCACCAGGAGGACGGCCATTCCACGCCGGCGCTGGACCGTCCGCAGGATGTCGGCCAGCTGGCGGGTCTCATGGACGTCGAGGCCGGACGACGGCTCATCGGCCAGCAGCAGGCGGGGCTCGGCCACCAGCGCCCGGGCCAGCTCGACCACCCGGCACGTGCCCAGCCCCAGGGCCGCCACCGAGGTGTCGGCCAGGTCGCTCAGGCCGACCAGCTGAAGGGCGGCCTCGACGCGGGAGAGTTCGTCCGGCTGCGGCCGGGCCCGGTTCAGGAGGTCCTTCCACAGCCGACCGTGTCCGCTTCTGGCCCGCTCGGCTACCAGCAGGTGGTCCCGCACCGAAAGCTCCGGGAACAGCTCAATGCGCTGGTAGGTGCGCCCGATGCCCAGCCGGGCCCGGCGGTATACGGGCATCCGGTCGAGAGGGACCCCATCGAAGACGATCGTGCCGGACCCTGGCCTCACCTGGCCGCAGATGCAGTTGAACAGGGTGGTCTTACCGGCACCGTTGGGCCCGACCAGCCCCACCGTCTCCCCGGCCCGGATGCTCATATCCACGCCGGCCACGGCCTCCACCCCGCCGAAGGTCTTCCGCAACCCTCTCACCGTCAGCAGCGCCTCCGAGGATCGGGAGGCGGTCCGATCCATATCGAGGTCCGCCGGGGCCTCAGCCATGTTCGAAGATCCGCTGCTGCCACCGCAGCGTGGCCCGGGCCTTCTGGTACTCCACCACGCCCTCGGGATGGGCGGCGTAGGTCAGCGCCCCGAAGGCAAAGCCGACGAAGACCAGGCTGGACCCGCCGAAGCGCCCGGGCAGGTACGTCAGCAGCTGCTGGCTGACCACGAATCCGATCCCACCCTGGATGGCGCCTTCCACCGTACTGACCCCGGAGGTGACCACGATCACCACGAAGGCCACCGACAGCTCGTAGCTCCACTGCTGAGCGTTGCCCACCTGCTGCTGGATGGTGAAAACCGTCCCCCCGAGCCCGGCCAGGGCCCCGGACAGGGCGAAGATGGTCAGCCGCTGCCGGGTCAGGTTGATCCCGATCCCGGCCGCGCCCGCCTCACTGCCCCGCATGGCGGCCAGGAACCGGCCAACCGTTCCCTGGCGGACCAGGTTCACCACCAGGACACAAAGGGCGAGGACGACCAGGGCCAGCAAGAAGAGAGCATGTCCGTTGGGATTGAAGAAGCCGAAGGGCGCCACCCACTTCTGGTCCAGGGACAATCCCGTGGTCCCATTGGTGATGGAGGACTGGTTGAAGACGGTGTTGTCGAAGAACAGGGCTGCCGCCAGCGTCATCAGGGCCAACCCGAGTCCTCGCAGGCGCAACGAAAGAATGCCCAGTACCACCGCCACCGTGGCGGCCAGGCCGGCGCCGATCAGGCCACCGATGAGGAGGTTGAAGCCCAAATGGCGGGCCAGTTGGGCGGCCGTGAAGGCGCCCACCCCGGCCAGGGTTCCCTGGGCCAGGGAGAGCTGGCCACCCATGCCGGTTATGAGGGTGACCGACAGGAAGACGGTGGAAAAGGCCAGCCCGGAGTTGAAGACGTTCTCCCACGTCCGGGGCATCCAGGTCAGCATCGAGATGACGAACGCCCCCAACAGGATGTACCAGCCCCAGCGGATGGTCCGATCCATGGCCGGCAGCCTGACGGTCCGCAAGGGTGGAGGCGGGGGTGGGTCCACCGACGCCAGCGGGTCCCGTTCCGAATCCAGAACCCGCAGCCCGGGAACGACCAGGAGCGCAACGGTCAGAACGATGAACGGAAAGGACGGCAGGACCGCCGAGTACAGCCACGAGGAAGTCGGTAGGTAGCCCTGGAGCACGGCCTCGGCCACTCCCACCAGGACCGCCACCCCGGCGGCTACAGGTAGCGACCGCAGGGCCGCCCAACCGGCGGCGGCTATGGCCGCCACCATCAGGGTGGTGTAGTCCTGGACCTGGACCTGGGCGAACAGCGGCGCCAGAAGGACCCCGGCCAGGCCGGCCAGCACACTCGAGACCACCCACGCCACGGCCACCACCTGGCCGGCGTTGACCCCATCGAGCTGAACCAGCCGGCGGCTTTCCGTGGCCGCCCGCATCTGGAGACCCAGTTCGGTGGCCCGCAACAGCGCCACCAGGGCGACCAGCACGACCACCGTCACGACCATGACCGTCACCTGGGCCCCGTTGATCGGAGTCCCGAAGATCCGGAGGTAGACCCGATCGATGTTCCAAAACACGCTCGGGGCATTGAGAAGGTTCTGATTTCCGAAGATGACGGGCAGAAGAGCCGGGATGCCGACGAAGAGGCTGAGCCCGGTGACGATCTTGGCCATGTTGTTGGTGGCCGGGATGCGGGAGAAGAGCGCCCGGTCGAACAGCAGGCCGAGCAGGGGGGACATGACCAGCACGGTCAGCACGAACGCCATCCACGCCGGTAGATGGTGGACCTGGGTGGCCCAGGTGTATACGAAGGCCGCCGCATAGGCCTGGGCGCCGAAGGCGAAGTTGAACACCCCGGTGGCCTGGTAGGTGAGCACCAGCCCGACCGCGAAGAGGGCGTAGGTGCAGCCGAACGGGATGCCCGGGATGACGAATCCCGCCAACTGCTCCACGGCCGGCTAGTGGTAAGTCATTGGACGGGTGGCCCTCAGGGCGCTCACGCCCCGGGCGTGCCCGGTGGAGGGGTGACCGTGGCCGGCTTGGCCACATCGGCGCCGAAGCACACGAAGGCCTGATCGTTGTGATCGAAGGCGGGTACGAACCTGTCGCCCTTCACAGCGATGAAGGCGTTGCAGTAGGGCGGCGTTACATCGGCGACGTTGTGGAGCTGGGTCCAGTTGACCGGAGTGGTCAGGCCTCCGGCGGTGAAGTCGGTGATCTTGTTGGTGACGGCCACCACGTTGGCCTGGGTCAGGTCCGCGCCGGCCAGCTTCACACCCTGGGCGAAGAGAGCCGCTGACTCCCAGCCCTGAATGGCCACCTCGTCATACACCCACTGCGGCTCGTACTTCTTCATGGCGGCCAGGTAGGCCGCCAGGCCGGGGTACCTGGACGGCGCCGTGGTCCCATAGGAGAAGGGGACGTGGGCGATGCTGAACCAGACGTTCTGCATCAGGCTCTGGTACTGGTTCAGCGTAGGCTGGTCGTCTCCGTTGAGCCACAGCTGCTTGACCCCCGTGTAGCCGTACTGCTGGATGGCCCGGGCCATGGAGATGTTGTCCGTGACGTCCATGCACGTGATGATGGCGTTCACCCCTGCTCGCTGCATGCGCTGGACGTCGGGGTCCAAGTTGCCCCCGTAGGCCACGTTGTAGTCGGTGTATCCGACCTTGATCCCGGCCTGGGCCAGGCCCTTCCCGAAGGCTTCACAAGAAGCGTTGGAGGAGGTCACCCCCAGGGCGACCAGGCCGACATTGGTGGCGTGGACCTGCTGGGCCCACCAGTTGACCGATGGCTCCCCGTCGGCATAAACCTGCACCGATCCTCCCGCCGCGAAGAGGTTCTGGCCCGGGGACCAGTTGCCCGTGACGTTGTACCCGTAGACCGGGGTACCCGTCTCCAGGAAGATGTTCGGGGAGAAGAAAGCGGTGGCCACCCCCACCACCGCGAAGACGTGGTCCTGGTTGATCAGGGTGTTGGCCAGCTGGTTGAACTGGCTCGGGTTTCCGCCGTCATCAAGACTGTGGGCCAGGACCAGCTTGCGGCCGTTGACCCCGCCCTGGGCGTCCAAGTAGTCGAAGTAGGCCTGGACCCCGGGGACGAGGCTCTCGAAGTTGGACGCGATGGGACCCGTGAGGGTGGAGATGGCGCCGACGTCGATGGCGGTAGGGGTCACCCCCGGAGCAGTCGATGAGCCGGCGCTGGCCGCCGTCGAGCCGGCCCCGCCCGCCGAGGAGGAGGTCGAACTGGCGGTGGGGCTGGAGCTACCGCCACACGCCGCCAGGGTGGCGCCGGCCAGCACCACGATGGCGAGCCGAGCGCGCCGGATGGTGTGAAGCCGTTCCCGTGTCCGCATCGCCGAGGTTCTCTCCTGTCGCCGGCACCAGGGTAGAGGTCCACGCCCCCCTGGTAAATGGACGCCGGCCGGCTTGAGACGGTTTCGCCGATCTATCCCACTCCGGCTATTTCCTCGGCCGCCTGATCCCCCACGCCCAGATAGGCGGCCCGGACCAGGGGGTCGCGCTGGATCTCGGCCGGCGTTCCGGCGGCCAGGATGCGCCCGAAGTCCAGGACGTATAGGCGGGAGCAGACCGACATGACCAACTCGATGTCGTGCTCGACCAACAGCACGCCCAGGCCATCGGCGGCCAGACGGGTGAGGAGGCGGCCGAATTCTTCGGATTCGGACTCGTCCAGACCCGAGGACGGCTCGTCCAGCAACAGGAGCTTTGGAGCGGTGGCCAGGGCCCGGCCCAGTTCCACCAGCCGAGCCAAACCGGTGGGCATGGCGTCGACCTGCTCCTCGGCTCTCGCCTTGAGGCCGACCAGGTCCAGGATGCGGTCGGCCTCGGCCGACGGGTCGGGGCCGGTCCGGGCCCAGCGGCGGTGAACCTCCGCCGCCACCAGGATGTTGTCCCGGGCGGTCATGGAGCCGAACACCTCCAGCCTCTGGAAGGTTCGGGCTATCCCCAACCGCGCCCGCTGATAGGCCTTGCGCCCGCTGATGTCACCACCGGCCAGGAGAATCCGGCCCGCCTGGGCCTCCTGCAGACCGCAGACGACGTTGAAGAAGGTGGTCTTTCCCGCCCCGTTGGGTCCGATCAGGCCCGTCACCGTGCCGGCCGGCACCGTCATGTCAACGCCCTGGAGGGCCTGCACGCCCCCGAAGCGAACGTCGACACCCGACACCTCGAGAAGCGGCGCCGGACCGGACCGGACCGGTTCCGGACTGGGGACGGTCACGCCGCCTCGGAGTCCAACGGCCGGCACAGCCCGCAGGGCCGAAGGCCGTCCTCGGCGTTGACCCGGCGCAGATTGGCACGCCCGGCCACGGCGGCGCAGTCGGGCCGGTGCATCATCGTGCCGGTCGGGGTGGCTACCAGATTGACGGCCGATGGCCCCGCCCCAGTCGCGCTCACCGTCTGGAGAGCGCCGACCAGTCCGGCCAGAGTCTGGTTCAGGTGGTCGAGGTGGTCCCGGATCCGAGCCAGGTCGTTGCGGTCCTCGGCGGAGCGTTCCCGGTTCTCCCGGACCAGCAAGGCCATCCAGTGGCCGAAGTAGAGGAACCCGCCCAGGAAGATGAGCCCGAGTCCGAGCAGGCCGCCCGACACCAGGTACGGGATCTGGCCGGCCACCAGGACGGTGCGGGAGGTGCCCTCCCAGCCGACCAGGACGCAGAGGACACCGGCCACCGCCAGCGCCCCCCCGGCGGCGAAGAGGCTCCGCTCGGTGAAGACCAGGCGGAAACGTCCGGCCGCTCGCCCCAGGATGGTCACCATCCGCTCTTCTGGGCCCGGCGCGCCGATTGAGGCGGCGCTCGGCCGCGAGCCGACCGAAGTCGTGGTCATGGGCATACCTCCAGGAAGATCACGGCCGGCGCTGTCGGGGACAGTCGGCGACGGCGGAGCCGAACAGACCAGGGACCAGGGGCAGCAGCAGGGCTCCCAGGACGCCTCCGAGCAGGATCATCAGCCACCATCCCGCTCCCAGCCCACCGGGCAGGCCGCCCTGGGCGGCCAGCACCCCGAGAGGACGCACGGTGGCCCCGGAGGGAGCCCGGCCGATGGCGGCGCTGACGGCGGCCCCGGGCGAGAGGGTGGCGGGCAGCGAGAGGGTGGTCGTGCCGGCGGGAGCAGCCGTGCCGGCCGAGAAGGGGCCCGGTCCGGTGGCGTCGGGCAGGGACGGGACGCCGGAAGGTACGGCGCTGCCGGCGCCGGCCGACCCCGGTGTCACCGCCATGGCCACCGCCGCTCCCCCCAGGCTGTAGGTGAAGCTGTTGGCGCTCGGGTCGTGCGGCACGCCCCAATAGAACAGGACCGATCCGGCGTAGTAGTAGGAGACCTCGCCCTCGGTGATCCGGTGGGGGTCGGTGAAGTAGATCTCCATACCGGTCCCGCTCAGGGCGGAGTCGACCGCCTGCTGCTCGGCCGGGGGGGCCGGGTGACCCGGAGTGCCGAGATGCACCCCCGACCCGTCGACATAGGCGGCTTGGCCGGCTATCTGCAGGTTCTGGAAGGTCGTCCGACCCGACTCCACCGGGGCGGCCGCTCCCGTGGAGACAGCCGTGGCCGAGGAGCTGACCGAACCGATGGAGACCACGCCGGAGGCCAGATCGACGTTGTCGACGTGGCTGTTGGCGGAGGCGGTAAGCGTGCCGGCGGCCGGGTCGAAGCTCAACGAGCTGTAGGTGGTGGAGTCGCCCACCGTGCCTCCGGCGCCGAAACCGCCCCCGGCCAGGGACCCTTCGGCCGTGGCCGACTCGGCCCCGGAGGCCCCGGCGGCCACCTCGGCCCGCATCAGCGTTCCCGTCGGCGCACTCACCGTCTGCTGGGTCTGGTTGGTGCCACTGATGGCCTGGGCCCGCACCGGGTCGTTCAGTGCCCCGGCCGCGCTCGGGCCGCCCAGCACGCCGACCAGCGAGCCGGCGTTGCCAACGGCCGACCCGGGCCAGACCGTGGCGGCCAGAGCCGAGGCCGCGTCGGTGCTCATGGTGGTCACGCCGTAGCCGTATTCACCCTCGCCTTCGGGGTGGAAGGAGGAACTCGGCTCGTCCTCGGTCATCTGGGTGATGGGGGCCTGGGCGGCGGTGGTGAAGGCGAGGAAGGGGCGCGGGGCCGAGGCGGCATCAGCCGAGGCGGCAGAACCGAAGACGCCCACCAGGACCACAGGCGCCGTCAGGGCCGCCGCCCATAGGCCGGGCCGGCGTATCACGCCGACAACCTTCCGAGGTAGGCCTCGGACAGTGAGCCGGCCACGTCGGCGGGCTCACCCACGGTCTCGATCCGGCCCTGGCGCATGATGGCGGCGTAGTCGGCCACTCCGAGAGCGGCGGCGGCAAACTGCTCCACCAGCAGGATGGCGATGCCCGACGCCGCCAGCTGGCCCACCTTCTCGTACAGCTCTCCCACGATGATGGGCGCCAGCCCCATGGAGATCTCGTCGAGCAGGAGGATGACCGGCTCGCTGGTGAAGGCCCGGCACATCGACAGCATCTGGCGCTCCCCGCCCGAGAGCGTCCCGGCCAGCTGGGAGCGCCGCTCGGCCAGCTTGGGGAAGTGCTCGAAGGCGACCGCCTCCAGGTGACCCAGGCTGTAACTGGTGGCGTGGCTGAACACCCGCAGGTTCTCCCGGACGGTCAGGTTGGGGAAGACCCCCCTGCCTTCGGGGATACTGCAGACCCCGGCCCGGGCGAAGACCTCGGGGGCGACCCCGTTGACGTGGATGCCCGACACGTGCACGCAGCCCTGGGTGGGCTCCAGAAGGCCGGCGGCCACGTTCAGCAGCGTGGTCTTACCGGCGCCGTTGGGGCCCATCAACGCCACCACCGCCCCCCGGGGGACGACCAGGGTCACATCGTGTAGGACCTCGACCCGGCCGTAGCCGACGCGTAGATCCATCAGCTCCAGGGCCGGGATGGCGGCCCGCCGCTCGGCGGGAGTGGTCAGGCCCTCAGTGGCTGCCGGCAAGTCGCACCGCCTCCCCGCTCGGCGCTCCGGACCGGCTCCCGGCCCCATCGACGGATGAGGCGGCCGGCGCCGTTATCGGGACCCCCGCCGAGCCGGCCCGGAGCCGCAGGCGGTCGGCCACCAGCGACAGCTGGCCGGCAAAGCCACCCGGATTCCGGCCCAGGAAGATGGCTCCGGCTCCGACCGCCAGGAGCTGGAAGTTGCTGATCGGTATGTGTCTCTGGATGACCGGGGAGAAGGCGTAGAAGATGGCGGCCGCAAAGGCCCCTCCCACCGTGTCGATACCTCCCAGAGTCACCAGCAGGAGCAGGATGAGGCTGGTCAGCATCTGGAAGTCGTCCGGGCCCACCTGGCCCTGCCATCCCCCGTAGAGGGCCCCGCCCAGGCCGGCTATGCCGGCGGCCACCACGAAGACGGTGACCTTGACGGCGGTGATGTTCATCCCGATGGAGGCGCAGGCGGCCTCGCTGTCGTTGAGGGCGGCCAGACGCCGGCCGAAAGAGCCGCGGCGCAGGGCCAGGACTCCGACCCCCAGGACGGCGAAGAGAACCGACGCCTCCACCAGGAATCCCTTCTGGGACTGGGCCGCCACGCGGCCCACGGCCAGGATCCCCCCGAAGCCGAGGAAGTGGTTGAAGAACAGGTAGTCCATGGAATAGGCGAAGGCCAGCGTGGCCAGGGCCAGGTAGATCCCCCGCAACCGCAGCACGACCAGGGCCAGCAGACCTCCCACGGCGGCGGGCAGCACCACCGCTGCCACCAGTCCCAGGAGCGAGTTCCCCCCGGCGATCTTGCCCATACAGAACGCCCCCAGCCCGGCCAGGGTCATCTGACATAGCGACACCTGGCCGCCGTAGCCGGTGAGCAGAACCAGCGACAGCATCACCACCCCGAGGACGATGCCCTGCCCGTAGGTGAGCAGGTTCCCGGGGGAGAGAACCTCACTCATCACCACGGACAGGGCTATGAAGCCACCGGCCAGGAACAAGGAGGGCTTGAGGTCGAGCACCCGCCGGGAGCGCTGGCCCGTCAGCCGGGCCTGAGTCAGTCGTTCCTGGCGGCGGACCAGCAGGGCGATGAACAGCAGACCCATCGGGATGGCCGGCCCGATGTCGGACAGCAGGTTGGTCGGGAGATAGCCCGTGGCAAAGGACTGGACCAGACCGAGCAGTAGCGCGCCGGCCACGGTGAGGGGAAGGCTGCGCAGGCGGCCGACCACCGCCGCCGCGTATCCCGTCACCACCAGCAGGGTCAGATTGAACTGGTCGAGGTATTGCAGGGGTGCGATCAGGATCCCGGCCAGGGCTGCCAATGAAGCACCCAGGGCCCAACTGAGCTGGGCGGTACGCACCGGACTGGCCCCGGCCCGGGCCGTCAGGTCGCGGTCGTCCACCACGGCCCGCATGGTGATGCCGACCCGGGTGTGGGTGAACAGGAACCGCAGACCGACGGCCACCGCCACCGACACCACCAGCACCATGAGCTCATAGAAGGTCACGACCACGCTGAAGACCCGGAACTGGCCGGGGAAGATGGAGGGCAGCTGACGGGTCGTGACCGGAGGCCAGATGGCGTCGGCCAGTCCCAGCAGCAGAAGGAGCAGGCCCAGAGTGACCACCAGGGTGATGCCGAGCGAGGCGCCGTACAGGGGCCGGACGATCAGTCGCTCGATCAGCGCCCCGGAGAGGGGGGCGAGAACCAGGACTACCAGGGCCAGGGCCAAGGGCACCGGCAGATGCCATCCCACCGCCAGCTGCCAGTAGGTGAAGGCCATGAACATGCCGATGGCCCCGTGGGCGAAGTTGAAGATCCCCGAGGTGGTGTAGGTGACCACCAGGCCGGAGGCGGTGAGGGCGTAGAGGCAGCCCAGCACCAGCCCGACCACGGCGTAGGAAAGGATGAGGTTCACCGTTGCGCCCTCATCCGGCCTTGTAATACGGATAGTTGCACAGGAACCCGGAAGGCGGATCGCCCACCTTCACGTAGCTCCCGTTCCGGATCTGGAGCATGAGGTAGCAGTTGGACGGCTTCTTGGCGCCGATGTCGGCCGGGGCCATCATTCCGTTATCGGTGAACTGGTTGGTGGCGGCCAGAGCGGCGTCCACCGCCTTCTGGGTGAGGTGGGGACCGGCCTGGGTCAGGGCGTGCACGAACAGGGCGGCGTCGGCCCAGGAGTAGGCCGAGAACTGGTCCGGGCTGAATCCCGGGGCGGCCTTGGCCAGCCACTTGAGGTAGAGCGGGACCTCCGGGACGCTGGGGTCCCCCAGGAACAGGGCGGAGCCGACGTTCAGGTACTGGCCCTCGACGTTGGCCGCCCCACCCGACTCGGAGACGTAGCCGCCGAAGTAACAGACGGCGCAGGCCCAAAGCTCGGGATGGAACCCCTGTTGGGC
Organism: Actinomycetota bacterium; assembly: GCA_027315345.1. Classification (GTDB taxonomy): domain Bacteria; phylum Actinomycetota; class Acidimicrobiia; order Acidimicrobiales; family JAJPHE01; genus DAHUYE01. The sequence goes on from DAHUYE010000049.1 coordinate 30,784, forward strand.
GGCCTCGGAAGCGAAGATGGCCGCGTCGGGGGCGTTGAGGGCGATGAGGTAGACCATCTTGACGCCCTCGGACCGCATACGGACCACGTCGGCGGTGAAGTTCGACTGGGCCGGGTTGAAGTCGTCCTCGTAGATGACCTTGTAGCCGAGCGAGTCCATGGCCGCTTCGCTGTAATGCCACGCCTGCACCGCCGAGGCCTGGTTCCCCACCAGGGTGCCGACGGCGGTGATCGCCCCGGGGGCGACCGACTTGTAGTACTCGAAGGGCCCCAGGGTGGCCCCCTCCCCGAAGGGCGCCTCCGAGTACGAGGAGGGAAGGGCCGCCGCCTGGGGGGAGAGCTGCTCCTGTACCAGCGGGACGTCGGGATGGGCGGCCATGACCTGGGCGCCGCAGTTGTCGTCCAGCGACCAGCTGCCGACGAAGGCGAACACCGAGCTGACGAGGTTCTGGTAGTCCGCCTCGTTCTGGTTGCACTCCAGCTGATCATCGGAGCTGATCAGCTTGAGCTGGCGGCCGTAGACGCCGCCCAGGCTGTTCACGTAGTCGAAGTAGGCCTCGGTCCCATAAGGGCCGCCCTGGAAGAGACCGGGCACCGGCCCCCCCAGGTCCGAGACGTTGCCCACCGTGATGGTGGTGGCCGTCACTCCCGTGGCGGTCGCCCCGCCGTTACCCCCGGCCGGAGCCGGGGTGGCCGCCGCCGTCAGAGAACCGCCCGACAAGGGGTTGGAGCCGGCCAGGGTGTTGGTACCGGAGGAGGAGGCGGAAGGGCCGGAGGCCGAGGCGGTCCCTCCGCTGCTGCCGACCAGGCCGCCGGTACCTCCCGGGCCCCCGAGGCCGGAACCCGCCGTCCCGTTGCCCGGCCCGCCCCCCCCGGCTAACGCCGCCGAGGACCCGCTGCCCTCGGCCTGGAGGGTGGCGGACCGGACCTGGCCCGAAGCGACGCGAAGTCCGCAGCCGGACACGGTCGCCAGGGCGACGGCCAGCCACCCCATGCGGATCGCCCCACCTCGCCCCGTACCCAGGACACCACCGGCCCCCCGCCTGGCAGTCGCCACCTCTCCCCCGATCCGGACAGGTTCCCATCGGTCCCCCGCCCAACCTAAGGTTCGCCAAAACCTGGGTGGAGTCCTACTCCGACCTCACCGGCGGGGCCGGACGGCGTCCCACCCACCGGGACCCGGGGACCAAGGAGGATCTGACATGGCCATGACCGACCAAGCCGTTCATTCCAATACCGGGCTGGTCGATGAGCTCCAGGCCTGGCTGGAGCAGAACTGGGATCCGGACCTGACCGTGGGCGAGTGGTGGGAACGCCTGGGGATGGCCGGCTGGGCAGCGCCCATGCTGCCGGCCGACTGCTACGGACGGGGGCTGTCCCGGGGAGACTCGCTGATCGTGGCCGCCACCATCGCCCGCTTCGGCGCCCTGGGGGCTCCGGCCGGGATGGCCATCGGACTGGCCTCGCCCACCATCACCACCCACGCCACCCGGGAGCAGATCGACCGGCTCATCCCCGATGCCGTCACGGGCAAGGTTGCCTACTGCCAGCTCTTCAGCGAACCCGGGGCCGGCTCGGACCTGGCCGGGCTCTCCACCCGGGCCGTGAAGGACGGAGAGTTGTGGCACGTGGACGGCCAGAAGGTGTGGACGTCAGGCGGGCAGTACGCCGACATGGGGATGCTGCTGGCCCGCACCAACCCCGACGCCCCCAAGCACCAGGGCATCACCTGGTTCGCCATCGACATGCACCAGCCCGGCATAGACGTGCGTCCCCTCAAGGAGATGACCGGCCATGCCATGTTCAACGAGGTCTTCCTCACCGCCGCCGAGGTGCCGGACGAGAACCGCATCGGGGACATACACAACGGCTGGGCGGTGGCCAACACCACTCTCTTCCACGAGCGCTCGGGCATGGGGGCCCGCAGCGGAGGCGGAGCGGGCGGGCCCGGTGCCATGCCCGGGCGGATGGCCCGAGCCGGCACCGTGGTCGGAGATCTGGACAAGCGGGCGGGAGACTTCGCCCCACCGGCCCGCACCGTGACCGCGTCCAAGGAGCCGAGGGAGCGAACCGGGCGACGGGTGGTTTCGCCGGCTCAGGGTCACATCAGCTTGGCCCGCGAGTTGGGCAAGCTGGACGACGCCAACATCCGCCAGGGCATCGCCAAGGCCCACATTCTCGGGACCCTGGCCCAGTACAACACCGAACGTCACAAGGCGGTGCGTTCCCAGGGCGGGGACATCCCGGGCATCGCCAACTTCTCCAAGCTGCTGATGGCCGACATCATCCGTCACAACCGGGACCTGGGCATGCAGATCCTCGGAGCCCGGGGGATGATCCACTCCTATAACGACGAGGACCGCGACGAGTTGGCTGAGCTGCCGGGAGGCGCGGCGGCGGTGGCCGTCACCGCCCAGGCCCTCGGCGCCCAGGCCCTGCCCATCTTCGGCGGGACCGACCAGATCCAACGCAACATCGTGAGCGAGCGGGCCCTCGGCCTACCCAAGGAGCCGGGCGATCTGGCCAAGGTGCCGTTCAACCAGCTGCCCAAGAACGGCTGAGGCCGGCCCGCGCTGAGAAGGCCTACAGGGAGGTCCCGTCCGGGTTGAGGTAGTCCCCGGAAAAGTTGCCGTCCTCCTCCAGAGCGGCGTACTCCTCCTGACTCATCCCCACCAGGCCCTGGAACACCTCCCGGTTGTGTTCTCCCATCAGTGGGACGGGGCCCCAGCTCAGGGCCGGCCCGTCCCAGCGGAACAGGTGGGCGGGGTACTCATGCTGGCCCAGTTCGGCGCTGCCGTTGGTGCGGAACAGTTCCCGGGACCGGAAGTGGGGGTCGGTGTAGCACTCGGACTCGGTGAGCACCGGTCCGGCCGGCACGCCCTCGGCCTGGCAGCGGTGGAAGACGTCGTAATGATCGAGGCCTTCGGTCCAGGCCGCGATGCCGGCGTCGATCTCGTCATGACGGGCCCGGCGCCCCTCGGCCGTGGCCAGGTCCGCCCGGCCGGCCCAGTCGGGCTCTCCCATGGCCCGCACCAGGCCCGCCCACTCCTCGTCCGTGCCCACCGAGATGGCCACCCAGCGGTCCAGACCGTGAGCCCCGCCACCGCCCGCTCCGGCCGTTCCCTCCGGTGCATCCCGGCACCGGTAGATGCCCTGGGGAGCGCGATCGGGGTCCCGGTTCCCGAGGCGGTCGTGGATCACTCCGGAGTCGGCCGCCTCGACCAGCTTCTCCCCGATGTGGTTGAGCATGTTCTCGCACTGGGAGACCTCGACCAGCGAGCCGGTACCGGTGAGACGGCGCTGGCGCAGGGCGGCCAGGGTGGCCAGGGCGCCGGACATGCCGGTGGCGGTGTCCATGTGGAACCCGGCGTCGGTCTCGGACAGTTCCTCATCGGGATAGCCCCGGGTGGCGACCAGGCCGCAGAGAGCCTCGAAGTTGATGCCGAAGCCCAGGTAGCCGCGGTAGGGACCTTCCAGACCGACGGCGGGGAGCCGGACCATGACCAGCCCAGGGTTGCGCGCCGATACCGCATCCCAACCGATCCCGAGGCGGTCCATGAGATCGACCGAGTTGTTCTCCACCAGCACGTCGCACTGCTCGGCCAGGCGCAGGAAGGCCTCCCGGCCCGACTCCTTCTGCAGGGCCAGGGTCACCGACTTCTTGCCCCGGGCGTGGGCGGTGAAGAGGGCGACCCGGTTCCAGGGCCGCTCACCGGCGTCGGCGTCGGGATAGCCCCCGAAGATCGGGCCCAGGGCCGGTACCAGCCCGGCCGGGGGTCGGGGGAACAGCCCCCGGGTGCTGGCCGGCCAGACCCAGGGGTTGTCGACCCTGATGACCTCGGCTCCCAGGTCGGCCAGCAGCATGGTGGCGTAAGGGCCGGCCCAGACCACGGTCATGTCCAGGATCCGGACGCCCTCCAGGGGCAGGCCCCTTTTTCCCGGCCGGACCGCTTGGATCGCCTCGGCTTTGGCCGCGGACCACCGGCGGGACAGTTCGATGATCTCGGCATGGTGCTGGTCCAACGTCGGGGCGGCGGAGACGGCCGGCATGTCCGGTAGGCGCAACGGCGCTCCGGGTTGGGTGACCGGACCGGCCACGGGATGCTCTACGGGGCGGAAGAAACCCCGGCCCCGGAACTGGGGATCGCTCAGGACGTCAACCGGGGCGTTGATGGCCGTCACCGCCCAACCCTCCGCCTGCGCCTCGGCCATGGCCTCCTGGCGGGAACGGGTCACGCCCCAGGTGGTGACGGCGGCGTCGGCCATCTCGGCCAGTTCGAGATCCACGGGGGAGGTCCCCTGGGCGTAGCGGTCGCTGAGCTCGGCATCTTCCAGGACCCGCAGCATCCGGGGCACCCACTGGGGCATGGTCGAGGTCCAGACGTAGCCGTCCCCGGCCAGGCGGACCCCGGAGGGGTAGACGCCGATCTGGCTGCCCGGGCTGCGGGGGGCGTCCCGGCCCGTATAGGCGTAATAGAGCAGATAGGTCATACGCCGGTCGATGGAGATCAGCTGTGACTCCACCAGGGCGAAATCCACCGCCACTCCCCCTCCGCCCGCCTCGGACTGGAGCACCCCGGCCATGGCCGCCAGGGCGATGGCGCTGCCGGCCTGGTAGGCCCCGACCCGACCGGCCAGCTTCACCGGCTCCCGCCGGGCCAGGCCGGTGGCGGACATGGTGCCTCCCACGGCGTAGTGAACGATCTCCTCACCCCGGTACCCGGCGTAGGGGCCGGTGCGACCGAAGGAGCTGACGCTCACCACGGTCAGACCGGGGTTGGGCCCCAGGATGTCACCCGGGTCCAACCCCCATCCGGCCAGGCTGGAGGCGCCCTCGCCCTCCAACACCACATCGGCGGAGACGAGGAGGCGACGGAGGGCGGCGTCATCGTCGGCTCGCCCCGCTTCCGGCGCGAAGGAGCGCTTGTTGGTGTTGAGATGCAGGAAGGCGGCTCTCCTCTCGTGGGCCGGCCCGTCTCGACCGACCGCCGCTCCCCCCTGTCGGGTCCGGTCCCCTTCCGGGGGCTCGACCTTGACCACCTCGGCCCCGAGCAGAGCCAGGAGCTTTCCGGCGTAGGGCCCGGCGTAACCCTCGGTCAGCTCCACCACCCGCAGCCCGCTCAGGGGTGCCGTCACCGGGACACCGTCGCGCCCTCCGCCCAGAGTCGCAAACCCGCCGTAGCTTCCGAGTTACGGGCTCGGCTCAGGCGGCCGCCCCGGCCCTGAAGCCCGAGGTCCAATGGCGCCCCCCGTCGTCTCCGACCACCAGCGCCTCGTATCCATCGATGGCCTCGACCATCTCCAGGCCGGCCTCGGCTCCGGCCACCGCCGCTGCCGTGGCCAGGGCGTCGGCCAACCAAAGACGGGGGCCGACCACGGTGGCGGCCCGCACGCCGGCGGCCGGGAGGCCCGAAGCCGGACTTATCAAGTGAGGACCGCGCTGGTAGGTGCCCGAGGTGGCCACCGCCGGCCAGCCCTCCACCACCAGAGCGATCCGGCTGACATCGAAGGGGTCCTCCAGCCCGACCCGCCAGGCCCTCTCCGGGGAGGGCCGGCCGAAACAGGCGATATCCCCGGCCCCGTTGACCATGGCCGCCTCCGCCCCGGCCCGGCGCAGGAGGTCGGCCGCCTGCTCCGTGGCCCAGCCCTTGACCAGGCCGGTGGGGTCGTAGCCTCCCGGCAGGCGCCAGGGGTCGAACCATCCACCGGTGACTCGGAGGGCTTCCAGACACAGCCGGTTGACCTCCTGAATCGGACCGGGGGCGCTGTCGATACCCGCCTCGCCCCGGCGGATGCGGCTTATCCAGCTGTCCTTGATCCAGGTACTGAAGTCCCGGTCCACCTGATGCAGGAAGTCACAGGCGGCCTGGGTGGCCGCGGCGTCCCCGCCCTTGACGGTGAAGGAGAAGACGGTTCCCATCACCTCCTCGGCCCGGCGCTCAACGGTCATCAGGATCTGACATCCCCCTCATTGACTACCTCTAGGCCCCCTGGGCTTGGGCGGTCAGCAGCTTGTCCACGATCCGGCCCAACTCGGCCAACTCGGTGTCGTTGAGAGCGGAAAACCACGTCGGCGGCTGGTCCAGCACCTTGCGCACCTGTACGTAGGTCTGCTCCCCCAACGGGGTCAGGGCCACCACCTTCACCCGGCGGTCGGCGGGGTGGACCCGGCGTTCCCCCAGGCCGGCCCCCTCCAGGCCGTCCACCAGTGAAGTCACATAGGAGGGGTCGCAGCGGAAGCGGTCGGCCAACTCCTTCATGGCCAGGGGCTCGCCTTCCCCCACGGCCAGGAGGGCCTTGAGTACGGCCGGGGTCACCCCCGCCGATTCGGCCGCGTCGTAGTGGCGGCGCTGTCCTTCGCGCTCGACCACCAGCTTGTAGACGGCCCGCCAGGCCGCCTGTGTCCGACCCCCCGGATCGGTGTCACCAATGTCACTTGACATTACTCGACCTTTGAGTATGGTTAACCAAGTCGTTGAGTGTTATCAACGATTGATAGGAGTGTAGATCTTGTGACAACCCTTAACAACCCCCTCTCGGCCCCGGCTGCCACCGGTCGCCCGGTCCGGCCCGGGCTGGCCCTGGTGCTCATCAGCGCCGTCCAGTTGATGGTGATCCTCGACGGCACCATCGTCAACGTGGCCCTGCCCTCCATCCAGCGGGCCCTCCACTTCTCCGCCGCCGGCCTGGAATGGGTGGTGGCCGCCTACGCCCTGACCTTCGGGGGACTGCTCCTGCTCGGGGGCCGCAGCGGTGACCTGTTCGGGAGGCGGAGGATGTTCACCATAGGGGTGGGCATCTTCGCCCTCGCCTCCCTCCTCGGGGGCCTGGCCCCGAACTCGGCCCTGCTCATCGTGGCCCGCATGCTCCAGGGCGTCGGCGGGGCCATTGCGTCGCCCACCGCCCTGGCCCTGATCCAGAACACTTTTCCGGAGGGCCGGGAGCGGGCCCGGGCCATGGGTGTGTACGCGGCCATGTCCGGCGCCGGGGGCTCCCTCGGCCTGCTGCTCGGCGGCGTTCTGACCGATCTCGTCTCCTGGCGCTGGGTCATGTTCGTCAACGTGCCCATCGGCGTCCTGGTGGCCCTGGCCGCCCCCCGCTTCCTACCTGAGAACGAGACCCGGCCCGGGCGCCTCGATCTCCCCGGCGCCGTATCCGTGACGGCCGGGATGACCGCGGTCGTCTACGGCTTCACCCGGGCGGCCACGGCCGGGTGGTCGGACCCGCTGACCATGGCCAGCCTGGGCCTCGGCCTGGTCCTTCTCGGCGTCTTCCTGCGCATCGAGGCCACCAGCCCCCATGCCCTCATGCCGCTGCGCATCCTGGCCGACCGCACCCGTTCCGGCGCCTACCTGGTCATGCTGGGCCTGGCCGCCGGGATGTTCGGGGCCTTCTTCTTCCTGAGCCAGTACGTCCAGGACGTCCTCGGCTACAGCCCCCTCAAGGCCGGCTTCGCCTTTCTCCCCATGACGGTCGGCATCGGCGTGACCGCCAACGTGCTGGCCCGCACCGTCGGGCGGATCGGCACCCGACGGCCCATGATCATCGGGCCGGCCCTGGGCGCCGCCGGGCTGTTCTGGCTCTCCTTCGCCCGGGTGGGCTCGGGCTACCTGTCCATCCTGGGACCGGTCGTGCTCATCGCCCTGGGCATGGGCACCACCTTCCTGCCCCTGACCCTGACCGTCATGTCCAAGGTGGAGCGCAGCGAGGCCGGCCTGGCCTCGGCACTCCTAAACGCGGCGCAGCAGATCGGCGGTTCCCTCGGGCTGTCGGTGGTGGTGACGGTGGCCGCCAGCGTCACCGCCGCCCGGCGGGTGGTCCTGACCCACGCCGCCGGCGCCCTGGCCGGACAGCCAGGGGTGGCCCGGGGCATCGCCCATCAGGCCGTCACCAGCGGTTACGACGCCGGCTTCCGGGTGGCTTCGGTCATCGCCTTGGCCGCCTTCCTGGTGGCGGCCCTGGTGATCCGGGACCGTCGTTCTTCAGTGGAGCCCGATGAGTTGGAGCAGGCCGAGGTCGAGTTCGACTTCGCCGCCTGAGCCGGCGGGCGGGCGGGCGGGCGGTGGGTATTGGTCCTAGGCGTCTCGGTGGCTCAGCACCCAGGCGCCCAGGGCCACCGCCGCCGCCGCCCACAGGCAGAACACGGCGAAGCCCGTCCAGGCCGCCAGGGTGGACGGGTCGCGCAAGACGGCGAAGACATTCCCCCCCGCCTCACTCGGTAGATACGGAACGATCCACTGCTGCCAGGACGAAGGCAGGGCGCGGGCCAGTCCCGGGAGCACCAGCAGGAGCCCGAAGAGGGTGGCGATGCCTCCGGCCGTGTTACGGATGGCGAAGCCCAGTCCGGCCGCGAAAATCCCCACCACGGTGAGATAGAGGGCGACTCCGATCACACACCGCAGGGCATCGGGAGCAGACAGGGACACTCCGTGGGTGCCCAGCAGAGCCTGGCCGCCCAGGAATGAGGCGAAGGCCGCCACCAGGGCCGCCCCGAAGGTCACCACCGCGTAAACGCCCAGCTTGGCCCACAGCACGGGCAGCCGCTTGGGCACGGCGCCCAGGGTGGAGCGGATCATCCCGGTGCCGTATTCCCCGGTGACGGTGAGGACGCCCAGGACGCCGATGGCCAGTTGGGCCAGGAAGGCACCGGTGAGGCTCCGGTTGACCGGGTCGAAGGTCAGCCGTTCGATGGGATCCATATGCGTCCAGCGGTTGTTGGTGGCCCAGGAGATGAGCAGCCCGATCCCGACCATCCCAGCCACTCCGGCGCCCAGGGTGATCCAGGAGGAGCGCAGGGTTCGGAACTTGATCCACTCGGATCGGATGACACGGGCCTGGGTGACACGGACGCGGGTCGGAGCCGGCTGGGGGGCCGAGACGGGGACGGAGGTGACGGCGGCGGTCATACCCGGCTCCGATCCCGGGTCGGGCCGCCGGTCGAGGTGGCGGTGGCGTGGAACTCGACGTCGTCCGCGGTCATCTCCATGAAGGCCTCCTCCAGCGAGGCCTGCTGGGGCACCAGTTCATGCAGGACGATCCGCTCGGCCAGGGCGATCTCCCCGATGCGGGCCGAGGCCAGACCCTCCACCTCCAGAAGATCCGGGCCCGCCGTGGTCACCTTCACGTCCGGGCCGGCCAGGGCCGTCTGCAGCCGGGCCGCATCCGGGGTGCGCACCGTGACCCGGTTGGACGAGGCTGAGCGGATGATCTCGGCGGTCGGACTGTCGGCCAGCAGGCGGCCCCGGCCGATCACGATGACATGGTCGGCGGTCACCGCCATCTCGCTCATCAGATGGGAGGAGACGAAGACGGTGCAGCCCTGGGCGGCCTTGTACTTGAGCAGGTCCCGGACCCAGCGCACCCCCTCGGGGTCCAGGCCGTTGACCGGCTCGTCCAGCACCAGCACGGACGGCTCGCCCAGGAGGGCGGAAGCGATCCCCAGGCGCTGGCCCATGCCCAGGGAGAATCCCCCGGCCCGCTTGGTGGCCACGTCGGTCAGGCCGACCAGATCGATCATCTCGTCCACCCTGGAGGTGGGGATGCCATGGGTGGCGGCCAGGACGCGCAGGTGGTTCCGGGCCGTGCGGGAGGTGTGGACGGCCTTGGCCTCCAGGAGGGCGCCGACCTGGCGGAGGGGGTCAGGGTGTTCGGCGTAGGGGCGGCCGTTGACCGTGACCCGTCCGGCGGTGGGCCGATCCAGGCCGATGATCATCCGCATGGTGGTCGACTTACCGGCCCCGTTGGGCCCGAGGAAGCCGGTGACCATACCGGGCCGCACGTCGAAGCTGAGCGAGTCGACCGCCAGTTTGGGCCCGAAGCGCTTGGTGAGTTCTCTGATCTCGATCACGGGCAACCCGCTTTCCTAACTACAACTCCCGACAGCCTACGAGGGCCGGGGACGCCAGAGTCTGCGGCTGCGGACAGACCGCCGGGGCCGGCGCCGACCGTGCCGGCACATGACTTTGAACACCCGGCGGTTTTTTATTACAGAGTGGTTAAGGAACGAACGGTTTTTATCGGGGGAGGCCGGCCTTGAGCGACGCTTCAGAGGGTCCCGGCTGGTGGATGGCCTCGGACGGTAAGTGGTATCCGCCCCACCTCCATCCCCACCTACCTCCGCCCCCGCCCGGCCCGGCCGGCGCCGTCCCAACCGCTCCACCCCCCGAGGGCGAGCCCCTGGCTGCGCCTCCACCCCGGACCGGCTACCCGCCCGGTTACGGGCCCCCGCCCGGTTACTGGCCCCCGCCCACCTACTGGCCCCCTCCCACGCCGTTGCCGATGGGCTGGAGCGGGCCCCGTGCCTCCACCGAACCGATCGACCCCGTCATCCACCAACCCCTGGCGCCGTGGTGGAAGCGGCTGGTGGCCTTCATGATCGACGGGCTGATGCTCGGCCTCGGCCTGTCCATCCTGAGCGCTATCGCCGGCGCCGCCCTCGGCCGCGGCGCCTCCTCCTCGGGGTACACCAGTGGCACCCCGATCTCGCCCGGAGCCCTGGTGGGCGCCTTGGTAGTCCTCTTCTTCCTGGCCTCCGTGCCCCTGTCCTTCTATTACGGCTTCACCAACGGCTCCAAACGGGGCCAGTCGGTGGGCAAGATGGCCGTGGGGATAGCCGTGCGGGATGCGCGCACGGGCCAGCCCATCGGCTTCTGGCGGGCCTTCGGCCGCTACTGGATCACAGTCGTCTTCGGCGTTGGCCTCTATATCCCTTACGTGCTCGACTCGCTCAGCCCGCTCTGGGACCGCCGCCGGCAGTCCTGGCACGACAAAGTGGCCCGCTCCGTGGTCATCGACCTCCGGCCCTAACCGGTTTCGGTGAGTTCGCACACCCCGTCCGGTTCCGGCGGCTCGGCCGGCGCCGGCGCCGCGGCCAGCGCCCGGCCGGGTTGGTATCCCGACCCGTGGCGGGTGGCGCCGCACCGTTGGTGGGACGGCGGGGGGTGGACGCCCATCCTGCGGGGTCCCTACGGGGAAGCCTGGCCGGCCGTCACCTACCCGGCCGGGCCGATCCCCCGACCCCCGTTCCAACCCAAGGGGCCCGGCATCCAGGGCGGCGGCGTGGCGGCGGTGGGAGCGGCCATCGGTTACGCGCTGAGTAGCACAGTGGCGGTCAGCTTCGCCGTGGCGTCTTCGGGGCGGGCGGACCTGAGCGACCCGTGGCTGCTGTTGACCAGTCAGACGGCGCTGTGGATCGGATTCGTCGGGGCCGTGGTGGTGGCGTCACGAAAGAACGGAAGCTCGAGTCTGGCCGCCGACTACGGCCTGTCCTGGCCCCGGCTGTCCGACCTGGGTCTCGGCCTGGGCGGAGGGGCGATCGGACGCATGATCCCGACGCTGTTGGCCTTGCTGTTGGCCCTGGCCGGCGGTCTCAGCAACGCCGGAGCCCGGACGGCTCCGACCATCCTGGGCGCCCGGCCCCGGGGTGACCTGGGCTGGGCGGTGGTGGTCGTTCTGGCCGTGGTCGGTGCGCCGCTGGTGGAAGAACTGCTGTTCCGCGGACTGATCCAGGGCGCCTTCACCCGGCGGACCGGCGCCGTACCGGCCATCTTCATCACCGCCCTCATCTTCTCCTTCGCCCACATCTTCAACGAGGGGCCGGCGGCGCCCCTTCTGATCTTTCCTTCCGGGGTGATCCTGGGCTACCTCCGCTATCGCACCGGTCGTCTGGCCGCCGGCATGATCGCCCATGCCACCTTCAACGCCAGCCTGTTCGTGGTTCTGCTCATCCCGGTTCTGCGCTGAGTCGATCTTGCGCAAGGGGGCGTAGCGTCCAACCGGTGGCACCGAAGAAGAAGGCTCGACCGGTCGGGCTGCTGCTCGCTCCGGGCGCCGGCGCCGGGTCCGATCAACCTTCGCTGGTGGCCATAGACCATGCCGTCACCGCCGCCGGCCTGACCGTGGCCCGCATCGACTTTCCCTACCGGCTAGCCGGCCGTTCCCGCCCCGATCAACCCGCCGTTCTGGAGCAGACCATCCGGAGCGGGGCCGGCTCGCTGGCGGAGCGCCTCGGAGTGGGCGCGGACGGACTACTGCTGGGTGGCCGGTCCATGGGCGGTCGCATCTGCTCCCAAGTGGTGGCGGCCGGCCTGCCCGCCGCCGGTCTGGTTCTGATCAGCTACCCGCTCCACCCGCCGGGACGGCCGGAGAAGCTGCGGACGGGCCACTTCGCCGGCTTGGACGTGCCCTGTCTGTTCGTCTCCGGGACCCGGGACGCCTTCGGAGCTCCTGAGGAGTTGACCGCCGCCACCTCCGCCATCCCCGGGCCGGTGACCCATGTCTGGCTCGAGGGCGGAGACCACAGCCTGCGCCGGCGGGACACCGCCGTGGCCGAGGCGGTGGTGGCGTGGCTGGACGCCGTATGAACCGCAGTTCCAACGCACCCTCGGGGCCGGAGGGTATGTGGCCGCTGGCGGCCCGGCGCAGGATGGCCTCGTCGCCCTGGGACGCGGCCACCGACGCCCCGACCACCTGGTGCCGACCGGCCAACTCCTCCAGCCTCGACTGCAGGGTGATGCCCAGATCCTTGATTGTCGTCACGTCGCCCCCGTCGGTCGGTCCTGACCCACAGGCTAAGGAGGCGGGCCTCCGCCTTCGGGGTGGAATCCGACGACGGGCCAGCGACCCCCTCGTCCATTCCTACGAACCAGCCTGTCGACCGGTCAAGCCTCGCTTCCGGAACCGGACAGGGGGCTGGCCAGGAAACCGGCGGTGATGAGGGCCTTGGAGAACTGCTCGGCACCCTCGGCGGAGGAGAATCCGAACTCCACGTCGTTGGTGAGCCGCACCCGCATCGGCGAAGCCGCCCCGTGCGGTTGCACCCGTCCCAACGCCCAGTCGGCGACCACGGACCCGGAAGGGTCCAGGAGCAGCAGACGCTGGTTGGTCACCGCCGCGTTCGCGGTCAGCTTCCGGCCGGCCCCCACGTCGACCTCGGTCGCGGCGAAGGTGGTCACCAGCCACTCCTCCGCGCCCAACCAGCCTCCGGCCGGCAGGGCCACCGGCTCACGGGGCCTACCCGAAGCGCGGCCCGACCGGCGTCCTCCCGTCGCCGCAGGCGGGGTGGGTGCTCGCGGAACCCGGTCGGTCGGCGCGGGCGGAGCGGCGGGGGCCTCCGGAAGCAGGCCCGTCTCCGGAGGTGGGGACGGCGCCGGCGCTGCCCGCGGCTCGGGAGCGTCGGGGCGACCATGAAGGATCCCGGCCAGCTCGTACAAACGACGACGCGGATGGGTCTGGCGCAGGACGACCCGGCCGTTGTGATCCTCGACCTCGAGATCGGCGGTCAGGACGCCGATCCTGGCCCGGAACCGCGTGATCTCCGGATAGGGCGAGCTTATGAGTATCTCGCTCCGGTGGATGAACAAAAGCCGCTCGGTGGTGGCGGCCACCAGACCTGAACGCCCCTCGAGGAAAGCCGTGGCGGCGCAGCGGACGGTCTCGCCCGGACGCAAGACGGCCCCAAGATGACTCAGGGCCCGACGGGCCCCGGCGGCGTGGCCGAGCCCGTAGTCCTCAGTTGGCCCGGCTGGGTCCGGAATCATGCCGGACCGAACTGGCATTCACGGATGGCGCATCGGCTCATGGCTCGCTTCCAAGGCCGGCGCAGCCAGCAACTAGGCCTAGAGTGGTTCCGGATAGGCGACAGTTTCACAGAGAATCCACTGCCGCTTTGAATCGAGAGAGACAGGGCGATGGGCTTCATTGGCGCTTACCTAGGGTTGGCCGTCCGCCGGCTTTTGGCCGCCTCGACCGGGGTCAAGCTGGGAGCGGTGGTCGTGGCGGTCGTCCTGACCTGCGCCGGGGTCGTCGGATTCGGAGGTTGGGGCACACCGACTGATCAATTCATCTTCCGGACCGGCACCCCCAAGATCATCCTCCCGGCCCGGTCGGACTCGAAGCCCGCGTCTCCGCCCAACATTTCGACCCCGGCCACCGGAAGGCCCCCCTTGCCGGTGACGACCTTGGGCAGCCGCCCCCCCGCCAGGAGTTTCCTGGCCGTGGCGGGACTGCCGAGCACCAGGCCCCAGGTCATGCCACCCAAGTCGGCCAACTCAGCCGGTTCTATCCGATCCACCCAATCCATCCAATCCACCCACCCGGCCAATTCCGGGACGTTCTCCGCCAGCTCCGGAGGCACCTTCCCCGCCAGCGCGGGCCAGGCGGGCACCCCTAGCTCCGCTCCAGCCGCCTCGCCGTCCCCGGCCCCGGCCTACTCGGGCAGCAATCCGGCGTCGGGGAGCGAGGGCGGGACCAAGACCTCCAGCAAGACCGACGGAGACCGCCAGAGCGGTGACCACAGCAATGGCCACCACAGCAATGGCCACCACAACCAGGATGGTGGCCCTGCTGGCAAGGGCGACCACAAGGACTGATGCCGGGTTCACCTGAGCGGTGATCCTGGCAGCCCTCTGGCCTGGTGTTCGGGGGACGAGCCTCCCGGGGAGACCCCACCCAAACCTCTCGGACGCCAGCGAGGTGGGTGTCTAGGTTCTCAGGCCATCACCGGCCGTCGGCGGGGATGCCGAGGACGGGTGATGAACAGAACGAAACTGACCAGCAGGGCGCCCGGTATAGCAGCCTTGGCCAGCCACGAGTTGATCGGCGCGTTGTCAGCCGAATCCGGGCGGGCTCGGGAAGCGGACGCCGGCACCTCCCTGAGCGTGCTGATACCGGCGCCCGCCGGGCTGGCGCCCGTGGCCGGTTGCGTGGTCCGGTCGCTGGGGGCCAGGGCCGGGGGGTTCGAGGAGGCGGCGGGGGCGCTCGTCACGGTGGCCCGGACTGAGCTGGAGGCGGGCGCCAGGGGACTGGAGGTTCCGACGGTTGTGCTTTTGGACACCGCCGCCGACGACGCGACGCCGGGTGCCTGGACCGGCTCGGCTCGGAGTGCGGGTGCGGGCGCCTGGACCGCCGGCGCCCTCGCCGGGGCGGTGGTTTGGGCCGGGGCGGTGGTTCGGGCCGGGGCCGGGGCAGGGACGGGGGCTGGCAGATCCATATAGTCCTCGGTCACCCACATGACCCCGCGTGAGTCGATCTGAACGGCTACACCGATCTGGTTGTAGGAACCGTTCACCATGTTGGCGTAGTGTTCAGGGCTATTGGTGAAGGCCTGCTGAAGGTCGGCCACGTTGGGGCCCGCCCCGACATTCTCGCCCAGGACCCGCCAGTTGGGGGGGGCTGAAGCAGCCAGATCGGGATTATGAGAGAGGGCCCCGGCCGCTTCGATCTGAACGGTCCAGCCGGCGGCGATGGAGTCGAGGGCAGAGCTTTCCGATAGGGCCCCCACTCCGACTTGAGCCCGCAGTGCGTTGATGTCGGCTATGAACTGCTCCGCCGAGGAAGGCGCCGACGCCGCGAAAGCCGGCGTCGAGTCGACCAATATCCCTAATCCACTCAATCCGACTAAAGCTGCTCCTGCCACGGCAAAACCGATTCGACTGGACATCTCGTCTGCTCCAAGGGGGTCGCCCACGCAGGCGGAATTCCGCCCCATTCGGCCGCCCGGCCGCCCTAGGTGCTGCACCCTTAGGCCCGTGACTTTGCGTCGCCCGGGTTTCCCCGGGGTTGCCCTTTCGTGGGATTGCTTGTCTCCCTCGGATTATCGGAGCGCAGGAGGCAGAGCTTGAGCAGGATTACCCCCGGCCGCCAAGGAGCAGGGCCAGGACCCGGTCCAGGCCTTGACCGGGTCGCTGGCGAGGCCGGAGACTCCTCCCGTCAGGCGGCCAGCAGGTCCCGGGCCTCGAAGTCCGGGGAAGCGGCCCGCAGCTTGGCCATGGCCTTGCGCTCGATCTGGCGGACCCGCTCCCCGGTGAGGTCCATGGCCAAGCCGACCTGGCCGAGGGTCCGGGGCTCGCCCTGGTCCAGGCCGTAACGGAGGCGCACCACATCACGTTCCTGGTCGTCCAGGATGGCCAGATACCGCTCCACCTCGGCGGGCAGGACAGCGGCGGCGGCGGCGGCGGCGGGATCAAGGGCTCCCCGGTCGGCGATCCGGTCGCCCACCGCCTCATCGGAGTCCTCGGTCAGAGGAGCGTCGAGTGCGCCCGGTTCGCCTGGGAGCCTCATCAGATCCGTTACGAGAAGGAGGGGCCAGCCGAGATCCGTCGCAAGTTCCCCCGCCGTCGGGGCCCGGCCCAACTCCGACTCGAGAGCAGTGGTGGCCTTGCGCAGGGTGTCGAGCTGGTCGACCACGTGGATGGGCAGGCGGATGGTACGGGCGGTATTGGCCACGCCCCGGCCGATGGACTGGCGGATCCACCAGGTGGCGTAGGTGGAGAATTTGAAGCCCTTGCGGTAGTCGAACTTCTCCACGGCCCGGATGAGGCCGACGTTGCCCTCCTGGACCAGGTCGAGCAGGGGCAGGCCGGACCACTGGTAGCGCTTGGCGACGGAAACGACCAGACGGAGATTTGACTGGACGAAGGTCTCGGCGGCCTGCTCGGCAGCGCGGACAGCCCGGCGAAGGCGAGCCCGCTCCGAAGAGGACAGCCCCTTCTCCTCCAGCCGGGCCCGGGCTGCGGCGCCGTTCTCCATGATGGCCCCGAGGCGAGCCTCATCGTCTTTGGTCAGCAGCGGATAGCGGGCGATGTCATCGAGGTATAGGCGGACCAGATCCTGGTCCTCGGGGCCGTAGGCGGAGCGGGGGATGGTTCGAGCCATAGCAGTGGTACAACACTTTCCAGCTCCAGACATTCCCGCTCCTGGCGGGGTGACATTCCCTCCTCCGGCGGAGTGACATTCCCGCTCCGGGGGGCGACGCCTCCATGGCCCAGTCTCGCGGCACGGAATCCGCACCTGCCGAGGGCCTGGGCAAGTGGAAGGGCGGTCCCGAACAGGCCGGGGCGGCAGCCCGGGTGGGGATCTGGGTTAAGGACATCTAACCGACCCAGTCACCTACCTTGCTTCGGTCCGTCCGCCCATTCCGTCCATGATCCGCCAAATGTCCGAACTTCCCGGATCGCCTACAGGAGGTCGTCCTTGCAACCGAATACCCCGGCAGTACCCGCCGGCCTGGCTGCTTTCCTTGGCTTGGCCCTGTCCGCCGTCGGCTTCCAGCACCCGGCCTCGGCCGCCACCACCGGGCCGACCTTCGACTCGGCCGCCACCGGCTTCATCGCCTATTCAGTGGAGGCCGATCGGACCTGGGTGCATACCAGCGAGTTGCGCCTCAACCCCCTCCTGGACCAGGTCGCGCTGACCCACGCCTACCAGATGGCCGAGGGGAACTACCTCTTCGACACCCCGGCCCTGGCCGCGGTGGTCGGACCGTTGGTGGCCGGATGGCGGGCCCTGGGGGAGAACTGCGGCAACGGGCCCACCGCCGCCGGGGTGAACTGGAGCTTCGTCCACTCCCCGTCCCACCTGGCCAACATCCTCGGGCCCTACAACGAGTACGGGGTGGCCGCCGTCCGTAGCGGGTCGACCCTCTGGGTGGTGGAGGTCTTCGCCGATCAGGCCTGAGCGGGGAACGGAGCCGCTACCCGAGATCGCCTTCCACCTCACTGAGCACATCGTCCCCCACGGCTTGGGTGCCGCCGTAGAGGGTGCCCGTGGTGATCGCCCCCGACAGGGACGAAAGCTCGCCCGCCACGCTGGAGGGCAGGGGCCCGCAGGGGGGCACCAGGAGCAACGGACCCCCCTTGCCCCCGGCGTCGGCGCCCCCCGCCAACGCGTCGGGGAAGGCGACGGCGGAGGCCATGCCGACGTAGTCAGGGGAGGCGAACACTTCCCTGGCCAAGTAGGCGGCGGTGGCATAACGATCCGCTCCCACCACGGCCTTGGCGGCCGGATCCGCCGCCGCCGACGGGCCCCCGACAGCCGTGCGGGGCAGGCCGGGGTGCTCACCCAGCCACTGGGAGGTGGCCGAGGCTTGAGCGGTGCCGTCCGTCAGCAGGACAACGCCACGGGACCCAGCCGCGGCAGCGCCAGCAGCCAGCCCGTCGGGAAAGTTCAAGCCCGTGACCTCGTAGACTCCCGTGGGGTCGGGGATGGCCGTGGCCACCGCCGCGGCGGTGGCGTAGCGATCGGCTCCAGCCAGACGTTGAACCCGGTAGCCGAGGCTTTGGAGCTGGGAATCGACGGCCGGGGCCAGGGCAGCGTCTCCCCCCAGCACATCCACGGTCGCGCCTTGGGGTACGACCCGCTGGATCTCGGCGCTGACGCTCGGGGTCAACCCCGAGGGAGGGGTCAGAAGCAACGGGCCGTGTGCAGCCACAGCCAACGGGGCCCCGGCCAGGGCATCGGGGAAGGCAGCGTTGGACGCCAGGACCACCACCGAAGCCGAGCCCGCGGTCGGGAAGTCGCTCCGGGAGACGACTATGGCTGTCTGGTCACGGTCGGCTCCGGCCAGGCGGGTGACTTTGCCCGAGGGGCTCGGGGAGCTGGCCTGCGCGCTGCAGGATGCGGGGGGGGCGAGCAGCGAAAGGATGTTTCCGTTGGCCGAGCTCGCCGCGTCGGCCAGAGGCGGAAGGCCATAGAGGTCCTCGATGCTTCTCAACACTCCCGCGTGGTCCACCGGGGTGGACGAGCGCGCCCCAGGCGGCACGGAGGCCGAGACCACGATGGTGGCGATGTGTCCACCGGCCGCGTCCCCGCAGCAGCCGGAGTTGGTTGTTCCCTCGTCCCAGGTGATGATGATGTAGCCACCATCCTGGTACCAGGGGGAGCTCATCACCATGGGTAGCTGCTGGCTGAGCCAGGCGTCACCCTGCTGCACCGTCCCGTCGTGCATGTCGTGCAAGACATTGGGCGTCACCCAGATGAATGGCCGAGCCGTCCCGCCGGCCAGGTCGGAGCTCAGCTCCCCGTAGGGGACGACCTGGTCACACATGCCCGCGTTGTCGACAATGTGGGGTGCGTAGACGAACGGGTCATGGCGCTTGACTTATGGGTAGTAACCATTGCCGGTGTAGCAGGGTGACGGCATGGACTCCATGTACCCCTTCCAGCCGATCCCGGCTGCTTGGAGTTGATCCACCAGTTGGGTCCCATCGGCCGTGCAGGTCGCGCAGTCGGTGGTGATTCCCTGGGTCGAGCCCGACATCAGCTCCAAGTAGTTGGGCAGGCTCGGGTGGGTGGTGGCGTAAGAGGCGGTGGCCAGTCGGTAGCGGCTGGCAAGGCTGTTGAGGTAGGGCGCATCCGGGTTGCCGATGATGTCGCTGTAGCTGTGGTTCTCCATCAAGATGAGCATCACATGGGCCGGCGGGGCCGTGTACGCAACTGCGGCCGTCTGCGCGACGGTGGGCGTGTGCGCAACGACGTAGTGAGGACTCGGCGCAACCGACTCGGTGGGGGCCGAGCGCATCACCAGCAACGCAGCAAGGATCACCAGCAGCCCGGCGGGGCCGACCAGCACCATCCACCGGCGTCGCATGAGTGCGAAAGCCTGCCGAGGATGGTGCCTCCGGGTGTTTCGGGCCCGCCGGACGCAGCGGTTGTCGAACCGGCTACGTTCCGGCGGAGTGACATTCCCGTTCCGGGCGGTGACGCCTCCATGGCCCGGCGCCGGGGTCGTTGGCTCGCGGTGTCCACGCGAGCCCGTCGGAGGCGGAGGTGGCACCGAGTGAGCCTGGAGATGACCTTCAAAGGGGGCCAACGCCGCTTCGCCCTCCGGCTGGATCCCCTGCTCGTGGCCCCCTCGGACGCCGGCCTGTTCCCGGCCGGGTCGGTCATCCGCACCGTGTACGGCGACGCCAGCGCCACGCTGGGGTCGGGCCGGGCTCTGCTCCTACAGCTGGCCCACCCGGCCATTGCCGCCGGGGTGCGCGACCACTCGGATTACGAGAACCGGCCGCTGGACCGGCTCCTCGGGACTCTCTTCGCCGTCAGTGCGGTGGTCTTCGGATCCAGGGAGGAGGCCGAGCAGATCGGCTCCGCCATCCACCGGATCCACACCGGGGTGGTCGGCCCCGGCTACCGGGCCCTGGACCCCCAGCTTCTCTGCTGGGTCAACGCCACCCTGCTGGGCACCGCCGCCCTGCTCTACCAGCGGATGTACCGCCGGCTCACGCCCGAAGAGCTCGATCAGCTGGTGGCCGATTCGCGCCGAGTCGGCGAGGTTTTCGGTTGCCCGGTGTCCGAGCAGCCGGGCACCTGGGCGGAGTTCTGCACCTACTGGCACGGGGCGGTCGCAGAGCTGGAAGTAACCGATACGGCCAGGCAGGTGGCCCACTCCCTTCTGTCCGGCCGGGGCCTGCCGGCCCGGGCGATCTGGCTGCCCCCTCTGGCACTAGCCCGCGCCGTCACCGCCGCCACCCTCCCCCAGCGCATCCGGGATGGTTACGGGCTGTCGTGGAGGGCCCGGGACCGGGCCCTGGCCGCTGCCGCCCTGGGGGGATCCAAGGCTCTTCTGCCGCATGCACCGCTTCGGTGGCGCCAGCTCGGCCCCGAACTGTTCCGGGCTCCGCCCCGGCCCTGAAAAAGCGTTCTTGGCCTCTCAGGCCGACGCGGGATCCGCCAGCTGCCGGACCAGGGCGGCCAGCTCAGATGGGCGCAGGAGGGTGAAGGCCTCGGCGTAGCCCCGCCCGTGCTGGGCGTGGACCGACCGGTAGGCGGCCAGGCCGCGGGCGGCATGAACGATGTCGAAGGAGGCCAGGGCGCTGGCGTAGTGGCCTAAACCGGCCAGCTTGGCCCCGATGTGATCTGTCACGTCCACCACCACGGTCGGATAGATCGGGGTCATCACCTCGTATAGCGCGACGTGGTCGACCGAGGCCAGGCGCCCAACCGAAGTGGCCACCATGCCGGCCACGGCGGCGTGGACGGCGTGCCCGTCAGCGGGGCCGGGGCTGTAGACGAGGTCTGGCTCGAAAGCAGCCAGGGCTGCGGTCAGCGCACCTGCCCCGCTCGGCGGGGAAGCCTGGGAGGACAGGTCCTTCTCGGCCAGACGGAGGAACACCACCTGGTCGGCGCCCACGCCCACCTCGGCCAAGGCCGCCCGGGCCTCGTCCTCCCGCTGGGCCCGGGCGGGGTCTGGCCCCAGGCCGACGAAGCTGGCCGAAGCTTCCCCACTGGTCACCATGACCACCCGCACCGGGTGGCCGGCGGCCACGTGCTTGGCGATGGTCCCGCCGGCTCCCACCAGCTCATCGTCGGGGTGGGGAGCCACGACCAGCACCCGTCGTCCAGGAGGTAGGTCCACGGGGCGGGGGGCGTCGATCCCCCGGGCCAGATTGATCGCCCGCACTACCGCCGGTGGCAGACGCCGTCCAGCGGCCAGGGCGAGGCGCCGTATCGGGTCCGGGATCCGCACCTCCGGAGGATGTCCCTCTCCGCCGGGCCGGGCAAGTGGGGCCGTGCTCCGGCCGAACGGTCTCACCTGACCCTGCGCCAGGGCCCGAGCCATTTCAGCGGCTTCCCAACCCGGACCTAGTGTCATCGCTTCCATCCCGAACCGCCCCCGGCTAAAGGAGCCTCTCATGTCACTCCTCCGCTTCCCCCGGGACGTCCCCACCCGCCTGTCCGTGGGCGCCTACGTACTCCATGCCGGCCTCGGCAAGTGGAAGGGCGGTGCCGAGCAAGCGAAAGGCGTACATGGCATGGCAGCCGGCGCCTTTCCGTTCCTCTCTGAGATCGATCCACCCACCCTCCTGAAGGGCCTGGCCGCGGGGGAGATCGCCCTGGGAGCCGCATTGCTCACCCCGTTCATCTCCAACCGGCTGGCCGGCCTGGGCCTCACCGGCTTTGCCGGGGCCCTGGTGACCATGTACCTCCGAACCCCGGCTCTGCACAAGCCGGGCAGCGTCTGGCCGACCCAAGCCGGCACGGGCGTGAGCAAGGACGTCTGGATGCTGGGCATCGGGCTGGGCCTGCTGGCCGATGCCCCGTGAATCGAGCTCTGAGACTCTCTTGACAAGCGATGTACGGATTGGGCCTCAAGGGGGTAACCGGGACAGCTTCTGAGGGCTGCCGGATGGCGGAGGGAGGAAGCCGTGTCGCCAGCGGTCAGGTCGTGGCGCTGGCGACCGCAGCCATCTGGCACCGACCCGATGATGCGGTGGGGTCGGAGTAGGTAAGAGACCAGGGCTGGCTCGCGTGGGCCGGAACGATGACCGTCACCCGGCTGGTGCCGATGGTCGTGCCCACCGAGTTGACGAAGAGACCGGATACTGAGACTTTCTTGGCCGAGGCCCCCGCGTTGGACGCCTCCCCAGTCATCTGTAGGAGCCCGCTCAGGTGCGTACAGGTGAGGAGATCCACCTGAACCGCGCCGCCATTGGCCGCCACCGGCAGAGCCGCGGTGGTCGAGGTGGTCACCCGAATAGGCACAGCTACGCCCACCTGTGCCCTCCCCGAAGCGCTGTCCGTCATAGCGCCCAGCGGGCCGGCCACAGCTCCTGGCCGCGAAGCCAGAGCGGCCGTGCTCCGGTGGGCCAGTGCGTCCGACCCCGCTGAAGCCACCCGTGGGGTTACCGCCCGCTGGACGGACTGGGCGACCGGGCTCGCCACACGGGCCGGATTTGGCGGTGCCGTCACAGTCGCTACTGCGGCTGTGACCATGGCTAGGCTCAACACCGCCCCGCTAACCGCCCAGGGGGCTGAACGGGGGATCGCCCGGTGCCGGCGTGAGGGTGTCTGTAGGGGGGCCAGGGGCATTGGTCTGGCCGCCTCCGCCACCGGCTCGTCGCTGGTGAGTTGGGTGCGGTCCGGCTCCCCGGGGTTCTCATCCCGAGTCTCCTCCCCGGGGTTCTCATCGGGGTTCTCATCGGCAGTCTCCTCCCCGGGCCAGGTGACCACACCGGCCCCATCGAGGATCTCGGTGTCGACAGGCAGGACCGGACCGGCAGCCAGGGCGATGGGAGCGTCCACCACCGGTTTGGCATCGAGGCGAGCGTTGGCCTCCAGCCACCAGTGAGGAAGAATCTCCGCCGGGTCGATGCCAGCGATAACGCGCGAGCCGGACCGGCCGATGTAGGCGACCGACGCTTCCCGGAGCACCGAGCGTTGCCCGAAGGCAGCGCCCAGGACCACCGGCTGGCCCCGGACGGCGCCGACCAAGGTCAGCCCGGAGGCCCTGACGACCACGGCGGCGGTAGCCCCCTCAGGCACCTGGATCATGCCATGGGGCACCCCGAGCTCGACGCGCTCCGCGCAATCGGCGGTGCTGGCCCAACAAAGGCCCTCGTAGAGGTCGGTGAGCGAACCGCCGGCGCCGACCTCGTACTGGGCGTCGGACGAGACTCGGACGGCCGAGGCGCCCGAAGAGCAGATCAAGGCGACGCCCGGAAGACTTGGCCGTGGCGGGCCGGAGGGGCTGCTCCTGGGATCGTGGCTGTCATTCATCGTCGCGCCTGTCCCGGTCTCATCGGAGCTATCCATCCGAACCTGAGCCAATCGCCCCAACCGGACTCCAATCTCACCATGTGATGAACCCGCTCTGACCGCTCGAGCGGGGCCAGCCTACGCTGCGCCCGATGCGACCAGGGCGAGCGGCCATGAGGGCGGCGCTGGCAGCGGTGGCCCTTGGCGGGGGCCTGGCAGGATGCGCCAGACCGACCGCCTCCCCCCATCCATCGCCTTCGGCTGAGGCGGCGCCGACGTCGACCGCTACGCATGCGAGTCTCGCCCCGCCCTCGGCCCCGTCCACGTCGGCGGCAGGCATCGTCCATCTGATGCTGATCGTGTTGGAGAACCGCGAGGCTGGTTCGGTGCTAGGTAATGCCGGCGCTCCGTACTTCAACTCCCTGGCTCGCAATTTCGGCCTGGCCACGGCCTCCTATGCCCGGACCCATCCCAGCCTGCCCAACTACGTGGACCTGATCTCCGGCGGCACGCACGGGATAACCTCGGACTGCACCGAGTGCGCTGTCGACGGGACCACGGTGGCCGATCAGCTCTCGGGGGCCGGGGTGTCCTGGAAGGCGTACATGGAGGGGATGCCGTCAGCGTGCTACCAGGGAGCTTCGGCCGGCGGACTCTACGTCAAGAAGCACGACCCCTTCTTGTATTTCCGCCATCTGGTTGCAACTCCCAGCCTCTGTGACCGGGTCGTGCCCTACGGGGAACTAAGCAAGGACCTCGCCTCGATGGACCCGCCCGACTTCATGTGGGTGACTCCCGACCTCTGCAACGACGGCCACGACTGCCCCAACTCGGCCATGGACCGCTGGCTGTCCCGGATGGTCCCGATGGTGATGAGATCGGCCTGGTTCGAATCCAACGGGGTGATAATCATCACTTTCGACGAGGGCTCATCCGACGCCGGCTGCTGCGGTGTGGCCCAAGGCGGCCAGATCGCCACCGTGGTAATAACCCGTCGGGTCCGCGGGGGAAGGCGTTGGACGCACCCGGTGGACACCGCCGGTGTGCTGGCCACCGTCGAAGACCTCTATGGGCTCACCCACATCGGGGAAGCGGCCGATGGCCGGTCAGGAAATCTGCTGTACCTGACGGGGCCGCCCTGAGCCTTGCGCTTGACGCTGCCGACTGCTCAGCCCTCAGGGCCACCGCGGCGGATCAGTCGGCTCCACGGGCCGGAACCGCCTTCGGACGCCGCTCCATCATCACCCGGCTCGGATCCCGGGTCGGTGCCCGTCTGCCACGAATCGGGCTTGGAGTCGGAGTGATCAGCACCGAGGTCGGCGTCTGTCGTCTCTTCCACGGGTCCCTCGCCATCGTCGTGCGAACCCCTGGGCAGCTCCCCCGAACACAGCTCGACGAGGGACTGGGACGCGCTGTCCAGGGCGGAGACCAGCCCGGCGGACCCGTCGAAAAGGCGGGCCAGGTTGCTGCGTAGCCGCTGGGTGTCGCGGTTGGCGACCATCAGTACCTCCCGGGCCCGGGTCCGCAGCTCCTCGGCCTCGGTGGAGGCCGTCTCGCGCATCCGATGCGCCTCGGCCTCGGCTTCGGCTAGGAGGGCGTCGATCATCTCGCTGGCCTCCTCCCGACCGGCAGCGACCAGGGCGGCAGCCTCCTTCTGGGCGTTGGCCAGGACCCGCTCGGAGGCCGAGCGGATGGCGTTGCCCTCGGAGCGGATGGACAGGGCCTCATGGCGGGCCTCGTCCAGCTCCTGAAGGGCAGCAGCCCTCGTCTGTTGGACCTCGGAGCGAACGGTCTCGACCTCGGCATAGGCGTTGGCCCTCACGGCGTGGGCCTCGGCCCGCATCTCGCTGGCCTCAGCCTGGGCCGCCGATCGGATGGAGAGAGCCTCGTTCTGGACCTCGGCCAGCCGGGCCTGGGCGGCCGTCTCGGCCTCGGCCAGGCGGGCCTGGGCTTCGGCCTCGACCCGGGACCGCAACTCCATGGAGTCCCGGTGGGCCCGGTCTAGGCTCTCCTGGTAGACGCGATCGGCCTCCTGAGCCAGCTGGGTCGAGTAGGACGTCGCCTCGGTGGTGAGCTGGTTCGCCTCCACCTCGGCCGCGTTCAAGAAGCGCACGACTCTGGCGTCTATCTCGTCCAGCGCGCCGAGGAGGCGGCCGACGGACTCGGCAACGCCTGCGGTGGTGACGCGCAACTCGGCCAGTTCCTCCCGGGTCTGGACCAGCTCTGAACCCCAGGCTCCCGGCGGTCGGGCCGCGCCTTCAGGGTGGACCGGGTCGCCCCGATCCAGACCTGTTCCAAATGCGCTCATGGGAGGCGCCTCCATCTCGAAGGGGCGACTGGACCGCCGACTCCCCGCGCTAAAGTATACCTGCGGTGCCCAATCGAATCATGGCCAGGGCCAGGCTCCGGTGGCGCCTCGTTGCTGTCATTTTGGGGGTCCTCCTCGGGGTCTGGCTGGTCATCGGGGCCGTCCAGGTTCTGGCTTCCTACCGGGACGCGAAGGCCGCCCAGGCCAGTCTGGACTCGGCCAAATCCGAGTTGGCCGGGGGCGGGATCACCTCAGGTGCCGCCCTGGGACCGCTGCGATCCGCTTCGACCAAGCTCTCCGACGCACGTCGTCTCATCGACGGGCCGGGGGTACTCCTGATCCGCCAGCTCCCCTACCTGGGCAGGCAGGTCCGGGCCGTGGGCTCGCTGGCCGGCTCCGGCGGGCGTATCGCCTCGATCACCGCCGCCGCCGTCCGCCAAGTCAGCGCCCTCCTGAGCCACCACCCGCTGGGTGAGGCCCGCGTAGTCGAGCTGCGTCAGTTGGGCTCGATAGCCGCAAAGGCCGAGACCGAGTTGCGCGCCGTGCCGGTGGTGTCCGACTCCGGCCTCATCGGCCCGGTACGACGCCGACGCGATGAGCTGGACTCCGAGCTGACCAAGGGATTGGCCACCCTGGACAAGGCCCGAGCGGCCGCCGGGGCCATGGCTGACCTGCTCCAAGGTCCGAGCCGTTACCTCCTCCTGGTAGCCAACAATGGAGAAATGCGGGCCGGGTCGGGGTCCTTCCTCACCGCCGGGCTGCTGGAGGGATCGGAGGGAAGCCTCACGCTCACGTCCCTGGTCTCGACGGCCAACCTTGTCCTCGGCCCTGGCGTGGTGCCGATCAGCGGGGACCTCGAGGCTCGCTGGGGATGGTTGGATCCGAGCCAGGAGTGGCGCAACCTGGGCACGACCCCGGAGTTCCCCGTAACCGCGTCCCTGGCGGCGCGCATGTGGCAGGCCTACTCGGGCCAGCCGGTGCAGGGAGTGCTGGCCGTCGACATACCGGCCTTCCGGCTCGTACTAGGCGTCACGGGCCCGGTCACGGTGGACGGCAAGGTCTTCGACCAGGGCAACGTCGAGGAGTACCTCATGCACGACCAGTACGCCGGCGCCAGCTTCCTCCCCGCCCAGGACGCGGCCCGTACCGCTCTGCTGCACCAGCTGGCCAGCGCCGCCCTGCACGACATCCAGTCCGGGCGGGTATCCCTGACCAGGATGTCGAGCCAACTGGGCTCGGTCGTCTCCGGCCGGCACCTGATGGTCTGGAGCGCCGACGCCGCCCGCCAGCGGGCCTGGGTGGCGGCCGGCGTCTCGGGGTCGGTCGGAGCCGACGACATCATGCTTTCGGTGATCAACCGGGGTGGCAACAAGCTGGACCAGTACCTGCAGACCTCGGCCGTTCTGTCGACCACCTCCACGTCTTCAGGCACCGACGTCACCGTGACGGCAACCCTGCAGAACACGACGCCACCCGGACAAGCGGCCTTCATAGCCGGGCCGAACCCCGACCTGGCCCAGATCCCCTACGGGACCTACACCGGGCTGGCAAGCCTCGACCTGCCTGCCCGGGCCCGGATGGAGTCGGTCAAGGGAGTCTCCGGCCTGGCCGCCGAGGGCCCGGACGGGCCGGGCATCCAGGTCTTCGCCGCCCCGGTCTCGATACCGGCCGGGGCCAGCACCCGGATCTCCTGGCGCTTTCGGCTCCCGAAGAGCACGACCTCCTTGGTTATCGACGCATCGGCCCGGGTAGAGCCCACCAGGTGGTCGTTCGGCGATGTCCGCTTTGAAGATTTGGTCCCTAGGATGGTGACCTGGTAGGTCCCGAGTATGGCTCTTTCCGGCTATTCGCAACTGACCCAGATTTATACTCTCCAAGCCCTTGGCTATGACCACAAACAGTGGTAATGTCTGGCCAGCGGCCACTACGAGTCACCATCTGCGCACAGCTATTCGGGCGGAGAGGGGTCTTGGGTTACCGCAGCGATCGGCCCTAGGCTGCAAATGCACGATTCACGACCCCGGGCAGCGTGCTGGGGGACGGACAACGAAGGTGAGCACGGAGAACATGACCAAGATCCACGCCCTCCCCGGATTGGTGCTGGCCATTGGCCTGACGGCCGGCCCCCTGGCAGCTGCGGCCTGGGCCGATGATCCTGCCTACACCACCCCGAGCCCCACCTGCGCGGTGCCCGGGGGTGGCACGGCTCCGGCCGGCTCGCCCAGTTGCACCGCGGTAAAGGGAATCACCATCACCAATACACCCGTGGTCGGGACGGGAGGAGCCGCCGCCGGTGCGACTGCTCCGACTGCTCCGACTTCTCCGACGGCGTCCACCGGCTCGCTGCCCTTCACGGGTGCCGAGATCGGACTGCTGTCCACCGTAGCGGCTGGGGCCATAGGCACCGGAGCGCTTCTGGTGGCGGCCTCCCGACGTCGTCGTGACGCCTGACCTCAAGCCCGACGCTACCAGAGCCGATTTGACCACATGGCCATCCGAGTTGGTTCCCTCCCTTTATTTGGGCCCGTATCGGGCGCCAAGGTACATACCGGGCGGATCTCGGTCGGTGGTGCGGGCCGGATGGCGGGCGTCGTCCCCCTCATCAGTGACCTCACCGCTCTCGGCGTAGCCGCCGCCGTCTTCGCCCCCGGCGCCGTCACCGGGCTAGTGGCCATGGCCGCCAGCCTGGCCGGGATGCTGGTGATCGGCCAGTACCGCGACGCCGTCGCCGCGCCTCTCCGGGGCCGGATCGGATCGCTGGTGGCCGTCGGAATGGTTCCTCCGGCCGTCCTGGGGCTGGTTCTCCACTCCAGCGCCGCCCTGACCAGGGAGGCTCTGCTTGGAACGATCCTGCTGCTGAGCATCCGCTCCGCCGGGGGAGCCTTGGTGCGGCTCCGCCGATCGACCGGGCGCCTGCTGGTCCCTGCTGTGATCATCGGCGGCGGTCAGCTGGGACGGGACATCGCCTCCATCCTGGGCAGTCACCCCGAGTACGGCATGGTGCCGGTCGGCTTCGTGGACGACGTGGAGGACGGCGCCGACCTGCCCCTACCCCTCATGGGATCTCTGCGCTCACTGGACAAGGTCCTGCGCGAGCAGATGGTGAACGACGTGGTGGTCGCCTACGGCCCGGGCCGGGACGAGGCCCTGGTGCCCGTCCTGCGCCGCTGCCAGGCCCTCGGCGTGACCGTGCGGGTCGTGCCCCGATTCTACGAGCTCGGGGTCGAGTTGAGTTCCGAGGAGATCTGGGGCCTTCCTCTCAACACCCTGCGCCCGCCGCCCCTCAATTCGGCACCCTGGCTTGTCAAGCGCAGCCTGGACGTGGCCATCTCCGGGATCGCCCTGCTGGTTCTGTCGCCCCTGCTCGGTCTGGTCGCTGCCTTGATCAAGCTGACCAGCTCGGGACCTGTCCTGTTCCGTCAGCCGAGGGTCGGCCTCCAGGGCCGCACCATCGCAGTCCTCAAGTTCCGCTCCATGCGGGTCAACCAGGACTCGGCCACCACCTGGAGCGTCGAGAACGACCCCAGGGTCACCCGCCTCGGGCGCTGGCTGCGCCGGACCAGCCTGGACGAGTTGCCCCAGCTGATCAACATCTTGAAAGGGGACATGTCCCTGGTCGGGCCCCGTCCCGAGAGGCCCCACTTCGTGGAACAGTTCGGCTCGGAGATCCGCTCCTATGACGCCCGCCACCGGGTCCCGGCCGGACTGACCGGCCTGGCCCAGGTCCACGGGCTGCGGGGCGACACGTCAATCGTGGAGCGGACGCGCTTTGACAACCGCTATATCGACAGCTGGTCGATGGGCCGGGATCTCTCGATCCTCATCCGCACGGTCGCGGCCGTGGTAAAAGACGCCCGCACCAACCGCTGACCACCGGTCCGCTAGATGCCGGCTACTGGCTGCCGGGGCCGTCCTGGCTGAGGGGTCTAAGTTCGGTGTACACCTCGGCCGTTGAACGCGCCGTCCGGACCCAGCTGAACTCACCGGAGCGGACCAGTCCGGCTCGGGACATCTCGGTCCGCCTGGCGGCATCAGCGCTGATCTCGGCCAGGGCAGATGCCCATTTGGCCTCATCGCCAGGTTCCACCAGGCACCCGGCACCTCCCACCACCTCCTCCAAAGGCGGGATCCGGCTGACCACGACAGGCGCCCCGCACGCCATGGCTTCCAGAGGCGGGAGCCCGAACCCCTCGTAATGGGAAGGGTAGGCAAAGATGCTGGCCGCGCCGTACAGGGCAGGCAGGTCATGGTCGGGCACGTAGCCCAGATGCTGCGCCCCGGAGGGGGGGGAGGCACCAACCGACCGGCCGGCCACGACCAGGTTGAGGCCCGCGCTCCTGCACGCGCCGGCCAGGCCGGCGACGCCCTTGCGGGGCTCGATGTTGCCCACATACAGCACGAAGGCCGCCGGCAGGCCGTACCTCTCGCGGATCTGCGCTATCTCTGCCTCATCGGAGGGGACCATGCCCGGACGAGCTGCTTCGGGGATCACCACCGAGGTGCGGCCGAAAAGGCTGTGGATACGCTCGGCGGTGAACTCCGAGACCGCCACGACCCGGTCTGCCTTTGCCAGTGACCGGCGCACCAACCACCGCTCGCCTCGAGCTCGGAGGGCGTCGAAGGTCCATGGCACGTCGAAGACCGAAAGATCATGAACAGTGGTGACCACCGGGGCCCCAGGACGAAGCGGTACGTCGACGTCGAGGCCGTGGACGATGTCGGCCGACCCCAGCGAGCGCATCCCGTCGAACGCCCGCCGGAGCCGGCTGGAGTTGGGTCGGGTCACCGCTTCGATCCCCTCGGGAACCAGGGCCGAGGCGTCTTCTTGGACCACAGCCCGGAACTGAACCTCGGGGCAGGCCGCCGGGAGATGGATCAACATCTGACGTACATAGGTCTGCACCCCACTGCCCTGGGGGCGCAGGGCCAGGGCATTGAGAGCTATCACCGGTCGCACCGGCCCCCCGGAAGGCATCTCACCCGCTCAACGGCCCGAAGCCGAGCGGGCCGCCCGAACGAAGGACCAGTAGGCGGCTTTTGGTCGCCCGGCAGCGTCGATAAGCCCGAAGTGATCGTCATAGACATTGTCCTGCCATTCGTAGACGAACAGAGCCTTGATCCACGGCGTTCCACGGCTGAGGGTGAAAGCCTTGGCCACCTCGGCAGCCTGCTGGGCCTGGGTCACGCCGCCCGGCCCGGTGGGCGCCCCGTATTCATCCAACCATTCCGGAACGGCGGCGTGGAACGACCGGCTCACGCCACGGAGGGCGGCGGCCGTGGCGAATCCGCTGCCCGGATCGGAGAAGGTCGGCAACGCCGGAAAGGTGTAGGGGTGGTCCGAGAGGATATCGAAGCTGCCCTTGGCCCCATGGGCATACATGGATCTCAGGAAGGCCACGGCAGACAGGTCCGTTGAACCGGTGGGTGCGTCGGCCAGGGCCCCGGCCACGATGACCGCCTGTCGATCTGCCTTCCGGATGGCCGCGCTGGCCGCCCGCAGCAACTGCGTGTACCCGACCGGGTCCGCATGACCGTTCCACCAGTTAGCGCCGACATTCGGCTCGTTCCAGATCTCGTAGTCGTGGATTCCCAGCGGGCTATATCGGGCCGCGGTGATCCCCGCAAAGGTGGCAAAGTCCCGAGCATGGTCCCGAGACCAGGCCACCGGATAGTCCAGGACGGCCAGGACACCCAGTCCGGCGTCACGGGCCTGTTCCATCTCCCGGTCGAAGGCGCAGAAGCGATACCTCCCTGGGGCCGGTTCCGCGTCGCTCCAGAAGACGTCGAGCCTGACCATGCCGGCTCCAGCAGCCCGCATGGCCCTGAACTGATCCCCCAGGGCGGAGGCCGACATGACGGCGGTCACAGCCCCAGGAGAGATTCCGACCACCAGTCCCTGCCCGGAGGGAGGCGGGACCGAGCTGTGGATCGCGGCCGGGGGCGCGCAGTCCGTCTCTCCCGCGGCCACCGACGAAGGGGGGGTCGAGGAACCCCAGATGAGCCTTGAACTACCCACGCCGGCCATAGTCAGCACCGCTACGACTGCGATCCCGCCCACCAACCACCTCCGCCCGGACCGTGGCCGTGCTGGATCAGAGTCGGCAGAGTCTTCTTGCTGATCTGCCTGGGCCGTTGTGCTGATCCTTCCTGCTCAGGGCTGGCTCGGGGCGCCGCCCTCGACAGAAGGTACCGTGACTGATTGCTCTGCTGTCACAACCCGGTAGCGGCGCCGTGATGGCTGCCTCCAGGAAGGCGCGCCATCGCCTTCGTCTTGGGCTTTGGAGACGTCACCCGTGGCCATCGGGGTGAGCGACGGCAAAGGGCCGGTCCCCACCGGGGCAGGACTTCCCGGTGTTCTGTTGGCGCTGGCCCCCTCCGGTTCGGGCGGTGGCGCCGAGAAGGTCCTGGCCCGGGCCTTGACCGAGGCAGCCCGGCGGGGCTGGTCGGTACGCTGCCTGTGCCCCTTGGGGCCGCTGTCCGAGGGCCTAGCCCGGGACGGCATAGCGGTCACGGCCATCCCCGAGCTCCGCTTACCGGGTGGGTACAGGCCCCTCGCCTACCCCCGCCTCGTCGGCCGGTGGCTGACCGCGTCGGTCCGTCTTCGCCGGCTGCGCAAGGACGCCGACGTGGTGCTCGTCAACGGGATCATGGGTCTGCCTGCGGTGAAGCTGGCGAGGGGGTGCTGGGGCGGCCGCCCGGCAGTAGTGCTGTGGGTCCACGAGGTACTCAGCCGTCCTGACCGGATCCGCCTCACCCGCATGTTCCGCAAAGTGCCCACCACGACTGTGACGGTCTCCCGGGCTGCGGCCCAGGGCCTCGCCGCCGCCGAGGTGGACGCCAGGGTGATCCCGAACGGCACCCCGTGGCCCGTCCCCCCGGCGCCACAACCCGATGCCAGTTCCCGGGAACCGGGGACGTCCAGTGCCCCGCTCGTGATCGGCTGTGCCGCCGCACTGACACCGGGCAAGGGCCATGAGGTCTTGCTCGAGGCCCTGGCCACTCTGGAGCGGACCGACGTGGTCTTGGAGCTGGCCGGAGCCCCGCTGACCAAGGACGCCGAATTCGCCGCCCGGATAGCGACCCGGGCCGGGCAAGGGGACCTGGCCGGGCGAGTACGTCTACTCGGCCAGGTCGAAGACGTCTTGTCGGTCATGCGGCATTGGACCGTGGCTGTTCTGCCCAGCAGCGAGCCCGAGGCCAGCCCCCTGGCCGTGCTAGAAGCCATGAGCATCGGCGTGCCCGTGGTGGCCACCGACATCGGGGGCACGCCCGAGGTGCTGGGCCACGCCGGGCTGCTGGTCCCAGCCGGTGACCCCGGTGCCCTGGCCGGAGCTTTGGACCTGCTCCTGGGTGATCCGGCCCTGCGTCGACGCTGCGCCGATGCCGGTCGGGACGCCATCGGCCGCCGCCACCGCGCCGACCACGCCATCGATCAGGTGCTAGCGCTGGTAGGCGAGACCATCCGTCCTCGGTCCGGGAGCAGGGTGGTCGTAGTAGTGCCGGACTTCGATCCGACGCTCGGAGGCACGAGCCGCCAAGCCCGCCAGCAGGCCGCCGACCTGCGACGGCGGGGGGTGGACACCCTCGTCCTCACTCGGCGCCGCCGATCAGAATGGCCTGACCGGGAGGTCCTTGCGGGCGTACCCGTCCGCCGGCTTGGCCCGACAGGCTCCAGCACCAGGGCCGACAAGATGTCGGTCCTTGCCGTGGCCTGGTGGCTGGCGGTCCGCCGGCGCCAGCTGGGCATGGTCGAGGTGATCATGTACCCCGATTACGCTTGGGCCGCCGCCGTAGCCGGGCTGGCCCGACGCACGGTGATGATATGGGCCAGCCTCGGGGATCCCAGCGAAGCTCTCGGCCCTGCTCATAGCGCCTGGCGCCGGCTGCAGCGGCGGCTGAGGTTCCGGGCCCTGGTTCCATGCCGCCACGTAGCCCTCACCGCCGCCCTGGAGGAGGAGCTCCGCTCTGTCGGCATCTACGGCGTGCAGCGGATACCCGTGCCCGTCGACACCGACCGGTTCTGCCCTCCGAGCCCTGCACAAAGGGCTGAGGCCCGAGCGGGGTTGGGACTAGCCGAGGATGAGCTGGCCATCGTTTACACCGGGCACCTCCGCCGGCTCAAGGGACTGGATCGCCTCATCGAGGCCTTCGCCGGGTTGATCGAGGAGGTTCCGATGGCCCGGTTGTACCTGGTGGGGGCCGGGTCCGGTCCCGATGCCTGCGAGGCGGATTTGCGCCGTCAAGTAGCCCGCCTCGGCGCCGCCGGGGCGGGGGTGGTCTTCACGGGGGCAGTGGACAACGTGGAGCGGTACCTGTGGGCGGCCGACATATTCGTCCTTCCGTCGCGCCGGGAGGGCCTTTCCAACAGCTTGGCTGAGGCCATGGCTTGCGGGGTCGCCTGCGTGGCGGGCCCGGAGGCCGGCGGGGACGAGGTCCTGGCCGGGGGGGCGGGCGTCATACCACGATCGAACGAGGCCCAGGACCTCATCCCCGCTCTCAGGGCCTTGGCGGCCGACCCCGAGGCCCGGCGCTCTGTAGGTCGGGCCGCGGCTGACCGGGCCGCGGACATGTCCACCGAGAAGGTGGGTTCGGCCTACATGTCCCTGTACCGGTCCCTGGCGAATGGACGGTGAGCCCAGGGCCTCAGGCCGCTCGAGGACGACGCACCGATAGCTCCACCAGGTCCCCGCCTGCTCTCAGGCCGACCAGGGCGGCGCCGTAGACCGCCACGCTCATCACGCCAGCCACCTCCCAAGGCAGGAACTCACGGGCCAGGGCCGCCGCTCCAGCCGCCGCCAGCCCCGACAGGGCGGTCCGGACCAGGAGGGCCCAGGGCAGGCGGGCGAAGCCAGGAAGCGGGCGGGCGCTGGCCAGGAGAATCACCCCGACCACGGCCTCGGTCAGCACCGTGACGAGGGCGGCGCCGTCGTATGACCATCGTGGGATCAGCACCAGGTTGAGCCCGACGTTCACGACCAGGCCGACCAGGCCGGCCACCGGGTACATCAGGTTCCGCTGGGCGGCTGCAAGGGCGGTGAAGGCAAGGTTGGAGAAAAACGCTAACAGCGTGGCGCCGACCAGGGCCTCTGTGGCCAGGGTCGCTGGTTGGTAGCGGGTGCCGTAGAGCAGGCCGATAGCCGATCGGGAGAAGAAGGCGAACTCGACGACAAGGACCGCCGCCGCCATAGTCAGGACCACCACCGCCTTGCGGACAGCCAACCGAAACGCTCCTGGATCCTCGGGCCAGGCCCGGCTGAGAGTTGCCAGCAACGGCCCGCCCAGGGCCACGGGGATAAAAGACACCAGGTCGGAGAACTTGTAGCCAATGGCGTACTGGCCCACGGCACCCAGGCCGCGCAGCTTGGAGACCATCACGACATCGATGCGCACATAGATGCTGACCATGGCCGCGCCAACCGACAGGGGAGCAGCGTCCCAGAGCCAGGCCCGCCACATCCGCAGCTCGATTCGCCGGCGGAGGCGAATGTCCTCGGGCAGTACCCTGAGACGCCAGCCGAGAGCAACCGCGTCGCAAAGCACGGCCGGCAGGACGAAAAGTACCACGCTTCGCGTACCCGCCAGGTAAAGCGCCACGGTCACGGCGAACTGCACTCCCCGCCCCAGGACCATGGCCACTGACATCGACCGGACCCACAGACGCGCCGTGAAGAGCAGATCCAGAGCCGTCCCCAGCGACGCGAACAGCAGGCTGGCCCCGGCCACCAACGTGGCCTCCAGCACCCCCGGCGGGTAGTGAGCGGCAGCGATGGCCCCTACGGCCACCGCGTAACAGACCACCCCCAGGATGAAGCGGAAGGTGACGTATGACCCGAGCAGCTGTTCGAGACGCGGACCGGTCGCATCGATCAGCTGGCGCATGACGATGCGGCCGAGGCGTAAGTCGGCCACCATGCCAACGATCCCGAGAACCGAGAAGATGACCGAAAATCCTCCCCATGACTGCGGTGACAACCGGTGGACGATCAGGATGGTCCCCGACCAGCCGAGTAGAGCCACCGCGTTGCGCGCCGCCACCAGGAACCAGGCGCCGCTGGCGAAGCTGGCCGCCGTCGCGGGAGAGCCCCGGCCAGCCCGGCGCCTCATGGATTGCTGGGGGTCTTGACGATCACGACCCCGAACGCCGCCGAGACTCGGCGGCGTTCAAGGCGGCCTGGGCGACCCGGAGTCCCAGGCGTGAGCCAGCAGCCAGGACATCCGTGGTGGAATAGGCCGAATCGGCCCATAGCTGCTTGTAGGCATCATTCCCTGGGAACAGATCGACCTCCTCGATGCCCTCCTCCCGGGCTCGGGTGAGTACAGCGCGGATGTTGAGGTGTCCCGGGGAGAAGGGTCTCGCACCCGGATGGGTTCGGTGACCCCAAAGAGCGACCGAACGACACCCCAAGAACCCGGCATGGAACGCCACCAGCTCCCCGTCGATCCAACCCAGGTAAAGCCGCAACCGGCCGGCATCGGCCGCCTCCCCCATCAGTTCGGCCGTGAAGCTGCCTTCGGAGCCCGCCATGAGGTTGCCTCGGGGATGGGCTTCCTCGGCGGCCCGGACCAGAACCGCCAGGGGGCCCAAGGCCGCCGTCACCTCGGCCCGGGTGACCGCCACCGTCAGCTGGAACGACTTACCGTCCCGGGCCAAGGCCCGGTCAGCGCGCCGGAGGATGCGGGCCAGCTTCTCCCCCGTCTCTGGGTCGGACGAGTGTGATGGGTCGATGGTGGGACACGCCTCGGCCGGCACGTGCGTCGAAGCGCCCGACAGGCACTCAAGAGGATCTCCTGGGCGCAACTCGTATTGGAGGAGCTGGAGGAGCTGGCCTGGCCGATCGAGGACGGCGGGCCACACGGCCCGGCCCACCTCCGCCTCCCGACCGGGGGCAGCCAGGACCCGGCTCACGGAGCCACTGGCATGTCCGAGGAAGCGGTTCACGCCGGCGGGGCCGAGGGGCCGGCGGTGCAGCGGGGCCAGTCCGATGAGTTGGCGATCCTCCCGCACGACCACGATGTGGAGCCGGCCGTGGCCGAGCGTCCTCCACCAGGACAGGCACCACCACGGATAGCCGGGGGCCCGGGCGCCGGAGGCATCGGCCAGATCCGACCACTCGCTCCGCAGCGCTTCGGCCACCGAGAGGTCCTCGATGACCTCTGTGGTGGTTACCACCTCAACCGCCCCCGCTCCCTTTCCGCAGCAGCGCCCGGGCCAGCATGAGGAGGGCCCTGGTCTTCTCCTTGCGCCCTCCGCCCAGGGCAAACAGGGCAGCCCCCAGGGCTGTGCCGGGCCAACCCAGATCGGGCGGCTGACAGTGCGCGCAGGCGGCGGGTGAATGCCCTATGAGCCGGGAGACCGCGTCCAGGAGTCCGAACTGCTCGGCACCCCGGGAGACCCGAGCCACTCGAGCCACGCGGGGCGAGGCGTTGGCGGGAGCCTCGGCCCGCTCGGCCAGCGCCAGCATCGGCAGGTCAGGGTCGTCGTCGCCAACAGCAAGGACCACCCGGCCTCCGATCTGGTCTCTGAGTGCGGACAGACCCACACCCTTGTCCAGCCCGGCTGTCACCAGGTCCGTCTGGTACCGGCGGGCCAGGACCTCGAGACCGGTCTTGGCCGGTAGGGCGTCGGCGGGTACGCCCCGGAGGCGGCCCCCCTGCAGGCTGTAGACCCGAAGGGACGAGGTGCGGGCCGGATCGCGCAGCACGTGCGGCCCGAACCGGCTGGCGACCTCCTCCAGGCGCCGGGCACCGGTGTCATCCAACAGCTTGGTATCCGACCCACCGCGCACGTGCACCACTCCTCCGTACTCGGCCACCCCCCCGACCAAGCGGTAAGCGGCACACCGTTCGGCCACCTCAACGGCAGAGCGGCCGCTGACCAGCACAGCCCGGTAGCCGTGACGGGCCAAAGCCCTGAGGGCCAGGGCCCCGACAGGAGAAATCGTCGGCACTCCCATCCAGCGCGTCTCCAGGACGTTGTCCACGTCAATAGCGCACAGCGGGCCATCCGGAGGCTGTAGATCGGCGAAGTAGCGCGCCGAGAAGTAACTCTGAACGGCGCGAGCCATCGATGCATCGATGTCCAACAGCAAGCGGGCGCTGTCGGCGGCCGGAGCGCTCCGGTCGTTCCCGACCCGGTCCCGATGATTGAGGAGGTGAACCAGCTGATAGACCAGCCAGCGCTCGTCGTCGACGGCTTCGCCCGTGCTCTCTTGGAATCGATGACGGAGGGAATCCGGCACCTCGACCGCAGCCGGCCACCACGCCGCCCCGGCCACGTCGAACCATGGATCGAAACTGTCCAACTCGGTCTTAGAGGGGGAGTCGGAGAAGTTCACCTTGGCCAAGCCGCCCCCCCCCGTCGTGAACCAGTGGCCCGGGCCGGTGCGCCCGTCCAGAGCGGTCGGGTGGTGGGTCACCGTGAGCTGCCTCGCCAGAGCTCCGGCCAGGGGCCGGGCCAGGGGCCACCACCGACCGAAGGGCTGTTCCAGAATCCCTCCCACCGCCTCCCACACCGGCCAGCGACCGGCCAGGCGGCTGGAGCGGTCCTCCACCAGCCCCAGGCAGCCGACGCGGGCCTGCAGATAAGCAGCCATGGCCGCCACCTCCCCGGGGCCGGGAGCGAACAGTCGGCGGGACTCCTCGAGCTGGGCCCGCACGAGAATCCCCTCGACAACGCCGTAAACGGGGGGAACCCAGTCTTCCAGGAGATCTGCTGCCAGCAGCGAGTCCCGGCCTAGGTATCCCAGGCCCACGCCCTCGGCCCGGACCTGGGCCTGACCCCGCTCTCCGCCGGGACTGGTCACCGTGACGTCGAGCACCGAGTGGGCATGACCCCGCCGGGGTACGGGGCCCGATCGCAGAGCGACCTCCAAGACGACCTCGGGGCCAACGGGCATGGGACCCCGATCGGTCAGCACTGTCCGACCCTTCAAGGCCGCGCTGACCAGAGTCTCCACCCTCGGAGAAGAAAGAAGGCCGACGGCGTGCCAGGCCGGCCACTCGAGCACGCCGGAGCCCTCTGGAAGGTCTGGGGGAGGATCCAGCACGGCCAGGGCGCAGAGAACTCTTGCCCTGGTCGCCGCGGTCAGCTGGCCGATGGCCACCCTGAGAGCGTGGCCCGTATCGGGCGGGTCATCGACTACGACTACGGTCTGGTCACCAGCCAGCGACCGACTCAGGCTGGGATCGAGGCTGGCTCCCGGGCGGATCGTGGTCCACGGCACCGGCCGGTCCCCGGCAGCGGAAAGGTGAGCGGCCAACAGCGGTGCCAGGTAGTTGCCCGACGTGCGCAGCCCGACCACCCGCGTCGGAGGCTCCAGCGGGCCGAGTGCGCCCGCCAGGGCGGCCATGTCCTCCGGACGCTGGTCGAAACTGCGAAAGCAAGTCGGCACCCGGAGGACCTCATCGGCCGCTGCGCCCAGGCGGGCAGGGTCCATGGCCCGAGCCATCCTCAACATCTCCTCGGGGCAGCGGCCGGAGCCGGCAACCACCCAACGGGACAGGTCGTCAGTCAGCCTCCAGGCGACCGCCGCCCAGGACCTCACGGTCGGACGGGGGATCCGGGAGCCAAGTCGCTCGGCCATTCCAGCCGCAGTCGCCATCCGCCGGCCCCCCGGTAGGCGCCCGGCGCCGGCGGCCTGGGCGATTCGGCGAGCTCGGATAATGTCGGAGTGCAGGTGGTCCTCGAGTATCTGGGACGCTCCGGCGGACAACAGGTAAGCATCCAGCACGTGAGTCCCAAAGACATCAGACGCGGCCATTTGCTCGAGTTGGCTCGTGAGCTCGGTCCAAACCGTCCGGAGGGGCAGAAGGATGCTCGGGCGCAGGACCGTTCCGGGGGGAACGTCGCCCGGCCGGAGGGTATCGACGGAGCACACGCCGCCCGAGGATACCGAGGGACCGCTTGACCACCGGTGCAGAGCGACTGGCCGACCACCTGCGCGGAGCCGGCTACATGGAAGAGATAGGTGGTAGTGGTGACTTCGCGGCCGACCACGCCCGCACCGCGGACCTGGTCGGTGCCGCCACCTGGGGGCTGGGTGGGGTAACGGCGCCGGCCGTTCCCCGATGGCGACTGGACCGGGGACCGGCGCTCGAATTGGGGGCTCCGGCGTGGGCCGTCGACGCCCTGGCCCGACGCCTGGTCGGCCACGGCTTCTTCCTGGTCTACCCGGCACCCACCCAAGCGGCGGCTCCATGGCGCTTGGTACGGGTCGATCCCGACGGTATGGATGCTCTGCGCCTTTGGGCCCTTTCCCCCGGCGGGGTAGACGTCGGGCCACATCGGGCTCAGTTGCGTCCCGAGGGCTGGTGGGCGCTGGTCCTGGCCCGGGTAGCCTGGCAAGGAACCCCCCGCGGGGTCGACGTCATCGACCTGGCCGAGACCGGTTGGTTCGGGGACCAGGACCCCCTTGAGCTCTCCCCTGACGACCTGGTCGGCCGGGTTGCACGAGCGGGACGGAGCCGAGCCCGGCGTTCCCTGGTCGGAGCGATCCTGTCGGGATCGGCCCCCGGTAGCCGGGACTCGCCCCCGGGCCGGGTCTTGATGTTCTCCGGTGGTCTGGCCGCGGACCGGCGCTGGCTGGTCCAGCGCACTCAGCTGGATCTGGCTCGCCTGCAGTTGGACCGCGACGTAGGGGTTAGCGATGCCGGGTCGGCCACCGAGCGCCCCGTCGCCGGCGCCGGTAGGAGAGGGAGGGGACCGGACACCATTGAAGTCCGCCTGCTGGATCCACCGGGCCAAAAATCGGAGCCGGCCCTATCGGCATCAGCCGCGGAGCGGGCCGTACACGTCGTCACCGGTGGGTGGGGCCATCACGACCGCACAGCGCTGGTGCGGGCGGCAACGGGCAACCGGGTCTCGACCGAGCAGGTCGACAGCCGGCCCCGGGGCGGGTGGCTCATGCTCTCCCCAACTGTCCCTGGGGGTCCCGTTGTTGCCGTCGACCTGGAAGCAGCCGTCGTCGAAGAGTTGCGCCGGATCCACCCCGGGGCGGTCACCGTCTCTCGAACGGCCGGCGCCCTCTCCGATCCGAACGGGCCCGGAGCCAGCACCCCCGGGGTGGTCTGGGACGGTGTCCACCTGCCCCTGCGGCCCGAATCGGCCGCCCTGGTCGTCGTAGACGCCCGACGCGCCAGCCTGGACGTTGCCGCTCGGGTGGCCCGCCAGGGGGCACCCGTGGCAGCCATCGTGGCCTCCGGCAAGCGTCACGATTACGCCCTTTACCCCCACCCCGAGGGACTGCTCTGGGTTACCCGCCGGGGCTGGCCGGTGGTGGGCGGAAATACGGCGGCCAGCCGGCTGCGCCGGTGGAGGGCGCGCAGCGCCCTCTGGCGGATGCTCGATCGGGCCGGCCTGGCCATCAGCGGAAGCGGCGGACCCTCGGTCGTCGACCTGGTGCTCGAGCAACTAGGGGCGGTCACGGGCGAGTCCTACGAGCTCAAAGGGATCATCACCCGTGGCCCCGATCAGGCGACCCTCCGGGTCGATGGCAGACGATCCACCCTTGCCCTGCGCGCCGCCCTCACCGAGCGAGGTGCCCAGCGGCTGGCCAACCTCGCCCGCGCCCAAGCCATGGTGCGAGATATGCCCGGCCCCCGTAGCTTCGTCGTTCCTAAGCCGGTGGGATCGGGCCAGGCAGTCGGGGTCGCCTGGCTGGCCGAGGAGTGGCTCGACGCCCGCCCGGGACCCGGAGGTCGGAGGTGGAGGACCAACGGCGGGCCGGGCTGGTCGGTGGGACGCGAGGTGGCGACCTTCCTGGCCGAGGGCGCCTCTACGGGCATCGCCGGACCCGGGTGGGCTAGGTCCTGGGGGGCCCTTCTCGACGACATCGGGCCGGCCGGTGAGGAGATCAGCCTGGCCCTGGCCGAGTTGGAGGCCGCCAGGGTGGTCACCGCCTGGTGCCACGGGGACCTCTGGCCAGGCAACGTTCTCCTGGGTGGAGGCGGGGGACCGCCGGTGGTCATCGACTGGGACGCGGCCCGCCCTGATGCTCCGGCAGGTATCGATGCCGTGCATATGGAGATCGACCGTCTCGCTTGGGAGCGCCACTGCTCCGTAGGGGTGGCAGCGGCCATCCTGGCCAGCAACGGAGCCCGCAACCTCGACGATGCGGCCGTGGGAGGCCGGAACTGGATCGACTGGAGCCCGGGCGTGCGTTCCGGTCTGGTGACGGCGGCCGTGATTCTGCGGGCCAGTCGGGGTAGCGTCGCGCCTGGAGGCCAGAACGAGCCTTGGAAGGACGAGAAGCTGCCACCCCTGGTCGCGGCTCTGCGCGCTATGCGCTAGGCCCCTGGCTGTGAGCCTTATCTACCGCTGGGCCGGCCCGGAGGGTCGGGAACCATTGCCCAGACGGCGACGGAGGGCCCGAGCGGTGGGGAAGGCTGCCAGCAGCAGCCGATCGAAAGCACCACCGAGACAGATCGCCACGTCGGTCACCGCCAGACGATCGGGGTACAGCTCATTGAGCAACTCGTTGCCCGGATCGGTGCAGGAATCCAGCAACTCCACATCCCCAAGACCGTGAAAGCGGACCAGGGCCTCGACTTCAGCGGTCACCCCTGGGCCCAAGCTCGCGAACTTCTCATCGTAGGCAACCTTGAAGGTAAATAGGCCCGATCCTGACTGGAGGCGACAGGCCATCGCCAAGGGAGGGCCGAGCCGGGTCTCCAGCGACCAGAGGTGCAGGAGCCCCGTGCTGCGGAACCCCTCGCACATTGCCCTGAAGAAACGGGCGTGGTCGGGCTGGCAGGCGAGCGCAGTCCCGGCCTTCCCCTTCCACCCTGATGACTCGAGAACGAGGAAGGACTCGACAGCTTCGGGCTCCGAGGAGCGATCGACGAGGCTCACCTCGCTGCCCATGATCTCGGAAAGTCGTCGCCTGCGGCGGCGCAACTCGGATCTGCGACGCGATGACAGCCCACTCAGGTAACTGTCGGCATCCGGTCGGCGCTGGACGCAGGCCCGGGAAGCCCTCCGGAGCTCCAGGACGGGCAGCCCCCGCCGCGCTGCCGCCCCTCGGAGGGCCTCACTGGCCCCTCCGTCGGGTAACTCGTCCAGGGCCAACACCCCCACGGCACGGCGGTCGGGCCCGCGCCCTTCGGCCAGACAGGCCATGATCGCATCGGCGGCGGCTTCGGCGACACCCTGGCGCAGCAGGGGAGCGCTGGAAAAGGAGTAGATATGCCGCCAGGCCTGTAGCGAGCGACGGGGGATCCCCCTCCACGACCGGCGGGCCTGCAAAGGCAGGCACGCCTCCCACCGCCCGGCGTCCTCGACCACCAACAAGCTCGTGTCCCGCCCGTCTTGCAGGTAGCGACAGGCAGCCAGGACGAAGGTCGGATGGGCGAAAGCATTCGGCTGGACCGCCAGCTGGGAGAGATCCCCCCACGCCTGAATATCGGCAGATGTAAGCCGTCCGGGATCGAGATAGCGAGCCTGCACGGCAGCCCTACCTTACCGACACCCTGCGGCAGTTGATGGCCATTCCAT
Source organism: Actinomycetota bacterium (assembly GCA_027315345.1). Classification (GTDB taxonomy): domain Bacteria; phylum Actinomycetota; class Acidimicrobiia; order Acidimicrobiales; family JAJPHE01; genus DAHUYE01. The sequence continues at coordinate 73,835 of DAHUYE010000049.1, forward strand.
CGGTTGGCGACCGGCCGCCCTTCGCTTGGAAGCCAACCTATAGAGCCTGGCCTCGAGCCGGTTGAGCGCGGCCGTGGGCCGATCTACTCCTGGACCGCGCCAACTCTCTCCGAGTCAGGGCGCGAATGCGGACCTGGGGATTCGGATGGCCGCTCTCCCGGGACCGTGGTGGTGGCCACGATGCTTAACAGCATCCAGGTGAAGACATCCATCGGGAATATCTCGAAAAAGGTCGCCACAGTCGAAGCCACCGCCGCCGCCAGAAGAAAGGCCGTGACCCCGCCGGCCAGCGCGCCGGCCAGCGCGCCGGCAAAGGTATCAGCCCTGTTTGGATTGGCCATCCGATTGGACTCGGCGATGGCGGACAACAGGAATAGGACCAACATCCACAAGCCGGGGATACCCAGTTCGTAGATGGTCTTGAAGTAGTAGTTGTCGGGTTGGTAGACGGCCGCTGAGGCGCCGGTCGCTCCGGCAGCCTGGAGCTTGGCGACGAGGCTGGCAGCAGCCCCACTGGCGCCGATGCCACTCCCCAGCGGGTGGGACAGAACCTGGGCGAGGTTGGCCTGCCAGCCCGAGGACCGTTCGGCAAGCGAGGAGCTGGACAGGGCGGTGGAGGCCAGCTTGGCCGGCAGGAACAATAGGCCCAAGCCAGCAAAAGGCAACCCGATGAGAAGGATGCGGTGCCGACGTATTCCTAGATATAGGGCCCCCGCGCCCAGGCCGAGCCAAGCCCCGCGCTCGAAAGTAAAGAACAGCGCCAACAATAAAAGCGGACTACTGACGAAAAAGATGGTGCTACGTAACCGGCGGGGTTCGACCAGGCAGGTGGCCCCTACGACCAGGAGAACGAGCATGAGGAAGTACGCAAAAGGAGATTGGTACGTGAAGCTCGAAAACGCCCGCAGATGACCGCCAGCAAAGCGGATGGTGGTGTTGTACGGAAAGCCGATGGCGTTGAGCCGGGCCGCACCGATTGCTTCCTCGGCTACACCAACAAACGCCGTGATGATCCCGGTCACCAGGAGGATGGATATCAGGCGATCTCGTTCAACTGATGAGGGAGGGCAGCGCCAGATGCTCCACGCCAGGAGGACATAAAAGAAATCGATGCGAAACCCAGCCATGGCTTGGGTCGGGCTGACCGTGGCCGACGAAACCAGGCCGATCAGCATAAGACCGGCCACGGCCGGGGCCCATCCCGGCAGGCGGCGCCCGGGCTCGGCCCTGTTGCGGGCCGGGCCGACGAAGGTCCCCGCCAGCACCACCAGGACCAGCGCCTCCTTCCACCCTCGCAGGGAGTGCGCGTGAGGGACGATGGCCAGCAGGCCATCAAAGGGGACCAGCGCCGCCAGCACCAGAACACCTCGCTGGGGCCGCTCCAGGACGGCCAGGAGACCAGGCACGGCCACGGCCGCCACCAGGACGTCCGGCCCTAACCCGACGAGGTCCGCAACGATGAGAGCGCCAAGTCCGACGATCCCCCAGGCGGCACCGGCCGGCAGCCTTCTCGTGAGTGGGCTCGACGGAACACCGCGTGGGGGACGAGCGGCCAACCAGCCTCTCAACCTTCCGCCCACCTTGGGTTGGTCGTCATCCTCGGGTTGTCCTGGATGTGATTCAGGGCCGGCCCGGCCCGGCCCGGCCGAGAGCCGGACCCGTCGGTAGCCTACAGATCACAGCGAGGCGACAGCACTGACCCGAACGGAGGGACGAGCGGCAGGAGTGGCGCCGGCGGGATCGTCCCCAAAAGTCAGCTCCCGCCCATTGGCCGTGAACAGTGCATAGCCGCCCCCATCAGGAGTGGCCACCATGCCCACGACCGGCTGGGGAGAGACCGAGCCGGATGCCGAGCCGTGGAAGGAGGCGTCACCGAAGCTGAAGACACCCCCGTCAGCGGTGACCAGCCAGTAACCGCCCCCGTCGGGGGTGCTTGACATTCCCACCACCGGCTGGTTGAGGTGGATATCGCCCGCAGAGCCGTAGAAGGAGGCGTCGCCGAAGCTGAAGACACCCCCGTTGGAGGCCGCCATCCAGCACCCGTGACCGTCGGGCGTGCTGGCAAGAGCTACAACGGGGGCGGCGGAGGCGACACCCCCTGAAGGGATCGGACACGTCGGGGTGCCCATCCAGGTCACTCGGCCCGTGGAGCTCACCAGTGCCGTGGTCGGGAGACCGGCGTGGTCGATCGCTCCCGACGGAGAGGAGCTGGATCCCGACGGGGAGAAGGTAGCCCCTGAGGCAGAAGAGGTGGCTGATGAGGCGCCGGCGGCTGAGGCTGATGAGACTTGGGCAGAGGAAGTCGTGGCCGGGGCGATCTGGCTCTCGTAGGCAGCCAGCGAGGGCTTGGGAACCCCGGCCGCGGTCAACATACCGAAGTTGTCCTGGTCGTTGGCAGGATCGCTGCCGGCGTCTTGCCAGTAGCTGAAGATCGGACCGGCCCACGGCCAGGCGGTCACGGCCTGCATGGCTTGGGAGATCATCTGGGCCTGGACCTGGAGGCTGACCGCATCCGAGGCCGTGCCGGTAGGAGCACCGTACTCGGTCAACCAGATCTTCTTGGCGCCATCCCCATGGTCGACCATGACCTGATGGAGGTGGGGCAGTTCATAGAAGGTGTTCCAGGAGTCCGCCTGGGTGGGCATGTCAGGAAAGCTCGACGGGTGAACGGACAGAGCATCGAAGTAGCCCTGACCGCCGGCCGCGTAGATCCCCTCCAGGAAGCTGAGGGGGGACATCTCGCTTAGATCAGAGGCATCTGTGGCTGGAGACAAGGCTCCGGCGACGACCGTGGCGCTGGGGTCAAAGGCCTTCACGGCCGAGTAACCCGCTTTGAGGGTAGCTGTATAGGCCGCCGGACTCACCTGCGGGCCCCAGGACCAGGACATGTTCGGCTCGTTCCAGATCTCCCACGTATGGACCCCCATCGGGGCGAAATGACGCACCGCGGCGGCCATCATGGCGCCGTAGGCGGCGGGGTCTCCCGGGGTCTTGGTCCAATCCGGGGTGTAATCCGGCACCAAAAGGACGTGCAGGCCGTCAGCCACCGCTCCCGCGACCACCGGATCGGGCTCTGACCAATCGAATTGACCCGGGGATGGCTCGATGTTCGGCCAGAACAGATCCAGGCGGATCCACGTGGCACCCGAGGCGGCAATGCCCGCCAAGGTCTGGCTCAGGGCTGCCCCGGACTCCGTCTCGATCTGGGCCTCGGGAGTTATGCCTGCCTGCGTAGCCGGCAGCAGGGCGGCCGTGGCCGCCGCCACCGGCCTCTGGCCGAGAAGGGAGATGGCGGAAAAACCGACCAAAACGGCGGCGCCGGCCACCGTCGAGCGGGTGAGCAGGGCCACCGTGCGGAGAGACATGTAGCACTCTCGTCACTACCAGTGGTTTTCTTAACACCTAAAGTGGTCTCGACGGAGGAGGCCTCCCAGGGAAGCAACCATGGCCTGGAGTACCCTCGGGCCAATGGACCTCCGAGCCCATTTTGGCGCCATTTGGCGGCGGCGCTGGTTGGTCCTGGCTCTGGCCGTGGTGGTGGCGGTCGGCGTCTTTGGTCTGACCAAGCTGGAGGCGCCCACCTACCAGGCCCAGGCCGAGTTGAGCGTCACCCCTGCCGTGGTGGGCAGCAGTGGGCAGGGCACCTCCCAGGACCGCGCCATCTTCCTGGCCAGTACCTACGCCCAGCTGGCGTCCACTGAGCCGGTCCTTGCCCTCGCGGCCCGGGATTCGGGACTGCACATCACCGAGATTGCCGCCGCCCGCCTGTTGACGACCACCGCCTCCACCAGCCTCGGGTTTCTGACCGTGACGGCCAAAGGCCCATCGGCTGGAGCGGCCCAAGCGCTCGCCCGCGGTCTCACCCAAGCTCTGCTGACCACCGTCACCGCTCAGACGAACCAATCCCTGCAGGCCGAGCTCAATCCCGTGGAGGCCGAGATCAAGTCGGTCTCCGCTAATCTCCAGAACGCGAACCTCTCAGCGGCCGAAAGGGCCGCGCTCGAGGCCGAGTATCAGGCTCTGGTTCAAGCGGCCACAACCCGCCAGCTTCAGCCCGCCGACCAACTCACCGTGGTGGCACCGGCCCGGGCTGATCCTTCGCCGGTGGCTCCGGGCCCGAAACGAGATGCCGTCCTCGCCTTCCTGCTGGCCCTGGTCCTGCTCTCCGAGGGGGCCGCCGCGGTGGCCGCCCTGAGCGACCGGTTCCCGGCCGAAGCCCTAGATGAGGAGGTAGGCCGAGTGACCGGCGTCCCCCTCCTGGCTCATGTGCCCGAGGGTGGAGGTGAAGACACCGTCGAGGCTTTTCGGACATTACGTACCAATTTGTTGTTCATGGACGAGGCCTCTCAGACCCGCACGGTGGCCGTCGTCAGCGTCGACGCCGGGGCCGGCAAGTCCTTCATAGCCGTGCGCTTGGCGGCGGCCATGGCAGAGTTGGGGGTCGCCGCCGCTCTGATCGACGGGGACATGCGCCGACCGGTGGTGCATGAACGCCTGAACATCCCCCGCCAGCCCGGGTTGGGCAACTTGTTGGGCGGCGCCGAAGTCAGCGAATGCGGTCATTTGTATCCCGATGAACCGAACCTGCTCGTCATACCCGCCGGCATCCCTCTCCCCGATCCGGCCGGCTCCTTATCTCGGCATCTCACCCGGCGCGTCCTGGGCCCTCTGGCCGCGGCGCGGTTCATTGTGATCGATACCCCGGCCGAGTCTGTCTTCCCCGACGCCGCCACCATCGCCGCCAACTGCGACGGAACCATCGTGGTCATCGACGCCTCAGTGACCAAGCGGCGGGAGGCGCGCTCCATGATGGCCCGGCTCCGTCAGGTCAATGCCAATCCCATCGGAGCGGTTGTGAACCGCTCGGCCAACGCTCCCCGCTCCACCGCCTACTACAGCCAACAGGCTCCGCCCGAGCGCCCCGATTCCCCGTGACGACGCCGAGGGTGGCGCTCGTTCACGAGCGCTTCACCGAGTTGGGCGGTTCCGAAAAAGTGGTGGAACAACTGCATTCCCTGTGGCCCGATGCTCCGGTATACGCGGCCGTGATCGCACCCGCGGGCATCCCGCCGGGACTGAGGTCGGCCGACCTGCGGCCCAGCGCCCTCCAGCGGATCTATCGGGGCGGACCGAACTATGCACCTCTGCTGCCCCTGCTGCCTGGCGCCATGGGTCGCGTGCGGCTCGAGGACTTCGACTTGGTGGTGACCAGCCACCATGCCTTCGCCAACCGGGTCAAGGTGGGATCCCACACCAAACTGATCTCCTATACCCATACCCCGGCCCGATGGATTTGGGACCCCGCCACCCGACGCGGTGAGGGGGGAGGACCCATAGGCCGCGGGGCACTGGCGGCCTTTGCTGCTACCCAACGCCGACCTGACCGAGCCGCGGCCCAGCGGCTGGACGCCATCTTGGTCAACTCTCGATTCGTGGCCTCCAGGGTAAAGGCGTGGTGGGGGCGGGACGCCCAGGTCATACCTCCGCCCATAGACACCGAGCGGTTCACACCCGACAGCGAAGTGCGCAGGGAGGACTTCTTCCTGCTGGCTGGCCGACTGGTCCCTTATAAGCGCCCGGAACTGGCGATAGCCGCGGCTCGCGCCACGGGGCTGCGCCTGGTGGTAGCCGGGGAGGGCCGTTCCCGAGCCGCGCTCCAGGCCGAGGCGCCGCCCTGGGTGGAGTTCCTGGGGGCGGTCGATGACGACACATTGGTTCGGCTTTATCGCAGCTGCCGAGCCCTGGTCATGCCCGGCGTGGAGGACTTCGGCATGATCCCCGTCGAGGCGCAGGCCTGTGGCGCGGGGGTGATCGCCAGGGGCGCCGGAGGAGCCCTCGACTCGGTTGTCGATGGACTGACGGGAGTCCTTTATCCGGACGATCCTGACGAGGTGGGCGCCCTGGCCGCAGCCATGGTCGCATTCGATCCCAGCCGTTACGACCCTCAGGAAATCCGCACCCACGCTGAGACCTATTCGGTCGCCTGCTTCCGTCGTCATTTTGAGCAGGCCGTGGTCGAGATTCTTTCAACCTGATTAGCAATTAGACCAAATCACGTGTCTCAGAAGGGCTACATACACCGCTCATGGCCCTCGCCCAGAGCGATGCGCCGCACGGACCGAAACGCGGACGTTGATCAGGTCACGGCCTTGGCACGGGACGATAGTGCGAGTATCGTCCCCACCACAAAGTATGTCGGGCCGACTTATCGAAGTCTTCGCCGGGTTGCCCGCCGCCGGGCCAGCCAAACGACTCATGTTGGTCGGAGGAGGCACGGAGGACGAGATTTCTGAGGTTGGGCGCGCCTTGGCGCATTGGCAAGTGGAAGCAAGGGTAACTATGCCGGGGGTGGTGCCCGACGTCGAGCGGTACCTGTGGGCCAGCGACATCTTTGTCCTCCCCTCCGTCCGTGAAGGGCTGTCGAATAGTCTGGTAGCGGCCATGGCCTGCGGATTGGCCTGCGGATTGGCCTGCGTGGCCGGCGCGGAGGCCGGTGGGGATCAAGTGCTATATGGGGGGAGTTGGCGTGATACCCGCCAGTAGCAGTGTGACCGACCTGACCGAAGCACTTTGCGAGCTGAGCCTGGACAATGAACAGCGCCTGCGGCTGGGAGAACGCGCCTCGACGCGTACATCCGAGTTTACGATCGGGCGGGTGACGGAACTCTACGAGCGGCTCATCGAGACGGGCAGCCGACGGGACTCATGAGCGCCAACCTCTTGGCCAGGATGGCCGGCGCGGCCCGTTCTCTCCGGCTCACCGCGGGAGGCGAGTGCCGCGTCCCGGGAGCCGTGGTCTTCGCGTATCACGACATCGGTAGCGATCCCGCCAATCGCACGGACTATTACGTGTCGGCAGACACCATGCGACGCCAATTGACCAGCGCTGCCGAATGGGGCATCCGCTTCATCGATTTGGCCGAATTGTCGCGAATGGTCATCGCTGGAGAGTGCCTGGACGGTCTGGCGGCAGTCGTCTTCGACGACAGCCTGGTCGGAGTGCACCATGACGCAATGCCTGTGTTGGTCGACCTGGGGATTCCAGCAACTGTCTTCACCGTGAGCGCGGCCTTGGGCCAGGCACCGCCCTGGTGGCCTGGAGCAGCCCGGGTCATGACCCGAGGGGAGGTGCAGGAGGTAGTCGCGGCAGGAATACGAGTTGCGTCTCACACCCGGACACATGCGTCGCTACCGAACATAACGAGGGACGCCATAACCAGCGAGGTAACCGGAGCCCGGTCCGAGCTGGAAGACCTGACCCAATCCAGGGTCGACCTCTTCGCATACCCTTTCGGGCACTATGACCCACGGGTTGTTGACGAGGTCAAGGAAGCTGGATATATCTGTGCGTACACTTTCCTCAATGGTCGCATCACGCCGGGATTGGACGAATTCCGATTGCCTCGGCTCAACATGTGGAACCAGAGTCGGACCCGATTGGCGTACCACCTGAGCCGTTCGGCCGCTTCCTGGCCAGACCACCAACTCCCGCATGCGTACGGCGATCGAGGCGAGCCGAACCTCCAAAGGGACGGGCGATAGCCTCTGGCCTCAGACACCGTATGGACCACTCAACCGTCCGCGCAGACCTGACCGTCCGTTGAAACGTATGAGTTGGGGGCCAGCCAGATAAAGATTAAACCAGAATCTCGATCGCTGCTGCCGCCGGCCATGGGACCCAACCCTTCACGCCAGCTGCGGCCCCAACAGCTACCACCCCAACCAACAATGCCTTGGCCACGCCCACCAACGGAACTCCGTCCCAACCCCGCGGCCAGTGTCTCACGACCGAACGCCGGTCAACGCAAGACCCAGGAGCGAAGCCGGCATAGCGGAGGAAGATGGCCTGGACCACCGCCGATGGCTGGGCTTTGATGATGGCCGCCCTCCGCACCAGAGCGGCCGCCAGGGCTGGCCCTGGCCGCGTCGAGACGCGACGGCGCCGGAGCTGAGGCCGGGCTGCCGCCGCTACCGGGTGGCTCCGACGGAAGAGCGGCGGCGGCGGGCCAGGGTGAGCAGGAGTCCGGCCAGGATCAGGACCGAACCGAGACCGATGGAGAAGGCGACACTTCGGGGCGGGCGGGACCGGGGCCCGGAGCTGGCCGCCGTCACCGACCGGCTACCTCGGCCGGCCCGGCGGGACGCCCGCTGGCGCGCCGACTTGGCCCTCACCACGGATCCAGCTCGGGCGGAAGGCAGCGTTCCCGGGGCGGCGGTGGTGTCGGCGGCCGGGGCGTAGGCCAGAGCCGGAGCCTGGCCCACCAGCCAGTAGCCCCCCGACGGGGCGGCCACCAGGGCGGCGTAGGACGCCTTGACCTGGTCCGGGCCGACCGCATCGGGGCCGGCCCCGTGGAAGACCGCATCCCCGAAGCTGAAGACACCGCCGTCGGAGCCCGTCAACCAGTACCCGTGACCGCTGGGGCTCGGGGTTATCCCCGCCATGGGGGCGGCCAGGGGGGAGGCGGCGGCTGAGCCGGAGAAGGTGGCTTCGCCGTAGCTGAAGACACCCCCGTCGGAGGCCACCAGCCAGTAGCCCAGCCCGTTGGGGGTGGGGGCCATCCCGACCACCGGGGCGGCCAGGGATTGGGCCCCGGCCGAGCCGTAGAAGCCGGCGTCACCGAAGCTGAAGACCCCCCCATCGGCGCCGACCAGCCAGTAGCCCCGGCCGTCGGGGGTGGCGGCCATGCCGACCACGGGGGCGGAGAGGTGCTCGGAGGCGGCCGAGCCGTAGAAGCCGGCGTCCCCGAAGCTGAAGACCCCCCCATCGGCGCCGACCAGCCAGTAGCCCCGGCCGTCGGGGGTGGCGGCCATGCCGACCACGGGGGCGGAGAGGTGCTCGGAGGCGGCCGAGCCGTAGAAGCCGGCGTCGCCCAGGCTGTACACCCCGCCGGCGGCGTCGACGGCCCACAGACCGGCGCCGTCCCCGTCAGGGGCCGCCCCGATGACCGAACCGTTCGGAGGCAGCCAGCCCCCGCCACCCAGGGTGGGTGCGCCGCCCAGTGAGGCGGAGTAGGTGCGCTCGGGGCCGTCGAACCAGGCGTCGAGCTGCTGGCGGATGAAGGTGGCCAGCAGGGCCGAACCCTCCGGCTTGAGGTGGACCTGGTCCGGATATTCGTAACCGGGGTGGGCGGCCAGGACGGCGGCCCAGTCGGCCACGGTGAGGCTGGGCCAGCGCCGGGAGGCGGCCCAGAGGGCCTGGTTCATGGCCGCCACCCCCGGCTTCCAGACCGGCATGGTCAGCCAGATGACGTGCAAGCCGCTGAGCGTCTGCATGACCTGGTCGATGACCCGCCCGAAGGACCCCCCGTCACAGCAGTCGTTGGCGCCCAACTCGATCACGGCCACCGAGCCCATGGTGGAGCGGACCTGGCGGAAAAGGGGGATGGCGGCGTAGGTGTGCAGGCCGGTGAAGCCCGTGACGGTGCCGGCCCAGCCGTCGGCCCGGAGGGTGCTGGTCACATCGGCCAGGGCCCCCACCATCACCGAGTCGCCCTGCACGTAGGCCCGCCGTTGGGGAGCCGGGGGGGCGGTGAAGGCGGAGGCGGCCGCGGCCGCCCCGGCCGGCGCGCCGGTAAGGACGGCCGGCCCTACGAGGGCTGGAACCGCCAGGGCCAGGACGACCACGATCCCCAGGGACCGGCGCCCCTTCCGCCGAAGGAGTTTGTGGCTCAAAAGGGCAGGCGATCAGACGTTCAGGCGAAGACCACCCGGGTGATCCAGTCCGCCACCAGGGCCGGCTTGTCCTCACCCTCGATCTCGACGGTCAGGGTGCGGGTGATCTGCAGGTTGTTGGGGTCCTTGAGGTCGACCGACTTGGTGACTCCGGTGGCCCGGATCCTGGACCCGACCTTGACCGGGTTGATGAAGCGGACCTTGTCGAAGCCGTAGTTGACGCCCATGACCATGCCGGTCATGGCCCCCATGCCGCCGCCCCCTCCGCCGCCATCGCTTCCCCCGCCCGATTGGCGGATGGAGCCAGAGAGGTGGGTGAGCATGGAAAGGGTCAGAAAGCCGTGGGCGATGGGCACCTTCCAGGGCGACATCTGCGCCGCCTTCTCCGGGTCGACGTGGATGAACTGGTGGTCATGGGTGATGTCGGCGAAGGCGTTGATGGTCTCCTGGGTGACCTCGAACCACTCCCCGGTCCCCTCGGACTGGCCCTCCCGGGCCTTCATCGACTCGTAGGCGTTTTCGGCGTTGCTCGGCATGGCCCCCGACCTTAGAGGCATCCTTGTGGGGATGACCGTTCTCGACCGACCAGCGCCCGGTCCCGGCGGGGGCCCGGCCCTCGATCCGGCTGCGGTCTTCGAGCGGCTGTGGCTGGACGGAACCTCCTGGGTGGACATCGCCCGGGGCTGGCTCAACGGTGCTGACCAGGTCTTTGATGCCTTGAGGGAAGGCGTGGCCTGGCAGACCAGCCGCCTGTTCCGCTACGACCACTGGGTCGAAGAACGCCGGATGGGCTCCCTCTGGCGCCCCGGCCTCCCCCTCCCCCACCCCGCCCTGGCCGAGGCCACCCGGGCCCTGCGCCGGCGTTACAACGCCCCGTTCGACACTTTCGGCCTCATCCTCTACCGGGACGGGCAGGACGGGCAGGCCTTCCACCGCGACACCGACATGCGCTGGCTGGACGACACCGTGGTGGCCATCCTCACCACCGGGGCCCGCCGGCCCTGGCTGCTCCGGCCCCGGGGATCCAAATATGAGGACTGGGCCGGCAAAGGGACCCGTCACGACCTCGCCCCCGGCCCCGGTGATCTCATCGTCATGGGCGGTCGGTGTCAGGCCGACTGGGAGCACTCGGTCGCCTATCAGCCGGGCCGGGCCCTGGCTCCCCGGATCTCGATCCAGTGGCGCCACGCCCGCCGGACGGGCAAGCCCTTCATCGGGGCCTCCTACCGGGCTCCCCGGGTCTACGGCCGGGGCTGAGCCGGCTGGGCCGGCTGGGCCGGCTGGGACGCCGGAAGGGCGCGCCGTTATGATCGCCGGCGCCGCCGGTGGGGGTCGAGCGAAGACGCCGGGCGAGGAGTTCAGAGATGGCCGAACAGGTTCCGCTGGTCGAATACCTGGTGCTGGGCGATGACCCGCACCTGACGGCCCAGGAGTGCACCGGCTGCGGCGCCCGCTTCTTCGACCGCCGCAACGCCTGCGCCAGCTGTGAGGGCGACCAGTTCAAGAAGGTGCGGATCGCCAACGAGGGTGTCCTGCGGGCCTTCACGATCGTCTCGATGGCCGCCCCGGGGGTACCGGTGCCCTTCGTGGCCGGGGTCATCGACTGCGACGGCACCAGCGTGCGGGGCAACGTGGTCAACGTGGAGCCCAGCCCGGACAATGTTTCCACGGGCATGAAGGTGAGACTGACAACTTTTCCGATCGGGACCGACGACGACGGCGTCGAGGGCATCGGGTTCGGATTCGAGCCGGTCGGCTGACCGGGATATAGAAGACAGGGAGAGAGCCAATGGCTGAAGACGTCTGGATCCTCGGGATCACCATGACCAAGTTCGGCAAGCACCCGGACAAGGACATGGTCGATCTGGCCGCCGAAGCGGCCCGGGGGGCCCTCTCCGACGCCGGGGTGACCATGAAGGACATGGGCATCCTGGCCGCCGGGAACCTGATGAACGCCTCGGCCGGGATCGGCCAGCAGCTCCAGAAGCAGATCGGCCAGACCGGCATCCCCGTCTACAACGTGGCCAACGCCTGTGCCACCGGGGCCACCGCCCTGCGCACCGCCGTCATGGCCATCAAGGCCGGGGAGTGCGATTACGGCCTGGCCGTGGGGGTGGAGAAGCTGTCCGGGGCCGGCCTGCTCGGCGCCGGCGGGGGCTCCCGCTCCTCGGGCACCCACTACGAGCCCTCCGGGCGCTACGGGGCGGTGGCCACCACCGACGGGCGGATCGGGACCACCACCATGCCCGGCACCTTCGCCCAGATCGGCATGGAGTACGGCCACAAGTACGGGGGCACCAGCTTCGAGCTGTTCGCCAAGATCAGCGAGAAGAACCACGCCCACTCCACGCTCAACCCGCTGGCCGCCTACACCAAGAAGATGTCCCTGGAGCAGATCATGGGCGACGTGATGATCGCCTACCCGAACACCCGTCCCATGTGCTCGGCCAACTGTGACGGCGCCGCCGCCGCCGTGGTCGTGAGCGACTCCAAGCTCAAGACCCTGTCGCTGGAGCAGCGCAAGCGGGCGGTCAAGATCGCCGCCTCGGTGCTGACCACCGACCCCTGGCAGGAGGCCTGCCAGATCCTTCCGGACGTCAACACCCTGACCCGCAACGCCGCCCGCCAGGCCTACGAGCAGGCCGGCGTCGGCCCCGAGGACCTGGACCTGGTCGAGCTGCACGACTGCTTCGCCACCGCCGAGCTGGTCCACTACGACAACCTCATGCTCTGCGAGGAGGGCGGCGCCGTCGACTTCTTCAACAGCGGCGCCCCCTGGCGGGACGGTAAGACACCGGTCAACGTGTCCGGGGGCCTGGAGTCCAAGGGCCATCCCATAGCCGCCACCGGCATCGCCAACATCTGGGAGGTCTGCCACCACCTGCGGGGTGAGGCCGGGGACCGCCAGATCCAGGGCGCCAAGGTCGGCCTGGCCCACGTCATCGGCCTGGGCAGCGCCTGCGGCGTCCACATCCTGGAGAAATCCGCCGCCTGAGCCCTAGTCCAACCTCCGGCCGGACGGTGCTGAGCCCATAGTCCGACCTCCGGCCGGGGCCGTTGGGCTCGGCGGGCCATTTCCTCGTAGCCCTCTGTGACCATGCCCTCTGGCACAACGCGCCATTTGTGCCCGATTCGGTCAAGGCCGGGCTCCACGCCCCCGAGGACAGATCTGCGGAGCTTCACGGGCTTCGCGGGTGGACTCCCGGGAGGAACAAGCGGTGCGCTGGTTCGGCAAGGCGATGGCGGGAGCGGTCATCGGATTCGGAAGTCTGGTGGTGTTGGCGGCTCCCTCTCTGGCCGCCGGCATCCTGCCTCCCTCCAACCCCTCCGCCAACATCCCAGCCCCGGCTTCCTTCAACTCGACCGGGCCCTGCACCGAGGTGGCCGGCGGTTACTCCTGCCCCCAGGCCCCCTGCTTCCAGGGCGTCATCCCCAACCTCCAGCAGGCCTTCACCACCCTGCAGGAGAACAGCGCCTGCGTCACTGCGGCCCTGTCCGCCATCGATTCAGCCCGGGCGGCTGAAGGGGTCGAGCCCATGGTGCTCCCCTCCAACTGGTCGAGCCTGAGCGTCCCCGAGCAGGTTTTCGTGGCCACCAACCTCGAGCGGATCGATCGGGGCGTGCCCGCTCTGGTCGGCCTGGTGGGCGTCGTGAGCTCCGATGCCCAGGCCGGCGCCGTCGCCGGTGAGGACCCCGCCCTGGCCCAGTCCTACGGTTCCATCGCCTCTTCCGCCAGCGGCGC
>DAHUYE010000074.1 GCA_027315345.1 Actinomycetota bacterium
GGTCGCGCAGGCTGCGCACCACCGGCAGGCCGAACGCGCCGCCGGCCTTCGGGTGGACGGCGGTCAGCGGGCCCTGGAAGCCGGCGGTCCGGCAGCTCGCCACGATGAGCCGGGCCCAGCCGGAGTTGTCCGACGCGCCGACCAGCGCGATGCTGCGCGGGGCGAAGAACTCGCGCAGCCGCTGCGCGGTGACAAGCTCGCGGGCGGACCGGCCCTGGGTCATGAGCGGCGCGGACCCTTTGGCTCCTTGGGCAGGCCGAGGGCGCGTTCGCCGATGATGTTGCGCTGGATCTCGCTGGTGCCCGAGTAGATCGTGCCGGCCCGGCTGCTCAGGAACACGTTCTGCCACTTGCTGACCTGATAGCCGTCGCCGTCCGGTCGCAGCAGGCCGTCCGCGCCCTCGATGCTGATCGCGATCTCCCCGAGGCGCTTGTGGTACTCGCTCCAGAAGAGCTTCGCGACCGAGGCCTCCGGGCCCGGCGGGCGGCCCGCGGCCACCCGCGCCAGCGTGCGCAGTCCGCTGTACCGCATGAGCTCGACCTGGGTGTAGGCCCAGGCGAGCTGCTGCCGGACCAGCGGGTCGGCAGTCTTGCCCCGCTTGCGCGCCGTCTCCACCAGGTCCCAGAACTCGCGCTCGAACCCCAGGTGCGCGACCGTGGCCTGCCCGCCGCGCTCGTGGCCGAGTGTGGTCATGGCGACCCGCCAGCCGTTGTTCAGCCCGCCGATCACGTTGAACAGCGGCGCCCGGGCCCCTTCGATGAACTCCTGGCAGAAGCCGGAGGCGCCGCTGGGCTGGCGCAGCGGGCGCATCTCGATGCCGTTGTCCTTGAGGGGCGCCAGGACGTAGGAGAGGCCCCGGTGCTTCGGCACGTCAGGGTCGGTCCGGCACAGGATGAAGATCATGTTGGCCAGGTGGGCTCCGGAGGTCCAGACCTTGGATCCGTGGATGACTACCTCGTCACCGTCGACCACGGCGCGGGTCTCCACCCCGCCCAGGTCGGAGCCGTGGTCCGGCTCGGAGAAACCCTGGCAGTAACGGTCCTGGCCCGAGATGATGCGGGGCAGGAAGTGGGCCTTCTGCTCCTCGCTGCCGTGGACGATTATGGACGGGCCGACTAGCGACTCGCCCATCCCCCTGGTCACCCGGGGAACCCCGGCCCGGGCGAACTCCTCGTTGAGGATGGCCATGTGCACGCCGGTCAGCCCTCGTCCGCCCACCGACTCCGGCCAATGGGGACATATCAGCCTGGCCTCCAGCAACCGCTGGCTCCAGGTCTCATAGGCCTCCGCCGCCTTACCGGTGAGGCCGGCCGTGCCCATGTACATGGCCCGTTCGTCCAGGTCCTCCAGACCGTCGGGGCGGTTGGCCTCGATCCAGTCGCTCATCTCGCCGCGGAAGGCTTCGTATTCCGGGCCCAGGTCGAGCTTCATCACGTTCCCCCTAACCGGCCGGCCCTCGGGCCAACTCCGGACGGCATGGTAGTCCCCGGCCGTTAATTACTCTGGTCTGAGATGTGCGGCAGATTCGCAGCCTTCAGCCCCACCGGTGACCTGCTCGAGCGTTTCGGCGCCACCGCCGTCGACGGGGTCACCGATCACGTCCCATCCTGGAACGTCGCTCCCAGCCTCGAGGTCCGCGCCGTGGTGGAGCGGAGCAGTCAGGGTCGGCTGCTGGCCGGTCTGCGCTGGGGTCTCCTGCCTCATTGGGCCGAAGACCGCAGCGTGGCCAACCGGCTGACTGCCGCCCGGGCCGAGACGGCGGCTGCCCGGCCGGCCTTCCGCCAGGCCCTCTCACGCCGCCGGGCCATCGTCCCGGCCGATGGGTTCTACGAGTGGAAGCGGGTGGCCGACGGCACCAGGCGAGGGGGGCGTCAGCCGTTCTGGTTCACCCGCCGGGATGGGGATGTGGTGGCTCTCGGCGCCCTGTGGGAGACCTGGCGCCATCCCGACGGGGGTTTGGTGCGAACCGTCTGTCTCCTGACTACCGCCGCCAACTCCGACCTCGAAGGTGTCCATGACCGCATGCCGCTCATCCTGGAGCCGGACGAGTGGGATCAGTGGCTGGACCCCGGGCAGCGGGATACGGCTGCGTTGGCGCCCCTGATGATCCCCCGGGACCAACCCCGTCTGCAGCGGCATCCCGTCAACGCCCGGGTCAACAAGGCCGAGAGCGACGGACCCGAACTGATCGAGCCGCTGACAACGGGGGCGGAAGGCCCCGTCACTTTGCCTGGAGGCTGATGAAGAGGTCGTAGGTTGTCTAGAGCCAGCCCCAGGTATCTCACAGGAACCCCACAGGCGGAAGGTGTTGGATCGTCCCTGCCATGAATGACAGCCCCGATCGAGACGACGCCTACGCCGGCCCGGCCCCGACAGGGTGGGCCTATCCGGCCGACTGGGCCACCTTCCCCGCTCCGCCCCCGCCGCCGCCCCCCCCGAACACGCTTTGGCGACGGTTCCCGGCCGCCGCCGCCGCCGGCCTGTTGCTGGTGGTGGCCGCCGTCGGCTTCGGCGCCGGCCACCTGGCCTGGCCGGTCAGCACTTCACCCACGTCCGCCTCCGGCCCGACGGGCGCAGGTGGCTCGACCAGCCCGGGCGAACCGTTCGGCGGCGGAGGCACCGGCGCCGGGGGACCCGGCTTCGGAGGCCGCTTTTTCGGCCAGAACCCACTCGGAGGCTCCTCCTCGGGCACCCTGCCGGAGGGCAGTGGGGGCCCGTCGGACGTCTCGGCCATTGCCGCCAAGGTCGCCCCCGGCCTGGTCGATGTGAACTCCACCTTCGCCTATCAGCAGGCCGAGGGAGCGGGCACGGGCATAGTCCTCACCTCCACGGGTGAGGTGCTCACCAACAACCACGTCATCGACGGAGCCACCAAGATCAGCGTCACCGACGTCGGTAACGGCAAGACCTACAGCGCCAAAGTGGTGGGGTATGACCCCTCCCAGGACATTGCCGTGCTGCAGCTTTCCGGAGCCTCGGGACTGACCACGGCCAAGCTGGGGAACTCATCCAAGGTGTCGGTGGGACAGGCCGTGGTGGCTCTCGGCAACGCCGGCGGGTCGGGAGGAACCCCGACCAGTGCGGGTGGTTCCATCACCGCCCTCAATCAGGCCATCGACGCCGGGGATCAGCTGGATGGGACGGTTGAGCAGCTGACCGGCCTGATCCAGGTCAACGCCGACGTCCAGTCGGGCGACTCCGGCGGCTCGCTGGTGGACACCACCGGCGCCGTCATCGGCATGGACACCGCAGCTACCCAGCAGTTCGCCTTTGCCAACTCCAGCGGTCAGGGCTACGCCATCCCCATCAACGAGGCGGCGGCCGTGGCCAGGCAGATCGAGTCCGGGCACGGCAGCGCCACCGTCCATGTCGGTGACACCGCCTTCCTGGGCCTGCTCATCCAGCCCAGCAACTCCAACGGCGCCGGCGCCAACGCCGGCGGCGGAGGCTTCGGAAGCGGTGGAGGCTTCGGAAGCGGTGGAGACTTCGGAAGCGGCGGGGCCTTCGGGAACGGAGGCTCGAGCGGCAACGGTAACGGCAGTTCCGCCTCGGGCGCCGATGTCAGCGGCGTGGTCAGCGGCGGGGCGGCGGCCAAGGCGGGCATAGTCGGCGGGGATGTCATCACCTCGCTGGGAGGCCACACCGTCACCTCGTCCTCGTCCCTGAGCGCCCTCATGGTCACCCACCACCCGGGGGACAAGGTCAGCATCGGATGGATCGACTCGTCCGGGGCCGCCCACACGGCCACGGTGACCCTGGGCAGCGGTCCTCCCAGTTAGGGGCACTAGCCGGGATCAGCCCGGGGTGGTCGCCCGGCCCGATGACTCCGGGGCCGGTCGGATCAGGGCTGGACGAAGGCGTAGATGCCGAAGCCGTTGTAGCCGGCTGACTGGGAGGGAAGGAACGGCCCGTTCACCACCACTGCGTAATGCCCGGCCGGTTCGGGCCCGGCGTCACCCTCCACCGTGTCGATGGCGCCGTCGGGCCATACCTGGGCCACGATCCCCATGTGCACCGAACTGGCGGTGGACTGCGGGCCGCTTCCGTACATGACGCCGTCGCCCGGAACCGGCCGGCCGCCGGGGGGCAGGACCTGGGCATTGGCGGCGGCCCAGTCGTAGACGTAGCCGGTGAAGGCGTAGTCGGGTATCCCGATGCCCACCTGGTTCCATACCCAGGTGGCGAACAGGGAGCACCAGTCCTCACAGGGACCGTAGGGGTTGCACTCATAGCCCGTGTCGGGGTCGGGGCCGATCTGGGATGCCGCCACCGAAACAGCTCGCCCCCCGGCCGGAAAGACGGACGGGTCCGGACCGGGGTTGGAGAAGACATTGTCCGCTTCATCCTGTCTGAGCAGCCAGTAGCCGCCTCCATCCGGCGTGGTCGCCATGGCCACGGTGGGGGAGAACGGAGGCGGATTGGGATCCGGCCCCTCGAAGGGGGCGTCCCCGAAGGTCAGGACCCCTCCGGTAGCCGCCACCATCCAGTAGCCCCCGCCATCAGGGGTCGGAGCCATTCCGGTGACGCCGGCGCCGATGTTGGCGCCGGCCGCCGATCCGAAGAACCCGGCGTCACCGAAGGTGAACATCCCTCCGTCGCCTGCCACCAGCCAATAGCCCTGACCATCGGAGGTGGCGGCCATCCCGGTTACCGGGGAGGCGAGGTGCTGGGCCCCCATGGACCCGAGGAAGGTGGCGTCCCCGAACGTGAAGACCCCGCCGTCCGCCCCCACCAGCCAGTAGCCCCGGCCATCGGGCGTGGGGGCCATACCCACGATCGGTGCGCTCAGGGGACCGCTGCCCAGCGAGCCATAGAAGCCGGCGTCCCCGAAGGTGAAGACGCCTCCGTCCATGGCTACCAACCAGTAACCGGCCCCGTCCGGGGTGGTGGCAATACCGACAATCGGTGCGAACAGCCGCACCGCTCCGAGCGACCCGTAGAAGCCGGCATCACCGTAGGTAAGTACCCCGCCGTCGGACGCCGCCACCCGGTACCCCCCTCCTCCGGGCATGGCCGAGATACCTACCACCGGGGCGGAGAGTTGCTCGCTTCCGAAGCCGCCCAGGGCGGGGGCATCACCGTAGGCATCGACGCCCTGGGTACCGAAGCCCGTATGAGGCCGTGCGGACGCGGCGTTGGTCCCTTTTGGGGTCGGCGTCGCGGCTGAGGCGCTGACCACCGGGACCCCGCCAGCCACCAGAAAGGCCGCCGTCGCCATCATCAACCGGGCCCCCGCCACTGGCTTACGCGACACTTTGCGACCTTCCGCCGAGGGACCCCGATGTAGGCGCATCGTAGGCATATGATCCGATTCGTCAGGGGGGCTTGCGTCCGTCCGTGACATAGGGCACAGTCTCGGGACGCCGTTCCGACATTGTGACCGGCGGTTCCGCGGAGCGCGCGGGAGGTGGGTGACCGGCCCGTTTGGGGGGGACCGGGTTGCTCCCCGCCCCAACGCTGCGTCTATCCAATCGGCGAGAACATCGACCGTCCTCGGACGGCGAGTGAGGAGCAGCGAGTGCTGAGAATCCGGGAGCCCGGCCGTAGCGCCGTGTCATCCACAGTCAGGGGAGCCAGCCGCCGGAAAAGCGGTTGGGTCAGAACGGTGGTTGCCGTTGGTGCGGTAACCCTGCTGGCCGCCGCCTGCGGCAGTAGTAACAAGAGCTCTACCAGCACCTCCAGTGGCAGTTCGGGCTCCTCGGGATCGAACGCCCTCACCTTGACCAACGGCTCGACGGGCAAGGGAGTTGCCGGTGAGGGTCCCTATCCCTGGAAGTACCCGGCCTCGGGCAGCGTCACCTTGGGCAGCGGGACCACCATCGGGGGCACCGCCTGCACGCCGAGCACACCGCAGTTCGACTCTCCGTACGCCGACCCCTGCGTGGCCAAGTTCACCGGCAGCAACGGCGGGGCCACCTATAACGGCGTGACGGCTAACACCATCACCATCTCCCGGCGTGAGTTCCCCGAGACGGCCAACGGCCAGGAGATAGCCGCCCAAGCCAAGAACGAGGGCTACGCCCTGCCCCAGGTCACCGACCAGGTCATGCAGACCTTCGTCAACTACTTCAACAGTGCCTACGACCTATACGGCCGCAAGGTCGTGATCCAGCCGGTGGCTTCGACCAGCAACTACACGGCCGAGCTGTTGAACACCAACCAGGCCCAGGCCTGCGCCGACGCGGACAAGATTGCCAACCAGGTGCACGCCTTCGGGGACATCGGCATCGGTGAGGACTTCCAGGGAGGAGGCACCAGCGTCTTCGCCCAGTGTGCCGCCCAGCAGAAGATGATGGTCTTCGATGCCGCCGCTTACTTCAACGAGGGCTTCTACCAGCAGAACAACCCCTATATATGGGGAATAGCCCAGGACTGCACCCGGATTGCCAACAACTCGGCCGAGGCCTATTCCAAGCTGCTGGCGGGCAAGCCGGCCAACTATGCCGGTGATGCCAGCCTGAGGACCCAGACCCGCAAGTTCGGTATCTACGTGCCGAACCTGCCCGCCTACACGTCCTGCACGACCCAGTCCCAGCAGGAGATGGAGCAGCTCTACCACATTCCGGCCAGCGCGGTCAGCACCGAGTTCACCTATGGCCTGGACATCTCCACCTTCCAGCAGTCGGCCCAGCAGGCCATCGTGCAGTTCAAGGCCGCCGGTGTCACCACCATCATCACCGCCTGCGACTCGTTCTCGCTGGCCCTGCTGACCAAGGCCGCCGCCGCCCAGAACTACCACCCCGAGTGGTTGCTCAACGGCGTGGCCGGGGATGACACCGACTCGGTGGCCCAGACCTACGACCCGAGCGAGGTGACCGGACACCTCTTCGGACTGTCCGAGGCCAGCCCTCAAACCCAGATCTTCGGGCCCTCCTCTCTGGCCGGCCAGCTGTACCAGAAGCTGACGGGGCACCAGATCCCGGCCGGCACCGACGGCTACTACTCCGACCTGGTGTGGATGTTCGATGCTCTACAGGCGGCCGGTCCCGACCTCACCCCCCAGAACGTGGCCAGGGGTGTTCACGCCCTGCCCGCCTTGGGGGCGCCCAACTACACCTTCGGTAAGTGGGACCTGAGTACCAATCCTGAAGGCAAGGTCGGCTACGGGGACCACACCCTCATCTCCGACGCCCGCTTCATCTACTGGAACGGAAACGGGACCTCCCAGGACAACGGCCAGAAGGGCACCTACGTGCCGGTCTTCAGCGGGCAGCGCTTCGGCATCGGCCAGTGGCCGACAAAGTTGCCACCCCTGTTCACCGTCTCGGGCAGCCAAGACGCGTCGTGTAGCTGCTGATGCTGGCCCAGCTGGATGAACGCTTGGGGGAGAGGAAGGCGGCGGCGCTGAGGCCGGTAGGCCTGGTCGTCATCTTCCTCGCCCTCTGGGCAATCATCGGTCACACGTACTCACGGGGATTGCCCCTGGGCATCATCCTGCTGGGCATCATCTACGGCTCGCTCTATGCGCTGGTCTCCATAGGGCTGGTACTCGTCTACCGCGGCAGCCGGGTCATCAACTTCGCCCAGGCGGAGTTCGGTGTCCTGGCTGCCGTGGTGGCCATCGAGTTGGCCGTCACCTACCACGTCAACTATTTCCTGGTCATGCTGGTGGGAATAGTCGGCTCCATCCTCCTCGGCGGCATCATCAATGGCGTCATTATCCGCCGGTTCCGGCGCAGCTCCCGGCTGATCCTGACGGTGGCGACCATCGGCCTGGCCCAGCTGCTGTCGGGCCTGTCCCAGATCATCCCGTTGGAGTTCTGCAACCCGGCCAACAACGCCAGCTGCCTGACCGCGGCCAACAGCCAGAGCTTCAACACCCCCCTCAACACCCAGTTCACCCTGGGCCCGGTCGTCTTCAGTGGTAACGACATCGTCGCCCTGGGCGGCGCTCTGGTCGTGATCATCGCACTCGCCCTCTTCCTGCGCTACTCCCGCTACGGCGTCGCCATACGAGCCTCCGCCGAGAACGGTGACCGGGCCAGCCTTCTGGGGGTCCCGGTGGCCAGGCTCGACGCCATCGTCTGGTGCCTGGCCGCCCTGCTGTCCGCCCTGGCCGTGCTCTTCCGGGTGCCCGTGCTCGGCTTCACCGGCTTCCAGACCGTTTCCGGCGGTGGGACCGACATCCTGGTGCGGACCCTGGCCGCCGCCGTGATCGGGCGAATGGACAACCTGCCCCGTACCGCCGTCGCCGCCATCGGAATCGGGATCTTCGACTCGTCCATGACCTGGCTGTACTCCAACACGACCTACGTCGACGGCTTCCTGCTGCTGGTCATAGTGGCGGCCCTGATCCTGCAGCGGGGCGTGTATTCCCGGGTTTCGGAGTCGGACAACACCACCTGGCGCTCGGTGGCCGAGGTACGGCCCATCGCCCGGGTGCTGATGGCGCTGAGCTCCATCCGGTGGAGTATCCGAGGCGGCCGGCTGCTGGTGGCGGCGGTGGCGGTGGTCCTTCCGTTAGTGGTCTCCACCAGCGACACCTACCTGTTCTCGCTGATCGTCATCTACGCCATCGTCGGCTTGTCCCTTCTGGTGCTGACCGGCTGGACGGGCCAGATATCACTGGGCCAGTTCGGGTTTGCCGGCCTGGGCGGGGCGACTACGGCCGTGCTGTACCAGACCCACGGCTGGAACTTTCTGGCCGCCTTGGTGGCCGGGACCCTTATTGGCGCCATCGCCGCTTTGATCATCGGCCTGCCCGCTCTGCGCATCAGCGGTCCGTTTTTGGCCGTGACCACCCTGGCCTTCGGCGTGAGCATGTGGGCCCTGGTGCTCAATCCTCAGTACTTCCCGTGGTTCGTGACCGCCGAGGTCAACCGGCCCACCATTTTCGGGCATGCCTGGCTGGCTTCCGATAAGGGCATGTACTACTTCACCCTGATCGCCTTCGCCCTGGTGCTCATGTCGGTGCGATCTCTGCGCCGCAGTCGCACCGGTCGGGCTCTTCTGGCCGTTCGGGACAACGAGGCCGCCGCCAAGGCGGCTACCCTCAACGTCGCACGGACCAAGCTGATCGGTTTCCTCATCTCGGGAGCCATCGCCGGCTTCGCCGGAGCGATCTACGTAATAGCTGTGAAGGGTGTCAACCAGGGCTCGTTCAACCCGGACATCAATATCGCCCTGTTCTCCATGGTGGTGATCGGTGGACTCGGTTCCCTGCCCGGCGTGGTACTGGGCGCCATATATGTCTGGTCCACCGGATACTTCCTCACCGGTGGTTGGGCCATCATCGCCAGTGGTGGCGGAATCCTTCTGCTCTTGATGTTCCTGCCCGAAGGGCTGGGTGGGTTGCTGTACATGCTGCGTGACCTGGGTCTCCGGCGCGTGGCCAAGGCCCGCCACCTCGAGGTTCCCGGTCTTCTTGCCCGGGTGATCGAGGACCGCGATGAAGGCGCTGCCGCCGTCATCAGCGAGTTGGCCGTCACCGGTGCCGCCCCCATGGGGACACCTCCGGCTGAGGCAGGAGGCACCATGGCTCTCACCGGCGGGATGCTGTCGCCGCCGCTGGTGGAGGCGGGCGAAGCCCTGGTCGAGGAAAAGGACAATGGCAGTTCAGGGCCGGGCCGCGGGCGCCCGACCCGGGTCGCCAAGGGAGGAACCCGCGGATGACCACCCTGGCCGATAGGCCGGAGTCGACTGAGCCCAAGTCCGAGCACCGCCGCAGCCGCTGGGACCCACGCTCGCTCACCGAGCCGTTCCCCATTACCCCGCTGATAGTCCTGTGCGGGCTGGCCGCCATGGTCCAGCTGGACGGCTCGGCGTTCAACATTCTGGTGCCCGACATCAAGAACAGCTACCACCTCAGCCTGACCGGCATCTCCTTCATCACTGCCGTCAGCCTGCCCCTGGGGCTGCTGGCCGACGTGCCGGTGGGGTACTACGCCGACCGCGTCCCCCGGATGCGGATGGCCTGCCTCGGCCTTCTCCTGTTTACCGGCTTCTCGGTGCTGACCGGCGTGGCCGGCGGACTGGCCAGCCTGGTGCTTCTCTACGTGGCCCGCGGCGGCGTCGCCATCGGTGCCGCCTTTACGTCCACCCAGAACAGCCTGCTGGCCGACTACTACCCCGTCGACATCCGGCCCCGGGTCTATTACGCCCAGCGGGGCGCCATCGCCGCCGCTCTGGCCCTCGGCCCGGCCATCGTGGCCGCCTTCGAACTGTTCTACAGCTGGGAGGTCCCCTTCCTGGTGCTGGCCGCTCCCACTGTCATCTTCATCGCCCTGGGTCTGCGTCAGAAGGAGCCCATCCGGGGCCTGCATGAGCGGCGCTACCTGGGAGCAGACGAGAGCACGGCCGAGATCGAGGACGAGCCCCCCACCTTCTCCGAGACGTTCCGGGTTCTCTTCGCCAACCGCTCGGCCCGGCGTATCTACTACTCCCTGCCGTTCCTCACCGCCTCGGCCATCGGCATAGCCCAGTTCACCAGCCTCTTCTACCAGGAGATCCTCCACCAGGATGCGTCCCGGCGCGGGCTCATCGTTTCTCTGACCGAGCCGGGCGAGTTCGTCGGACTGGCCATCGGTCTGATCGTGGTGCAGAGACTGATGACCAAGGATCCGGGCCGGGCCATGAAGCTGGTGGCCCTGTCCGGGATCGGGGCCGGCTTCTGCCTGTTGTGGTTCGCCCTGTCCCCCAGCCTGCCCTACGCCTTCGCCGCCCAGTTCAGCTACGCCCTCATCTCCTCGGCCCTGACCCCGGGCATCTACGCCGTCATATCCCTGGCCGTGCCTCCGCGCATGCGGACCCTGGGCTTTGCCACCAGCTCGCTGTGGTTCATCCTCGGTGTGCCCATCATTCCGATAGTCGGGACCATCGGGGACCACTTCGGTCTCCGCACCGGGATCATCATGTTCGTGCCCGTCTACGTGCTCGGGTCGGTGCTGCTCGGATCCTCCGGCAACTTCCTCAATGGCGACATCGAAAAGGTCCGCGTCTCCACCCTGGCCCGGGCCGAGGTGCGCAAGGCCCGCATGGAGGGCCGGGCCAACCTGTTGATGGTCCGCTCCCTGGATGCCGGCTACGAGGGAGTGCAGGTCCTCTTCGGGGTCAATCTCGATGTCCACGACGGTGAGATGATCGCCATCCTCGGCACCAACGGCGCCGGTAAGAGCACGCTGCTGCGGACCATCTCCGGCCTGCTGGTGCCCACGGCGGGGGCGATCCTCTTCGACGGCCGGGACATCACCTCGGCCGATCCCAACCGCATTGTGGACCAGGGCATCGTCCAGGTGCCGGGTGGGCGGGGCATCTTCCCCGGTCTGACCGTGGGCGAGAGCCTCCGGGTGGCGGGCTGGATGTACAACGACCAACCGGAGCACCTGAAAGCAGCCACCGAGACGGTGCTCGGCTACTTCCCCATCCTCCGCACCCGCTGGAATACCCAGTCCTCCAGCCTGTCGGGCGGGGAGCAGCAGATGCTCAGCCTGGCCCAGGCCTTCATTGCCAAGCCGCGTCTGCTCATGATCGATGAACTGTCTCTGGGCCTCGCCCCGACCGTGGTGGAGTCGCTGCTCGACATCGTCAAGGCCATCCATGACAACGGCACCACCGTCGTTCTCATCGAGCAGTCGGTCAACCTGGCCCTGCGCCTGTGCGACCGGGCCATTTTCATGGAGAAGGGCCAGGTTGTCTTCTCCGGCTCCACCTCGGAGTTGCTCGGCCGGGACGACATCGTCCGAGCCGTGTTCCTGGAGGGGGCCAAACAGGCCCACGGCATCCAGAAGGACGGTCCGGCCGTAGCTCAGCCGGACCTTCCCCAGGGCGAAGACGTCGAGGTCACCTTCACCACCCTGGGCCGGGACGTATCCGGCCTGCCCTCCCACCGGGATCACGGGCGGGAGAAGGGTTCGGTAGCTCTGCACACCGAGGAGCTGTCCAAGCGCTTCGGTGGTGTGGTGGCGGTGGACAAAGTCGGCTTCGACCTGCTCGAGGGAGAGATCCTGGGCTTCATCGGTCCGAACGGAGCCGGTAAGACCACCGTGTTCGACCTGGTGTCGGCTCAGCTGGCGGCTGATTCGGGCAAGGTCGTCCTTCATGGCGAGGACATCAGCAACCTGCCTGCCCACGAGCGGGCCGCCAAGGGTCTGGGCCGGTCCTTCCAGGCCGCCCGGCTGTGGCCGGGCCTGACTCTGGAAGAGACCGTCTCGCTGGCGGTGACGGCCCACTTGAGAACCCCGGGCGCCCTCCAGACCCTTTTCTGCCTGCCCACCACCGGCCGGGCGGAGAAGAAGATCAGGAAGATCGCCAACGAGGTGATCGGGCTCCTCGGCCTGGGGGACTTCGCCGACCTGCTCATCTCCGATCTGTCCACCGGCACCCGGCGGCTGGCCGAGTTGGCCGTCATAGTCGCCATGCGTCCCTCGGTCGTATTGCTGGACGAGCCCTCGGCCGGCATCGCCCAGGCCGAGAGCGAGCAACTCATTCCGGTGCTCAAGGCCACCAAGGAACATCTGGGCTGCAGCATCATGATCGTCGAACACGACATGACCGTCATGAAGGGCCTGGCCGACCGCATCGTCGCTCTCGACACCGGCAGGGTGGTGGTGGTCGGGACCCCTGACGAGGTGCTCAGCCACCCGCTGGTGGTGGAGTCCTATCTCGGCCGGGCCGCCGCCACCGTTTAGACATCACCGGACCATGACCAATTCCCCTCGGCCGTCCCGGCCGGATCAGGACC
Organism: Actinomycetota bacterium; assembly: GCA_027315345.1. Taxonomy (GTDB): domain Bacteria; phylum Actinomycetota; class Acidimicrobiia; order Acidimicrobiales; family JAJPHE01; genus DAHUYE01. Next base: position 12,680 of record DAHUYE010000074.1, read on the forward strand.
CGGAGCCAACCATGCCTACCCCCCACTCCTCTCGTCCCCGCCGGCGTCGACTGGCAGGCCTGGTCGTACTCGGGCTCATCAGTGCGCTCTTTCTCTCGGCTTGTTCGGTGCGAAAGCAGTACGGCGTCAGCACCACGGTGATAACTCCCAAGGGCACCTGCGACAGCTCACGGATCGTCGAGATCGGCGCCGCCCTGGATCTGTCCGGACCCCAGGCCCCCCTGGGCCGGGAGTACCTGGCCGGTATCCGCATGGCGCTGGCCCAGGTGAACCAGAGCGGAGGTGTTCTCAAGAATCACCGCTGCCTCGAGCTTCTCTACAAGAACACCGAGGGAAGCGTCCAGGTGGCCGATAAGGCCGTTCTCGACCTGGTCAACAACGAGGTCGTGGCCTTCCTGTTCGCACCCTTCGGTGCCTCCGAGGTCACCGCCGCCGGAGCGGATCTGGGCCTGGCCGGAGTGCCCACGGTCAGCGCCTCCAGCCTCGACACCACCACCAAGACCAAGCCTTATCCCCAGCTCTTCCCGGTGACACCGCCGGAGTCGGTCCTGGCCCGGAAGGCCGTTGCCTACGCCCGCGCCCAGCACTGGACATCAGTGGCGGCGGTGGGGGAGGACAATCCAGCCGGGGCCGAGGGGGTGGCCGACTTCTCCGCCGACGCCGCCAAGGCCGGACTGAGCGTGACCGGGACGGCCCACGGCTCGGACGTCCAGTCCGAGCTGCAGACCCTCCAGGGGGGCGACCCCCAGGGCCTCTTCGTGGCCGGTGACGACCTCGGCGTCGGCGCCATCCTGTCCGCCCGCCAGAGCCTGGGCTGGAACGTGCCCACGGTGGCGCCGCCGGTGGCGGCTGATGCTTCGGTGGTGGGCGGGCTGGGTTCGGCCGGCGCCGCCGGCGTCTCCATCATCGCCCCCACGGCCCTGGTTGTGTCCGGACCCACGGGCGTCCCTTCCGATCCGAGCATGGTGGCCTTCCTGGCCGCCTTGCGCCGGCAACAAGGCTCCACGGCGTTCACTGGTTCGGTCGGTCCGTACGCCGAGGCCTACGACGGGATCCAGCTGCTTGCCTACGTGGCCACCAGCATCAATTCCATCCAGCCGGGCGATATCCGGACCTTCATCGAGAACGCCAACTACCAGGGACTGCTGGCCAACTACAACTACACCAGTGGCTCCCATACCGGGGTCGATTCGTCCCAGCTCAAAGTGGTGCCCCTGTCCTCACTGTCGGGCGGCCTGTTCCACACCTGAGGACCGGCCCGCGAGAGAGAGGAGATCTACCGGGCCGGCGGGTCCCCCTCGGGGGCGAAGGTCATGGCCAGGGAGTTCATGCAGAAGCGCAAACCGGTCGGGGGCGGGCCGTCCTCGAAGACGTGGCCCAGGTGGCCGTCGCAGCGCCCACAGCGGATCTCGATGCGGGTCATGCCGAGGCTGCGGTCCTTGTGCTCGGTCACCGCTCCGGGGGCCACCGGCTCCCAGAAGCTCGGCCAGCCGCAACCCGAGTCGTACTTGGCGTCGCTGCGGAAGAGCAAGTTTCCGCACCCGGCGCAGCTGAACAGCCCGCTGCGCTTCTCATGGAGCAGCTCACCGGTGCCGGGGGGCTCGGTAGCGGCCTTCCGTAATACGGCGTACTGGTCGGGGTCGAGGCGCTGGCGCCATTCCTGGTCGGTCAGTTCCATCTCGGGCATGCTCCCCATTTTGGTCCACCCCGGCCCGGTTGCGGAGGCTGCCGGCGGACTTCCTCCGCGCCGGCCCCAGGCCGACTTGTCGACGCTTGGTGAAACCGTCCGTCCGACCATCATGTGGGTCGCCCCCCGCTGACCGGCCCATTACCGTGCCGGCCCATTACCGTGCCGGTCCGTGCCCCGGCTCTCCACGCCTCGCCTTCCCCGTGGCCGGGGCCTGGCTCTGGCCGCCGTCACCCTGATCCTCCTGGCCGGCTGCGGCGGGGCCGCCCCGACCGGCTCGGTCCACCCGCCCGCCTCCGGCTCCCGCCCTGCCGGCAGCCGGACCACCGCCACCACCAATCCGCCCACCCTGACTGCCACCCTGGCTCCCTGGACCCTCCCCGCCGCCGTCAGCCGGCCGGTGGTCCTCGACCTGGGCGGACAACTCGAGATCCTGGGCGGCCTGGCCACCGGGGACGTCTCGACCGACGCCATCGTGTCCATGAATCCGGCCTCGGGGACGACCAATCCGGGGGGAAAGCTGGAAGAGGGGGTGCACGACGCCGCCGGCGCGGTGTTGGGGGGCACGGCCATGGTCTTCGGCGGAGGCTCCTATACCGACGTGGCCACCGTTCAGGGCTGGACTCCGGGCGCCCCCACGGCCGTGGTGGTGGGGAATCTGCCGGCGGCCCGTTCCGACCTGGCCGCCGTCGATGCCGGTTCCACCGCCTATGTCCTGGGTGGCTTCGACGGCTCCGATCTGGCCGGGTCGATTCTGGCCACCCAGGACGGCATCCACTTCAAGGTGGTGGGTGAGCTCTCCCAGCCGGTCCGCTACGCCGGGGTGACCCTGGACGGTTCGGGCGACATCTGGGTCATCGGTGGTGAACTGGGAACCTCCGAGAACGCCGACGCCGGCGGGGCCACCACCGACATTCAGCGCTTCGACCCCACCACCGGCATCACCAGCGTGGTCGCCCACCTGCCCGAGGCCCTAGGCCATGACCAGGCCGTCTTCCTGGGCGGGCGGATCTATGTGACCGGAGGCCGCACCGCGGCCGGCGCGTCGGCGGCCATCTGGGCCATCAACCCAGCCACCGGGGTCGCCAGCCCGGCCGGAAGCCTCCCCGGTCCCCGCTCCGACGCCGGCGCCGTGGTCATCGGCGGCGTGGGCTACCTGGTGGGGGGGGAGGTCAGCGGGCCCACCGAGCCCCTTGACACCGTCGTCCAGCTCAAGCTGGGGGCCCGATAGTCCCGGTGCCAAGCCCGGTCCCGTCACTCATCGGACGGTCATGAGGACCGACGCGGCCAGGATGGCGCCCACCACCACCACCGCCGCCCCCACGCCCCGGCCGGCCCCGGCCCGGAGTCCGCCGCTTGTTTCGACGCCGAGACCTTCGGCCACGGCCCGCTCGGCTGGGCGCAGGACCAATTCGAGCACCACCACGGCGCCGGCCCACAGCCCGGCCGCGGCCAGGACCCAGTAGTCGCCCAGGCCGACCCGGCCCCGGGAGGACGCCGCCGCCACCAGCCCCAGCAGGGCGGCCGGGTACAACAGTCGCGGTCCCCAGCTCGGGCCCCCGGCGAAATACCTCTCCACCGCCGCACCTCTCCCGCCCCCCACCACCGCCGCGCAGTACCCGCCCGCCACGCCCACCGATACCAGGGCCCCGAGCACGGTCAGGACATGGGCCACCACAGCCACGGCGTAGAGGGCGGCCACGCCGGACATCATGGCCTCCCTCCGCCCCACCCCGGCCCCACCCCGGCCCCACCGGGCCCTGACCGGTTTCCTTCCGCTGCGCTCTTCAGTGCTGCTAACTTGCAATCAGCAAGTGACTAGGAGGTCGCAGATGGGATCAGCCCTGGAGGAGATCGGTTCGGCGGTGCGCAGCGTGCACGAGGCGGTGGCGCAGTCGGTGGTGGGAGTGGGCCGGGAGGGCTCGGGCGTGGTGGTGGGCAAGGACCTAGTAGCCACCAACGCCCACAACCTGAGGGGCGAGGGGCCGGCCGTGACCTTTCCCGACGGCCGGCAGGTGGCCGCTGAGGCGGCCGGGGTGGATGTGGACGGGGACTTAGCCGTACTGCGGGTGGACACTGGTGACGCCCCCGCTCTGGCCTGGGCCGAGGGCGAGACCGGCCTGGGCGATGTCGTTTTCGGGGTGGCCAACCCCGGTGGTCGGGGGGTGAGGGTGACCATGGGCACGGTCTCGGCCGTCGGGCAGCCCTTCCGCGGGCCCCGGGGCCGGCGGGTGGCGGCCAGCCTGGAACACACCGCCCCGCTGCCCCGAGGCGCCTCGGGCGGACCGGTGGTCGACGCCGCCGGCCGGGTGGTTGGGCTCAACACCCACCGGCCCCAGGAGGGGTTCTATCTGGCCCTGCCCGCCAATGCCGAGCTCATCGCCCGCCTCGAGGCCCTGGGCCAGGGGGAGTCGCGCTCGCGTCCCCGCCTGGGCATCGCCCTGGCCCCGCCCCGGGCCACCCGCCGGCTGCGGGAGGCGGCCGGCCTGTCCGATGTGACCGGCCTGCTGGTGCGGGGCGTCGAGGAGGACGGCCCGGCGGCGGCGGCCGGACTGCGCCGCGGGGACGTACTGGTCAGCGCCGGGGGTCGTAATCTCACCTCGGTGGACGCACTGCACGAGGCTCTTGACGCCGCCTCCGGCTCAGTCGATCTCGGCATCGTCCGGGGCGTCGAGGAGATCCATCTCAGCGTGGCCCTGACCAGCGGGGCAGGAAAGACCCCCTGAGCGACCCGTCCCCGCCGCTCGTCTCCGCCCTGGCCCGGGTGGGGGATCGCTGGACCCTGCTGCTGGTGGCGGCCCTGCTCGACGGACCCCGGCGTTTCGGGGAGTTGGGCAGCGCCGTCCCGGGCATTGCCACCAACGTCCTGACCAGCCGGCTTCGGGAGCTGGAACGGGACGGGCTGGTCATGGCCGTGCCGTACTCCCGCCGGCCCCTCCGGGTCGACTACCACCTCACCTCGGTCGGAGCCGAACTGGCCGGCGCCCTACGCCTCCTGGCCGCCTGGGGCGGGACCGTCGATGACACCCACGGCCCCCGCCACGGAGCCTGTGGCACCCCCATGGAGGTCCGCTACTGGTGTCCCACCTGCGCCCGCATGGACGGGGAGGACGAGGACATCCGTGTCTGACTCCGGTCCGGAGGCGACCTGGCCGCTGCCCCTGGCCGGCCTGCGGGTCATCGACTGTTCGACGGTGGTGGCCGGCCCCGGTTGCGCCCGTCATCTGGGGGATTTCGGGGCCGAGGTCATCAAGGTGGAGCGACCCGGATCCGGTGACGGGGCCCGCTCGCTGGGCTGGCCGGCCGAGGAGGGCGGGGACAGCGTGTGGTGGAAGATCCTGTCCCGGAACAAACGCTGCATAACCCTGGACCTGGCCAGCCCGGACGGGCGGGCCGCCCTGCTGGACCTGTGCGCGGACGCCCACGTCCTGGTCGAAAACCTCCGGGCCGGATCCCTGGAGAAGCTCGGCCTCGGCCCGGAGGCGCTCTGGGCCCGCAACCCCAAGCTGGTGGTGACCCGAATCAGCGGCTTCGGCTTGGACGGCCCCTACGCCCGGCGCCCGGGATTCGCCACCCTGGCCGAGGCCATGTCCGGGTTCGCAGCCGGGAACGGTGAGCCGGACGGCCCACCCCTGCCCCCACCCGTCGCCCTGGCCGATGAGGTGACCGGTCTCACCGCCGCCTTCGCCACCATGGTCGCCCTGTGGTCGGGGGTGGGCCAGGTGGTCGACGCCAACCTGCTCGAGTCCATGCTCCAGGTCATGGGGCCTCTCCCGTCCATGGCCGCCATGTTCGCCTATGACCAGCCCCGCCTGGGTTCCGGTCTGCCCTACACCGTGCCCCGGGGCACCTTCCAAGCCGGCGACGGCCGGTGGGTCGCCTTCAGCACCTCGGCCGAGCCGGTGGCGGCCCGCCTCATGGCACTCATCGGCCTGGGGGACGACCCCCGCTTCGAGACCGCGGCCGGACGGATAGCGGATCGGGACGTGGTCGAGGCCGCCCTTCGTGAATGGGTGGCGGCCCGGCCGGCGGACGAGGTACTCGACCTCTGCGAAAGCGCCGACGTGGCCGCCGCCCCCGTGCTCTCCATGACCGAGCTGATGGCGGACCCCCACGTCGTGGCCCGGGGCTCGATGATCGAGGTGGACGGCGTGACCATGCCGGGCCCGTCGGCTCGCCTGTCGGCCACCCCGGGCCGGGTCCGTTGGGCCGGCCCGCCCCGCCCCGTTCCTTCGGGGGCCCCACCGGCGTGGAGCGACCCGCCCGGGACCCCGGCCCCTAGGTGAGTGCCCCGGGAGCTGGTTGGCCTAGGTAGCCGCTACCGGGGGAGCCGCCGGGCGACGCCGGGACACCAGCACCCGGCCACCCCGGTAGAGGCCCCAGAGAACGGCCAGCAGCAGGAGGGCGAACAGAAGGGGTCCGGCCGCCGCCACCAGCACGTCCACCCCGGCCCCGAAGCCGGTCACGGCCCGGTGCCAGGCCAGGGCGAGACCGGCCCCGGGCTGAGGCTGGGGCCGGGCCGGCGCCCCGGCGGCCATCACCGACACGCTGACGGTGGCGTAGGTGGTCTGGTCGGCCAGTACGTTCTCCTGGCCCTGCAACTGCTGGAGCTGGGAGTCGACCGAGTCGAGCTGGGCCTGCACGGCCAGGATGTCCCCGATGGAGCTGGCCTTGGTCAGGATGGTCAGGTACTGGCGCTGGCTGCCCTGCAGGGCCGTTATCTGGGATTGGAGATCTACGTACTGGGAGGTCACGTCGTCCCCGGAGCTGGTCATGGATGTGACCTTTCCGAGCCCGCGGATGGAGTCGATGGCCGCCGGGTACTGGGCGTCGGGGATGCGCAGGGTCAGGTTGGCCGAGGGGGCACCGTCGCCCGACTGGGTGGAACTGTGGGACACGAACCCGCCGTCGGCCTGGGCCAGGTCCCCGAGCCGGGTGACCGTGTCGGCGATGCCTTTGCGTCCCACCGTCAGGTTCACCGATGCGGTCTCGATCACCTTGGGCCCGGTCAGCTCGGTGGTGGAGATGGCCGAGGGCGGGGCCGTCGGAGCACTGGTGGCCGAACCGCCCGAGGAGAAGGCGCCGGCGGGCCCGGCGCCGCCGGCCAGGGAGGGGGTTCCACCCGCCCCGGATGCGGCGGAGGCCGCCCCGCTCCCGACGCCGGCAAACCCGCCTCCCCCGGCGCCGGTGGACGCCCCGCTCCCGGCGCCGGATGACGCCGGAGCGGGCAGCGCCGTCCTGGAGGCCCCCGAGTGCACGGCGGTCTCCGAGGCGGTCATGGCGATACCGCCCGGGTGACCGACCGTCAGCCCCAGGGCGGTGACCCCGCTGACCAGGACCACTGCGCCCAGGGCGGCGGCCGCCTTCCGATCCAGCCTGGCTGCGTATCTCATCAGGCGCTCTCCCCTCCCGGTCTGTTCCCTAGACGCAGAACCGGGCCGAGCGGTTGCCTGGGGGTATGAACGGGAGGGCACGGAGCGGTTGGTACGTTGACCTCGGTGGCAGACCAGGAAGCGACCTCGACCGGTCTGGAGGCCGATCCGGAACTGGCCGCCCTGGGCTGGACGGCGCCGGTGGGCCGGCCCCTGGTCCTGCCCGGGAGGGGCACGACCTTCATCCGGGAGGTGACCGGGCCCCCGGGGGCGCCGGTGCTTCTCCTGTTGCACGGGCTGTCGGCCAGTTCCGGGCTCAACTGGTATGCCTGCTTCGAGGCCCTGGGGGAGCACTTCCGGGTGGTGGCCGTGGATCACCGGGGCCATGGCCGGGGCATCCGCGCCCCGGCCCGATTCCGACTCTCCGACTGCGCCGATGACGCTGTGGCCGTGGCCGACCAGCTCGGTATCGAGCGGTTCATCCCGGTCGGCTATTCCATGGGCGGGCCGATCTCCCAGCTCATCTGGCACCGCCACGCCGCCCGGGTGGAGGCCCTGGTGATGTGCGCCACCAGCCGGAACTTCCGGGGCAACGTGCGGGAGCGGGCGCAGTTCATGGCCCTGGGCATGATGCTGGCCGGCCGGCTGGCTCCGGTCCCCAACCGGGAGGCCGGACGGATCCTCCGGCTCATCGAAGGGATGCTCACCCCCGACCTGGGCCATCCCGGCCTGGGCCGCTGGATCGCCCACGAGCTCTCCCTCAACGACTCCCGCCGGGTCATCGAGGCGGCCGAAGCCCTGGGCCGGTATTCGTCCCACGACTGGATCGACCAGATCGACGTGCCTACTTCGGTGGTGGTCACGACCGTCGATCAGCTGGTCCCGGTGCGCCGGCAGGTGAAACTGGCCCGGGCCATACCGAGCGCCGTCATCTTCCCGGTGGAGGGGGATCACCTGGTCTGCGCCCGGGACCCGGGCGTGTTCGTGCCCGTCCTGCTCGATGCCTGCCAGCTGGCCGCCCGGCGGGCCGCCCGGCTCGGCGTCCGGTCCCGGCGGGGGCACCGGGGTTCGGCCCGGTCGGCCTGAGGAGAAGACTGCCTCCATGCAGCCGGTGCGCCGACAGCTGGAGCGCCTGACCGACCGCCTGCCCGATGAGGTGGTGGCCATGGTGGGGGCGTCCGCCCGGCGGCTGTCCCGCATCCGCAGCCCGCGGGAAGCCATCGACGCCCTGCCCGCCGAACTCGAGCACCTGGTGACGGCGGCGGTGCCCATCCTGGCCGAGCACCCCCTGCCGGTCGGGTCGGCCCGGCAGGCCCGGGTGTGGGCGTCGGCGGCGGCCGGGGCGGCCGCCCTCCTCCAGCAGGCCGGTGAGGTCTCCCTGGTCGAGAGCCTGGGTCTGGCCGGTACCGCCCTGGCCCCCACCGTGGTGGGGGGCATGCTGCTGGCCTGGGTGGCCGAGTTGTGGCTGTCGGTCACGGTGCGGGTGGGCGCCCTGGAGGAGGCCGGACGGGCGGTCGACCACGGGGTGCTGGCCGCCGACATGATCGAGGCGGTGCTCGGTGGCCCAGCCCGCCAGGACGAGCCGGCCCATCAGAAAGCGGCCCGCACCCTGGGCCGCCGGGCCGTCACCCGCGTGGGACGACGTTGGGCCGCCGGGCTGGTGCCCGTGCTCGGCATCGTCTACGACGGCTGGGACGCACAGCGCACCATCGACCGGGTTCTGGCCCTGCCCGTCGATACCCATCCGGTCGCCCGCCGCCACCTTCGATGAACCCCGCCCGATGGGCGCGAGACTCGTCGGGTGCCCGACGTGCATACCCACGGTGAGGTCCTGGCCCGCCGGGCGTCTTGACCTGCGTCGGGGTCGACCTGGCCTGGGGCCGCCGGGCCCCCACCGGCCTGTGTGCGGTCGATCCGGACGGCCGGGTCACCGCCTCGGCCACGGTCCTCACCGACGGGGAGATCCTGGGCTGGGTAGCCGCCCGGGCCCCGGCGCCCCGGGTGGTGGGATTCGACGCTCCCCTGATCGTGGACAACCCCACCGGGCGGCGCCGGTGCGAGACGCTGCTGTCCCAGGTCTTCGGGGCCCAGAAGGCGGGGGCGCACTCGTCCAACCGGTCGATGCCGACCTTCGCCGACGGGGGCCGCGCCCTCTTCATGGCCCGGGCCCTGGGACTGCGTACGGCCCCAGCCCCAGCCCCGGCCCCAGCCCCGGCCCCGGCCCCGCCCCGACCCGGTCCCGCCGGCCGGCCCGGACCCGGACCCGGCCTAGCCGTCGAGGTCTACCCCCACGCCGCCCTGGTGGCCACCTTTGGCCTCAGCCAACGCCCCGTGTACAAGGCCGGACGGGGCCGCAGCGTGGAGACCCGCCGGGCCGGCCTGACCCAGGTGATCGGGCTACTCGAGTCGCTGGTGGACGGGCCGGAGCTCTTCGACGTCAGCGCCAACCCCCGGTGGTCCGTACTGGCCGACGCCGTGGACAGGGCCGTCCGTCACCTCCATCTGGAGGCGGTGGAGGACGAGATCGACGCCCACGTGTGCGCCTATGTGGCCCGGCAGTTCTGGCGGGACCAGGTCGATGGCGGCCATCGGGTCAGGGTGCTGGGGGAGTGGTCCGAAGGCGCCGTGGTCACCCCGGTGGACGAACGTCACCTGGCCCGGCTGGCCGTCATCGAGCTTGGGGAGCCGGCGTCGCTCAGCTCGGATCGGCGGCCAGTTCGACCCTGACGTCGGCCTCGCCCTCGACCAGCTCGAGGTCGGCCACCGACCCGGCGTCGCGCAGGTCGTCAGCCCCCTGACGGATCAGGGCCAGATGCTCGGCTGCGTCGCTGACCACCAGGCGGTCGACCGAAGCCCGCATGGACCGGCTGGCCTCGCTCTTGGCCTTGCGGACCCGGGCCAGCACCTCGCTCACAACGCTCAGGACGGACGTGTCCTCGGTCCCGATGGCGACGACGTCTCCCAACTCGGCCACGGTCGGCCAAGCGGCCTGGTGGACCGATCCGGTCTTCCACCACGACCACACCTCCTCGGTGACGAAGGGGAGGAAGGGGGCGAGCAGGCGGACCAGGACCGACAGTGCGGTGGCCAGGGCGGCCTGGGCCGACGCCGTGCCGGCCGGGTCGCCCGAGCCGTAGGCGCGGGCCTTGACCAACTCGACGTAGTCATCGCAGAAGGTCCAGAAGAAGGCCTCGGTGCGCTCCAGGGCCCGGGCGAAGTCGAAATCGTCCAAGGCGGTGGTGGCCTGTTCGATCACCCGGGCCAGTCCGCCCAGCAGGGAGAGGTCGAGGGGATGGCTGACGGCGGAGAGGTCGACGGTTTCGGCCTCCCCCAGCCGCATGAGAACGAACTTGGAGGCGTTGAGGACTTTTATGGCCAGTCGGCGGCCCACCTTCATCTGGCCGGTGTCGAAGGCGGCGTCCATGCCGGGCCGCACGCTGGTGGCCCAGTAGCGGAAGCCGTCGGTGCCGAACTCCTCCAACAGTCCCATGGGCGTGACGGCGTTGCCCTTGGACTTGGACATCTTCTTCCGGTCGGGGTCGTAGATGAACCCGTTGACGGAGGCATCCGACCACGGCAGCCCGCCGGTCTCGAACTCGGAGCGCAACAGGGTGGAGAACAGCCAGGTCCGGATGATGTCGTGGCCCTGGGGCCGCATGTCCATGGGAAAGACCCGGGCGAACAGGTCGGGATCGTCCTCCCAGTAGGAAGCGATGAGTGGGGTGCACGAGGAGGTCGCCCAGGTGTCCATGATGTCGACTTCGGCCGTGAAGCCCCCGGGCTGATCGCGCTGATCGGGGCGGAAACCCCGGGGGACATCGGTGGTCGGGTCCACCGGCAGGTCGGCTTCCTCGGCGGTGATGGGGTGGTCGTGGTCGACGCTGCCGTCGGAAGCCACCGGATACCAGATGGGGAAGGCGACTCCGAAGAAGCGCTGACGGCTGGCCAGCCAGTCGGTGTTGAGGCCCTGGACCCAGTCCTCGAAACGCACCCGCATGAACTCGGGATGCCAATTCAGCTCCCGGCCCCGGGCCAGCAGGGTCTGGCGCAGCTGGTCGTCCTGCGACCCGTTCCGGATGTACCACTGCCGGCTGGTGACGATCTCCAGGGGCCGATCACCTTTTTCGTAGAACTTGACCGGGTGGGTGATGGCCTTGGGCTCCCCGAGCAGATCGCCCGACTCGGACAGCATCTCCACGATGCGGCGCTGGGCCTGGCGCACGGTGCGCCCGGCCAACTCGTCATAGGCGGACTGGGCGGAGGAGGGATCCTCGGCGGCCCAGACCTCCTCGCTCCAGTCGACCGGGAGCAGGCGTCCGTCCCGACCCAGGATGCCCTTGACCGGCAGGCGCAACTCGCGCCACCAGACCACGTCGGTGACATCTCCGAAGGTGCAGATCATGGCGATGCCCGAACCCTTGTCCGGCTCGGCCAGCGGGTGGGCCACCACCGGGACGCGGCTGGCGAACAGTGGCGTGAACACCTCGGTGCCGAACAGGGGCTGGTAGCGGGCGTCATCGGGATGGGCCACCAGGGCGACGCAGGCCGGCAGGAGCTCGGGGCGGGTCGTCTCGATCTCGACGTACCCGCCGCTCCCGGACCCGCCGCTCCCGGCCCCCAGCCGGGCGAAGCGCACCCGGTGGTAGGCGCCGGCCATGTCCCTGTCCTCCAGTTCGGCCTGGGCCACGGCGGTGCGGAAGTCGATGTCCCACAGCGTGGGGGCTTCGGTGCTGTAGGCCTCGCCCCGGGCCAGGTTGCGCAGGAAGGCCCGCTGGGACGCCCGCCGGGAACGCTCGTCCATGGTGGTGTAGGTGAGGCTCCAGTCCACCGACAGGGACAGGCGACGCCAGACCGCCTCGAAGGCCTTTTCATCCTCGGCCGTGAGCAGCTCGCAGAGCTCGACGAAATTGGGGCGCGACACGGAGAGAGGTGGATCCGGAGCCTTGTCCGGAGGCTGGAAGCCGGGGTCGTAGGGGAGGGAGGGATCGCAGCGGACCCCGTAGTGGTTCTGCACCCGCCGCTCGGTAGCCAGGCCGTTGTCGTCCCAGCCCATCGGGTAGTAGACCTCCCGGCCCTTCATGCGCTGGTAGCGGACCAGGGTGTCGGCCTGGGTGTAGGCCCAGGCACTACCGACGTGCAGGGTCCCGCTCACCGTCGGCGGAGGGGTGTCGACGGAGAAGATTTCCTCCCGGGTGCGGGTCCGGTCGAAGCGGTAGGTGCCCTCCCGTTCCCAGGTCCCGGTCCACTTGTCCTCCAGACCGTCGAGGCTGGGTTTATCCGGAACGTTGGGCGGCATGGGAGCATTACGGTACCTGGGTGCTGCGCCTGCACGACACTGCTTTAGGCCGGATCAGCTCCCTGCCCGGCCTGGAATCAGGCCGGCTGTCGATGTATGTCTGCGGCCCGACCGTCTATGACGACCCCCACGTGGGCCACGGACGGCTGCTCCTGGTCTACGACGTGCTGCGCCGCTACCTGGAGTGGACCGGCGTCCAGGTCAGCCACGTCTCCAACGTCACCGACATAGACGACAACATCATCAACCGGGCCAAGGACACGGGCCAGAGCCCCAGCGAACTGGCGGTTCGTTATGAGGAGCGGTGGTGGGAGGCGGCCGACGCCCTGGGAGCGTTGCGCCCCCACCACGCCCCCCGGGCCACCGAATACGTGGCCAGGATGGTGGATCTGGTGGCGGAGCTGATCGGCCGGGGGGCGGCCTACGAACTGGGGGACGGGGTGTACTTCGCCGTGTCCTCGGTCCCCGACTACGGCCTGCTGGCCCAGCAGTCGCTCGAGTCCCTGCGGGCCGGAGCCCGGATCGAGGCCGACCGGTCCAAGCGCTCCCCGGAGGACTTCGCCCTCTGGAAGCTGTCCGCGCCCGGGGAGCCGGCCTGGCCTTCCCCGTGGGGCCCGGGCCGGCCGGGTTGGCACACCGAGTGCGTGGTCATGTCCCTCGACCTGTTGGGCGAGGGCTTCGACCTTCACACCGGCGGGCTGGACCTCAAGTTCCCCCACCACGAGAACGAGCGGGCCCAGGCAGTGGCCCTGGGGCGGGACTTCGCCCACCACTGGATGCACCACGCCTTCGTGGAGGTGGCTGGGGAGAAGATGTCCAAGTCGGTCGGGAACTTCATTTCCCTCACCGACCTGCTGTCCAGGGAGGACAGCCGGGCCTACCGCATGCTGGTGCTACAGGCCCACTACCGCTCCCCGGTGGAGGTCACCCCGGACACCATCGCCCGGGCCAGTTCCACCCTGGAGCGGTTGGACGTCTTTGCCGGCCGCTTCCCGGCCGCCTTCGCCGGGTCCCGTCCGGCCCCGCCCTCCGCCCCTGCCCTCGGACCCAGGGACGAACCTTCCGTCCTGGACCGGTTCCGGGGCGCCATGGATGATGACCTCGACACCCCACGGGCCATGGCCATCGTCTCGGATGCCCTCAGGCAGGCCAACGCCGCCGCCGATGCCGGCCGGGCCGATGAGGCCCAATCGCTGGCCGCAGCCCTGGCCGAGATGACCGCCGCCCTGGGCCTGTTTCCGGACAGCTCAGGTTCGGGCGACGGGGTACCGCCCGACGTGGCCGAACTGGTGGCCGCCCTCGACGCCGCCCGGAGCGGGCGGGACTTTCCGGCCGCCGACGCCATCCGGGCGGAGCTGACCGCCCAGGGCTGGCTGGTCGAGACCGGCCCCGAGGCCAGCCGGGTGCGCCGCCGCCGGGACTGAGCGCGGCCCGGGCGCCAAGCGGCCACCCGGGGCGGCCGGTTACACCCGGGCCACACCCGGGCTCTCAGGGGAGGGGGACATTGGCCGCCACCGGCAGCTCGGCCGAGGACCCCCCGGCCGAGGACCCGCCGGCCGAGGGCAGGGTGGCCGACGTACTGCCCGTGCCCGGGGCGGTAGCGCTCACCGTGGCGGACGGGGTGGAGGACTGGGATGGGCTCGACGGCGGAGGGGATCCTGCCGACTGGCTGGTGGCGGGGGTGCTGACGGCCGCCCCGGTAGCCGACCCAGTGCCCTGCCCGGCTCCCAGCGTTGCCGAGGCTGGCGCCGGGGCCAGGTTGATCTGGGTGGACAGCTGGAGGGTGGGCCCGGTCGGCGCGCTGGGAGCGGGGGTGCCCGGAGCCGGGGATGAGCCGCCGGCCGGGGACCCGGATGTGGCTGAGCCGCCAGGTCCGGTGGTTCCTCCCGACCCGGTTCCGGTGCCAGGGCCGGCCGCGCCGGCGGCGGAGCCAGGGACGGTGGCCGAGGTCGCGAGCAAGGCCGGAAGGCCAGGAACGGCCAGAGCCAGGGCCGGGGCCGGGGCCTGGGCGGCAGCCCGGTCCTCGGCCAGGATGACCGGGCGGGAGCCGATGGCGGGTCCGGCCAGTTGATGCGGCGCCGCCCCGGCCAGGCCGAGGTTGGGGTGGCCGAGGATGCCGAGGGCGATGATGCCCAATCCGAGCAGTCCGACGCTCACCCCGGTGAGCGGACGCTGGCCCCGCATTCCGGTGACCACCCGGAGCCCGGCCTCGGACGCCGAGGACACGTCCAGCCAGTGCCTCCAGGCCAGGGCGCCCAGGGCCAGCGGCAGAGGCATGGCCACCCGCCGCAGGGTGGTGCCCAGATCAGCCAGCTCTTCCTGAACGGCGCGGCACGAGTCGCAGCCGGCCAGGTGCTGGTCGACTTTGGCGATGTCGCGCGGCGCCAGCGCCCCCCCGACGTAGGCCCCCAGCCGGTCGAGGGTGAAGGCGCACTTGCTGTCGGCCTCGTCGCGCACGTGAGCCTGGAGGAAGCGTTGGCGCAACCCGGCCCGGGCCCGGACGGCCAGCTGGGCGGCGTTGTTGGCCGACACCCCCATGAGCATGGCCACGTCGGCGGGCGACATCTCCTCCACCTCGGTCAGCCACAGGACCGAACGCCACCGCTCAGGCAGGCTCAGGAAGGCGGTGGAGACGAAGGCGGCATCCAGCCCGTCGAGCACCCGATCCGAGGGCCCGGCGTTCAGGGACCCGACCTCGGCGTGGGGCAGGTCGTCCATGGGCTGGAGCCGGCCGTTGCGGCGCAGCACGTCGATGGCGGCGTTGCGGGTGGTGCTCAGCAGGTAGGCCCGGACGTTGGCCAGGTCGGCCAGCCGGCCGGAGGTGAGGGCGGTGAGGAAGCGGGTGAAGGCGTCGGCCACGGCGTCGGCGGCGTCGTCCCGGTTACCCGTCACGGCAAAGGCGACCCGCCAGGCGGCGTCGGCGTGGGCCCGGTACAGCTCATCGAAGGCCGAGCCGTCCCCGCCCGCCGCGGCTCGCGCCAGGTCGAGGTCATCGCTGGTCTGGATGTCCGGCCCCTTCTGGGTCATGCTCTGCCGCCTCCTACCTGGGAGTACCTTCCCCATGGGTTAGGTTCGTCACACCGCTGAGATTCTCCTCCCGCTGGCTGGACGGCCGTCCGATGGCGACCGTCGCCCCGATCCGGTTACCGTTGGGTAACTACCCGTTCCCGTACAACGAGGTGCGACCGTGCCCGACTTCTCCCTTTCCCTCAACGAGGACCAACTCCAGATCCAGAAATGGGTCCACGACTTTGCCGAGACGGTGGTCCGCCCGGCCGCTCACGAATGGGACGAGAGGGAGGAGACCCCCTGGCCGATCATCCAGGAGGCGGCCAAGGTCGGGATCTACTCCTTCGAGTTCGTGGCCCAGGCTTTCGTGGGTGATCCGACCGGGCTGATGATGTGCCTGGTCAACGAGGAGATGTCCTGGGGCGACGCCGGCATCGCCCTGGCCATCTTTGGATCCACCCTGGGCGTGGCCGGCATCTTCGGCAGCGGCACGCCCGAGCAGGTGACGGAGTGGGCCCCCCAGTGTTTCGGCACCCCCGAGGACGTCAAGCTGGCCGCCTTCTGCGTCTCCGAGGCTGACGCCGGCTCCGATGTCTCCTCGCTGCGGACCCGGGCCGTGTACGACGAGGCCAAGGACGAGTGGGTCCTCAATGGGACCAAGACCTGGATCACCAACGGGGGTATTGCCGACATCCATGTGGTGGTGGCTTCGGTCGAGCCCAGCCTCGGGTCCCGCGGCCAGGCCAGCTTCATCGTGCCTCCCAAGACCAAGGGTCTCTCCCTGGGCCAGAAGTTCAAGAAGATGGGCATCCGCGCCTCCCACACCGGCGAAGTCGTCCTCGACGACGTTCGCATCCCCGGCCACTGCCTGCTGGGTGGCAAGGAGAAACTCGACGCCCGTATCGCCCGGGCCCGGGAGGGCAAGTCCTCCTCGGTGCAGGCGGCCATGTCCACCTTCGAGGCGTCCCGGCCCATCGTCGGGGCCCAGGCGGTGGGAATCGCCCGGGCCGCGCACGAGTACGCCCTGGACTACGCCAAGGAGCGCAAGCAGTTCGGCCGGGCCATCATCGAGAACCAGGCCATCGCCTTCAAGCTGGCCGACATGAAGATGCACACCGACGCCGCCCGCCTGCTGGTGCACCGGGCCGCCTGGATGGCCGGCACCGGCCAGAAGTTCACCGCTGGTGAAGGTTCCATGTCCAAGCTCTACGCCGGGGAGACGGCGGTGTGGGTGACCGAGCAGGCCATCCAGATCCTCGGGGGTTACGGCTACGTCCGGGAGAATCCGGTCGAGCGGTGGCACCGGGACTCCAAGATCTACACCATCTTCGAGGGCACCTCGGAGATCCAGCGCCTCATCATCAGCCGGGCCATGTCCGGCGTCCATATCAAATAGTCGCCATACCGCTGGTCGGCTGCCTCCCGGGCGGGCCGTCTAGAGCCTCGCTAGCTTCGGTGGACCGTCGAGGGTCTTGGAGGTTTGCCGGTGACACAGCCACGGATCGGGCTGCTGTGGCGAGGAGAGAGAGGCGGGGCCGTCTCTCCTCGTGCCGAGGCGATGTTGGGTCCGCTGCTGAGCGCTTTCGCCGACCAGGGTGTGGCCGCCCGGCACGTGATCTACGCCGATGACGCCGTCGCGGAGGTCCGCTCCGAGCTGCTGGACCTCGACGGCGTGCTGGTCTGGGTCAACCCCATCCAGGAAGGGGCGACCCGAGCCAAGCTCGACGCCCTGCTGCGCGAGGTCGTAGCCGCCGGCGTGTGGGTGTCGGCCAGGCCGGACATCATCGACGCCATGGGCACCAAGGAAGTGCTCTTCGAGACCCGAGATCTCGGCTGGGGAACCGACGTCGGGCTCTACCGGTCCCCCGAGGAACTCGCCCACGGCTTCCCGGCCCGGCTGGCCGCCAATGGCCGTCTGGTAATCAAGCAGGCCCGGGGCACGGGCGGGACCGGTGTGTGGCGGGTGGAGCTGCCCGCGGGACCGGGCCGCGAGGTGCCTGGCCGCGACTCAGCGGTTTTGATCCAGCGGGCTGACGCCCGGCGGCCCACTCCCTTTGAGCCCTCGACTCTGGGGGACTTTCTCGATCGCTGCGATAAGTACTTCGCCTGGTCGGGATCGATCATCGACCAGCCCTTCCAGGAGCGTCTGGAGGAGGGCATGATCCGGGCTTACTTCGTCCACGACGAGGTCGTGGGCTTCTGTCACCAGTGGCCGAAGGGATTGGTGGTGGCCACCGGAGCCGAGGAGGCCCCCGTATCCACCCCGCCGAAGATGGAGGACCCCGATACGCCGGCCTACGCCTCGCTGCGGTCCAAGGCAGACTCGGAGTGGGTGCCAGGGCTCAAGGACCGCCTGGGCCTCTCCACCCACGACCTTCCGGCCATATGGGACGCCGACTTCCTGTACGGACCCAAGGCGGCCTCCGGCGAAGATACCTACGTCCTGTGCGAGATCAACGTCCAAGCCGTCTGGCCGTATCCTCCGCAGGCAAACCCGCGTCTGGCCGAAGCGGTGACGGCGCGAATCTCGGAGGGGCCCCCAGCCGAGCCTCGGGCGGCACCCTACGATCGCATTTGATGAAGCCCACGATCTTCGAGGCGATGGGTGGGTGGGACACGGTTTTGGCCCTGGCTGAGGCCTGGCACCACCGCTGCCTGGCCGACCCCATACTGGCCCATCCCTTCGAGGGCGGTGTCCACCCACAACACACCGAGCGGCTGGCCGCCTACTGGTCCGAGCAACTGGGCGGACCGGCCGTCTACACGAACTCGATCGGTGATCATTCCGCCGTCGTCCGGATGCACACCGGGAACGGGCCCCATGAGCAGATGGACGGCCGGGGGGTGGCGGCCTTCGCTCTCGCCCTCGATGATGTCGGCGTTCCGAGTGACCCGGACCTGAGGTTCCAGCTCATCGCCTGGTTCACCTGGGCCACCGCGCTGCTGAATCACCGATGGACCAGGCCGGACGATGTGCCCGGCGGCCTTCCCCTTCCCATGTGGGGGTGGGAGGGGACCGAAGGCTGGTAAGGGCCAGGGCTCGGTCCTGGACGAGCCCGAGCACGTGGTCGCCCTACCCGGGTCAACCACGGCGGATCACGCCCGGGAGAACGCCCGAGCCTTGAGTGTCGAACTCAGCGCCGACCAGTTCAGCGCCATCGACCGCGCCTCCTCGCCCTGCTGGCGGTAGGCCTCAGTGGGCCGTCGGCCCGCCGGACTGCCCTACGTCCATGCCCGTGACGGCGGCGTCGACCGAGGGAAAGAACCGGTCCGGTCCGATGCGCTCCACCAGGCCGGCCCGAGCCAGGCTCTCCCGCATCCGCCCGCCGGCTCTGGCCACGGCAAAGGCGATATGGGACCGATCCAGCTGGTCCAGCACCCGCGTCAGGGAGCGGGAGCCCGTGTAATCGATGTCGGTCATCCCGACGGCATCCAGCACGACCAGTCTCGGGCCGCCGGCGGCGCGCTCCAGGGCCGCCGTCAGCTCCGCTCGGAAGTGAACGGCGTTGGCGTACCACAGGGGGGTGGCGAACAGGACCACCAGCACGCCCGGGAGTTGGACGGCCTCTTCGGCGCTGGAGAGCGGCGCCCAACTGGTGGTCCCGGTCAGACGTCCCAATACGTGAAGCTGGGGCCGGGCGCTGAGCCTGGTGCGGTCCAGGATGGCCAGGCCGACAGCGACGGCTATGCCCTGCTCCACGCCCACCACCGCCACCGTGACCAGAGTGACTACCGCCAGACCGAGCTCGAGGCGGTCGAAGCGGGCGATGGATATGAGGTCCTTGAGATGGAAGATCCGGCTGGCAATGAACAGCAGCACCCCGGCCAGAGCCGCCACGGGGACGTCCTTGAGCAGACCGGCGGCCGGTATCAGGAGCACCAGGCCGGCGGCGGCGCCCAGGCCGGCCGCCTGGGTGCCACCCCCGGCCGCCACCACCGCGGCGGTGCGAGGAGGGCTGGCATCGACAGGGAACGAGCCGATCAGTCCGGCCATGATGTTGCCGGCCCCCACCCCCAGGAAGTCCCGGCTGACGTCCACCTCGTATCCGCCCTGATCAGCAAAGGCCCGGGTCGTGGCCGCCGACTGGCTCACCACCACCAGCGACACCACGCCGGCCAGGGCCGCCACGCCACGGAGGGCCGGCCAGGACAGCCCGGCCAGGCCCAACCGGGGAGCGCCGTGGGCGAAGCTCCCCAGCACGTCGACACCATGGGACCGAAGGCCAAAGACCCCCACCACCAGGCCTGAACCGACCAGGCTGACCAAGGCCCCGGGAACGCGGCGGTCAACCCGCTCGGCCGCCACCACCACGCCCAGCACGGACAATCCGATCCCGACCGACCAACCCTCGGCCCGACCCAGATGGGAGAGGACTACGCCCACCCGGTGGGCGGTGGTCCCTCCGACGGCGGGTAGGCCGAGAAGGTCCGGAAGCTGGTGGACGACGATGATCACGGCCACCCCGGCCAGGAAACCGCTGATGATCGGGGCGGAGAGGAACTCGGCTATCCACCCCAGGCGCAGGATACCGACCAGGCTGACGATCACACCGACGGTCACGGCCAACAGGCCAGCCAGGTTGATGTACCCGGCTGTACCGGTCGGAGCCAGGTGGGCGATCCCGACCGCGAACAGGGGAGCAATGGTGGAGTCGGCTCCCACCGACATCTGGGGGTTGGAACCGAGCAGGGCGAACAGGACGCTGCCGGCTATGAAGGCATAGAAGCCGGTTATGGGCGGCATCCCGGCCAGGCGGGAGGTAGCCAGCTGCTCGGGTACGGCAATGGCGAGCAAGGTGAGGGCGGCCAAAGCGTCGGTCCCGGCCCAGCGGCTCTGGTATCCGTGCAGGGACGAAAGCACACTCGAACTCAACCGCAGCCAGCGGGAACTCTCCGGCCTGGTGGCACCAGCCATGGGTCTCATCATCACCGATCCGAGACCCTTTGGATGGCTCGAGTGCCGTCGGACTAGTGGCCGGCTTCGAAGTCAGCGATCCGGGCCTTGATGAGTGCTTCCAGAAGAGGGACGGGAGCCAACCGGGCGGCCAGCTTTCCGAGCACCTGGGAGTGGGCGTGGAGAGTCTCGCAGGTCGGCTCCCACTCCTCGTATGGCAGGGGCCCCTACCGCTCCGGCACCGGTTCCCGCCGTTCCGGCTCAGGGCCACCGGCTCAGGTCCGCAGGCAGTCCTCGCAGCTCTCACCCGAGGGGGTCAAGTCCACGACCGTGTCCAGATGGGTGCAGACCTCAGCCATGCTGGGAATCGTCCCCAGAGATAGCGGTGGGTGTCTCGCCCGACTCCCAGTCGATCGAAGTACCGGAGACGGCGTCGGGATGGCTTTCCAGCCACTTCCGGGCGTAGGGACATACGGGCACCAGAAGGAGACCTTCCCGCCGAGCCCGCTCGGCCGCCTCCAATACCAGACGCCCACCGATGCCCCGCCCGCTCAGGGCCTCCGGCACGCCGGTGTGGACCAGGACCAGACGGCCCCCGTTCCGGCGGTAGACGAGCTCGGCCTCCTCGCCCTCGAGCTCGAGCAGAAAACGGTGGTTGACGGCATCGTCGATGATGGCGCTGGTCTCGCTCACGCTGGCCTCTTTCTTACCTCTGGGGCGTTGTACCAGCCTCCACCTGTTGGCTGGGTCTGTCCACTGGGTCCCATGGGTGGCGGAACTCAGTGGCTCAGCCGGACCGCCTTTACCACCAGCAGAACGGCGCTGACCACCAGGTACGCACGAAGAGAGCTCATTCCCAGCCGGAGGCCGGGGGACCACCGGACCGGCTGAAGGAGGGTGAGCTGAGGCATCCGCCAGGACATCTTGTCCTCCAGGGTCATGGGAGCCACCGGCACCCGACCGTCGGGACTGGAACGGATCCGGACGTAGGCCAGGCCGGCTCCTCCCAACACGACCATGGCCCCGGACAACTCGATGAACAGACTGGTCACGTTCAAGCCGGGGAACAGGGTGGTGGCCATGAGGACCCCGGACAACACCAGGAGGACGGCGATGATGAGGCTGGCCAGGGCGTTCAACCATGTCTTGTTGACCCAGGGCCCGAGTACCTCAGGGTCGTTGCACAGCAGCAGTAGGAAGACACTGGCGCTGGGCAGGAGCAGACCGGCCAGGGCCTGGACACTGGTGGTGATTAGTCCGAGGGGCGCTCCCGGTATGAGTACCACCGCCCCGGCCAGGACGACCATGGCGGTGTAGCTGCCGTAGAACTTCTTGGCATCCCGGAAGCTGCGGTGCAGGGAGTGACGCATGTTGAAAACGTCACCGAAGGCGTAGGAAGTGGCCAGGGTCACCGCCACCGCCCCCACTATGGCCGCGTCCAACAGGGCGATGGCGAAGAGCGTTCCCAAGGCGTGGCCCATGTGAGCCAGCCCCCTGGCCACGCCGAGGGCGTCGCTGAACTGTCCGTGTAAGGGGCTGTCCCGGAAGGCGTAATTGGCGGCGATCATCAGTGCCGCCGCCCCGATCACCACCACCACCGAGCCCAGGGCGGTGTCGGCCCGCTCGTAGTTGATGAAGCGGGGAGTTATGCGCTTGTCGATGACGTTGGACTGCTGGAAGAACAGCTGCCAGGGGGCCACCGTGGTCCCGACTATGGCGATGATCAGCAGCACCCCGGCGGAGCTGATCCCACCCTGAAGGCCAGGCACGAAGAAGTCGTGGGCCACCCGGCTCCATTGCGGATGGGAGAGCAGGGCCATGGGGTAGAGGATCAGGCTGACGGCGATGAAGGCCAGCATGGCCGTCTCGAAGCGCCGGAAACTGCCGCTGGCGGTGATGGCCACCAGCAGGACAGCCGCCAGGGGCACGGCTATGTAGTGGCTGACCCCGAAGTAGTCCGCGGCCAGAGCGACCCCGATGAATTCGGTGACGATGGTCAGGAAGTTGAGAATGAACAGGTCCCCCACGCTGAATGCGCCCCAGAAGCGCCCGAAGCGTTCGTTGATCAGGCGGGCGTGTCCCACTCCGGTCACGGTGCCCAGCCGTACCACCATCTCCTGGTTGACGATCAGGACGGGGATCAGGAGCAACAGAACCCACAAGAGGCTGGTCCCGTAGTTCTGGCCCGCCTGGGCATAGGTGGCGACCCCGCCGGCGTCGTTGTCACCGACCATGACGATGAGGCCGGGGCCGATGATGGCCAGCAGGGTGAGCAGTCGCTGCCGACGGCTGCGCCGGTCGGTGGCATCTCCCAGCCGGATGCGGCCGAGAGCTCCCTCGATGTCTCCGACGTGGGCACTGTCGAGCACGGCCGGGGCGCGCCGATCCGAGGGGTGGCCCAGCTGTGCGGGCGCGGCGGGCTGTCCGCCGGTGTGCCCCCCGAGGGGGCCACCGGCGCGGGTTGACTCGTTCACGCCTGTTCTTCTGCTCTCAGCTGGAGGTCCTGGGCATCAGGTTTGGGGCGATCGGACGTAGCCGCCCCCTCTTCCCGTCGGCGCCAGTCCTCGGGGATGGTCACCTCGAGGACGTCATCCACCGTGACCACGCCCAGGAGCACCCCGTCATCGTCGATGACCGGCATCGTGGTCAGGTTGTAGTCGGCCATCCGGATGGCCACCTCGGTCAAGTCGGCCTCGGGATGCACGTGGACCGGCTCGGGTTCGGCCAACTGGGCCAGCTGGGTGGAGGAGTCGGCTTTGAGCAGGGTCTGGAGGGTGATGGAGCCGTTGAGCGTCCCCGATTCGGTGACATAGACCGCGGCCAGAACCTCTTGGGGGATCTGGGCGTCGGCGTCGTGGACGCCACGCAGGGCAGCCGCCACCGTGGTGTCCCCCGGCAGGGCCAGGAAGTCGGGGTTCATGAGGCCGCCCGCCGTGGAGGGATTGAAGCCCAGCAGGCTGCGGACCTTGGCCTGGTGCGAGGCGGGGAGGAGGCTCAGTACGGTGAGGCGCCGGCGCTGGGGCAGGTCGGCTATGAGGTCGGCGCCGTCATCGGAACGCATGTGGGTCAGCATCTCGGCTATCTCGGCGTCGGCCCGGTCCTTGAGCACCTCAACCTGTCGCTCGGCTTCCATCTCCTCGAAGACGTCTGCCTCCAGCTCGATGTCGGCGTGCACGGCGGAAAGGATCTCCGCCGTCTCCTGGCGGTCGGCCTCCTCGATGAGATCGGCTATCTGTGCCGGCCGGAGACGTCGAAGACGCGACAAAGGGTTGCGGGCCCCCGCGCTCCCGGCGTGGCCGATCAGAGCTTCGAACTCCGACCAGTCCCGGGCCTCACCGGCCTGGCTGGTGCCTGGGCCGCCCGGAAGCAGCCGGGACAATCGGCGCCGGCCCCGGGTGTCGATCCGAACCAGCCTCCAGCCACCATCCAGTTCCTCGAGCTCCAGGTCGTAGGCACGTACCAGCCGGCCCCGGGGAACGTCGATCAGGCGATGGCCCAGGACGTCCGAGCGGAGCAGCACCTCCCCGTCGCGCCGCTCGAACGGCCTGACGTCGATCCGGGCCGTGGTCAGCCGTATCTCGCTGGATAGAGTCGCCACTATCCCTATGTTGACGTAGAGCAGGCGTCCGCCGACCTTGGCCACCAGTCCGCTGACAGCGGGGTAATGGCCCCGCTCCGGAAGGGTCACGATCACATCGGAAAGCTTGCCCAGCCGCTGCCCGTCGGCGGCCAGAATCGGCCGGCCCAGAACCTCGGAGAGTTGTGCCCGGCCCATGGCGGCAGGCTATAGCCAGACGCCTGGTTATCGGGGCCCGGCCTCGCCTCAGCCCATACCCATCCAGGAGCGCCGATTAGCTGGTTATGACGTCGGTCACACTGGTCCTCCTCGAGGATGAGGGCACAATCGACCCCGGGGTCGATGCCGAATGAGCCCGTAGCCCGATGCCTGATCGGACGGACGCGGCTTACCGTCCCGGTATGAGAACCAAGAACCAGTCAAAGGTCGAAACCGTCAGAGCCTTGACCGAGTTTTCCGGCTGCAGCCAGAAGGAGTTGATCGACCTGACCAGCCAGGCCGATGAGATCGACTTTCTCCCTGGCTCGGTGCTGATCCATGAAGGCGCCCGGGCCGAGGAGGCATTCCTCATCCTTTCCGGCCAGGTCTCCGTCCGGCTCTGCGGGGCGGTCATTTCCACCGCCGGGGCGGGAGAGACGGTGGGGGAGATGGCTCTGCTCGACCGGGCGCCCCGTTCGGCCACGGTGGTGGCCGAGACCCCGGTGCGGGCCCTGGTCTTCGGGCGCCGCCAGTTCGGAGGGCTCATCGATCAGGCCGGCCCGGCCCGGGCGGTGTCAGCGATCCTGGCCCGGCGTCTCCGGACCGCCAATGAGGAAAGGCTCACGACTCCGCTCACGCCGGTGGCCTGAACCGGCGCAGCGGTCTGGGCATGATGGCCCCTTGACCGCGGCGTCCGTTCCCCAGGCCGATCTGCGCCGCCCCCCATCGTCCGCCGATACTGCGCGGCGTCCCACCGCCCGCCGGGCCCGAGCCGGCCGGGAGTGGTTCTGGGCCGCCTTGGCCGCCCTGCCCTACGCCGCGGTGGCCTTTGGGTGCCTGTTGGCCAGAGGCGCCACCTATGTCCAGGGCGATCTGGCCCTCCTCGACGTCGACGCCGTGCGGGCGGGCCGGTTCCAGCAGTTGCTCGGCCCCTATGACCGCTTCGGCTGGCACCACCTCGGACCGGCCTACGCCTATCTGGTGGCGGCGGCGGGATGGCTGGTCGGCGCTGAGCGTCCCCTCCAGGCCGAGGCCCTGACCGCCGCCGTGATCAATGGCGCCGCCCTGGCCGGCGCGGCGCTGGTGGCCAGGCGGGTGTTCGGACCGGGTGCGGCCGTCGGGGTACTGGTGGCCGGGGCCGGCCTCATCGTCTCTCTCGGCAACGACGCCGTGTTCAACCCATGGCCCCCGGTGGTGGTGGTCGTGCCTCTCCTGCTTCTGGGGGTTCTGACCCTGGCCGTGCTGACCGGCGGTTCGACCACGCTGTTGACCGCCGGCGTGGTGGTGGGGAGCTTCTGCGTGCAGACCGATCTCGGCACGGCCCCCTATGTGATCGCCCTGGTCGTCCTGGCCGGAGTCGGATGGGCCTGGCGCCGGCGTCGTGGATCCGGGGCCCAGGTCGGCCCGCTGGTCGCGGTGATGCTGGCCCTGATCGTCCTGGCCTGGACGCCGGTCGTCATCCAGCAGATCACGGCCCGGCGGGGAAACCTCTCC
Organism: Actinomycetota bacterium; assembly: GCA_027315345.1. Classification (GTDB taxonomy): domain Bacteria; phylum Actinomycetota; class Acidimicrobiia; order Acidimicrobiales; family JAJPHE01; genus DAHUYE01. The sequence continues at coordinate 38,207 of DAHUYE010000074.1, forward strand.
CTCGTCTACGACTTCTTCCGCTCCGCCCACGGCCATGCCGGTCTGGCCGCCGGGCTGCGGGCGGCCGGCTGGGCCCAGCTGGCTTTCTTCGGCCACCGGCCCCCGGGCGGACCGCCGGTGGGCTGGACCGGGACGGCGGCGGTTCTGGTGGCCCTGGTCCTGGCTGCCGCCCTGCTCGTGGCCGGCCGGTGGCGGGGGCGCCCGGTCGTGGTCGGGGCGGCTGTCCTCTGGATGGGCGGCACCCTGGTGGCCACTGCGGCCGGGGCCGAGATAGTCGGGCCGGCCTACTCCTACCTCACCATCTGGGCGGTGGCGCCGCTGGCCGTCGGCGTCCTGGGCCTGACCGCCCTTTTGGCCGGCACCGGTCCGATTCGACCGGGCCGGCTCGAGCTGCCGGTGGCCCTGGCTCTGGCGGTGTCGCTGGCGGTCACCGGGGATGTCCTGAGCCGCCGGGCCGTGTCCGGTTACTCGGCTTCGGCCGTCGGCCGGGCCTGGGCCTTGGTGGCGCCCGCACTGACCGGGCCGGCGGCCGTCGGGGTCGCCTACGCCAACGAGGGCGAGTCCTGGAACATCGGAACCGGCCTGGTCGATCAGCTGGAGCGGTCGCACCACCAGGTGGCCGTTCTGGCCTTCTGGTCCAATCAGGTGACCGACACCGCCAGCGGGGCTGTGCCGGTCTGGGTGAACGTGCTCGGTCCCGGCCTGTCCGTGACCCCCGGCCAGCGCTATCTGGGCACCGTCGACGGCCGCCGGCTGGTGCTGGCGGCCCACCCTTTGGTGCCCGCCGACGCCAACTATTGACCGATGGGGAGGGGGCTGGCCAGGAACAGGGCGGCGGTGACGATCTTCTCCGGTCGGCCCGGTGACCCAAGCTGGAGAGCTTCGGGCCCATCGTGTTGGACCTGATGACCCGGGCCCCCGAGTTGGCCGAATTGCGCGGCTTCGGCCGCTGAATAGCCGGGGCCAGGGGAGTTCGGGCAAGCTCAGGGGCCGCCCGACACGGAAAGCCGCCATCGAGGCGGCTCCAGGCGCAGGAAGGGGACAGCGGAGTGGAAATCCCGGGTAAGAAGGCCGTCATCGTGGGAGGGGCGTCGGGCATGGCCCGGGCCACGGCCGAGATGCTGCACCAGAAGGGCGCCTCGGTGGCCATCCTCGACCTCCCCGGTTCAGCCGGCCCGGAGGTGGCCGAGTCGCTGAAGGGCACCTTCCATCCGGTGGACGTGACCGACGCGGCCGGCACCGAGTCCGCCCTGGCCGATGCCGTGGCCGCCCTCGGCGGGCTGCATGTTGCCGTCAACACCGCCGGGGGAGGGACGGCGGCGCGAACCCTGAGCAAGAGCGGTCCGCATCCGCTGGACGAGTTCCGCCGGGTGATCGAACTCAACCTGATCGCCACCTTCAACCTCAACCGGCTCCAGGCCGCCCACATGGCTGCCAATGATCCCGAGGATGATGAGCGGGGCGTGATCATCGACACGTCTTCCATCGCCGCCTTCGAGGGCCAGATCGGGCAGGTTGCCTACACCGCCGCCAAGGCGGGAATGGCGGGCATGACCCTGACCATGGCCCGGGACCTCGGCAGTCTGGGCATCCGGGTGATGGCCATCGCCCCCAGCCTGTTCAGCACCGGTATCACCAAGGGGATACCCGATGAGTTCGCCCAGGCCCTGACCCGGGACGCCGCCTTCCCCAAGCGGATGGGTCGGCCCGAGGAGTACGCCCGCCTGGCCGTGGCCATCGTGGAGAACCCGATGCTCAACGGTTCCACCATCCGCCTCGACGCCGGCCAACGCTTCGCCCCGAAGTAGCACGATCCCACCCGAGGAGACTCCGAATCCCATGTCGATTGCCATCAGCGAGGACCACCGGACGCTGGCCGATACGGCCGGCTCGTTCCTGGAGGACCGGGCCGCCCGCCGGGCGGCTCGCCAGCTCCTCACCGCCGAACAGGAGGAACTCCCGGGTTTCTGGAAGGAGCTGGCCGACCTGGGCTGGCTCGGTCTCCACGTCTCCGAGGAACACGGCGGCTCCGGCTTCGGCCTGCCCGAACTGGTGGTGGTGACCGAGGTCATGGGCCGCCACATCGCCCCGGGGCCCTTCGTCCCGACCGTCATCGCCAGCGCCGTGCTGGAAGCGGTGGGACCCGAGGAACTCAAGGCCAGGTACTTGCCTGGGCTCACCGACGGGTCGCTGCGGGCCGCCGTCGGCCTCCAGTCCGATATCCGGCTCAGCGGGACCACCGCCACCGGCACGGCCCGGGCGGTACTGGGCGCCGGATTGGCCGAGCTCATCCTGTTGCCCTGCGGGGAAGACCTCATCCTGGTCGAACGGGACGAGGAGGGCGTCGAGGTGGTGGTGCCGGTCAATCTGGATCCCACCCGCCGGGCCGGCCAGGTGACCCTGCGGGATTCCGATGTGACGGTTCTGGTTGGAGCTCGCACCCAGCTGATTGATCTGGCCCGCCTGGTGCTGGCCGCCGAAGCCACCGGCGTCGCCCGCCAGTGCACGGAGTCGGCGGCCGACTATGCCCGCGCCCGCATGCAGTTCGGCCGGGTGATCGGTACCTATCAGGCCGTCAAGCACCACTGCGCCAACATGCTGGTGGAGACGGAGCTGGCCACCGCCGCCGTATGGGACGCGGCCCGGGCTGCGGCCGCCGGGGGAGTGGCCTTCTCCTACAACGCGGCTATGGCGGCCGCCCTGGCCATCCCGGCTGCCGACCTGTGCGCCCAGCTCAACATCCAGGTCCACGGCGGGATCGGCTTCACCTGGGAGCACGACGGGCACCTGTACTTGCGCCGGGCCAGCGCGGTGGGGGCCCTGCTGGATGCCGAAGGCGCCGCCGAGGACATAACCGACCTGGCCCGCCGGGGCGTCAAGCGGGAGCGCTCGGTGGATCTGCCCCCCGAGGCGGAGGCCATCCGGGAGGAGGTCCGGGGTTTCGTAGCCGGCCTCAAGGCCCTGGATGAGACCCAGGTGAGGACGGCCCTGCTGGACTCGGGCTATGCCGTACCCCACTGGCCCAGGCCCTGGGGCCGGGATGCCGGCGCGGTCGAGCAGCTGGTCATCGAGCAGGAGTTCAACGCCGCCGGCGTGAGCCGGCCGGCCTACGGGATCACCGGCTGGGTGATCCTCACCCTCGTTCAGCACGCCAACGAGGATCAGGTGGCCCGCTGGGTGAGGCCGGCGCTCAATCAGGAGCTCATCTGGTGTCAGCTCTTCAGCGAGCCCGACGCCGGTTCGGATGCGGCCGGCATCAAGACCCGAGCCACCCGGGTGGACGGGGGCTGGCTGGTCAACGGCCAGAAGGTCTGGACCAGCGGCGCCCACCAGGCCGCCTTCGGGCTGGCCACGGTGCGCACCGATCCCGACGCCCCCAAGCACAACGGCATCACCTGCATGGTGATCGACATGAAGGCGAAGGGGGTCGAGGTCCGGCCCCTCAAGCAGGTGACCGGTGACTCGGATTTCAACGAGGTCTTCTTCGATGACGCCTTCGTGTCCGACGATGACGTGGTGGGTCCGGTCGACGGGGGCTGGACGGTGGCCCGGGCCACTCTGGGCAACGAGAGCGTCAGCATCGGCGGTGGCCAGGGCGGGATGTCCCTGCCCGGTGAAGCCCTGATCCCTCCCCTCGACGCCCACCCGGAGCGCCTGGCCGGCGGAGCGGTTCGGGTGGGGCGGTACATCGCCCGGACCCAGTCGATGGACGCCATGAACCTGCGCACGGCGCAGCGGGCCGTGGCCGGCGGAGGACCGGGCCCGGAGGGCAACGTCACCAAGCTGGTCCTGTCCGAGAACGGTCACGAGGCGGCAGCCATCCTGGCCGCCCTGAGCGGCCCGGACGGGGCCTACCTGGAGGGGCCGGGGGCGATGAGCGGGGCCATGGTCCTGATGCACCGGGCCATGTCGATCGCGGGGGGCACCTCAGAAATCAAGAGGAACCAGATAGGCGAGCGCATTCTCGGCCTGCCCCGCGATCCGCTCATCAAGTAGTCACACTCCTGCCCCCCGGAGTCTGGGCGCAGGGACACAGTCCCTAGACTCCGCCTGTGACGGCCCCGGCGGATCCGAGCGCGAGAGTGGACGATCCGCGCCTGGCCGCTCGGGCCCGGCGGCAGGTGGCCGAGGAGGTCGAGGCCCTGGGCTGGGCGGAGTTGGCGGCCGATGCCGAGCTGGTGGTTAGTGAGTTGGTCACCAACGCCGTGCTGCACGGCGGGGGCTGCAACGGAGTCCGGGTCAGCCCCCTTCCCAAGGGAGTACGCCTGGAGGTGTCCGACGCCAAGCGGCAGGCGCCCGTGCTCGGGTTCGCCTCCCCCGCCAGCATGACCGGGCGCGGCCTGCGGATGGCGGCCAGCGTGGCGTCGGCCATGGGGGTCGAGACGGATGGGGCCGGAAAGGTGATCTGGGCCGAGATCACCCTGGACCCGCCCATGCTGGCAGGGGCCGGCCTGGACGAGGGAGAGCTCCTGGCCCGTTGGTCCGAGGAGCTCGGCCCCTCCCGCTCGGGCCGTCTGCGCCACCACCTGGTCCTGGGCGAGGTCCCGACCGATCTCCTCATCGGAGCCAAGTCCCACGTGGACAACCTGGTCCGGGAGTTCACTCTGGCCGCCTCCGGAGCCCGGTCGGGCATGAGCGGGGAGGTCGTGCCCCATCTGGCCGCCCTCATCGAAGTGGTGGTGAACCGCTTCTCGGAGGCCCGGGATTCCATCAAGCGTCAGGCGCTGGCGGCGGCCGCGGCCGGGCGCAGCCATACCGTCCTCGAACTTGATCTGGACGCAGATGCCGCCGATGCCGGGGAGGAGTACCTGATCGCCCTGGACTCGGTGGACGCCTACTGCCGGGCGGCCCGGCTCCTCACCCTGGAGACACCGCCCCAGCACCGGGTGTTCCGGCACTGGTACGTCGAGGAGCTGATTTCCCAGCTCCGCACCTTGGCCCGGGGCGAGGTCCCGGGCCCGGTCATGCCGTTCGAAAAGCGCCTCATCCAGGAGATGGAGGAGGTCGCCAAAGCCCGCCATGTGGCCGAGCGATCGGCCCGCCTCTATACCGTGGCCGGCGCTCTGGTGGCCGCCGACAGCCCCGAGACGGTGGCCGACGCCGTGCTCAATCAGGGGGTGGCGGCCCTGGGGGCGTCCGGGGGCGGCATGCTCCTGGCCTCGGACGCCGACCGCCTGCTGGTGCCGGGGACGGTCGGCTACGACCAGCCGGTGGTGGAAAAGCTCCGGGCCGAGTCGAGGGATGCCGAACTACCGGCGGCCATGGCCTTGCGGACCGGGGAGCCGGTGTGGATCGAGAACCGGGCCGAGCGCGACCGGCGCTTTCCGGAGCTGGCGGCCTTGGAGCCGGCCACTCTGTCGGCCTGCGCCGTTCCTCTGGTCATCCGTGAGCGTTGCCTGGGCGCCCTGCGGTTCAGCTTCAACGAGCCCCGTCTCTTCGATGAGGACGAGCGTCGCTTCGTGATGGCCCTAGCCGCCCAGGCCGCCCAGGCGCTGGCCCGGGCCCAGTTCCAGCGAGCGAGGATCGATGCCAGCGAGCGACTTCAGCGCAGTCTGCTGCCCCCCCGCCTGCTGGCCATCGACGGAGTGCAGGTGGCCGCCGTTTACCACCCCTTCGGGGACGGCATGGAGGTGGGGGGCGACTTCTACGACCTGTGGCGCTCGGCCAACGGCCAGTACGGGGTGGCCATAGGCGACGTGGTCGGCACCGGCCCGGAAGCGGCCGCCACCACGGCCATGGTCCGCTACAGCCTGCGGGCGCTGACCCTGCACTCCATCGATCCGGTCGGTGTCCTGCCGCTCCTAAACGAGGGACTGGTGGGAGCGTCGGCGGAGCGGGGGGTGGAAGAGATCTTCTGCACCGCCATTGTCGGTCGTCTCCAGCCCGGCCCGGCCGGGGTCCATCTGATTCTGGCCGGAGGCGGACACCCCGACCCCTTCCTCCGCCGGGCCAACGGGGATCTGGAGGAGATCCAGGTCCGGGGCTCGATGCTCGGTGCCTTCCCCGAGATCGAAGTGGGCCGGGCCGAGGTGAACCTCCACGCCGGTGACATGTTGGTGCTGTTCACCGACGGCATGCTCGAAGCCCGATCCCCGGACGGGGAGATGTTCGGGGACCGGGGAGTCCGCCGGGTGCTGGACGCCTGTCCCGGCTCCGCCCAGCACACCGCCGACGCCCTGGAGGCGGCCGTGGTGGCCCACGTGGCCGGAGAGCTGTTCGATGATCTGGCCGTGCTGATCCTTCAGGTCGAATCCGCCTGACCGGTGAGTAGGCGAGCCGTCCCCGGTGGCGGCGTCGGCTCAGAAGCGGTTGATCTCCGGATCCGGCGCCATGACAATCAGGGGCAGGGCGGCCGGAGCCAGCCAGTCGAGCAGTTGGTTGAGCTCACTCAGGGGGAGGCTCACGCCTCCGGCCGTCGGGCCACCGACATCGGCGTGGATGAAGATGGCCGAGCCCGCCCCCTTCACCACCGGTGAGGTGTTGTACTGCACCACCGCAAAACTGGGATAGGCGGTGGTCTCTTTCCACAACGCCTCGCTATCGCCTTCGAAGGGTGGCGGCTGGCCGCACGGGACGTGCTGGAAGGTGTTGTAATCGGCTGAGCTGGGGTCCTCGTCCCACCAGTCGCCACACACCAGGCGGTGATAGCTGTAGGCCACGCCGGGATCGGCGGCGTTGCCGTACATGATGGGGCCGATTCCGTAGTGACCGGTGGGGGTGGTGTCGTCGCCCTCGGACTTGTGATCGGAAAAGCCGTTGGCGCCGATGCGGGCCGTCCAGGGACCGTAGACCTGAACCCAACATGAACCCTGTCTGCGCCAGGCACTCAGGGAAGCGTAGGTGGTGGCGTAGGAGGAGGATTCGACCGTGACCACCTGGGTGGCCGAGCCGGTGTAGGAGAGGCTCTGGGCCGTGCCGGACGGGCAGGCCGGGCCCGGACGGGTTGAGGTCGGGCCCGGAGGTGGGGCCGGGGCCGAGGTGGGCGGAATCGACGGCGCCGGGGCCGAAGTAGGCGGAGTCGATGGCGCCGTCGCGGCAGCGGGCGGGATCGATGGCGCCGGCGCGGCGGCGGAGACGGACGAAGTGGCGGTGGTGGTGGTGGTTCCTGCCACAACGGCCCGCTCCCGGGGCGGGGACGAGCCACAGGCCGAACAGAAGAGGACGAGCATGGCCGTGGCGGCCGCCGCCCGGCGGATGGTCGTTAGGCTGGTCATGTGGCTGGGCCCGGACCCTACCTCCGAGCCCGCTCCGCCCTGACCCTCTCATTGGTGGCGGCCATCCTGTTGGGTGCCTGTTCGTCCTCGGCCGGCCTGCGCAACTCGGCCCGGACCTCCAGGACGACCGGCTCACCGGGCACGGCCGCGCCGCCGACCACGGCCGCGCTAGCAACCTCGGCGCCGACCACCGCGACCATTACGCCGCCTTTCACCGCACCATCGACCACGGTGCCGGTCTTCAGTTCCTCGGTGTCGGCCGTGGACGCCGCCCAGCTGGGCGGAACCTGGCACCCGGGCTGCCCGGTCGGTCCGGAACAGCTTCGGCTCTTGAGCATGAGCTACTTGGGTTTCGACGGAGCGGTCCACACCGGGACCATGGTCGTCAACGCCTCGGTCGTCTCCTCCGTCCTGCACGTGTTCGCCACGCTGTATTCGGCCCGGTTCCCTCTCCAGGAGATGATCCCCGAGTCGTACTACGGGGGCGATGACAATTCCGCCGCCGCCGCCGATGACACCTCCGGATTCAACTGCCGCGATGCGGTGGCCCCCGGGCCCCCTCAGTGGTCGGTGCACGCCTACGGGGAGGCCATCGACGTCAACGACGTGCAGAACCCCTACATCGACGGGTCCACCGTCATCCCGCCGGCGGGTGCGGCCTACGAGAACCGCACCGATGTCCGGCCCGGCATGGCCGTGCCCGGGGGGACCCTGGTGGAGGCCTTTGCCGCCGTGGGCTGGCAGTGGGGCGGCCGGTGGACCCAGAGTCCCGACTACCAGCACTTCTCCTCTACCGGCGGCTAGCGCCGGGCGGGGAGGACCGGGTCAGTACTCGATGCCCTTGATGGCCCGGATGCCGTGGTCGTAGGCGTGTTTGACCTTGCGCATCTCGGTCACGGTGTCGGCCACCTCGATCACCTCGTCCGGGGCGTCCCGCCCGGTGATGACCACGTTGGTCTTGGGTGAGCGCGAGCGCAGGGCGTCCACCACCTCATCGACGGGGATCCAGCCGTAGGTGATGGCATAGGTCAGTTCATCGAAGACGAGCAGCTGGTAGTCGCCCGACGCCAGCATCCCTTTGGCCACCTCCCAGGCATGGCGCCCCTTGGCCGCCGTCTCGTCCAGGTCCTCGGACTCCCAGGTGAACCCGTCCCCGAGCGTGTGCCACTCGACGTCGAGATGGTCGGCCAGCTTGCGCTCCCCGGTCTTCCAGTTCCCTCCTTTGATGAACTGGACCACGCCGACCTTCCAGCCCCGGGCCCAGGCCCGGCCCATAACGCCGAAGGCGGCTGACGACTTGCCCTTTCCGTGACCGGTGTTGACCAGGACTATCGACTCGGCGCGGGCCAC
>DAHUYE010000077.1 GCA_027315345.1 Actinomycetota bacterium
CCCCACCGCCCATTCCGACAGCGTTGCGACACGATCTGGATCGCCTCGAGACCACGGTCGAGACCTTGATCCAGCGCGCTCATCTCGCTGCCTGAGAACTTGACTCGTTCACATCAACAGGCAAAGGTCAAGTGCCCTAGCTCCATTGTGATCGCAAGTGTTGAGCGCACGATGGGGGTCCTGAAGGTTCATTGGGCTGCCTGACGGGGGCTCACCTACTCCGGACCGGGTGTCGCCGACCCGGGCCGGCTTCGCCGCCGCTGGCTCACAGGCCCCGAGGCAGACGACCGCTCCCTAGCGACGCGCACCCGAGGTTGACACCGCCGTCTCGGAACGCCGGCCGTGGGTCAGCCGTCCCGGATCCCGACATGCCGGCAGTCCGTCGCCGGCTTCGCCAGATCGGGAAGACCATCAGGGGTTTTCCCGCGCATCGAACGTGACCCCTATCGGCCAACACCCACCTTGGCCAGCCGGCTCAGCTCGCCTCCGCTTTCCGAGAGCGGCATGCCTCTCGATAGAACTCGACGAGGTCTGGATCGACCTCGTCCAGGTCGAGCTGCTCGAGGGCCGACTGGTGGCTCTCAAAGACCTGCTCGGCCGCCCTGGCCTCGCCTCGGGCCAGGTAGGTCTGCATGAGGAGCTTGGTCAACCCCGTATGCGCCGCACTGGCGTTCAACCCCCGCAGGGCGGCCCACTCGGCACCGTCGAGATCGCCGAGGTCGAGGCACCGCTGCGCCAGGTCCTCCGCCACCTGGCTGACTTTGGGTTCCCAGGTGCTGTGCCAGTTCCCGAGGTCGACCCATACATAAGAGCCACGATCGGCATTGCGGTAGGTGAACACTGGTCCTTCGACCAGGCCGAGGGCGCCGCGGAGGGTCTCTACGGCGGCCTCGTCATCCTGGGTGCCGGCGTAGGCGACGCGGCGCTCGAAGAGCTCGAGGTCGGTCTTCACCCCGGGTCCGACTCGGTAACGGCCGTCGGTGGAGATGGGCAGATGCGTCGCGCCCAGAGCGGCCCGACACTCCGAGACGGTGTTGGCCAAACGCTTGTGGCGCGTCAAGGTCGGCGCTACCCACACCGCGTCCTCCACCACCTCCGAGGCCACCGGGGCGTGAAGGGCGATGTGGACGAAGACGGCGGTCTGCTTGGGCTTGAGGATCGTCTTGCCCCCGATCACCCCAATGTCCCCGAGGAGGCGGACGAGGACCTCATAGGGCGGGTCTTGGTAGGCCTCGCCCGGCGGGCCGACCGTGACCGGAGGACGTGGCACCTCGGGTGGGATCAGCTCGAGCTGTGCGGGCAGCTGGGAGGCGTCCTCCAACAGGTCACTGACCTGCTCTGCCGTGGCCGACGAGACCGCCTGTGCCCGACACACGAGACCCAGGCTGGGGATGGCCAGCTTTCCGCCGCCAACCTCGATCCGGGTGGCGCCTTCGACCTCGCCTCCCACCACCACCACGCTGACGGCCACCGGGTCGACCAGGACGGCCTGGCACAGCGTCTCGAAGCGCTCGTCGTCGGGCGCCTCGCCCAGGACCAGGACGAGCGGAGAGAGGTCGTCGGTCCGCCGGGTCGACAGCCGCCCGGCGAGGGGTGTCGGCCAGCGGTTGGCGGCCAGGAGAGCGCGGGACTGCTCGACCCAGGCGATGGCGTCCTCGGCCACCTCGGCCCAGGCCTCGACCCGCCGCACCCTCTCCCAGGCCCCCGACTCCCCGAGAAGGTCGGCTCCCACCACGACCACCGAGACACCTCCAGCCACAGGAGACGTGGCCAGCTCCAGAACCCAGGAGCGGGCGAGGTCGGTGACGGCGTCGGCCTCACCGGTCAGCGCCACGACGCCTTCGGCTTCGAGGTCCAGGTACACCTGGGCGCCGGCGTCGGGGCGCCCGAGACTGACCAGGGCTGGACAGGGTGACGCTCCGTCCTCGGCGATGTCGAGGTGGGCGCCGTCGAGGACCCAGGCCGAGCCCGAGGCTTCGGGACGCCACCCTCGGGGGACAGGCAAGACGGCGCGGGATAACAACACCTCGACCCGCTGATCACTGATTTGGACCACGCGGGGACGCACGTCGCTGCGCCGTTGGGCCAAAGAGTCAGCGACTTCGCACAGGGCCTGGCGCAGCCGGCTGGCGTGGTCGGTGTCGGCGCCAGCCGCCACCTCTGCCCTCAGCTCGTCGAGCTCGGGGGGCGGGGGAGGCGGGGCTTGTTTCGGGAGCTGTAGCTGGCGGCGGCGCCGCCTGCGGAAAACCGCGCCGCCGATGCCGACGGCGAGAAGCGTGCCGGCGGCGCCGAGGAGCCCGACCACCTCCCACTCGGCCGCGTGCGCCGGTGTCACCGTGACCGCCCCGTTCCCTGACCTCGGCTCGACGGGAGTCCCCAGCGGCGCGGTGGGGTTGGCACCGGCTGACCCGTTCGGTGCGACGGGGCCAACCTCGCTCGACGGTGGGTAGGAATCACCCCCGCGATCCTGGGCCAAGGTGTTCGGCGAAGGCGCCTGGGCGGCAGGTGTCCCCGGTGCTGGGGCTGGGCGCTCAGATGACCCCGGTGCGGTGGCGGGTGCGCCCGGCGTCCCGAGCGCGGCGGGGCCAGGCCCGCTCGCGGGAATGACGATCTCCCAGCCCGGGCGGATGAGCGACGGGTCCTCGAGTTCTGCGTCATCGCCCTCGGGGCGGTCCCGATTTGCCTCCCAGAGGGCCGGCCAGTCCTCGCCGGCACCGAGGTGCGCCTCGGCGATGCTCCAGAGGCTGTCGCCCGGCGCGACCACGTAGTCGCCTGCCTCGGTGGGCGTCGACGGGGGGATCGTGAGCAGCTGGCCGGGGAAGATCTCCCGTGGGTCGGACACGACAGCGCGATTGGCCGCCCAGATCTCTCGCCACGCCGAGCCGTGGCCGTAGTAGTCCTCGGCCAGGTCCCACAGGTTGTCCCCGGCCACCACCAGGTGGCGCGCAAGCCCTGGGCCCGCCGGTGGGGACCAGGTCACCGATGCCGCCAGGTGGGCCGGGGCCATGGCCAGCGCGGCGGGTGGCTGTCCCAGCGATGTCGGCGCGCTCGGCAAGCTGACCCGGCCCAAGGTGATGAGGACCAGGCCGGCCAGGCGGGCGGTGAGGGGGCGCAGCCAGGCCGGCGGACGGCGGATCGATGTCCGATCCCGAAGGCTGCCGACGACCTCGAGGGCCACCCAGGCCAGCAGATAGGCATAGGCGATCCAGGCCACCAGCCCGGCCAGTTGCAGGCCGAGGTGGGGCGACACCCAGCGCAGGGCAATAGCCAGGCGCAGAGAACTCGGGCTGGGCAGGCCCCCGAAGCGGGTGAGAGCCACCGGTACTCCCCCCAGCACCCCCAGCGCCGCCGTCCCGCTCAAACCCGCACGTAGCCGACCCATGATCACTGCGTCCTCCTCCTAAGTTCCGGGGGTGGCGGTGGCCGAGGCCGAGCCGCGCACCTCGAGGGTGGCGATGCCCACCAGGCTCAACAGCTCGCCGGGCACGCTGGCCGAGACGGTCACCGAGACGGTGCGGCCCGACACGTCAACGACCCCGTTGGCGCCGGCGGCGGCCAGAACTGCCTTGGCCGCCTGGTTGGCCGCCATCGGATTGAGGACGACGGTCCCCGCCGCCAACCCAGCGCCGGAGACGGCTTGGGCACCGGCGCGGGCCGCCGCGAAGGCCTCGCTCTGAGCCCGGGCCTTGGCGGCAAGAGCGTCGCCCCCCGCCCACACCAGGCCGACCACCGCCAGTAACCCGCTGGCCAGCACGGCGAACCACAGCGTGATCGAGCCCTCCTGGTTGGGGATCATCCGGTCGCCACCCCGCGGTAGACATCCACCACGGCCCCGGCGGTGTTGGCCGCCGTGAAGCTCCCCGGCAGTATCCCCAGACTCGTGGTGCAGCTGACGGCGGCGGTCATCGTGCCGCCCGGCACTAGCGCGCCGGAGACCGACGCCGACCAGGACCCGCAGTCGGTGCCGGCCAGGTCCGCGGCTGCTGCGGCCTGAGCGGCCGAGTCGGCCCCGGCTTGGCTGCGGGCCGTGGTGGCGGCCCGGGCCGCGTCCTGCGCCGCCTGGGAGACCACCTGGCGGGCGGAGACCACGTGGCCGGCCAGCACCACCAGGCCCAGCAGCAGGACCGCGGCGGGGGTCAGGACGGCCAGTTCCAAGGTGGCCGAGCCGGCGTCGTCCCTACGGGGCCCCATAGCCCTCCGAGAACCCCGCCGAGGCCTCACGGACCCGAAGGGTCAGCCCCGGGACCAGGCTGGGGGATACCCCCGAGACCACGATGCTGACCTCGTTGCCCGCCACCCCGCCCACCTGGGTCTGGTTCAACCCCCCCAGGGAGGTGATAACGCTGGCCGCCCGTGACTCCCCGGTAGACAGGCCGGACACCTTGGCCACGGCCAGGCCCTGCTGGGCGGCGGAGAGGGCGGCGTCACGTGCGTGCCAGTACAGACCGGCCTGCAGCACGGTGAGCACCAGGACCAACACGGCGGGAAAGACCACGGCCACCTCCAGGGTGGTTGAGCCGGCTTGCTCCCGGCCTGGCCGCGACTGTCTCTGGGACCACTGTCTCGGCGAACGGCGCCCGACGGCGCTGGACGAGGGCGACACCGGCGATGCCGGTCCTATTGGATCTGGGACTGATAGTGGTTAACGGCGGCGCCGATGGCCACCACCAGGCCCACGGCCAGGGCCAGCAGGCCGGCGGTGAGGACCACCTGTTCGAGGGTGGGACTGCCCCGCTCATCATTGCGGGCAAACTCGATCCGCTCGCTGGCCCACTCCCGGGCCCCGAGGCCGGCCAGCCAGCACCACATCATCGCCTTCTGGATCACTTGGTTCTCCTTGTCTTGTCGCTTTCGGGTTTCCGGTCGATCTCGTTGATGTCTGGGTCGCTGATGTATTGGTCGTTCTGTCGGGCGGTTCAGAACCTCACCCCGCTGACCCCGCCGAGAAGCTGGAGGACGGCGGGCACTCCGACGGACAACAGGAAACCGAAGGCCACCAGGGCCAGGGGGCCGGTCATGGCCTCGGTGGTGGCCGCCGCGTCGGCTTCGGACTCTTCGAGCTGGGAGGCGCGCAACGCCCCCGCCCAGCCCAGGAGAACCTCCCGGGTCCGGGCCTGGTGAGCTACTCCCACGGCCAGGGTGCGGCCCAGGTCGGACAGCTCGGCCACCGAGGTGGCGGCGCCGAGGGCCTCGATCCCGGCCCAGGGTTCGGACCCGGAGGAACTGAGGGCGCCGAGGCGAGCCCCTCCCGCACCCGAGAGGGCGACACCGGCCCGCTCCATCCCGGCGGGCACGCCCAGGCCCGCCCCGATGGCCAGGCTGACCAACTCGGCGAACTCCAGAGCCGCGGCCCGTAGGGCCTTGCGACCCGCCTCCGCCGCTTGGCGCAGCTCCCGGCGTCGTAGGGCCAGCGCCATTGCGACCCCGAAGGGCACCAGGACCAGGCCGAGGGGGCCGACGACGCCCCAGGCCAGCACGGCGATCACCGCTCCTACACCGGCGCCCACCAACCCGGATCGGATGGTGGCCGTCACCCAGGTGGCTATGTCGAGGTCAGCCGCGGCCAGCTCGGATCGAAGCCCGGGCTGGGCCTGGACCCGATCCGCCGCCACTCGACGGGCAGAGGCCTCCCAGGCCGGCAGGCCGAGGGCCAGGAACGTTCCCCCACCGGCTACCACCGCGCCCACCGCCGCGCTCAGCACGCCAGGCCCTTGTCCAGCCGGGCCAGCCCAGCCAGACCGGCGGCCACGATGCCGAGCATGACGCTGAGCAGCACCTGGCCGGTCGGCCCGGCATAGACCCGGAACAAAGAGGTGTCCAGGCGCGATCCGGCCACCAGCCAGACCAGGGCCACCCCCGCGGCGGCCCGGCCGGCCAGGCGGGTGCGGCGACGCTCGCGTTCGATGCGACGAGCCGAAGCGGCCCGGGCGCGCAGCTGGGCGCCCAGCTGGGCGAGCACCTGGCCGAGGTGTCCTCCCGAGCCGGCCGCAGCCAGCTGGAGGACCATGGCCACCTGCCGCAGCTCAGCCGACCCCGACCCCGCCACCGCCCAGGAGGCCAGCGCCTCGTCCAGTGGAGCACCGGCCAGGGCCTCGCCCAGGGGACCGACCTCATCAGCGAGAGCCAAAGGCGCCCGGTGGCAGGCGCCGGCCAGCGCCTCGGCCAGGGAGGCCTGGCCGGCCAGCTGGCCCTGGACCAAACCCACCCAGGAGGCCCAGGCATCCAGGCGGGTCGTCTCGCCAGCGCGTTGGCGATCCCGGGCGCGAAGCGCCGGTGCCGCCCAGCCCCCGACCGCTCCCCACAGCCCCGCTGCCACCCATCCCGTGGCCGCCCACAGCACCAGACCCGCACCGAGGGCCAGACCCACACGGGCCACCGAGATGCCCGGAGCCGGCCCGGTCGGCTTGGCCAGCGCGCTGCGTCCTCGGCTCAGAGCCGTGGTGATACCGGCAGCCAGGGCGCCGGTGACCGCTGCCTCCCCGGCGGAGAGGCCCAGGGTCGTCACCCTCGGGCCAGCTTCCGGGCCAGGCCCGGCGAGGCGGCCACAGCGGTGCGGCGGGGTACGAGGTCGTCCCCGGCCCGCCACAGGGCCCCTCCGTGGATGCGCCCGTCCTCGGCCCCGGTGACCTCGTAGACCTCGGCAACGTAGTGCTGGCCGGCTTCGACCTCGAGGTGCACGACCAGATGGACGTGTCGAGCCACCATGCGGGCCACGTAGTCATCCGATCGTCCCCCGCCGCCTTCGATGATATAGTCACAAAGCCTCTCCAGGGCGGCTGGGGCACTATCTGAGTGGATGGTTCCTATCGAGCCTTTGGCTCCGGATTCCATGGCCCTGATCATGTATAGGGCCTCTGGGCCGCGGACCTCGCCGACCAGGACGCGGTCCGGCGAGGCCCGCAGGGCGCCCCGGGTGAGCAGGGCCATGGTGCGCTCCCCCGCCCCCTCCACATTCGCCGGTCGGGCCAGGAAGGGAAGCACCGAAGAGGGCCGGGCCGAGTGAAGCCCGATCTCATACGTATCCTCGATTGTCACGATCTGCTCGTCCTCGGGAATGGCGTCGTGGCAAAGAGCTGCCGCTAACGCGGTCTTCCCCGTGTCGGTGGCCCCGGAGATGAGCACCGTCACCCCCACCCGCACGGCCCGGGCCAGCTCGTCGGCCAGCTCCTGGGTCAGGGTGCCCCAGGCCACCAGGTCGACCAGGCGCTCGGGGCGGGAGCGATGGGAACGAACGACCAGGATTGGCCACGGGGCCCAGTCCAGATACACCGTCACCCGGGCCAGGGGCAAGGAGACCTCGTAGGTGCCCTGGGCCGGATCGCCCAGGTGATCGGCGTCGCGCAGGAGCCGCCGGATCATGGCCAGGCAGGCCTCGGCGTCATCCACGAGGGGCTCGGCCTCGATCCAGCGACGGCCCATGAGCCGAGCCCGGGTCACCCCGGGCCAGACGGACAGGTCAGCCAGGTCCGCTACGGCCATCCACTCATACAGGCCCTCGAGGCCCCGAGTTCGGATGGCGGGGAGGGCGGCGGGGCGCGCCCGGCGGGACAGGGCCCGCATATCGGAATCGCCCAGGTCGGGACGGGCGTCGGTGCTCATCGCTCGGCCACCACCACGGCCTGGCCGGTGGCGCCCAGCTCGGCCAGGCCCAGCGCCTCGGCCGGGACCACCTCCAGGCCGACCAGGACGACATTGGGATCAGAGGCTGAGGCGGCCACCGAGGTGACCAGGGCCCCGGGCGCCACCACCGTGCCAACCGGCACCATCACGCCCGGGACACCGCTCTGGGCCGGCCCGACGAGGACCTCGACCCGGTCACCGGCCGAGAGCCCCGGTGGGTACTCCCCGGGCTTGAGCGACACCCCCACCACCGACTCGGTGCCATTCGGCGGACCGTAGGAGGAGGGGACGAGGAGGGACCCGGCGCCCAGCGCGCTCTGGGCCACCTGGCCCACCACCGAGGCCTCGGCAGCCGCCGGCACCGTTGCCATCCCTCTGGGCACGGCCAGGGAGACGACGCGCAGATCGCCAGCGGAGAGGAGATCCCCGGCCGCCACGCTGTGGCGCAGCACCAGCACCGGCACCGAGCGCGCCGCCCGAGGGGTCAGGACCACGAAGACGCCGAAGGCCAGCGCGGCCACGACCAGTCCGATGGCCAGGGGTGGAGGGGACCGACGAACCTTGGGCTCAGCCTTGGTCGGCGCGTGACCGTTGGTCTCAAAGGTGGTGCGGGTGTTGCTCTGGGTGCCAGTCATGATCCGAGGGCCTCTATCTCTCCGACCGGGTAGTCGACGGTGGTGGAACGGGTGATGGGAGCGAGGGCGCCTCCGCCCCCGGCGCCACCCACGGCGGTCCAGGTGACCTGGTAGGTGACCGAGACCGTGAGGGGATAGGTGCCGTAGGAAGAGTTCGAGGCGTAGTTGGCCGAGGGCCAGGACCAGGTGACCGAGCAGTCCGAGTGCTGGGCGGAGTACGACTCGTTGGTGTCATAGGCCGACCCCGGCCCGGGACAGGAGATCGAGGTGGGGTGATAACTGGCCCCGCCGTCGGAGCTGTCCACGCTGGAGACGGTCATGGCCGACGGCGTGGCGGTCACCCTCACCGTCTCGGCTCCGGCGGTGGCCGATGTCGTGACCGGTGCCCAGCCGGAGCTGACATGGACCCAGGTGGGGAAGTTGACCTCGCCCCGCCCGGACGGCGGCCAGGTCTGGAAGCTAGGATTGACGATCCCCGCCGAGGACAGCGCCTGCTGGGCCAGGGCCTGGGGCGGCGGTGCCGGAACGGCACCTGCGCCGGGCCCGGCGGGGAACCAGTAGGCCGTGAACGCGCCCAGGGTCGACGGCGGCCAGCCCGCCACACAGGAGGGCGGACCCCCGGTCCACAGGGCCCAGGTGCCATTGGTGTCGCCTCCCGGTCCGGCCAGGTCGGTCCCCGAAATCCACTGGAACTGGCAAGGGTCGGCGCCGGACGAGGAGACCGGGACATAGCCAACGACAGGACGACGGGTCGGTGCGCCCTGGGAGTAGCCGGCCGACGCGCCGACGGTGCCGTTAGTCGGATTGTCGAATCCGCCTGCGGCGTAGTCGGCCACGGCCCTCGGAGCTTGCAGAACCAGCGCGGCCACCATGACGGCCAGGCCGACCGTCACCCGGCGCACAGTGGGCCCGCCTTCTGGGCCGTCGGGAACTGCTGCGCGGTGCCGTCCTGGAGGACCCAGGTCGCTCCTGCGGGCACCATGACCGCCGTCTCGATGGAGTAGGTAGCACGACCGGCGTTTCCGGGGGCGGGCTGGCCGTTGGCCTGGTATGCGATGACGTCGCCGTACACGCAGGCCTTCACCGCAGCACTGGTCGGCGAGAACGACGTCACCTCGGCCCGGATGATCCTGTAGGTGCCCCGGGCGTGGTAGCCGAGATGCACTCCAGTGGTGATGAACGCTTGGACGTGGGCGAGCTCTGGGTTCACCATCGTCTGGAACAGCGCCGGCCAGTTGGCGTCGTTGTGGACCTCCGCGGCCGCCAGTGCCGCCGATGCAGCGGCGTATCCGCTCAGCACGAGCTGGTGTGGGCTCGCCACACCTGTCGTTACCACCGTCGCACTTGGCTTGCCGTGTTGCGCCTCGGCGCGTCCCGACGAGCATCCGCTGAGGGCGACACCCGCCATCAGACCGGCAACAACGAGCGCCCCTGCCTGCGCCCTACGCATTGGCCGGCCCTTCGACATGTCCACCGGGACGGGGGGACAGTTCACCCACGGTGTTCGCATCGCTGACGCGGTGGGAGGACAGTGTGCCGACGAGAACGCCCTGCCCTCCCCCAAGCATCGGGCCCCACACCCACCGTGGCAATGTACTCATTCGCCGCAAACCCGCCAACTGTTTGAAGTCGCTAACCGCTGGGGGAGTGCGAGGTCGCCTCGGTTGCTGACCGGCGGCACGGCCTCGCCAGACCGGGCCGGCGCGGTCACCCCGAGACCAAAGGCGCGCCGGGTGCCTCCAAGTCGGCAGCGTCGACCTCTCGTCGCGCGTGATGCGCGATTCCCCCATGGCCATGACCCGCACTCAGCTTGCCTCGGCCAATAGGGGTCGCAGCCGACGTTCCGCTCGCCAGCGGATGCAGGTCGCCAAGGTTGTGCTCGTGGCCTGCTCGGCCGCCGCGATCTCGAGGGACACGTCATCCAGGCGGGTGCGCAGGATCAAGCGGAGCGCGATGGCACTGATCAGCCCGGCCCGCTGGGCGGCCACCAGGTCATCCACGGCGCTTCGCCCGATGGCCACCTCCTCGGCCGATGGCGCCGTCTCGGGCGGTTGGGACCGGCCGGCCACACGGGCTGGTGCCTCGATGGCTCGGTGCTCCCGGTAGCGCTTGTGGACATCCAGCAGGACGTTGGCGGCCACCGATCCGGGCCGGCGGGTCGGATAGCTGCGGATGCGCTCCCAGGCCAGGGAGACCAGCTCGTCCAGAGCGGCCGGATCATCATCCGCGGACGTGGTGGCCATGCGGACCAGGCCCGGCAGGAGCGCCTGGAGCAGCGTACGAGCGGCCAGGGCGTCCTCGCCGGCCAGCTGAGCGAGGCAAGACAAGATGGCCGGGGCGGCCTTTGGGTGGGTACGAGCCGCCAGGACCGCACCGAGGCTGTCCAGGCCGGCCAGGGCCGGTTGAGTGGTGGCCCACCGGCGCAGGGCCGCCGTGCTGGCCGGGGATCGGTCCAGGGCGGTCCATTCGCGATCCAGGGCGGTCAGGGTTGCTTTCATCGGATCCTCCTCGTGCTTGATCAGCACGGGCAGGGTCCGCGAGGCCGTTCCCGCTGGCGTTCCCTCCGGTGTTCCGGTTCCAGTCCTGTTCCGGAATTTCTTTCGCGGGACGGAGCTCGACGGTCGGCTCGGATGCGCAGGATGAAAGCTCACCGGGTCATCTGAGCCCGGGACGTTCCCGTTTCCGTTCCCGCTGGCGTCCTGTTTCTGTCCCGTTTTCATCCCGGGACGCCCCACTCACATCCCAGAAGCACGGGTGGTGGTATCCCGCGCGCGGACGGAGAACGGGACGTCCCGTTTCTGTCCCGTTTCGGTCCACGTCGAATATCCCGCGAGATCGAGGGGGTCCAACCGGCCTAGCACCACATGACCCAAACACCCGCGGTACTCGAGCTCCACGCTGTGCGTCACCCCAAGCAGGCCGTGGCCCAGGTGGGCTTTCCCCTCGACCATCCCTTCCTGGAGCGCTGCTGGGCGCCCCTCATCGGGCCCAGTTCGGTGATGCTGCTACGTAGCTGTTCCTGGCTGTGGCAAGAGGCGAGCCCGGTGCGCATACCGACCGAGGAGCTATCCCGCCAGCTCGGTCTGGGCCGGGGTGCGGGCGCCTCCAGCCCGATCTTGCACACGATTCGCCGGGTCGTGGAGTTCGGCTTCGCCTCGCAGGCCGGCCCGAGCGAGCTGGCCGTCTACACCGAGGTGCCGCCGGTCCCCGCCCACAGCCTGACTCGACTGCCGCTGCGCTGCCGGGCCGAGCACGCCCGCCTGCTCGGGGCCCACCTGGACGCCCTGGCTCGTGCAGCCGGTCAGGCCCCGAGCTCGCCGGTGGCCCACCCCGACGCCCTGGCTCGTACAGCTGGTCAGGCCCCAAGCGGGTCCGAGGCGCTCCCGCCCCACCTGCGCATGGTCGCCCGCCTCGAGCGCCTCGGACAGACACCCCACCCCTCTTCGCCGCCTCCCAGCCGATGACCGGAGTCCCGCGCACCCATCCCGAACCACCACCCAACCGGCGCGCCCATCCCGCTACCGTCCCGCCAGCCTCATCCCGACCGAGCCCATCCCCCGGACAGACACTTGCAGGTTCCCCTCCGGGAAACCTGCGGGACCCCCGGCGGTCGTCGCGATGAGGTTCACCATCACCCCGCTCGGCTCGGCCGGGGGCCGAAGCGTCGGCCAGGTCGTTGACGACATCGTCCGCTACCTGGACGGTCCCCCACCCCCCTCAGTACCGACCACGGGACGGCGAACGGCCGCCGGCACCGGCCCGTCGACCTACTACGCCGACGGCAACGCCGAGCCCGGCCGGTGGCTGGGCAACGGGGCGGCCGAGATGAGCCTCGCTGGCAAGGTCAGCAGCAGAGACTTCGCCCGGGTGCTGGCCGGGAGGGACCCCCACACCGGCGTCCGGCTCATCACCGCCCAGGGCTCGGCGGGGCGCAAGCCAACACTGGCCCGTGGAACCCAGACCCGCTGGGACGCCGAGGGCGAGCCGTTGTATGACATGGCCGACGCCGCCGGCGCCCTGAGGCTCGAACCAGCCGAGGTCGTGGCCATGGTCGGCGTTGGGGAGTCGCTGGCCGTCCGGGGTCTGGCTATGGCGTTTGGAGCCACGGGTCCGGAAATGCCACAGGAGTTCGAGGGCGCCTACCTACTGCCGACTGTCTCGCCGGACGGGACGCGCTGGATCAGCGAGGCCGAGCTCCAGCGCTGCGAGGCAGGTCGCGCCGCCGGACCCGATCCCGATGCGGTGGCCGCCGCCGGGCAGCCAGGCGACCAGCTCGGCTTAGCCGAGGCAGCTCGCGTCGCCGGGGTGAGTGCACGGTATCTGCGGTCCCTCGCCAAGCGATGGGAGCGTGACCACGAGCGGATAGACGAGGCGCGCGCCGCCGGCGGGGAACCGGCGCGTACCCACCTCGTCGCCTACCGCGGGACCAAAGGCCAGTGGCTGGTCAAACGCTCCGACCTGGTCGACTATCTCCGCCACCGCAGGCCACCCGCGGTCCGGGTGGGCTTCGACCTGACCCTCACCACGGAGAAGTCACTAGGCGTCCTGGCTCTCCTTGGGGACGAGGGCACCAGATCAGCCGTGCTCGACGCCATCCAGGCCGGCAACGACCGCGGACTGGCCCATCTCGAATACGCGGCGGCCATGACCCGGGCCAAGGGGGCCCCGATCAGCACCCGGGGCTGGACGGTGGCCTCCTTCCGCCACCTCACCAGCCGGGCCCTGGACCCCTTCCCCCATCACCACAACGTGGTGGCCAACACCGTGGCCGATCCGGACGGCACCCGGCGTGCCCTGGATGCCCGGTTCCTTTATCGCCACGCCGGGGAGGCCTCAGCCCTGGCCACCGCCGAGATGCGCCACCGCCTCACCGCCACCCTCGGGGTGGGTTGGAGAAGGGGACGCAAGGGTAGCTGGGAGATAGACGGCATCCCCGACGAGGTGCTGGGGGAGTTCTCCCGTCGCTCCAACGACATCGACGACGCCGTGGCCGAGCTGGAGGCTCTCATCGGGCGGACGAAAACCATCGGCGAGTTGCGGGGGGTAGTGACCAAGACCCGACCCGCCAAACGACGGGCCGACCCGGCGAGGCTGGTCGCCAGCTGGTGGGAGCGGGCCCAGGCGCTCGGGTTCGAGCCCCACCACCTTGCCCGCTGCGTTGGCCAGAGCGACCGACCCCTCGCCATTCCGGAGCAGGAAGAGATCTTCGCCCGGTTGGCCGCCCCGGGGGCCTTGTGCGCCAGCGCATCGGTCTTCACCCGGGGCGAGGTGATCGCTTCCTTGGTCGACATCGCCCTTCCGGACGGCTCAGGACGCGAGACGCCCCTGCTTCTGCCCGCCGACGCCGTGGCCAACCTGGCCGATGACTTCCTGGCGTCGGACTGGGTGGTGGAGCTTGTCTGCGATCAGGACACCCCCATCAAGGCGTTCGGCAACCAGGCCCTCTTCACCACCACCGAGATGCTGGGGGTGCAGGCCCGCCTCCTGGAGCGCTGGCGCGCCGGGCGTTCAGCTGGCGTCGCGATTACCTCTGCCGGCGTCCTGGCCGACAGCCTGGCCGCTTCCCCCGATCTCACGACCGAGCAGGCAGACCTGGTCGTCACCTTCGCCACCAGCGGGCATAGGGCCCAGTGCGGCATCGGGCGGGCCGGGGCGGGCAAGACCACCGCCATGCGCGCCGCGGCGGCGGCTTGGAGGGCGGCCGGCTATCGGGTGCTGGGCACAGCCGTCAAGGGCGAAGCGGCCCGCCACCTCGGGGCCGAGGCCGGCATCCCCACCGAGACCCTGGCCTGGCACCTCGCGCATACCGACCCCGCCTCCAGTCCCCTCGATGCCCGGACGGTGTTGATCGTGGACGAGGCCTCCACCGTGTCGGACCGGGACCTGGACCGCCTGTTATGGCTGGCCGAGGAGACCGGGGCGGCGCTGCGCCTCATCGGGGACCCGGCCCAGCACGGTGCCGTCGGTGCCGGGGGCATGTTCCGGCTCCTCTGCCAAGACCCCGACGGCAACACCCCCGAGCTGCGCCGCTCGCACCGGGTACTGGATCCCCACGACCGGGCCGCCGCCGATGCCCTCCGGGACGGCCGCATCGCTGACGCCCTGGCCGAGCTGGAGGCAGCCGGACATCTCCACGTGGTCACCGATGAGGTCGAGCTGTACCTCGACCTGCTGGAGCGGTGGTGGGCATCCCGCCAGGCCGGTGACGAGCATCCCATGGTCGATCGGCGCAACCACACCCGTGCTCAGCTCAACCGCCTGGCCCACCACCTCCTCCAGGTCACTGGCGATGTCGGGGTCGAGGAGGTGGTGGCCGCCCGGGACCGTCGCTTCTCCGTGGGCGATCGGGTCGTAGCCCGCCGGGGCGACCGGGGCCTTTATCCACAGGATCATCCACAGGACTACGTCCGCAACGGCGCCCGGGGCAGGGTGGTCGATATCCGCCGGCACCGGAACCACGAGAAGGACACCATCCGGGTCGCCTTCGACCAGGTTGGCGAGGTTGACCTCCCCCGGGAGTTCTTCGACGAGCAGTCCCGCCCGGGCGGGCGGATCGATGTCGGCCTCGACCACGCCTACGCGCTGACCAGCTATGCCATCCAGGGGGCGACCTTCGCCGAGTCCACCAGCCGCATCGACGAGAATGCCAGTCGCTCGGAGGCCTACGTGGACATCACCCGAGGCCGGGTGGCCAACCACCTCTATCTGACCCGGTCAGTGGACCCCCTCGACGGCGAGCACCTGCCCAAGGCGCCACCTCCGCCCCTGCAGGCCACCGTCGGCCACCGCCTCTCGGCCTCCGGGCCCGAGCGGGCCGCCGTAGACATCGACCCTGATGCCCCCCGGGCCGCGGCCGTGCGGGCGGACAGGACCCTGGCGGACCTCCACGCGGCCGCCACCGGGGCCGACGGGTCCGAGCCAGCCGTGCTGGCCGCCACGGAGCTGCGGGCCCGCCAGGTGGGCCGCACCGCCGCCCGGACACTGCCTGCCGCGGTCCTCGCCCGCCTCCCAGCTCGCAGCGACCTGCCCTATCTCGCCCGGCAGTGGGACTCCACAGTCGCCGATCTCTCCGTCTTCCTCGCCCGCTGGGGTGTGACGCCCGGTGGCCCGGGACGCTGGGATTGGGCCCTCGGGCCGCGGTCAGACCGACCAGGACAAGATCAACAGCGCCGAGCCCTCGGGAGCCGACTGGCAGACCTCACCGTCGCCACCACCGCCGAGGCGGTCCGCTCCGCCGGTGCCGAGCTACCGGGGTGGGCTCGCGTCCATCTGGCTCACCGGGCCGCCCGGGGCAACTGCTCGCCAAACCCCGGGGACCTCCTGGCCCTCTACGCCAGGATCGAGTTGTACCGGGTGGCCGCCGACGTCAGCAACGCCGGGCAGGTGCCCGGCAGCGCCGAGGAGGCGATCTTCGGACTGGCGCCCGAGGATCCGACCCTCCGGGCCCAACGCAGGAATCTGGTCGAAGCGGCTCTTCCTCGGGACGCCGCCATGACCGTCCAACCGACCCGGCCTGGCCCGTGAGTCGAAAGGGATCGACGGGGCCGGTCTCGGCTACGGCTTCAGGAGAACTGCGGTCCAGCGGGTGAAGTCCACGGTGCAGAGCCGTCGCTTCCAGCGGATTGTGGCGGTCAGCTCGCTCCACGTGAGGGGCGCGCCTTTCACGTTGTAGGGATCACGCCAGCCTCCCGCCCACAGGTGGCGCACCTCGGCCGCCGCCTGTCGCCATCCGCAGGCAGAACTGGTGCTCCGATGTATCTCCAGGCCACGGGTGGTGAGGTGCTCGCCACAGTCAGGACAACAGATAGCGCTTCCCGGCTCGATCAACTCCTGTTCGAGCTGCTCGAAGCCTTCGGGGGTGAGGATCCGCCCGACCGCTGACAAGCCCTTGGTCTCGACCACCGCCGTGGCGACACGCAACCAGCGGCGGGCCGGCACACCCTCAACCGGTGAGCGGACCCGGCATCCATGAGAGAAGTCGTGGGCCAGATGGTCTCGTCGTGAATCTGACACGGTCGGAGGGTTGGCACCATCGACGATCGATTGCGGAAGCATCGGGAGCAGGAGGCTCGCCATGGGGGCGGGAACCACCACCTCGTCGGGCAGGTCATCCACCCACGGGTGACCCACGCACCGGCCCCGATGCGTCCTCAACCAGGAGGGCATCAGCCAGGCTTCGCATCCGATTGGGCAGCGCGCGGTCATGTAATGGAACCGGGTCATGACGGACTAGGCCGTTGGGCAGCGTCAAATCTCGCGTGGCCCGGTCCGACGATGACGTCTCGAAGCAGACCCTTGGCACGCGTCGGTCAGACCACGGATCGGGCCGGTGGCCGGCATCAACGGCGCGGCTCATCTCCTCCAACCTCCCGCAGCCTTTGCGGACGCGCGGACACTCAACAGCCGATCGCCTATTGCCGGTACAGATCGCACTCCGGACGGTTAGCAGCCACGACGCCTCATCAGCGGTCCGACGACGCCTCGTGGGAGGAGTTCTGAAGGCCGGTGGGACCGGGAGTCCCTTAGGAGCCGAGGATGCGGTTTATTGTGCGGGGGGTCGGTGCGGGACCTTCCCGAACAGATCGCCGAATTACGCGCGCTCTCTATCACCAATGCTGGGCGTTCTCTGATCCGAGTTGGCGGTACGGCGCCGGATTACGGGGCGGTCGATATAGCCGACGCTGGTCCGCAATCGGAAATCGGTCAAGGCTCACGGCCGGGGCCCGCGGACCCTGCGAGCGCAGGACCGCACCGGCGCCATCAAGATGGCCGCTCAGCGCACGGCCGCCACGGTGGCGCCGCCGAGGGATCGGTAGACGACACCGGCTTCGGAGAAGCCGGCCTCGACCAGGGCGGAGCGGTGCCAACTGGCGGGCGGGGAGAACTCCTCGGCTGGATAGGTCGACTCGAACAGCTGCTTCCGCTGGCTGAATGCATCCCCGAGTCGCGTGTCGGCGGCGACCGACTCCCACCACTGATCCCAGGTCGGCCCGTCATGAGCCCGCAGGCGAGCCTGGACCAGACGCCGAGTGGCCGCAGCCAGGCTGGGCACAGCAGTCAGCGGCATGTACTCGGCGTGAGCGAACAGGCCACCGGGGCGGATCAGCCCGGCCAGGTCTCGGTAGAGGCGGCGGACCACCGGCTCGGACAGCCAGTGAAGGGCAGTGGCGGTGACCACAGCGTCGACCGAGCCCTCCGGGAGTGCCTCGGTCCGGGAGTGGCTCCGAAGATCGGCGGCCACGATGCGCACCCTCGGATGCGCGAGGAAGCTGGCCGACGCTATAGCCAGGAGCACCGGGTCGACGTCGACGCCGATGACGGCTGCTCCGGGCAGCCGTTCCAGCACTCGGAGGGCAACAGTTCCGGTCCCGCATCCCAGGTCCACCACCACTGGCTCAGGCCCGGCGACCGCCTCCACTAGGTCGACCAGGCCGGCCATCTTCCACTCGCGATTCGGGACCAGGCTCTCCTCCAGTCGGTCCCAGGACCGCTGCCAGGGCTCCGCCCAGCCGGGCGTCATCGCCGGCGCCGAAGACACTGCGCGACGGTAGGGCCCGGCCGGACGCTCCCGGCGCTCCGATTCGGTCGCTGGAAGTTCAGGTCGAAGGTCAAGTCAACTGACAGCCTCTGCGGATGGGGACGCAGTTGGGCCGGGTGCTCCTGGTCCGGCACGGCGAGATCGAATGGAACCGCCTGCTCCGCGATCGGCCGAACGACACCTTGTTCTCCAGCCCAATGGACCGGGGAATGGTTGGCTCGCCTGGCTCCAAGCGTCTGGTAGGCACGGTTCCGGCGTCGCGGAAGTGGTCGGTGGACCAGAAGATTGTCCACCTCATGCGAGCCGGGACGCCAGACAACTCCCCGCAGCCTCGATGTCATCGCTCACGAGACCAGCTCGAGCTGAGGGACGGCCACGGCCAGAAGGCGTCCGGCCTCCAGCGGGATCCACGACTCGGGCATCCGGCGGACGAAGACATCGGCCAGGCTCACGAGAAGCCTCACCCGACACGCCCACAACGTGACCGGATCGAACCGGTCACCGGCGGACTCGCAACCACGCTGGAAGGCATCCGCTGTGTTAGGCGCGCGCCACCACCATGAAGCCACGTCGATGGAGGCGTCGCTGTAGCTGGCGTTGTCAAAATCGATGATGGAGGTGATGGCGGCATCGGCCACGACCAAGTTCCCGGGGCCGGCATCGCCTTGCACCAGTGCTCCAGACAGGATCGGCGGGGTTGACAGGAGCCCTGCTGCTAACTCAAGGTCGGCACGCCGAATTCCCCATGCCTCGTCGAAGGTGTTGAGGAGGCGGTCTATCTCGTCTGGAGCCGTGCCGAAGTACGACGAGCTCGGCCAGTCAGGGCTGGAACCGTCGGGCTGCACGGGACCAACGCCCTCAGCCGCTATGGCGTGCATACGTCCAAAAAGTTCGCCCGCTTGCTCAGCCAGTCCGGACGCGGCATGAGCCGCGGTCATGGCCTCGCCCGGGACATACAAGTAGGCGAGGATGTCTTCATCGGCATAGATAACTTCGGGCACTGGAAGTCCCGCTGCCCTGACGAGTTCCATGGCTGCCCTCTGGCCTAGCGGGCTCGCATTCCAGTCGCCGAGATAGCGGGGAGAGCGCAGGACGATGGAACCCAATGAGGTGCTGACCAAGGCGCTGATGTTGAACACCCCACCTTCGAGGGGCATCACGTGTTCAACCTCGATTGTGGTCGCGACGCTGAACCTGGTGGCGAGTTCGGCTTCGTCCATAGCCGCGAACTTTAGGCCGGCTCTCTTGGCATACAGGGAGCGGATCTGATCGGCGCTCAGCAGGTGTGGCGTGCGGATGACCGCGGTCGATACTTCATCGAGCCCGGCGGCGTGGAAGTCGGCCTCCCTGGCCTCGCGGAGCAGCTGGAAGGGCGTCGACCGAGGCGCCGCCCTCAGGGCCGCGTCGCCTCCAAGGATGTCGTGGGGAGCCCAGTCGAAGCCGTCTGGGCTCTCGGGATCCTGGAAAAGCGTCTACCAGATGACAGCCCAGGCCCCGGGACGCAGGCAGGCCTTGAGCTTTGGCCAACCCTGCGCCTGGTCGACCCAGTGAAAGCTGGTGGCCGCCACAGCCAGATCGAAGCCTCCGTCGCCCACGTCGGCCTCCTCGAAGGGCCGGCGATGAGCTTGAGTTCCCTCTTGAAGTTCGACCGGACATACCCGGCCATGTCCGGGTTCGCCTCGACTGCTGTCACCGAGGCTCCGGCGTCCAGGAGGTGGCCGGTGACCAGACCCGTGCCGGGGCCGATCTCCCGGACCCGAGCACCGCGGACCAGGCCGCAGTCTCCGAGGATCCCGTACACCTGCTCGGGGTAGTCGGGCGGCCCAGGCCGTAGGCCTCCGGGCTGGTCCCGTAGAGCCGGCGGCCCTCGGTCGGATCGAGAGGGATCGTCATCAGGGATACTTCAGGCCATCTGCCGGCCGGCGGCCAGTCGACCGACCAGACGCGCGGCCAGGACGGCCAGCCTGAAGGTGGCCCGACTGCCAGGTCCAGAGGTGTTGGAGGGGTACGACGCCTGGCCTTCTGGAGGACGGGGCGAGCAGGCACTGATGACCGGCCAGCCAGCGTGGCGCCGTAGGTCGGTCAATACCCCAGACTCGCTAGGTCCACGGGGCTGAGGGAGTCTCACCAAAACAAACTCTGTCGGTTGGGAGCCGACCGCCAGGCAGTTCGGCGCCCAAAGTCACAAACACGAACTCGGCTGTGTCTGCGCGGCAGCCTCGATCTGGCGGGCGACCATGTCCACCCACACCTCAACCGACCCCTCGTCGTCATCATCGTCCAGAGCCTCGATAGCGAGAACGACCCGTAACAAGCGGGAGGACAGCAGCGACCCGAGGGCCAGTTGAGCCAGCCTACGAGCCCGCGGTAGATCCAGTTGACCCTCGGCCTTCTCGGCCAGCCAGTCGCCGAACGCGCCGAACGTGGAGGCGATGAGGCGATTGACGGCCGTGGTCAGCAGCTCGGGGCGGCGACGCGACTCGGAGACCAGGATGCGGAACAACTCGGCCTCCGAGTCGAGCTCGGCCAGGAAGTACCGGGCGGTGACGGCCAGCTCCACCCGGAGGTCTCCGAGGGGGCCCATCAGGGCCCGGACCTCGCGGAAGCGCTCCAGGCGCTCCAGGTGGCGTTCGATCCCGGCGGCCAGAAGCTGCTCTTTGGACTCGAAGTGGTGGTAGAGCCCACCGGCACCGGGGGTGAGGCCGGCGGCGGCCTCGATCTGGGCGACGCTGGCACCCCGGAAGCCGTTCTCGGCAAACAGGCGCATGGCCTCATCAACGAGTCGGTCCCTGGTCGAACTTGACGTCTCGGGCACCGCCTCAGTAAACACTGAGGAATCGTCCTGATCAACTGAGGGAGGCCTTTGATGCCGGATCAGGCCAGTGAGGCGTCGATCCCCACGGGTCGACTTCGTCGGGTCGTGCCGTTGGCCGGTCTGGCCGCCCGGTCGGCCGGGGACTCCGTGCTGGCTGCGCTCCAGGGCCGACGCTCCGACCCGGAGCGCTACGTCCGGCGGGCAGAGCGCTACGTGGAGCTCCTGGGCCGATCCAAGGGAGCCCTCATGAAGATGGGCCAGGTCCTGGCCTTCGTCCCCTTCGGAGCCGGGTTGTCCCCGGAGAACCGGGAGGTGTTCCAGGCCGCCATGGCCCGTCTCCAGACCGACGCTCCGCCCATGGCCCCCGGGCTGGTGGGCGAGGTGATCTCGGCCGAGCTGGGAGGCTCGCCCTCCGAGGTCTTCGCCGAGTTCTCCGACGAGCCCATCGCCGCCGCTTCCATCGGCCAGGTCCACCGGGCCCGGCTGGGCGACGGTCGGGAGGTGGCGGTCAAGGTCCAGTACCCAGGGGTGGCCGATGCCATCGCCGACGACTTGGCCAACACCGAGCTGATGGCGGTGTTCTTCCAGCTCCTGCGCTCGGTTGTGCCCGGCATCGCCAAAGGCGATCCCCGCAAGGCGGCCGCCGATGTGGCGGCGCGCATAACCGAGGAGTTGGACTACACCCGGGAGGCGGCTGACCAGGCGGCCTTCGCCGAGTTCTACCGGGGCCATCCCTTCATCCGGATCCCCGCGGTCGTCCCGGAGCGCTCGACCAGGCGGGTGCTGACCCAGGAGTACCTGGACGGTATCGACCTCCGAGCCGCCATGGAGGCCGGCCAGGAGCTGCGGACTCGATGGGCCGAGGTCCTCTTCCGCTTCTACTACTCAAACATCCGCGACCTCGGGCTCATGAACGCCGACCCGCACCCGGGCAACTACCTGTTCGGGGCCGACGGCTCGGTCGCCTTCTTGGACTTCGGCTCGGTCATCCGCCTGGCCCCAGGTGAGTCGGACCGGGTCTTCGCCATGGTCCGTGCGGTCATCCGCCAGGACGCCGGCGCCCTGATGGCCGCCCTGGTGGCCGAGAACGTGTTCTGGGCGGGCGATCGGATCGACCCCGCCGACGTCCTGGCCTGGTACTCAGCTTTGTTCGAGGGGATCACCGGCCCCCAGCCGATGCGAATGAGCCCAGAGTTCTCCCGCCGCTCTGTGGAGTACTACTCGCCGACGGGGCCCTTCGGAAAGGTCATCCGCTCGCTCAGGACCCCGGACGACGCCGTGTTCAAGGAGCGCATAGACCTCGGCGTACGCGCCGTCATGGCCGAGCTGTGGCCGGTTGCCGACTGGCGGGCGATCGTGGCCGAGTACATCGAAGACGGCGATCCCTCCACCGAGGCCGGGGTGTCGCACTGGGCCTGGCGGGATGGCCGTCTGGCGCCGAAATGACGACCGCCCAGCAGCTGGGCTGGCCCATCCCGTGCGAGGACCCTTATCCAGCCCTGAGCGAGCTACGGGACGCGGCTCCGCTGCACTGGCTAAGCGAGGCGGAGGTCTTCCTGGTCGTCTCCTACGAAGCCGCCCAGGCGGTGCTCAACGGCCCGGGCTGGTCCTCCGACCCCACCCGGGGTCCAAGGGCCGCCGCCCGGCGCGCCGCTGCTGGGCTCTTCGAGGCGCCGACCAAGAACATCCTTCTCGCCGATCCTCCTGACCACGCCCGGCTCCGGGCCGCCCTGACCCCGTTCTTCGGACCACGGGCGGTAGAGAGTCTGAGAGCCCGGGTCGCCGAGCTGGCCCGGACAGCCTGGGCGGCGCTGGAGGCCGACGACAGTGTGGAGGTGATGAGCCAGGTCGCCTACGCCCTGCCTCTGGCGGTCATGTGCGAACTAATGGACATACCGGCCGAGCTGGCCGTGACTCTTCGGGACGAGACGTCCCGGCTGGTGGCCGTGCTCGATCCCTTGGCCGAGCCCGCGGATCTCATGCTCGCGGCCGCGTCGGCCGGGGCGATGATGTTCGACCTGGCGCCGCTGGTCGTTGAACGGCGGAGGAGGCCCGGTCCAGACCTTCTGTCGCACCTGGCCGGCTCGACCGAGCTCGAGGCCGACGAGGTCGTCCTCATGGCCATGATCCTGGCTGTGGCCGGGCACGAGACCACCGCCAACCTGATCGGGAACGGCATCGTCGCCCTGTGCCGGCACCCCGCCGACGCCGAGACGCTGCGGGACCACCCCGAGTCGGCGGGCACCCTGGTCGAAGAGCTGATCCGCTACGACGGTCCGGTCCAGCTCCTCTCCCGCATCGCGTTGCGTGACCAGTCGGTGTCCGGCGTCGAAGTGCCCGCCGGCGCCGAGGTGTTGGTCAGCTTGGGAGGGGCAAATCGTGATCCCTCCATGTTCACCGACCCCGACCGACTAGACCCGGGCCGCCATCCTCGTCACCTCGGCTTCGGTTACGGAACCCACTTCTGTGCTGGCGCCTGGCTGGCCCGCCTTGAAGCACAAGAGGTGCTCAAGAGCCTCGTTGAGGTTCGTGCGAACGTCGAGAGGTGGGACCTCGATCTGGTTCGTGCTCCTAACCGGACGTTCCGACGCCTGGACCAACTCCGTCTGCGCGCATGACCGAGAGGCAGGTGCGTAGAGACGGCGCCAGATGAGGCCCGGCCGCGTCTAGCCGTCGGCCTGTCTCGGACCTGCGAGGAGCCACGCCTAATAGCGGGGACCTCGGTCCATAAGACCGCTGTTCTCGCGCTGACGCATTGGCGCTGGCCTCGGCGCGAACCGCCCCGACCGAGACGGTTCGTGGAGCGCTGATCCGTTCAGCTGGCCGACCCATATCGACACCACCGGCCGCCCAGTCGACACCGTTGTCAGGGCCTCCAGCCATGTATCGACCCGGTAGGTCTCACGGAGGGCTCTTTTTCGAGGGTGGTCGCGCAGGCAGCTCACTACCATCGTGCGCGTGTCCAGAATGCCCGAAGAGGTGACCGTCGGGCTGCTCCTCGTGCGCCGCTGGAGGGTGGACGACCTGGATCAGATGATGGAGGTGATTCGTGCGAGCCAGCCGGAGCTTGGGCGGTGGCTGGCGGTGTTCGCTTCAATGCCAAGCCGGGACACTCAAGCTGCGTTCCTAGAGTCGACCAAGGTGGACTTCGATGCCGACCGCCGCTACGACTTCGCCGTCGAGGCCAACGGCGCAATAGTCGGCGCGGCTGGCATTGTGCCCAATGGCACTCGGGTCGCCATCGGCTACTGGGCCGCCACCAGTCATACAGGAATGGGCCAGACGACGGCTGTGGTCGAGAGGCTCACCACGATCGCGTTTACCCATCTGGCGGCGGAGACGGTAGAAATCAAAGTCGACGCCACCAACCACGCCAGCGCCGCCATTCCGGCCCGGCTGGGCTACCGCCTCGTAGGCGGAGCCCGGCGCGCGGTCCTCTGTGAAGGCCACACTGGCTGGGCCCTAGTCTGGGAGACGGACCGCGGTAGCGGCCCAGCCCGATCCGCGCTGGTGATTCGCACCGCGGAAGCCGCTGAGTTGGGGGCTTTGGTGGGAGCGCTCGGGGGCGGGGACTACCTGACCTCCCGGCTGGACGAGCAGGCAATCGGCCTGACCGAGCTGATCCTGGCCATCGATGAGGGAGCGCCGGTCGGAGAGGTCTGTCTCCGCTGGGGTGAACACGTCGAGCCCGAGGTGGCGGCTCGGCTCCCCGGAGTGCCATACCTCAGCGACCTTGAGGTCGCCGCTGGCCATCGACGTAGGGGTATCGGTGTTCGTCTGGTGCTGGCAGGGGAGTCTCGCGCCTTGGCCCGAGGTGCCGAGCGGATCTATGTCGCTGTCGAGTCCGACAACCAAGACGCCCGCCGGCTCTATGAACGCCTGGGCTATTTCGAGTGGCCCCACGGCTCGGTCCAGACGCCGTCGAGCGACACCGTCGGGGGGGTCCAGTCGGAGAGCCGGGCCGTCATCACCGTTCTGGTCAAGACCCTCCGCCGGGAGGGACTGCGCCCGGAAGACTCGTGACCAACGACGGTGCCGCCCCTGTCCCAAGCCTGAGGTGTGACGATCGAACGGCAGCTTTAGGCCCACGCATAACTGCACCGCCAACGCTCAGAATGTCCAGTTGTGAGCCCAGCAGTGGCTGAGGACTCATCGCCCAGCGACTGTCCGATATCGACGGATCAAGGGCGGCAGGCTCCCTTCGGCGGCCGCCCTCTATCACGCAATATTGCAATCGGTGAACCGCGAACGGTCAGGCGATCCGTGGGGGTTCGTCGACGGGTAGCCGGTAGTTCTGCCACTTCAGGCCGTCTTGGTCTTTGTATACATCTCCTTGAGGTCGACCACCCAACCCGAGGATAAGGTTCTTGCTTACCTCGTTCTCAACGACAGTCCGCATCGTGACCGGCGAAGGCAGGTTCTTGCTGGCCCAGGCCAAGACCAACTCGGCGGCGCACTTGCCCAAGCCCCTGCCCCTGTACTCCGGGTCCCCGATCATCAGAGACAATTCCGGCGCTCCGACCTCAGCTCTGGTCTGGACACAGTGGATCCAGACTGCTCCGATGACCCGACCCTCGGATTCGATCATCCAGTGGAGCTCACCTTGAGCACTGATGAACCCTCTGACTAGTCGTTCCTGGTCCTCCAGCGTCGTGTCGGCTAGGGAGGCTGGTGGGTTGCCCAGCATCAGCATCGTTGAATGACCGGCTGGTCCGTTGAGCCACTCCACGCCCAGTGGCGCGTCCCGCTCGACCTGGGGTGCAACCAATCGCAGCCGTCCGGCTACGTCTGCCAGATCCGGACCGCGCATGCAACGGCAGCCTAATCAACATGACCGCCGGCCTCGACTACTTCTTCTCTGAGCCGGCCGACTACTACGGGTTCCTGCGCATGGTGGCGACTGGCGCCGGGGGGAGCCGGTGGGACGAGTTCCGGCCCGATGGTACGGACCGAAGCGTTCTCTCCCCTCAGTCGCCCCGGCACCGACGTGTTGATAGACTCCCTCGTGACTGACCCGCATTGCTGGCTCGCGGGTCGGCGGCCGAGACAACCTTCGGTGTGCCAGGGAGGTCTTCGACTACCTGTCGGCTGAGGGTCGGTTGTCAGGGACCACTGGGCAGGTGCGCCTGAGTCTCCCATCAAGATCGAGAATCTCCGCCGTCCAGGAGCCGGGAGAAAATCGCGGCGGCCTCAGCTTGCATGCCAGGCATTACGTGCTGATAGACGCTCATCGTGAAGGATGGGCTTGAATGCCCGAGGCGCTCGCTGACGACCTTTACCGGTACCCCTGCCTTGAGCAAGAGCGAGGCATGCGTATGTCGGAGGTCGTGCAAGGTGATGTTCGGTAGGCCAGATCCGGCGACGGCCCGGTCGAAGGTCTGACTGAAGAGATCGGGATGGCTCGGGTCGCCGTCGGGTCGACAGAACACCAAGTCGCGGTCGTGGTATCGAGCACCCAGGAGTCGGCGCTCGTCTTCCTGGCGCTCGCGCCAGTGACGAAGGACTTCCAGCGTACGCGCGTCCAGGTCAATCGTTCGTCGCGCCGATCCGGTCTTCACGTCGGACAACTGAACGTCGTAGGCGACCGAGATTAGGGCCTGACGCACCGAGAGCCGGGCGTCGTCGATATGGACGTCCTCCCAGCGCAGCCCCAGGATCTCCCCACGGCGCATGCCTGTGTGGGCAGCAAGGAGAAGGGCCGGATAGGCCCGGTTGTCTCGAACCTGGTCCAGGAAGGCTCGGAGCTGTTCCGCGTTCCATGCCTTGATCTCGCGGCTCTTGGCCGAACTGAGCTTCGGAGGGTCGCAGACGGCGGCAACGTTGCGGGTGACGCTGCCTTTGCGCGTCGCGTCAGCAAGCGCCTTGTGTAGAACAAGGTGGACAAGGCGAACCGTCTTGACACTGAGGCCTCCGGCCTTGCCGTCTCGTCGGCCGTTGGTGAGGAGGTGGGCATAGAGGCCATCGAGGTCTTCGGGGGTGAGCTTCTGAAGTGGCACTCGGCCGAGAACCGGAATGACGTGCAGGTCGATGTTGCGGCGATAGGAGTCGAAGGTGCTGCGTCGAAGCCGAGAGTGTTGGAGAGGTAGCCACTTCTCGGTCAGGTATACGCCGAGCGTCGTCTTGTCCCGCGCTGTTCGTAGACCGTCGTTCTTGTCCTTGACCAGCTGGGTTACGAGCCGCTCGGCCTCGCCGCGTCGGGGACCCGCGGCTATCCACCTGCGCCGCTCCTTGCCCGTCGCTTGGTCGATACCTTCATAGATGACCGCGTAGTACTGGTTGCCCTTCTTTGCCGTGTAGCCGCGCACATGCGCCCCTTCCAGGAGTCAGGAAGGACACCGGAGGCCACACAGGCCGGGGGACCGGCGTCTCTCTCCCCGGCGGCTACGTCCCCCAGATTAGCCAATCGCCGGCTCGTCGGGTTGCGCGCTGGGCGACAGCGAGGTCAGTCGGTAGGGGCGTGTCCTGGGTCAAGCGGGTCCTCCCCACTGACGCCGCGGGGGATCTCGGTGTCCAACAAGCGCCTGAGTCCGGACCGGGGTACCCGGAGGTAGCGCCCCAGCTCCACCACGGGGAGGCCCTCACGGCCACCCGTGGCCCGCCAACGGCGCGCCAGTGCGTAGGCGCAGCTGCGCCCGATCCGCAGCAATGCAGCCGCCTCTTCCACCGTGAGTACCTCCGGTAGCCCTAGGCCATCTGGCTCGATGCTCATCCCTGCCCCTTTCGGATCGGCACTACGAACTACTAGGCCGGCTTGAGGGTGACGATCTCGCGGGCACGGAGACGAGATGTTCAATCCCGGCGGAATCGCGAAATGGAGTCCGGTCCCGCCAGACCGTGGGCCGAAGTGGGCTTAGATAGTCGTGGAAGCAGGTCCCGTTACCTGACGGTCCGTTGCCCCGACCGGCTCTGACGCATGGCTGACCCCTGCGTGGCGGTATAGGCACCGGGACACACCATGTGTCGGGTCCCCGGTCATAAGCCCGGGGGCGGGGTGGGCCGGTATCGGGCCCACCCCCGTGGGTGGGTGGGGCGCGCTTGTGAGCGCCCGAAGGGAGCGCCGAGGTCCTGGCAGAGATATCCGGCTCTTCGCGTTGAGCTGTGGGGCGGTGTCAACTCGGTGATCTGCCTATAGATCCACCACTTGGGCCCCGTGGCCCCCGAGTCTTGCGGTCTTCCGAACTGCTCGACTGCGAAGGACACGGGACAATGACAAACGG
>DAHUYE010000007.1 GCA_027315345.1 Actinomycetota bacterium
CGTGATCTACGGCGGCTCGGTAGCCGCCCCCGTGGCCGCCCACATACTGAGCTACGTGCTCCATCGCTTCAGGGTGCCGCCCCCCGTCGGGACCTTCAGCCAGGGTGCCGGCTCGAGTGTCAACACCGGGCCCACCGTCTCAGCGGGACTACCCAGCACCCCGTAATGTTCCCTTCTTCTCTCCCGCCGGTGTCGCTGGGCGCACTCTGCGCCCAGCGGTGGTGCACTGCACTGTTCGACCTGCTCCGGTGACGCTGACCCGGTTTGGAGATCAGCGACGCCGGAGCATGCTGACAGCGACGATGATCACGATTATCAAGACGATCGTGCCTAAGCCGATGTACATGACGGGCTTCTCCTTTCTCGGACGCCGATGATGGACACCACTGCCTGGCCCCTATCGCGTTGGGCGAGGGCCGGGTGGAGGCTGGGAGGGAGCTCCGGGGCCTTGGTCAGGCGCTCGAGCCAGGGTGTGACGAAGAGGAGCAGACACAGGCCCGCCAGCACCCCCGGCACGGCCAAGACAACGGCGGTCACTTCTCGTACCCGCCCGCCATGATCAGATCGGAGAGCCCGTAGACCTCCAGTACTTGGAGGCCCGGTCGCGGGTTGCCCGATCCAGCATCAACATCACGAGTCGTGAGCGCTCCGCCCGAGGGTCTGGGCGTGGTGAGGGTCATCGGACAACTCCTGGTCGGAAGAGCGCGGCTGATGCGCTACCAGGGGTCCGGAGCAACGCTCCCGGAGGGTGCCGGTGCTGAGGGCAGAGTCCAACACGGTACGGGCATTACCCCCGTGTCGAGATCAACCATACGCCGGATGTGCCGAAACAGCAATCGGCTCCCGGGCCAGCCGCGACCTCCCTCCCGTCCCCCGAAGGCCTCCCTGCGGGGCCAGATATGGCCCCTGACCAGGGAGTCCTTCGTTGGTGGGCCGGGGAGGATTCGAACCTCCGAAGGCTGTGCCGGCAGATTTACAGTCTGCTCCCTTTGGCCGCTCGGGCACCGACCCAGAAGGTGGGGAGGATAGCGTCGGGGAATGCCCAGCTTTGACGTGGTCTCCGAGGTCAACATGCAGGAGGTCCGTAACGCCGTCGACCAGGCCTCCCGGGAGATCAGCACCCGTTTCGACTTCAAGGACACCGGCTCCTCCATCGAATTGTCCGGTTCGGAGATCCAGCTCCACTCCGCCACCGAGGACCGCCTGAAGGCCGTCAACCAGGTCCTGGAGGAAAAACTGGTCCGCCGGGAGGTGTCCCTCAAGGCCCTCGACCACGGCCAGGTGGAGGAGGCGGCCAAGAGCACCGTCCGCCAGACCATCAAGCTCTCGGCCGGCATCTCCTCCGACAACGCCCGGAAGATCAACAAGTTCATCAAGGACCTGGGCCTCAAGGGCGTGTCCTCCCAGACCCAGGGCGATCAGGTCCGGGTCACGGGTAAAAAGCGCGACGACCTCCAGGCCGTCATAGCCGCCCTCAAGGCCGAGGACCTCGGCATCCCCCTCCAGTTCGAGAACTTCAGAGACGAAGGGTCCGGCGACGCACCGACTCCGGCGGTGACGACCGCCCGGGGTTGGGCCCCCGGGCATAGCGGCGGGCGTGGTCCGAAGGACCCGGGCGCCCGCCGCCGATCACACCGCGTGCTTCCACTCGCCTGAGCGGAGGCGGGCGATCCGGTCGGCGGTGGGTGGGTGGGTCATGAACAGGTTGGAGTAGCTGTGCCGGCGGCCGGTCAGGGGGTTGATGATGAACATCGACGCCTCGGCCGGCTGGACCTGCATCGGAATGCGCCGGACCCCGGTCTCGATCTTGGCCAGGGCCCGGGCCAACGGCTCACCGTCACCGATGAGGCGGGCGCCGGAGCGGTCGGCCTCGTACTCCCGGCTGCGGGTCAGGGCCATCTGCAGGAGCATGGCGGCCATGGGGGCCAGGATCAGTTCGGCCAGCAGGATGACGATGCCGGCCGGATTGTTTCCCTCCCGATCACCCCCGAACCAGAAGCCGATGCGGGAGATGAAGGTGATGCCCATGGCCACGGTGGCGGCCACCGAGCCGATGAGGATGTCCCGGTTGCGCACGTGGCTGAGCTCATGGGCCAGCACCCCCCTCATCTCGTCCCAGTCCAGGATCTGCAGGATGCCCTGGGTCACGGCCACGGCGGCGTGCTGGGGGTTCCGGCCCGTGGCGAAGGCGTTGGGCTGGGCGTCCGGGCTGACGTAGAGCTGAGGCATGGGGATGCCGGCCCGCTGGGTCAGGTCCCGCACCACCCGGTAGTACTCGGGCATCTGGGCCTCGGTCACGGGCACGGCCCGGGCCGCCCGGATAGCGATCTTGTCCGAGAACCAGTACGACCCGCCGGTGAAGGCCACCCCGATGACCAGGCCGATGGCGGCCCCGGCCCCCCGCCCGATGATCCCACCTACCACGATCATAAGGCCGCCCAGAGCGGCCAGCAGGACGTAGGTCTTGATGGTGTTGCGGCTCATGCCGCTAGATCTTGCCGCGTTATTCGTAGTAGCCGCTGTGAATGTAGACCGAGGGGATGCCCTCGGTCCGGAACATCTCCAGGTTCCGCTGATCGTCCTCGAAGGCCAGGGTGGGCTCGATCCCCCGGGCCCGTAGCTCCCGGACCGTCCACTGTTTGAAGGCCCGGGCCGAGGAGTAGTCGCCCCGGTCTCGCATGATGAGCAGATCCCAGCGCAGCGAGAACCGCTCCAACCAGCCCAGGGTCTGGGGCTGGACCCAGAGTGGCCGGGCTGTCAGCAGAACGATGGCCAGGGCCGGGTCGAGCAGGTGCAGGAGTTGGGCCACGTCCTCGATGAGCGGATCCTCCCCGCAGGCCTCGAAGAAGCCATCCCAGTCCCGCCGGCCCGGGGCCAGGTAGTGCTGGCGGCTGGCGGCGTCGGAGAGGACCCCGTCCATGTCGAAGACCACGGCCCTCCCGCCGACCGGCCCCGAGCGCCACCTCCAGTTGGGCGGAAGGCCCATCACTCCTCGGTGGGCCCGCTGGCCGCCCGGCTGCGGATCTCCTCCACCACGGCCGGGTCGGCCAGGGTGGTGGTGTCGCCCAGGTCCCGCCCCTCGGCCACGTCCTTGAGCAGGCGGCGCATGATCTTCCCACTCCGGGTCTTGGGCAGGTCGTCCGTGAAGATGATCGTCTTGGGCCGGGCGATGGCCCCGATGCGCTCGGCCACGTGCTTGCGCAGGGCCTGGCCGTGCTCATCGGAGGCCGTCTGACCCGAGCGCAGGGTGACGAAGGCGATGATGGCCTGGCCGGTGGTGGCGTCCTTGGCCCCCACCACGGCCGACTCGGCCACGGAGGGATGGTCGACCAGGGCCGACTCCACCTCGGTGGTGGAGACCCGGTGGCCGGACACGTTCATGACGTCGTCCACCCGGCCCAGCAGCCAGAGGTAGCCGTCTTCGTCCAGCTTGGCTCCGTCCCCGGCGAAGTACCTCCCCTCGAAGCGGCTCCAGTACGTCTCCCGGTACCGCTCCGGGTCCCCGTAGATACCCCGCAACATCCCGGGCCAGGGCCGGTTCAGGGTCAGATAGCCGCCACCCCGCTGGATGGGCGTGCCCGAGTCGTCCACCACCTCGGCCGATATGCCGGGCAAAGGAAAAGTCGCCGATCCCGGCTTGAGCACGGTGAGACCGGGCAGAGGCGAAATCATGATCCCGCCCGTCTCGGTCTGCCACCAGGTGTCGACCACCGGGCACCGCTCCCCGCCGATGTGCCGCCAATACCAGATCCACGCCTCGGGGTTGATGGGCTCACCCACCGATCCGAGCAGGCGCAGGCTGGACAGATCGTGACGTTCGGGGAACTCGGCCCCCCACTTCATGAAGGTGCGGATGGCGGTGGGGGCGCAATAGAGAATGGTCACGCCGTAACGCTCGATGATGTCCCACCACCGATCCTTGTCCGGGTGGTCCGGAGTTCCCTCGTACATGACCCCGGTGGCCCCGTTGGCCAGCGGCCCGTAGACGATGTAGCTGTGACCGGTGACCCAGCCGATGTCGGCCGCGCACCAGTACACGTCGGTCTCGGGGTGAAGGTCGAAGACGTACCGATGGGTGAAGGCGACCTGGGTCAGGTAGCCGCCGGTGGTGTGCATGATGCCCTTGGGCTTGGCCGTGGTGCCGCTGGTGTAGAGCAGGTACAGCAGATCCTCGGCGTCCATGGGCTCGGGCGGGCACTCGGCGGCGGCCCCCTCCATCAGGTCGTGCCACCAGTGGTCCCGACCGTCGGTCATCTCCACGTCCTGGCCGGTCCGGCGGACCACCACCACCGACTGGATCGAAGGCGACTCGGCCGCGGCCGCATCCGCGTTGGGCTTGAGCGGGGAAACCGCCCCGCGGCGGTAGCCGCCGTCGGCGGTGATGAGGACCTTGGCCGCGGCATCGGTGATCCGCCCGGATAGCGCATCGGCCGAGAAACCCCCGAACACCACCGAGTGGGCCGCCCCGATGCGGGCGCAGGCCAGCATGGCCACGGGCAGTTCGGGGATCATCGGCATGTAGATGGCCACCCGGTCGCCCTTCTTCACCCCTAGGCCCTTGAGGACGTTGGCGAAGCGCTGAACCTCGTCCAGCAGCTCGGCGTAGGTGATGGTCCGGGTGTCGCCCGGTTCGCCCTCCCAGTGATAGGCGACCCGGTCCCCCCGACCGGCCTGTACGTGGCGGTCCAGGCAGTTGTGGGACACATTGAGCTGGCCCCCCACGAACCACTTGGCGAAGGGAAGCTCCCACTCCAGCACCGTCGACCAGGGCCGGATCCAGTCCAGCTCCTTGGCCTGATCGGCCCAGAAGCCCTGCCAGTCCTCCTCGGCCCGCTGGTGCAGCGAACGGTCCGGCGCCAGGGCCGTCGAGGTGAACCCGGCCGGGGGTGGGAAGGTTCGGTTCTCGAGGTAGTAATCCTCGATGGCCTTGGGGCCCTCGGCGTCGGCTGAACTCATGTTGCCTCCCACGATTGACGGGGATGCTGCCCCCCTCGGGAGGACGGCCTAGCCCCGAGCGGCCCGGCGGCCGCCTACCGGCGCCGGAGCCTACCGATAGGGTCGGGGGAGGATGACGTCCCGGGACCTCGCGCCGGCTGACGGGCCGCCCGAGCTGTTGACGGTGCCGGTCCCGGTGGGGGGACGGGTGCTGGTGGTCAGCGACCTGCTGCTGCGGCCCCAGCCCTCGGTGGTCGCCCGGCGGGCCACCCGCCACCTGGCCACCGTGCTCGACGCCTGGGACGGCCCCGGGGCGGTGGTGGTGGCCGGCAACCTGTTGGACCTGTCCGGGCCCGGCGTCGCTGACGTGGCCGCGGCCCTGGAGGGGCACGAGGAGCTGGTGAGGGCGATGGCTGGCTTCGCCGGCCAGACCGGCCGTCGCCTCATCTGCCTGCCCGGTAACCGTGACCGCCGCCTGGCCTGGGACAAAGACGCGGCTGCCCAGCTCCAGCGCCGGCTGGGGGCTGAACTGGCCCAGGTGGTGGAGCTGGAGGTCGAGACGGGGGCCGGCCGGCGCCGGGTCCGGGTCGATCCGGGGCAGCGGTTCGACCCGTCCTTCCGAGTCGGGGACCCGTCCAACCCGGCCGAGTCACCCATCGGCCAGCACATGCTCGAGGAGGTCCTGCCCGGCCTGGCCGGGTCCCGGTGGGCGACCGACGCCGACCGGCTGGCCGATCCGGCGTCGCTGCTGCGCTTCGTGGTATCCCGCAGCCTCTATCGGGGCGCGGCCCGGCACGCCTGGTGGCTGGTGGTGGCCATCCTCGTGGCCCTGGCCATCAAGTTTCCGGTGACCTACGGGCTGCTGCGCCATCCGGGCCAGCTGGTCGGCAGCGCGGCTTGGGACGACCGGGCCCTGGTGCTCGGGCTCACCACCATCTTCGACGTTGCCCTGGTCGGCCTGGCCGCCGCCTGGCTGGTCCGGCGGGGCTGGGCCCGGCTGGGGCGCCAGGCCCTCTCCCCCCCCGCCGCCGAGATAAACGAGGCGGCCCGCTCCGAGGGGCGCCGGCTGGTGACCGAGGGTTACGCCGGGTTCATCATCGGCCACACCCTGCGGGCGGAAATGACCCAGCTGGGTCCGGGCTTCTTTGCTGCCACCGGGGCGGTGGCCGAGGTGGTCGAGGAGCACCAGGCCTGGCTGGGCCTGCCGGCCGTCTTCCTGGGCCGGGTGGTGGTGTCCTGGGTCGAGCTCGAGGCCGGGGCCGAACTGCACGTCCAACTGTCCTACGGGGCGGCGGCGGCGCCCGGGGCCAGCCGGGTGGAACGGCTGGTGGCCCGCCAGGCGCCGCCCACCCGGACCGCCTCGGCCGTGGTGGCGTCCTACCCGGGCGGCCGGGACTGGCCGGAGGCGACCGACACCGGGGTGCTCCTCCGTCGTCACCGGCGCATCGCCGCCCTGGCTCTGGGAGCCGGCGGACTGGTCGACTTCCTCTCCGCCGTCACCCCGCCCCTGCGGGCCCGCCTCGACGACATCCACGCTTTCATCCCCCTGTCCGTCTCCCGGGCCGCCGACGCGGTGGTGTCCCTCGGAGGCCTGGCCCTGCTCTTCCTGGCCCGCGGCGTCCGCGGGGGCCAGCGTCGGGCCTGGGCCGTGGCCTGCTTGGTCCTGGCCGCCTCGGTGATCCTCAACCTGGTCAAGGGCGGAGACCTGGAGGAGGCGACCTTCACCCTGGTGATTTTGGGTTACCTGCTCCTACGGCGGAGCTCCTTTGCCGGGGCGGCCGATCGGGTGTCGCTGCGCCTGATCGGCTCCACCCTGGTCGGCGCGGCCGTGGTTGGCTTTGCCCTGGCCGTGGGTGCCCTGGAGCTCACCCTCCAACTGGGCCGGCACACGCATGTTCTCGGGGTCGGCCCGGCCGTGGAGGCGGTGGGCGGCCGGCTGGTGGGCGACCGCCTGGTGGTTCTCCCCCGCCGTATCGACCTGTTCATGACGCCGGCGCTGGAGGCGGTGACGTTCGGATTTGCCGTGGCCGCGCTTTGGCTGGCCTTCCGGCCTGTCGTCCAGCGTCAGGAACAAAGAGCGCCGGCCGTGGAGCGGGCCCGATCCATCATCGGCCGTTTCGGCCTGGGCACCCTCGACTACTTCGCCCTCCGGGACGATAAGGAACTGTTCTTCTTCGGCGACACCGTGGTCGCCTACGGCGTCTACGGCGGGGTCTGCCTGGTGTCACCCGACCCCATCGGCCCGGAGTCGGAACGCTCCTCGGCCTGGGACGCCTTCCGCCGCCTGGCCTACAGCCAGGGCTGGAGCCTCGGCGTCCTCGGGGCCGGGGAGTCGTGGCTGCCCATCTACCGGGCCAGCGGCATGCGGGACATGTACGTGGGGGACGAGGCCGTGCTCGACGTGCGCACCCTGGACCTCAGCGGGGGCAAGAACAAGGGCTTGCGCCAGGCCGTCAACCGGGTGGCCAAGTACGGCTACACCATCAGCTTCCATGATCCGGCCCGGCTGGATCCGGAGCTGCGGGCCGGGGTGGCCGCCGTCATGACCCAGAGCCGCCAGGGCGACGTGGAGCGGGGCTTCTCCATGACCCTGGGGCGGATCTTCGACGCCCAGGACCGGGGCCTGTTGCTGGCCGTGGCCTCCGATCCGGCCGGTAAGCCGGTGGCCTTCTGCCAGTACGTCCCCGCCCCCGGCATCAACGGCTATTCGCTGGACCTGATGCGACGGGACGAGGGCGAACACCCCAACGGGCTCATCGACTTCGTGGTGGTGGAGACGGCCCGCCACCTCAAGGAACAGGGCCTGGTCGGC
Organism: Actinomycetota bacterium; assembly: GCA_027315345.1. Classification (GTDB taxonomy): domain Bacteria; phylum Actinomycetota; class Acidimicrobiia; order Acidimicrobiales; family JAJPHE01; genus DAHUYE01. The sequence goes on from DAHUYE010000007.1 coordinate 7,748, forward strand.
CTCGGCCTCAACTTCGCCACCATGCGGGCGGTGCTGGCCGGGGAGGCGGGTGAGGGTCTGACCCAGCGGGTGGAGCGCTGGGCCCTCAAGCGGATGTCGGGCTCCATGCAGATCGAGTCGCTGTGGAAGTTCAACGCCAAGTTCGACCCCCAGTGGCAGCCCCGCTTCCTCGTCTACGACGCCGCCGAGCATCTCCTCCCCATCGCCATGGCCATGGCCCGGGCCGAGTCCTTCTGGGAACTGCCCCTGGTCGGCCGCTTCCTGGTCCCCTCTGGTGTGGGGACGGGGTCGACGCACGAGGTCGGTTAGGCCGAAGATAGAGACAGGACGAGGGAGGACCCATGACGACTCAGGTGTCGACCGATGAGGTCGCCAGGCACGCCGCCCAGGTGGCCGAACAGGGCTGGACGGTCATCGAGGCGGCCATCGACCCCGACCTCATCGACCGCCTGAGCGAGGACCTGGCCCGGCTGGAGAAGGAGCTCGACACCCAGCCGGCCACCAACTCCTTCGAGGGCTCCAAGACCCTGCGCATCTACAACCTGCTGGCCTACGGCGGGCCGTGGCTGGAGGTGCCCGTCCACCCGGTCGTGCTGCCGGTGGTGGAGTCCGTCCTGGACGCCGGCTGCCTGATCTCTTCTCTGTCCTCCATCAACATCGGCCCCGGGGAGACGGCCCAGCCCCTGCATGCCGACGACCAGCTGCTGCCCATTCCCCGCCCGCACCCCCCGACGGTGTGCAACACCATGTGGGCTCTCACCGACTTCACCGACGCCAACGGAGCCACCCGGCTGGTGTCGGGCTCCCACCTCGACCCCGGCCTGCCTCCCTATACCGGGGACTACCCCACCATCCCGGCCGAGATGGCCAAGGGCAGCGTGCTGGTCTGGCACGGCAGCCTCTGGCACGGCGGAGGCGCCAACCACACGGACGACCGCCGCATCGGCATCGCCATGAACTACTGCGCCGGCTACATCCGCCAGCAGGAGAACCAGCAGCTCGGCCTGCCGCCGGCGCTGGTGAAGACCTTCCCCCGCCGGCTCCAGGAGCTGGTCGGCTACGGCCTTTACAACGGCCTCATCGGCCACATCGACAAGAAGTCCCCCGCCGACCTGCTCAACGAGGGGCAGGAGACCAAGCTGATCTGGGACCTGGTCTGAACGACGACCGGGGAGCTACAAGCAGAGACGCCTCTGGTTCGTCGGCCCCGATCTCAACCTCGACTGATCCGCCTGACGCCCCGGCTCAGTGGACGAGCAGGGTGGCCTGGTGGGCGAAGTTGACGATGGTGCCGGGCACCAGGCCGAACGCCACCGTGAACAGGCCCGTCAGGGTCAGTACCAGGGCGGTGGAGGTGGGCACCTCGAGCTCGGGAGGGCCGGCCTCCGTCTCGGCCAGGACCACCACCTCGTCCACTTCCTCCACCAGGGTCGTGCCCGCCCCGGTGCTGACGGCCACATCGGTGATCATCAGCTCCACCGCCACGGCCTCAGCCTCTCCCGCCGGGGAGGAGTACATGATGAAGATGAGGCGGAGGTAGTAGTAGGCGCCGACCACGGCGGTGAGGATGGACAGGATGGCCAGCGGATAGGAGCGGGCCTGGACGGCCGAGGAAATCACGTAGAACTTGGCCAGGAAGCCGGTGGTGAACGGCACCCCGGACTGGGCCAGCAGCAGCAGGGCGAACACGGCGGCCAGGAACGGGTTGCGTCGGGCCAGGCCCCGGTAGTCCTCCAGCTGATGGCGCCCGTCACCGTGGCGGCCCACCACGCTGACCACCCCGAAGCTGCCGATGACCACGAAGGTGTAGGTGAACAGGTAGTAGAGCGAGCCGGATATCCCGGCGGTGGTGGCGGCGGCCAGGCCCACCAGCACGAAGCCGGCGTGGTTGATGGAGGAGTAGGCCAGTAGCCGCTTGACGTCGGTCTGGACCATGGCGCCCACCGCCCCCACCACCAGGGTCAGGGCGGCCAGGACGACGATGACCGGTTGCCAATCCGTCCGCATGGAGCCGAAGGCGCTGAAGAGGACCCGCAACAGGCCGGCGAAGCCAGCCGCCTTCGCCACCGCCGCCATGTAACCGGTGACCGGGGTGGGTGAGCCCTGGTAGACGTCCGGGCTCCAGTTGTGGAAGGGAGCGGCCGCCACCTTGAAGCCCAGGCCCACGATCAGCATGGCTATGCCGGCCAAAAGGATGCCGTTGGTGACGATGACGTTCTGCGACAGGTAGGTGGCGATGCTGACCAGGTTGGTGGAGCCGGTGGCCCCGTAGACCAGTGCTATCCCGTAGAGGAATATGGCGCTGGAGAAGGCCCCCAGCACGAAGTACTTGATGGCCGCCTCGCTCGATTCCTTCCGGCGGGTGTGGTAGCCGGCCAGGACGTACAGGGCGATGCTCAGGGTCTCCAGTCCGAGGAAGACCACGATGAGGTCGTTGGCCACCGACATGAACATGCCGCCGGCGCCCGACAGCATGGCCAGCACGTAGAACTCGGGCCCGTCCAGGCCCTCCCGGCGCAGGTAGCCGTCGGCCACCAGGCTGCCCAGCAGCAAGGCCACGCCGATGAGGATGAGGAACAGCGTGCTGAAGCCGTCCACGGCCACGGCGTTGTGGACCGTCTCCTGAGGGCCATGACGGCTGACCTGATCCCACAGGTACCAGGAGGCGCCGATGGAAGCAGCCGCCACGACCACGGTGAAGCCGGACCAGGTGCCCGGCGCCGGCCGGGACGACGACAGCGAGGAGCCCAGCATGAGCAGGAGAGCCCCGCCGATGAGGATCAGCTCCGGCAGGATGGCGACGTAGTCGACGTGGGGGGCGTGCAGTACCTGGGTGGCCAGGAGCAGGGTGTGGATCACGGGCGGGCTCCGGTGGCCACGGCCGGCTCGGCCTGGTTGGTGAGGGCGCTGACGTGGGCGATGATCCGGTTGGCGGAGGGATTGATGCGGTCCAGGAACGGCCGGGGATAGACGCCGAGGATGACGATCAGGACCACCAGGGGGGCTACCGCCAGCAACTCCCGCCGGCCGATGTCGGCCATGGCCGGGCGGTCCCTCTCCTTGGGCTGGCCGTGGAAGATCTGCTGGTAGGCCCACAGGAACACCAGGGCGGCCAGGATCACACCGACGGTGGCGGCCACGGCCCACCAGCGGTGGGTCACGAAGGTTCCGATGAGGAGGAGGAACTCACCGATGAAGCCGTTGAGGCCCGGCACGCCGACCACAGACAGGGTCACCACCATGAACAGGGCCGCCATCAGCGGGGCATTGGACTGCAGCCCGCCCATCCGGCGCAGGTCCCCGGTGCCGAACCGGTCCACCACCACGCCGATGAGGAGGAACATGGCCCCCATGGACACGCCGTGGTTGACCATCTGGTAGACGCCGCCGGACAGGCCCTGGCGGGTGAAGGCGAACAGACCCACCACGATGACCCCCAGGTCGCCCACCAGGGTGTAGGCGATCATCCGCTTGAGATCGGTCTGGACCACCGCCACCAGGAAGCCGTAGACGATCCCGACCGCCCCCAGGGTCAGCATGAGCGGGGCCAGAGCCACCGCCGCCCGGGGGAACATCTCCAGGCAGAACCGCACCAGCCCGTAGGTGCCCAGGTTGAACATGACCGCGGCCAGGACGATGGAGCCGCCGGTGGACGCCTCGGCCTGGGCGTCGGGCAGCCAGGTGTGGAACGGGAAGACCGGAACCTTGACGGCAAAGGCGATGGCAAAGCCGAGGAAGAGGAGTATCCCGGTGTCGGTGGAGAGGTGCTGCTGGGTGGTCAGGGCGATGACGTCGAAGGTGAGGTGCCCATAGGTCCGGTCGTGCAGGTAGGCCAGCACCAGCAGCGAGATCAGCATCAGGGCCGACCCGGCGAAGGTGTAGAGGAAAAACTTGAGGGCGGCGTAGGAGCGCTTGGGCCCGCCCCAGCGCCCGATGAGCATGTACATCGGCGGCAGGGTGAGCTCGAAGAACAGGAAGAACAAGAAGACGTCCAGGGCTAGGAAGGAACCCAGGCAGGCCGCTTCCAGGAGGAGCATCCAGCCCACGTAGGACTTGGGGTCCCGGGTCACGGGGGCGCCCAGGATCGCCACCGGGAAGACGACCGCGGTCACGGTGACCAGGAACACGGATATGCCGTCGACGCCGAGCTTCCACTGGATGCCGAAGGCCGAGATCCAGGAGTGCTCGACCCCGAACTGGTAGCCGGGGGTCCCGGTCCGGAAGCGCACGGCCATGGCGATGGCCAGCCCGGCTACGGCCACGGAGATGACCGCTCCGACCACCTTGGCCACATCGGGGCGGTGGCGGGGGACAAAGAGGGCAACGGCGGCGGCGGCGATGGCCGGCAGCACCACGATGGCCGGCAGGATCGGGAAGCCGAAGCCGCCGGTACCGGTGGAGAAAGGGATGGTGGACGCCGCCGCCAGGACGGAGCTCATGAGGCCCTCACCAGCATGAAGGCGAGGATCAGCACCGTACCGGCGGCTATGCCCAGGGCGTAGTTCCGCACGTAGCCGGTCTGAGCCCGTCGCACCACCGTGCCGCCCGAGCGGGCCAGGTGCCCGACCCCGTTCACGGCCCCGTCGATGATGCCGTTGTCCACCACCACCGACAGGGCCCGGGAGAACATCCCGCCGCCGCCGGTCAGGACCGCCGAGGAGATGTCATCGGCGTAGTAGCTGCGCTGGAGCACCTCCGGCTCCAGGGCCGGGCGGTCGATACGCGCCCCCCACAGCCGGCTGCCGATGAGGATGCCGGCCCCGGCCAGGGCCAGGGTCACCAGCAGCAGGGCGATGCGCAGGGAGGCCGATTCAGTGGCCAGGTCACCGGCACCGCTGGCCACCGGGGAAAGCCAGGTGTCGAGGAACTTCAGCTTTCCGAAGGGCAGGTCGATGAGACCTCCGAGCACGGAGGCGCCGGCCAGGACGATGAGGGGCAGGGTCATGATCCACGGGCCCTCATGGGGCGGCCCGCCGTGATCCCCGCCGTGGCCGGCAGCCCCGCCGTGGCCGGCCGATGCGGCCCGGGCCCCTTCCACCCCGGGACGGTTCTCCACCCAGCGGGCCTGGCCGGTGAAGACCAGGACCACCTGGCGGGTCATGTAGTAGGCGGTGAGGAGAACGGTGGCGGCCCCGACCGCATACAGGATCGGGCTCTTGTGATAGGCGGCACCCAGGATGTCGTCCTTGGACCAGAACCCGTTGAAGGGGGGGATGCCCGATATCGCCAGCCAGGCGATGAAGAAGGTGGTGGAGGTGATCGGGAGGTACTTGCGCAGGCCACCCATTTTCTTCATGTTCTGCTCATCGTTCATGGCGTGGATCACCGATCCGGCCGCCAGGAAGAGAAGGGCCTTGAAGAAGGCGTGGCTGATCATATGGAAGATGGCCGCCCCGTAGGCGGCGGAACCGACCCCCAGGAACATGTAACCGAGCTGGGACATGGTCGAGTAGGCCAGCACCCGCTTGATGTCGTTCTGGGCGCAGGCCACGGTGGCGGCGTAGAAGGCGGTGACCACCCCGAGGATGGCGATGACGGTCAGGCTGTCGGGGGACAGGGCCAGGATGGGATTGACCCGGACCATGAGATAGACGCCGGCGGTGACCATGGTGGCGGCGTGGATGAGGGCGGAGACCGGAGTCGGGCCCTCCATGGCGTCGGGCAGCCAGACGTAGAGGGGAAGCTGGGCCGACTTGCCCACCGCCCCCAGCAGGAGCAGCAGGGCGATGGCCGTGGCCGTTCCCCTGGTCACCGAGCCCAGGTGGGCGAAGACACCGTGGTAGTCGAGGCTGCCGGTGTGGGCGAAGATCAGGAACATGGCCAGAAGGAACCCGAAGTCACCGATGCGGTTGACCACGAAGGCCTTCTTGGCGGCGGTGGCCGCCGTCTCCCGGTCGAACCAGAAGCCGACCAGCAGGTAGGAGCAGGTGCCCACACCCTCCCAGCCCACGAAGGTGAACAGGAAGTTCCCGGCCATGACCAGCACGATCATGGAGAAGACGAACAGGTTCAGGTAGACGAAGAACTTCCTGAACTGGGGGTCGCCCTTCATGTAGCTGATGGAGTAGAGGTGGATGAGCGAGGACACCCCGGTGACGAAGAGCACCATGGTCAGCGACAGCGGGTCCAGCAGGGCGGAGATGTTCACCTTGAGCCCGCCCACGGGCACCCAGCTGTAATAGGTCTGGACCACCGACCGGGCGTGGGGGGCCATCGAACGCAGGCCGAGGAAGGTCACGATGGAGGCCACGAAGGAGCCGGTGACGGCCAGGGTGCCCAGCCAGCCGGCCGAGGGGTCACCCAGCCGGCGGCCGCCGAAGGTCAGCACGAAGAAGCCGGCCAGCGGCAGCAGGATGATTACCGGTGCGGCGTGGATCAAGTCCTCAGCCCTTCAGCATGTTCAGGTCGTCGGCGGTGGCATCGGGGCGGCGGCGGAAGATGGACACGATGATGCCCAGGCCCACCACCACTTCGGCGGCGGCCACCACCAGGACGAAGAAGACCAGGGACTGGCCGTTGATGTCATCCAGCATCTTGGAGAAGGTGACGAAGGTCAGGTTGACGGCATTGAGCATCAACTCCACGCACATGAACATGACCAGGACGTTGCGCCGGATAAGAAGGCCCACCGCCCCGATACTGAAGAGCACGGCCGCCAGGGCCAGGAACCAGTTCCCGCTCAGGGTCACTGTGGGCCCCTTCCGCCACCGAAGCCGATCGACTCGGCGTCGACGTTGCGAACTCCGTCGATCTCCTCATCGGGGTCCGGCCCCGGCATGGGTAGGTTCGAGTCGTCGGTCTCCACCAGAGCCGGAGGCTCGATGGGGTGCTGGCCGGGCCGACGGGCCAGGACCACGGCCGCCAGCACGGCGATGATCAGGAGCAGGGACGTGAGTTCGAAGGGCAGCAGGTAGGTGGTGAAGATGGACCGGGCCAGGGCGGCGGTGTTCCCTCCGCCCCCGGTGGCCGGGGCCCCGCTGGCCCCTCGGGGCCCGGTGGACCAGTGGGTCAGACGGGACAGGGCCAAAAGCTCGCCCAGGGCGGCCAGGCCCAACAGCAGAGCCAGGGGCCGTTGGGCCGGCAGCCGCTCGGAGCGCATCGACTCCTGCCGGTCCACTCCGAGCAGCATGATCACGAACAGGAAGAGCACGACTATGGCCCCGGCGTAGACCACCACCTGCACGGCGGCCAGGAACTGGGCGTCTTCCTCCACGAACAGAACGGCCACCCCGAACAGGGTGAGGACCAGGGACAGGGCGGCGTAGACGGGGTTGGACGACAGCACGACCCCGAGCGCCCCCGACAGCACGATCACGGCGCATACCGCGAAGACCAGCCGGTCGATGGTCGGCACGGCCAGCACCGGGTGCAGGACGGACAGGAGCGGGAACAGAGCGGCCATCATTGGAGGGCTCCGTCTTCCGGCGTCAGTGGACCGCTTGAGCCACCGTCACCATCCGGCTCCAGACCGGCGGCCACCGCCGCCGGCGTTGACGGAGCCGGCTCGGTCAATGCGCCGCGCCCCACCAGCCGGGAGCCGGCCGGGACGGCCGCCGGAGCCTGGCCCTGCTCGGGAGCGCGCACGCCGTAGCCGCGCTCTCCTGACCAGTGCACGATGCCCTCCTCGGCTGCCGATCCCGAGGGCGACGTGGCCCGCATCCAGGCCGAGGTGTCGTGGTCGTCCCCGGGCCGCCAGTCCTCCCAGGGCAGCTGCTGAGGGGCGCCGTCCTCGGACACCAGTAGCTCGGCGCGGGTGTAGATGGCGTCCTGGCGGCTGGTGAAGGAGAACTCGAACAGCTTGGACTCGGTGATGGCCTCGGTCGGGCAGGCCTCCACGCACAGGTCACAGTGGATGCAGCGCAGGTAGTTGATCTCGTAGACGAACCCGTAGCGCTCCCCGGGCGAGACCGGGGCGTCGGGCGGGTTGTCCCTGCCCCGCACGTGGATGCACCGGGCCGGGCACACGCCGGCGCAGAGCTCACAGCCGATGCACTTCTCCATGCCGTCCTCGTAGCGGTTGAGGACGTGACGGCCGTGGAAGCGAACGGGCTTGGGCCGCTTCTGCTCCGGGTACTTGACCGTGACCCGGGGCTTCCACATCTGCCGAAGCGTCACCTTGAAGCCGGTGAAATAGCCCACTAGCTGCCCACCTCCCCCACCCGCTGGGCCCCCAGGGACCGGGCCCGGATCAGGGCGGCGCCGAAGAGGACGGAGATGCCGAGCACGATCAGGCCCCACTTGAAGCTGATCAGCATCCCCCCCAGGATCAGGAGCCAGACCAGGGAGCCGGGGATGAGCACCTTCCAGCCCAGGTCCATGAGCTGGTCGTAACGCAGCCGGGGCAGGGTTCCTCGCAGCCAGACCTGCACGAAGAGCAGGACCAGGGTCTTGCCCAGGAACCACAGGATCGGCCAGAGCCAGCGCAGGAAATGGAAGCCGGGACCGTCGGGGCCACCCAGGAACAGCGTCACCACGATGGCCGACATGGTGATGGTGTTCATGAACTCGGCCAGGAAGAACAGGGCGAAGCGGATGGACGAGTACTCGGTGTGGAAGCCGCCCACCAACTCCTGTTCGGCCTCCACCAGGTCGAAGGGGGGACGGTTGAGCTCAGCCGTGCTGGCGATAAGGAAGACGAAGAAGGGCACAAAGCCGAGCCGGAAGACGTTCCAGGACGGCAGGATGTGGCGCAGCAGGCCCTCTTGACCGGTGACGATGGCCCGGGTGGACAGGTCACCCGTGTAGAGGACGACGGCGGCCACGGCCAGGCCGAGGGCGGCCTCGTAGGAGACCATCTGGGCCGAGGCCCGCACCGAACCCAACAGGGGGTACTTGGAACCCGAGGACCATCCGGCCAGCATCACTCCATAGACGGCCACCGCCGACATGGCCAGGAGGAACAGGATGCCGATGGGGGGGTCGGCCACCTGGAGTTCGGTGGTGTAGTGACCGAAGGTGATGGTGCCGCCGATGGGGACGATGGCGAAGGAGAGGAAGGCGGGCACGGCCGACAGGTAGGGCGCCAGGCGGAAGATGCGCTTGTCCGCCCGGTCGGGCAGCAGGTCCTCCTTGAAGAAGAGCTTGGTCCCGTCGGCCAGCGACTGGAGGATTCCCCAGGGACCGGCCCGGTCCGGACCGACCCGGTTCTGCATGTCGGAGATGATCTTGCGCTCGAACCAGATCATCATCAGCACCGACACCAACAGGAAGGCGAAAGCCAGTACGACCTTGATGATCACGGCCAGGGCCACGGCGAAGTTGATGCCGTCGACGAAGAGCGGATCCCCCGCTGAGGCCAGGAACATCAGCCCTCCCCCTGCACCGTCTCGAGCCGCACGTCGGTTACCGATTCGGCCGAGTCGATGAGCCGGGAGGCGCCCCCGTCGGGCTGGCTGAACGGCATCCAGGCCGAGCCCCGCGGGACGCCGGGGTCGGCGGCGGCGGGCAGCACGAAGGAGCCCCGGGGGGCGCTGATCCGGACCCGGTCACCGGAGTGAAGACCGAGACGGTCGAGGTCGTAGGGATTGACCCGGATGCCGGCCGGGGCGGCCAGGCCGGCCAGCGAGGGCGAGTGGCGGACGGACACGGCGCCGTCGTAGAGCTTGCGGCCGGCCACCAGGCGGAGGCTGTAGGCATCCGGCGGGGCGGGGTCCCCGCTCCCGCTGCCACCCTCGGCGTCGGGGAGTGACAGCAGCGCGGGAGGCTGGCCCTCGGGCCGGGTCACCAGGCGCCGGCGGGCTCCCGGCTCGGGGGCGGTGGCCTTCACTCCGTGATGCTCGACCGCTCCGATACCCGGATCCGACATCGGGTCGATGGCGGCGGGCGCGGGCTCGGAGGTCGCTCGACCCAGGGGCGCCACGATGCCGTCCCGGGCGGCGGCGGTATTGAGAAGCTCCTCGGTGATGCCGCGGTGGGACACGGCCAGGGCCTCGATCTCGTCGCGGATCTCGGCCAGGGTGTCCATCTCCAGATCGGAGCCGAGACGGACGCCCAGTTCCACCGCGATCATCCAGTCCGGCCAGGCCACGCCCGGGGGCACGACCTTCTGCCCCAGCCGGGTGATCCTGCCCTCCAGGTTGGTGGTCGTCCCCGGCCGCTCGGAGTAGAGGGCGGCCGGCAGCACGACGTCGGCCTTCTGGCTGGACTCGGTGAGGAAGCCGTCGACGGCCACGATGAAGCCGGCCCCGTCCAGGCCCTGCTCGGCCCGGCGCCGGTCGGGGAAGTCCTCGATGGGATTGGCCCCCAGCAACACCAGGGCCTGCACCCGCCCATCGGCCGAGGCATCGAGGATGCCCGAGGCGTCCAGGCCCCGCTCGGGCGGCACCTGCCCCCAGGCCCGGCCGAACCAGTCACGGCCCTGGTTGAGTCCCACCCGGCCGGGCAGGACGCCGGGGGCCAGGCCCATGTCGAGCGCCCCCCGGACGTTGCCGCGCCGCAGGGCGGACAGGAACCGGGCCTGGGGGAAGGCCGTGGCCAGGGCCACGGCGGCCCGGGCTGGGGCAGCGGCCGACTCGGCCAGGGACGGGCGACCCAGCACGACCACCACCCGGGCGACTCCGGCCAAGACGTCCCGGGCCGCGGCCAGGGACGGGCCCGGCACGCCGGCTACATCGGAGGAGGCGGCGCCGGACGGGTCGGTGAGAGCCCGGACGACGGAGGCAGCTTCCCCCGGGCGGTGGATCAGGCTGACGGCGGCGTGGCGGGTCATGCCCGTGGCCGTCTGGGTGATCTCGATGATGGGCAGCTTTCGCTCCACCGCCGCCTGGCGCAGGCGCAGGTGGAGTACGGGCAGCTCCTCTTTGAGGTCGGGCCCGAGCAGGATCACGGCGTCGGCCCCGCAGGCCTCATCGATGGTGGCCTGGGGCAGGGCCAGCACCAGCTCGGCGGGCAGACCGTCGCCCATCTGGGCATCGACCGAGTCGGTGCCGATGACGGCCTTGGCCAGCTTGGCCCAGGCGTAGGCATCCTCGTTGGCCAGCCGGGCGCCGCCCAGCACGGCCACCGCCGCCGGGCCGTGCAGCTTCCGGACCTCTTCGATGCCGGCGGCAGCGCGGCTCAGCGCATCGCCCCAGGTGGTGGGGACCAGCTGGCCGTCCCGGCGGATCAGGGGCTGGCTGAGGCGGTCCTCGCTGTTGACGGCTTCGAAGTCGAAACGACCCCGGTCGCACATCCAGGACTGGTTGACCGGGTCAGAGTCGATGCCGAGGTAGCGGGTGATGCGGTTGGCCGAGGACTGCACCGAGACCACGCAGCCCACCGCGCAGGTGGTGCAGGTGCTCTCCACCTGCTCCAGGTCCCAGGGCCGGGCCCGGAACCGGTAGGGCGAGGCGGTCAGGGCCCCCACCGGGCAGATCTGCACCGTGTTTCCACTGAAGTAGGAGGCGAAGGGGGCGTCGGGATAGGTGTTGACCTCGAGCTGGTCGCCCCGGCCGATGAAGTCGATCAGAGGGTCACCGGCCAGCTCATCGGCGAAGCGGGTGCAGCGGGAGCACTGGATGCAGCGCTCCCGGTCCAGATAAACCAACTCGCTGATGGCAATGGGCTTCTCGAAGTGCCGCTTCTCCTCCAGGAATCGGCTCTCGCCCGGGCCGAAGGAGATGGTCTGGTCCTGCAGCGGGCACTCACCCCCCTTATCGCAGACCGGGCAGTCGAGCGGGTGATTGACGAGGAGGAACTCGAGCACGCCGTCCTGGGCCTTGCGCACCTTGTCCGACTGGGTGAGGACCTCCTGGCCCTCCTCCACCGGGACGAAGCAGGCCGGCTGGAGGGCGAAGCCGCGGGGACCCTTGACCTCGACCAGGCACATGCGGCACATGCCCACCGGCTTCATGCGGGGGTGGTAACAGAAGCGGGGGATGTAGGTCCCGGCCCGCTCGGCGGCGGCTATGAGCAGTTCACCTTTGCGGGCCTGCACCGGCCGGCCGTCGACGTTGATGGTGACGGCGTCGGCGTCGGGGGCGGCCTCGGGCCGCTGGTAGTCGCGGGTGTCAGTCAAAGGGGCACCCGCCATCCTTGATGTGGACCATGTACTCGTCGCGGAACATACCGATGCTGGACACCACCGCCGGAGGGATGGACGGCCCGAGCGGGCAGATGGTGGTCTGTTGCGGCGGCCACTTGGAAGGCCAGCTGACCTCGGGCGAGATGTTGTCGCAGATGTCCAGGAGTACACCGAGGTCATCCTCGTGCCCCGACCCGGCCTCGATGCGACGCAAAATGTTCTCTACCCATCCGGATCCCTCCCGGCAGGGCGTGCACTGGCCACAGGACTCCCGGCGGTAGAAGCGGGAGATCCGCCAGGCGGCCCGCACCATGCACTGGGTGTCGTCCATGACCACCACCGAGCCGGAACCGAGCATGGTGCCGGCGTCGGCCACCGCCTTCTGATCCAGGTGGAGATCGAGGCGGTCGGGACCGATCCAGAACGCCGACGTGCCGCCCGGGACGATGGCCTTGAGACTCCGGCCCGGACGCAGGCCGCCGCCCAGCTCGGGGGCGAAGATCAGGTCCCGGAACGTCGGCTTGGACAGTTCGATCTCGTAGTTGCCCGGACGCATGACGTCCCCGGCCAGGGCGAAGACCCGGGTCCCGGTGGAGGTGGGCGCCCCCAGGGCGGCAAAGGCGGCCCCGCCGTGGTTGATGATCCACGGCAGGGATGACACCGTCTCCACGTTGTTGACGATGGTGGGCTCCCGGTAGAGGCCGGTCACGGCCGGGTAGTACGGCGGCTTGACCCGGGGGAAGCCCCGCTTGCCCTCCAGGCTTTCCAGCAGGGCCGTCTCGTCCCCGCAGATGTAGGCGCCGGCGCCGGGATGGACGATGGCATCCACACTGAAGCCGGAGCCGAAGATGTCCCGTCCCACCGCCCCCTGGCGGTAGGCGTCGTTGAGGGCGGCCTGCACCCGCTCCAGGCCGAGGGCGAACTCGCCCCGCACGTAGAGGAAAACCTGGGTGGCCTGCACGGCGTAGGCGGCAATGAGGGCGCCTTCGACCAGCTGGTTCGGGTCCCTGGTCACCAGGGCGTGGTCCTTGAAGGTGGCCGGCTCGCTCTCGTCCCCGTTGATGACCAGGTACCGCACCGGGGCCGGCCGCAGCATCGACCACTTCCGCCCGGTGGGGAAGCCGGCGCCGCCGCGGCCGATGATGCCGGAGGCGTCGACCTGGGCCGCCACCTCCTCCGGAGTCATGGTCAGGGCTCTGCGCAGGCCGTCATAGCCGCCCGTGGATACGAATCGGGACAGGGTGTGGGAGTCCTCGTGCTCGAAGCGCGATGTGACCACCCGGGGTGCGTCCAGGAAGCTCACTCCGCTCCTCCTGATGCCGGACCCGGCTGGCCCCCGGGCTGGGGAGCGGTGGCGGCGGCGTCGGCCGAACGGGACTCCTCGAGCTTCTTCTTCTCCTCGGCCCGCCGGCGCTTGGCAGTGTCCGCCGCCGCCCGCTGGGTGGCGATCTCGTCCGCCGGCACCTGCAGGCCTCCCTCCCGGCGCACCCGGGAGAGGGTCCCGTGGGGCGGGATGTCCTCGGCCAGCCGGCCGGCCCGGACGTCGTCCACGATCTGGTCGAAGCCGGCATTGTCCACCGGTCCGAAGAAGCGGTAGTTGACCAGTACGCAGGGGGCCTTATCGCAGTAGGCGGCGCACTCCAGCTCCTCCAGGGTGAACTGGCCGTCGCTGGTGGTGCCACCGGCGCTGACGCCGAGGGACTCCTCGGCGTGCTCCATCAACTCGTAGGCCCCGGCCAGCAGGCAGGCGATGTTGGTGCATATGCCCACCAGGTTCCGGCCCACCGGCTCGGTGTGGAGCATGTCGTAGAAGGAGGCGGTGCCGAGGACCTCGACCGGCGTGAGGCCGAGCAGCTCGGCTATGTGCTCGATGGCCTCAGGCGTGAGCCAGCCGTCCTGCTCCTGGGCCAGGTGGCACAGGGGGACGAGGGCGGAACGGGCCTGGGGGTAAAGACCGATGGTCTCCTTGGCCCGCTCGAGATTGGGACCGGCCAGACGGGGCACTAGCGGTCCACACCCCCCATGACCGGATCCACCGAGGAGATGACGGCCACGGCGTCGGCCACCAGGCCGCCCCGCATCATGATCGGCAGGCTCTGGAGATTGACGAAGGAGGCATCCCGGATATGGAGCCGGTAGGGCTTGGGCGAACCGTCCGAGACCAGATAGCAGCCGATCTCACCCCGGGGCGTCTCCACCCCGACGTACACCTCGCCCTCGGGGACCTTGAAGCCCTCGGTGAAGATCTTGAAATGGTGGATGAGCGCCTCCATGGACTCATCGATACGGCGGCGGGGCGGAGGCGTCACCTTCTTGTCCTGGATGCGGTAGTCGCCCTCGGGCATGCGCTCGACTATCTGGGCGATGATCCGCAGCGACTCCCGGATCTCGTTGAGCCGGATGGCGTAGCGGTCGAAGGCGTCACCGTAGCTGCCCACCACCACGTCGAACTCGAGCTGGTCGTAGAACATGTAGGGCATGTCCCGGCGGAGGTCCCAGGCCACCCCGGTGGAGCGCAGGATGGGACCGGTGGCGCCCAGGGCCACCGCCTCCTCGGCGGTGAGGACACCGACGCCCTGGGTGCGCTCCCGGAAGATGGGCTGTCCGGTCAGAAGGTCGTCGTACTCATCCAGGCGGCCCGGGATGACGTGAAGGATCTCATTGACGTCCTCCTGCCAGCCATCAGGAAGGTCGGCGGCCACCCCACCGGGGCGGATGAAGTTGTGGTTCATGCGCAGGCCGGTCGTCTTCTCGAAGAAGTCGAGGACCATCTCCCGCTCCCGGAAGCCGTAGATCATCATCGACACGGCCCCCAGGTCCATGCCGTTGGTAGCCATCCACAACAGGTGCGATGACACCCGGTTGAGCTCGGTCAGCAGCATGCGGATCCAGGTGGCCCGCTCCGGCACCTCGACCTCCAGGAGGGCCTCGGTGGCCAGGGCGAAGACCAACTCGTTGAACAGCGGGGCCAGGTAGTCCATGCGGGTGACATTGGTGCCGCCCTGCACATAGGTCAGCTCCTCGCCCGTCTTCTCCATCCCGGTGTGCAGGTAACCGATGATGGGCTTGGAGCGCAGGACCGTCTCACCGTCGAGTTCCATCATGATCCGCAGCACGCCGTGGGTCGACGGGTGCTGCGGGCCCATGTTGATGATCATCGTCTCATCGTCGGTGATCTCGACATCGATGTCGGCCGAGTCGAGGACGCCGCCGTCGGGCAGGCGCAGCACGGCGCCGCGTTCGCGCAGCAGTTCGGCCGACTCGGTCAGGGTACGGGGCTGGAGCTCCTGGGTTCCCTCCGACGTCTCCGCCACCAGCGCCTCGGCGTCGGTCTCGGCGGTGTGGACGATGGGCGCCGTCTGCGGGGGCTGGTCCTCGCTCATGCTCACCGGGTCCCCGGAGACTGCTTGAACTGCACCGGCACCCGGCCCACGGCGTAGTCCTTGCGCAGCGGGTGGCCCTCCCAGTCCTCGGGCATGAGGATGCGGCTCAGATCGGGATGCCCGGTGAAGACGATCCCCATCATGTCGTAGGCCTCCCGCTCCATGGCCTCGGTGCCGGGATAGACGTAGAACAGGGATGGCAGTACGGCGTCGTGCTCGGGCAACTGGACGCGGACCCGGACCCGCTGACGGCGGCTATAGGAGACCAGGTTCACGACCAGCTCGAAGCGCTCGGCCCGCACCCCGGCGGGCAACTCCCGGCCCGGGTGGGCCAGGTAGTCCACGGCGGTGAGGTCGACGACACCGTTGAAGCCGTCATCCCGCAGCCGGGCGATGACCTCCTCGTAGCCGGCCTGATCGACATGCAGCACCGGCTGGCCCCGGGAGAAGGAGACGGGGACCCCATAGCCGGTCGCTTCGGCCGCGGTCATGGCGTGGGCGGAGGGATCGGCGGTGGGAAGGGTCTCCCCGGCCCGCGGAGCCGGCGGGGACGCGACGCTGTCCGTGGGCCCGGCCGTGCTCATCAGTGAGGCGTCCGCATCTCGACGTGGACATCCTCATAACCGGCTCCACCCGGATGGGGCAGCATGAGGCGGGCGCCCCCGCCCGAGTCCCGCCGGCGGCTGTGCATCTCACCGGTGGAGATCTTGGAATGCAGGGTGAGGATGGCGTGCAGCAGCGTCTCGGGTCCGGGCGGGCAACCGGGGGCGTAGACGTCGACCGGGACGACCTGGTCCACGCCCTGGACGATGGCGTAGTTGTTGAACATGCCACCGGAGGACGCGCACACGCCCATGGAGATGACCCACTTGGGCTCCATCATCTGGTCGTACACCTGGCGCAGGACCGGAGCCATCTTCTGGCTGACCCGGCCCGCCACGACCATCAGGTCGGCCTGGCGGGGGGAGGCCCGGAACACCTCCATGCCGAAGCGGGAGATATCGAAATGCGCCGCCCCGGTGGCCATCATCTCGATAGCGCAGCAGGCCAGGCCGAAGGTGGCCGGCCAGACGCTGTTCTTCCTGGACCACTTGACCAGCTCCTCCAGCGGAGCGGTTATGAAGTTGTGGTTGAGATCCTCAAAGCCCACCCGGTCCCCCGATCAGGCGGCTTCGTCCCGGGCGGCGGGACGGATGCGGCGGACGGTGGACTCGCTGGTCCGGGCCGGGGAGATGGGCGCCATGGGGCGCAGGCGCTTGAGGGGACCCCAGTCCAGGGCGCCGTGGCTGATCAGGTAGATGAAGGCCACGAATACGGTGGCGGCGAAGGTCAGCATCTCCACCAGCAGGAACACCGGTGAAGCCGTCTCCTTGAAGATGACCGCCCACGGATACAGGAAGATGATCTCGATGTCGAAGATGATGAAGAGCATGGCGACCAGGTAGAACCGCACCGGGAAGCGCTCGGCCGGCTCCCGGTCGGGCACGATCCCGCACTCGTAGGGCGCCGACTTGGCGTCGGTGGGGCGGTAGGGGGCCAGCAGGCCGGAGGCCATGAAGCTCAGCCCAGCGAAGAGCGCGGCCACGATGAAGAGGGCCAGGATCGGCAGGTACTGGGTCATCCGGTGGGCCAAGCTAGCCCGGCGGGCCCACCCCCACGCCAAACGGCGCGCTCGTGAAATTGTGATCGCTCGTAGGCTTCTGGTGTGACTGGCCACGACGTCGTCGTCATCGGCGCCGGGCCGTCCGGCTCGGCCTGCGCCTACTGGCTGGCCGAGGCGGGCTGGGACGTCCTGTTGCTGGAGAAGAAGCGCTTCCCCCGGGAGAAGACCTGTGGGGACGGGCTGACCCCCCGCTCGGTCCGTCAGCTCACCGACATGGGCCTGGGCACCACCCTGGAGGGCCACCACCGCTTCGACGGCCTGCGCTCGCTGGCCTTCGGCCGTACCCTGGAACTGGCCTGGCCCGAGCACCCCGGCTTTCCCCGCCACGGCTACGTGGTCACCCGTCACGATCTCGACCGGTTGGTATCGGAGCGGGCCGAGAAGGCGGGGGCCCTGCTGTGGCAGGAGGCGGAGGCCACCGCCCCTCTCCTCGAGGGCGGCCGGGTGGTGGGGGCGACCGTCAAGCGCAAGGATCCCGGCGGCGGTCCGCCCGCCACCGTCGAGGTCCGGGCCCGGGCCGTAGTGGTCTCGGACGGGTCCAACTCCCGGATCGGCCGGGCCCTCGGCGCCGGCCGGGACCGCCAGCTCCCCCAGGGCATGGCCATCCGCGCCTATTACAACTCCCCCCGCCACGACGAGCCCTGGATCGAGAGCCACCTCGATGTGCGGGACCGAGAGGGCAACGTCCTGCCCGGCTACGGCTGGATCTTCCCGGTGGGCGACGGGCGGGTCAACGTCGGTGTCGGTCTCCTGTCGACTTTCCGGCACTGGAAGGACGTGAACACCTCCCAGCTGATGGACGCCTTCGTGGAATGGGCGCCGGAGTCCTGGGGCATCTCCCCGGGCTCTGCCTGCGGGCCGGCCACGGGCGGGCGCCTGCCCATGTCCCTCTCGGTCGGGCCCCGCCACGGGCCGGGCTGGCTGCTGACCGGCGACGCCGCCGGGGCCATCAATCCCTTCAACGGGGAGGGGATCGCCTACGCCTACGAGACGGGACGGATGGCGGCGTTGACCCTGTCGGAGGCCCTTTCCGAGGGGTCGGGGCCGGTGCCCACCAGCGCTCTGGCCCGTTACGAGGACCGCCTCCAGGCCAGCTACGGCCTCTATTACAAGGTGGCGGCCGCCTTTGTAGCCATCATCGGCCGGCCCCGCCTCATGCGCCTGCTGGTCGGCACCGGCATGCACAGCCGCAGTCTCATGGAGTGGGTGCTGCGCATAATGTCCAACACCCTGCGCCCGGACGAGCTGGGCCCGGCCGAGGCCGCCTACCGGGCGGTGGCGGCCATCGCGGCGCTGACTCCCTGAGCGGC
Source organism: Actinomycetota bacterium (assembly GCA_027315345.1). Taxonomy (GTDB): domain Bacteria; phylum Actinomycetota; class Acidimicrobiia; order Acidimicrobiales; family JAJPHE01; genus DAHUYE01. The sequence continues at coordinate 26,105 of DAHUYE010000007.1, forward strand.
CCGGGCCGCCGCCCGCACCGTCTCATCCACCTCGGCCGCCCCGTGGGCCAGACCGGCAAAGAGCGCCTCATACGCCCCCGGCGCCACTGACACACCGGCGTCGAGCAGGCCATGGAAGAAGCCCGGGTAGAGCCCGTTGCCGGCCACGGCCCGGGCGGTGTCGTAGTCGGTGACCGGGCCGGGCCCCAGGAACACCCCGACCAGCGAGGCGAAACGGGGCACGGTGGCATCCACCCCGGCCTCGGCCAGGGCGCCCTCCAGCCCGGCGGCCAGGGCGGAGGCGGTGGCGGTGATGGCCTCGTAGGCGCCGGCGTCGAGCCGGTTGAGCACGGCCAGGCCGGCGGCGGTGGCGATGGGGTTACCGGACAGGGTGCCGGCCTGGTACACCGGGCCGACCGGGGCCAGCACCTCCATGACCTCCCGACGCCCGCCGAAGGCGGCCAGGGGCAGTCCCCCGCCGATGACCTTTCCGAAACACCACAGGTCGGGGGTGACCCCCAAGAGGCCGGAGGCCCCGCCGGGGCCGACCCGGAAGCCGGTGATGACCTCATCGAAGATCAGCATCGCCCCGTGCCGCCTGGTCTCCGAGCGGAGCAACTCCAGGTATCCGGGCTCGGGCAGGATGCAGCCGGTGTTGAACACGGCGGCCTCGGTGATGACGGCCGCGACCTCGTCGCCACGCTCGTCCATCACGCGGCGGAAGCTCTCCGGGTCGTTCCAGGTCAGGACGATCAGCGTGTCGGCCAGTTCCAGCGGCACGCCCGGACCAGAGGCCACCGGGCGCGGCCGGTCCGCGGGCCCGGCCAG